>NZ_LBIZ01000120.1:0-830761 GCF_028128665.1 Bradyrhizobium sp. CCBAU 45384
AAGGCCACCGACGAGATCTCCTCGCACATCGCGGGCATGCAGGGTGCGACGGCCGAGTCGGTCGCCGCGATCAAGGAGATCGGTGCCACCATCGGCAAGATCTCGTCGATCTCGACCTCGATTGCCAGTGCAGTGGAAGAGCAGGGCGCCGCAACCCAGGAGATCGCCCGCAGCGTCCAGAACGTCGCCCAGGGCACCCAGACCGCCGCGACCGACATCGGCCAGGTCAACCGCGGCGCGGCCGAAACCGGTTCAGCCTCGGAGGAGGTTCTGAACTCGGCGAAGACGCTGTCGAGCGAAAGCACCCGCCTGCGCGCCGAGCTCGATCGGTTCATGGCGAATATCCGGGCAGCGTAGGACCCGCCTGTCGCTTCATGCTCCGCCGTCGTCCCGGACGAGCGCGCCTCAAGCGCGCGCTGTCCGGACGACAGCGGGGTAAGGGGCGGCGCGCCTCATTCCCTCCCGAACGCCCGCTTCAGCTCCACCTTCGCCTTCTCCAGCCGCTCACGCTGAATCTTCGGCAAGGTCTTGCCGGCGCGGTTGATGTAGAACGTCAGCATCGACAGCGCGGAGCGATAAGCGCCGGTCTTGCGGCGCGCGCTGTGCTCGGCCGAGCGTTTCAGCGAGGCTGCGATCTTACGGGGGCTGGTGAGTTTGAACACGCCGCGTTTGAGATCGAGCGCGTCGCTCTCCTTCGTCACACGCTGCGACCAGCGCTTTGGCGCGGCGCGTTTTGTGCCTTTGCGGGCGGCGCTGCGCCGCGTGCTGGTGTTCTTGCTTCCCGTCGTTTTGCGCGAATGTGTCGTCTTTCTGACCTGAGCCATGCGTCAACTCCTTGCGGCTGCAGCGGAAACGGTCGGCATTCGCCGGCGTTCCCAGGGGAACCGGCGGATGGCGCCGACGTTGTCGCAGGTGGCAAGCGAAATGCCGCACCCCCAGACCCAGCAACCCCATGGAATTGCAGCAGAGCGCAGCGCTGAATGATGGACCTGCAGTCTCGGCGGCGGTCGCAACCGATCGCATCGTCGAGACCAGCATTCCCGCGCGGCTCGATGCGTTGCCCTGGAGCGGCTTCCACACCCGTGTCGTGCTGGCGCTCGGCATCACCTGGATTCTCGACGGGCTCGAAGTGACGCTCGCGGGAGCGCTTTCGGGTGCGCTGAAGCAGAGCCCGACGCTGCGCTTCTCCAATCTCGATCTCGGAATCGCCAATTCCGCCTACCTCGCCGGCGCCGTGCTCGGTGCGCTCGGCTTCGGCTGGCTGACCGACCGCATCGGCCGCAAGAAACTGTTCTTCATCACGCTCGCGCTCTATCTTTCTGCGACCGCGGCGACTGCGCTGTCTTGGGATATTGCCAGCTACGCGCTGTTCCGCTTCCTGACCGGTGCCGGCATCGGCGGCGAATACACCGCGATCAACTCGACCATTCAAGAGCTGGTGCCCGCGCGCTATCGCGGCTGGACTGACCTGGTCATCAACGGCAGCTTCTGGATCGGGGCGGCGATGGGGGCCGTCGCGGCCATCGTGCTGCTCGATCCCGCCGCGATCGGCCCCGATATCGGTTGGCGTCTAGCCTATCTCATAGGCGCGACCATCGGCCTCGTCGTGCTGTTGATGCGGATGTGGATCCCGGAAAGCCCGCGCTGGCTGATGATCCATGGCCGCCCCGACCAGGCGCACGAGATCGTCGACGACATCGAGCGCTCGGTGCTCGGGCATGATCAGGAGGCGGACCGCGAGAGTTTTCCCAAGATGCGGCTCAAGATGCGCGATCACACCCCGATCCGCGAAGTCGCGCAGACGCTGTTCGGCACCTACCGCCAGCGCGCGCTGGTTGGCCTGGTGCTGATGGTCGCGCAGGCCTTCTTCTACAACGCGATCTTCTTCACTTTCGCGCTGGTGCTGACTGATTTCTACGGCATCAGCGCCGATCACGTCGGCTGGTACCTGCTGCCATTCGCAGCCGGCAATTTCCTCGGCCCGCTTCTGCTCGGCCGTCTGTTCGACACGCTCGGCCGTCGCGCCATGATCATGTTCACCTATGGCGTCTCGGGCCTCTTGCTCGCGCTATCGGGCTATCTGTTCTCGATCGGCGCGTTGAGCGCGCAGGGGCAGACCATCGCCTGGATGGTGATCTTCTTCTTTGCTTCACCCGCGGCGAGCGCGGCCTATCTCACCGTCAGCGAAACCTTCCCGCTGGAGGTCCGCGCATTGGCAATTGCGGTGTTCTATGCGGTGGGCACCGGCATCGGCGGTGTGATTGGTCCTGCGCTGTTCGGCGCGCTGATCGATACGGGATCACGCAACAGCGTGTTCGCCGGCTATCTGCTGGGGTCTGTCCTGATGATCGCGGCCGCAATTGTGGCATGGCGCTATGCCATCTCGGCAGAGCGCAAATCGCTCGAACAAATCGCGCGGCCGCTCGCTTCCATGGAGTAGACTGATGAAATCCGAACTCGCTGAACCGGACCAGAAGCCCGCCATGCCTGACGAAGAAGCGCCCGATGCCGTGCCTGTGCCGCATGCGCTCGTTCCGCATCTCGACGAGACCGCGATTCTGCTCGACATCGACGGGACGCTGCTCGATCTGATGCCGACGCCGCGCGAGGTATGGGTGCCGCCGGGCCTTTCGGAGACGCTGACTCGCCTGACGGAGCGCACGTCCGGCGCCCTGGCCATGGTCAGCGGCCGCTCGCTCAACGACATCGACCTCATCTTCGCGCCCGATGTGTTTCGCGCGGTCGCCGGTCACGGCGCGGAGATGCGGCTGTCGGTGGACAACGAGGCCGACGACGTGCACGCGCCGCCGATGGACAAGGAGCTGAAGCGGCGCCTGGCTGCGATCGCAAAGCTCAGCCCCGGCATTCTGCTTGAGGACAAGGGCTATTCGCTGGCGCTGCATTATCGCCTCGCGCCGCATGCGGAGAAGGCGATTTACGAAGCCGTCTCGCTGATCCGCGCCGATCTGCCCAATGCGCCGATCGAGGTGCTGCCCGGCAAGTTCGTCTGCGAGATCAAGCATTCCGGGTTCACCAAGGCGACCGGCGTGCGCGAGCTGATGAAGCATGAGCCGTTCAGGGGACGTCGTCCGATCTTCATCGGCGACGACGTCACCGATGAAACCGTCTTCGCCATCATGCCCGACATGAACGGGCTCTCCTTCTCGGTGGGCCGTCGTGCCAAGGGCGTCAACGGCCATTTCGATGCGCCGAACGACGTACGTGCGTTCCTTGCGCGGCTGCTTGACGACACAAGGTCGGAATAAGGCGCGGTCATCTCATAGCCATATTTTCACGCGTGCAGTGCACCTGCGCGCGTCTCTTCCGGCCGTGCGAAACCAATCTTTCTCGAATGAAATCGTCGGGTTCCCTCGAAGGAAACAGGTTCCAACGCGCGCGCCTGACTTTGGTTTCATTTCGTAGAAATGATGACAGGAACCATATTGATGAACGGCAGTTAAACGGGGTGGAATGAACAGGAGGGGACGACCTGTGAACTTAGTTGTCGTTTCAAATCGAGTTGCGCGCGGCAAACCCAACGAACCCATGACGGGCGGCCTCGCAGCGGCGCTGCTTCCCGTTGTCGAGCATTCGGGTGCTATCTGGGTTGGCTCCTCCGGCCGCGTGCGTGATGGCCATCAGAAGGAGCCGTTCGCCGAGATCGAGGCGCTGGGCACGGGCGCGATCGCAACGCTGGATCTGCCGGCGGCGCATTATGGCGGCTACTACGAAGGCTTCGCCAATTCGGCCTTGTGGCCGGCGCTGCACTCGCGCAGCGATCTGATCCGCGTCTCGCGCGACGACTATGTCAGCTATCGCGAGGTCAACGCCTTCATGGCGCGCGCGCTGATGCGCTTCCGCAAAAACAAGACGGCGTTCTGGGTGCAGGATTATCATTTCCTCGCGCTCGGCGCGGAGCTGCGGGATCTCGGCGTCGATGATCCCATCGGCTTCTTCCTGCACACGCCTTGGCCGGTCGTCGCGGTGATGCAGGGCGTGCCCAATCATCGTGAGCTGATCACGACGATGCTGGCCTATGATCTGCTCGGTTTCCAGACCGAGAGTGATTGCCAGAATTTTCTTAGCTATGCCGGTAGCGAGCTCGGCCTCATCATCGAGGACGGCGTCGTGCTCTCGCAATACGGCCGCACGCGCTGCCAGGTGTTTCCGATCGGCATTGACGCGGAGAAGTTCGCTGCCTATGCCGCGAAATCAGCCTCGCATCCGGATGTCTCGCGCCTGCGCCGCAGCCTCAATGGCGAGCGACTCGCGATCGGCGTCGACCGGCTCGACTATTCCAAGGGGCTCGTCAACCGTATCTGCGCGTTCGACCGGCTCTGGACCGAGCAGCCGCAAATCGCGCGCAGCATCTCGCTGCTCCAGATCGCCAATCCGTCGCGCGGCGGCATCGAAGCCTATGGCAATCTCCAGAACGAAGTCGCCCGCCTCGTCACTGACGTCAACGGTCGCCATGGTGAGGTCGACTGGACGCCGATCCGCTATCTGAACAAGGGTTTTAGCCAGGCCGTGCTCGCCGGCCTCTACCGCACTGCGCAGGTCGGCGTGGTGACGCCGCTGCATGACGGCATGAACCTCGTCGCCAAGGAATATGTCGCCGCGCAGAACCCGGCCGATCCCGGGGTGCTGGTGCTGTCGAAATTCGCCGGCGCGGCCAACGAGCTCGACACCGCGCTGCTGGTCAATCCGCACGACATCGACGGCATGGCGCGCGCGATCGCGGTCGCCGCGGCGATGCCGCTCACCGAGCGCAAGATGCGCTGGGACGCGATGATGAAGAAATTGCGGGGTCACACCATCCAGCAATGGTCGTCGGATTTCGTTGCCGAGCTGGAGAAGTGCCGCACCGAGAAAGTCGCGGCAGCTCCACTCGCGGCACAACCGCCGCAGGCGCTGCGCTGGCTGAAATCGGCGATCTCAGGTGTGCGGCTGATCTAACCTCTCTCTGCCTCTCCCTCGCCGAGAGAGGTGCGCCCTCAATAGCAATACGACACGCCGTCCAGGATCGCGCATTGCCGCTTGTTCGGCGCGTTCGGATCGTCCATCGGCACCACGCCCTTGCCCTGGCCGACAAACACGCCGGGCCCGACATGCACGGAGCTCTTGTTGCCGATGATGATGCTCTGGTGCGGCGTGGAGCTGGAGCGGGTCCCATCCGGCCATAGGATGGTATCGCCAGCGAGCACCCCGCGCCGCCCGTCGTCGCAGGTCACATCGACGCCCAGCCTGCTGCAGGCCTGCGCCTTCGCAGGCCCGGTAAAGGCAGCACCAAGGGCCGAAATCAGGCAAAGGGCGGCGAGGGTGTTGCGGATGGTCATGGCGTCCCCGGTCATGTCTGGCGTCTTCAGGTGAATCGTCGCGCCAAACCCGTGATGGGTTCAGCCCAAAGGGGCTCCCGAAGTCACGGCGATGTGAGTTTTTATGCTGTAAATACAATATGTTGCGGAAAATTCATCGGATTTACCCGCGATCCCTTGCAAAATCGCCGGCGCCCCTTCAAGAGAGGGCGCTCCGGAGAGATGGCCGAGTGGCTTAAGGCGCACGCTTGGAAAGCGTGTGTGCGGGAAACCGTACCGTGGGTTCGAATCCCACTCTCTCCGCCAGCCCGCACATCCCAGCGAGTATGGACTTTCTGCATCGCGTTTGGCCTTCGTTCTCGGCAAGCAATTGCGGGCCGTTTTCGAGAGCTGGCAAACGTGCAATGCACGCCAAGGCGCTCAAGCCCGACGCATTGACAGCTGCAATGCCCGATCGCAATCTCAATCGCAATCTTGCCCCAGGCGTCTTTGGCGCAGCCTAACCGCGCCGAGACAATTCACAGGGAGTTCCGACAGTGAACAGATCAACCCTGCTCGCCGGCGTCTGCGCTTTGGCGCTGGCTGCGGCCTCGCCCGTATCAGCCAAAACCCTGATTTTCTGCTCGGAAGGCAGCCCGGAGAACTTCTATCCCGGCGTCAACACCACAGGCACGTCGTTCGACGGCAACGAGCCGATCTACAATCGCATTGTCGAGTTCGAGCGTGGCGGCACGAAGGTGGTGCCGGCACTCGCTGAGAAGTGGACGATCTCGCCTGACGGCACCACCTATACTTTCGAGCTGCGCAAGGGCGTGAAGTGGCATTCGACGTCCAAATCGTTCAAGCCGACGCGGGACTTCAATGCCGACGACATCATCTTCTCGATCGAGCGGCAGTGGAAAGAGGATAATCCGTACTTTAAGGTCACCAGTTCGAACCATTCCTATTTCGGCGACATGGGGATGCCGAAATTGTTGAAGTCGGTCGAGAAGGTCGATGACTACACCGTCAAGGTGACGCTCAACCGGCCGGAAGCTCCATTCCTTGCCGATCTCGCGATGGCTTTCGCGGCCATTCAGTCGAAGGAATATGCGGACGCAATGCTGAAGGCCGGCACGCCCGAAAAGATCGATCAGGATCCGATCGGGACCGGACCGTTCTATCTGGTGCAGTATCAGAAGGACGCCGTGATCCGATACAAGGCCTTCCCCGCGTTCTGGGGCGGCAAGGCGAAGATCGACGACCTCGTCTACTCGATCACGCCGGATTCATCCGTTCGCTGGGCCAAGCTTCAGAAGGGCGAATGCGACGTGATGCCCTATCCGAACCCGGCCGACATCGACGCGATGAGGAAGGATCCGAACGTGACCGTCCTGGAGCAGCCGGGCCTCAATGTCGGCTATCTGGCCTTCCAGACGCAGAAGAAGCCCTTCGACGACGTGCGCGTGCGCAAGGCCATCAGCATGGCCATCGACAAGAAAGCGATCATCGACGCCGTCTATCTGTCGACCGGCATCGCGGCCAAGAATCCCATCCCACCCTCGATGTGGTCCTATAACGACGAGGTCAAGGACGATCCCTATGATCCGGAGGCGGCCAAGAAGCTCCTGGCCGACGCAGGATTTCCGAATGGCTTCGAAACCGACCTGTGGGCCATGCCGGTGCAGCGGCCCTACAATCCGAACGCCAAGCGCATTGCCGAACTGATGCAGGCCGACCTCGCCAAGATCGGCGTCAAGGCCGAAATCAAATCGTTTGAATGGGGCGAATACCGCAAGCGAATGCAGGCCGGTGAACATCAGATGGGCATGCTGGGCTGGACCGGCGACAACGGCGATCCTGACAACTTCCTGCACACCTTGCTGGGCTGCGATTCCGCGCAAACGGCATCCGGCGGAAACATTGCCAAGTTCTGCTACAAGCCGTTCGACGATCTGGTCGTGAAGGCCAAGACCATCAGTGATCGGGCCGAGCGGACCAAGCTGTACGAGCAGGCGCAGGTGGTCTTCAAGGAGCAGGCGCCGTGGTTCACCATCGCGCATGCCGTGCAGTTGAAGCCCGTGACCAAGAGAGTGATTGACTTCAAGCTGTCGCCGTTCGGTCGCCACACCTTCTACGGCGTCGACGTCAAGGAATAGCAGGAGACAAGGGCGGAGCGGACCAACGTTGCTCCGCCCATTCTTCTTGACCCTCTCCTTATCCAGAGAGGGTGGCAGGGAACGACATGCTCCGGTTCATCTTTACCCGGCTGAGTCTTGTGGTTCCGACCTTCATCGGGATCACGTTGCTTGTCTTCGTGCTGATCCGCCTGATTCCCGGCGATCCCATCGAGACGATGGCGGGCGAACGTGGCATCGATCCTCTCAGGCACGAGCAATTGCGCAAGGAGTACGGCTTCGATCAGCCCGTGCTGGTGCAATATGGCCTCTACCTGTCGCGGCTGGTGCATGGCGACTTCGGCCGCTCGATCGTCACCCATGAGCCGGTGATTTCCGAATTTGGCACGTTGTTCCCGGCGACCATCGAGCTGTCGGTCTGCGCGATCCTGTTTGCGCTGTGCCTGGGATTGCCGGCCGGCATCATCGCCGCGGTCCGCCGCAACTCGATCTTCGATCATGGCGTGATGGGCGTCTCGCTGACCGGTTATTCGATGCCGATCTTCTGGTGGGGATTGCTGCTGATCCTGCTTTTTTCGGTACAGCTTGGATGGACTCCGGTGTCGGGCCGGATCGCGGTGCAATACTTCATCGAACCGGTGACCGGCTTCCTGCTAATCGATGCGCTGCTGGCCGGTGATTTCGGCGCGTTTCGCTCGGCGCTGTCGCATCTGGTGCTGCCCATGATCGTGCTCGGCACGGTGCCGCTCGCCGTCATCGCCCGCATGACGCGGTCCGCCATGCTGGAGGTTTTGGGCGAAGATTACATCCGTACCGCCCGCGCCAAGGGCTTGCCGTATTTCCGGGTGATCGCAATCCATGCGTTGCGCAATGCGCTGATCCCGGTGGTGACGGTGATCGGGCTTCAGGTCGGCGTGCTCTTTACCGGTGCGATCCTCACCGAGACCATCTTCTCCTGGCCGGGCGTGGGCAAATGGCTGATCGAGGGCATCAACCGCCGCGACTATCCGGTGCTGCAGGGCGGCACGCTTCTGATCGGCGCAATCATCATGATCGTCAATCTTCTGGTCGACGTCGCCTACGGACTGATCAACCCCCGCATCCGGTACACGCGATGACAGCCGAAGTCCTCAAAACTCCCATCGTGTCGCAACCGGGCGCGCCGCCGCATCCGCTGTCGCAGTTCTGGTCCGACTTCAAGGCCAATTTCGGCGCCGTGGCAGGCCTCGTCGTGATCGTGGTTCTGGTTCTGCTCGCGCTCCTTGCCGATGTCGTTGCGCCGCATTCCCCGATCGTGACCAACAATGCGGTCTTTCTCAAGCCCCCGTTCTGGCAGCAGGGCGGATCGATGGCCTATCCGCTCGGCACCGACGCGATCGGCCGCGATATTCTGTCCCGTCTCATCTATGGCGCGCGGCTGTCGCTTCTGATCGGCATCGTGGTGGTCACCCTGTCGGTGGTGACAGGCACGGTGCTCGGTCTGATCGCCGGTTTCTTCCGCGGCGTGATCGAGATCGTGATCATGCGGCTCATGGACATCACGTTGACGCTGCCGAGCCTTTTGCTTGCGATCGTGATCGTCGCGATCCTGGGGCCAGGCCTGATGAATGCCATGCTGGCGGTCGCGATCGTGCTGCTGCCGCACTATGTGCGGATCGCCCGCGCCGCCGTGATCAGCGAGGTCTCGAAGGATTACGTCGTCGCGGCCAAGGTCGCAGGAGCCAGCCGGCTCCGCTTGATGTTCAAGGAGGTGCTGCCGAATTGCACGGCGCCCCTCATCGTGCAGGCCACGCTCGGCATTTCGACGGCAATCCTGGACGCGGCCGCGCTCGGCTTTCTCGGTCTCGGTGCGCAGCCGCCTTTGCCGGAATGGGGAACCATGCTGGCCGACGCGCGCGAATTCGTGCTCCGGGCCTGGTGGGTCGTCACGCTTCCGGGCCTGGCGATTCTCGTGACCGTGCTGGCCTTCAACCTTCTGGGCGACGGATTGCGCGATGCGCTCGATCCGAAGCTCAAGCGATAGCGCACTGAAGTAGATCCGATGCCGCTGCTCGAGATCAAGAATCTGTCGGTCGAGTTTCCATCCCAGCACGGGATGGTGCGCGCCGTTGATGGCGTCGACATCATGCTCGAAAGGGGCGAGGTGCTGGGGATTGTCGGCGAATCCGGCTCCGGCAAGAGCGTCGGCATGCTGGCCCTGATGGGGTTGGTGCCCTATCCGGGGCGCGTTCGGGCCGACAAGCTGCTGTTCGAGGGACGGGATCTGCAGACCTTGTCCGAGCGCGAGCGGCGCGCGCTCACCGGCAAGGACGTCGCGATGATCTTCCAGGAGCCGACGACATCGCTCAATCCCTCCTTCACGATCGGCTATCAGCTGGCCGAAACGTTGCAGGTCCATGAAGGCATGGATCGCAAGGCCGCGCGGCGCCGCGTGATCGAGCTTTTGGAGCAGGTCGGCATTCCCGCGCCGGAGAGCCGGCTGTCGGCCTATCCGCACCAGCTCTCGGGCGGCATGAACCAGCGCGTCATGATCGCGATGGCGATCGCCTGCAACCCAAAGCTCCTGATCGCGGATGAGCCCACGACGGCGCTCGATGTCACCATCCAGGCGCAGATCCTCGATCTTCTCTTGTCCCTGCAACGCGATCGTGGCATGGCGCTGATCCTCATCACGCACAACATGGGCGTGGTCTCTGATACCACCGAGCGCGTCGCCGTGATGTATGCGGGCCAGATCATGGAGCAGCGCCCGACGCAGAGCCTGTTTGCCTCGCCGCAGCATCCCTACACGGCCGCGCTGCTGGCAGCACGCCCGGAGGCAAGCGATGGCGGACGGCTCGCCACCATTCCTGGCGTGGTGCCGGGACTGAGCGATCGGCCGCAGGGATGCCTGTTTGGTCCTCGTTGCATCTATGCGACGCCGCTGGCCGACAAGGTGCGTCCCGATCTGCGCCCCTGGATGGACGGCCTGATCCGTTGTCATTATCCGCTCGGCGATCCGACACGGGATGAGCGCATCGCGGCCGATGGCGGCAGCGCGCCGATCCCTGAGCGCGAGACCACGTCATGACGGCGCTCGTCACCGCCACCGATCTCAAGCGCAGTTACGAGGTCAAGCAGGGCTGGCTTCGACCGCCCGCGCATCTGCAGGCCGTGGGCGGCGTGTCGTTCGCTCTCGATGCCGGCAAGACGCTGGCGGTGGTTGGCGAATCCGGTTGCGGCAAGTCGACGCTCGCAAGGCTTGTGACCCTCATCGAGAAGCCGAGCGCCGGCGCGCTGATGCTTGACGGCGTCGATGCCGTCAATCCCCCGGCCGGCGCTGCGAGGACATTGCGGCGAACTGTCCAGATCGTATTTCAAAACCCCTACGGGTCGCTCAACCCCCGAAAGCGCGTCGGCGCCATCCTTGAAGAGCCGCTGATCATCAACACCACGCTTTCGAAGCAGGAGCGGCGCGCACAGGCGCTCGACATGATGGCGAAGGTCGGGCTGCGGCCGGAGCAATATGGCCGCTATCCGCACATGTTCTCGGGTGGCCAGCGTCAGCGCATCGCCATCGCGCGCGCCTTGATGTTGCGGCCAAAACTGCTTGTGGCCGACGAGCCGGTCTCGGCGCTCGACATGTCAGTGCAGGCGCAGGTTCTCAACCTCCTGGCCGATCTGCAGCGCGACCTGGGGCTGGCTTACCTCTTCATCTCGCACGATCTTGGCGTGGTCCGTCACATCGCCGACGACGTGATGATCATGTATCTGGGAATCGCAGTGGAGCATGGGCCGAAAGAGCGCATCTTTGCGCGGCCGTTGCATCCCTATACCCAGGCCTTGCTTGACGCGACGCCGGGCCTCGGCCGCAATCGCAAGCGGATTGTTCCGAAGGGCGAGCTGCCGTCGCCGCTCGATCCGCCAAAAGGCTGCGTGTTCTCGACCCGCTGCCCCTATGTCACGGATCTTTGCCGCACGCAGCGTCCGCTACTGCGCCCGCTCGACGGCCGCCTCGTCGCCTGCCACTACGCCGAGCGTTTCCTGGACACACAGGCGGCTTAGACGGTGACCGGTAGCGAGAACCGTAGGTAGGCACTCGCCGGACAGAGCGTCAGCCAATCCCCGTTGCCACGCCACGGCTCTGCCCTGAATTCGTCATTCCAGCGTCTCCCGCCGCGCAGCGCCTTCGCCGATGATGGAGAACGGTCCCCAGAACGCCGGATAGGCATTGTCCGGGTTCGCCGTATCGCCGAGATAGGCCAGCATGGCGCGGCGCAGGGCCTCGGCACGGCCGATACCGGGTTCTGACTTGATGGCGTCGAAGGTCGCGGTCGTGAGCCGGGTCGCGGCATCGGAAGCGACCGCCCAGTGCGAAACCAGCAGGGCGCGCGCGCCGGCATAAAAGAAGGCGCGCGCCAGCCCCGACAGGGCCTCGGCGCCGGGCCTGTCACCCGCCACGGTGTTGCAGGCCGACAGCACCACCCAATCTGCATTCAGCTTGAGCTGGGCCACCTCGCTCGCGGTCAGCAGTCCGTCATCGAAATCACTTGCACGTTGCGGAATGCTCAGCGCCAGCGACGGTTCGGCCACACCCTTGATGTCGCCGGCAACGAGACCGTGGGTTGCGAAATAGACGATTCGATAGTCGGCGAGAGGCAGCCGTTTCACGTTGGCCTCGCTCGCGTCGGCTTCAAGATGAAGGTCGCTCGCGGCCGCACCGACCTTCTGGGCAATCGCGCGAAGCTCGGTGGCGGTCTCGGGCAGGGGCGGCAGTGCTTTGCCGAGTATGGCGCGATCGACGCCCGCGCCCTGCCAATAATCGGTGTAGGCACGCGTGTGTGCCGCTGTCCGCGGGGCGGCCGACGGGACGCCGGCCGGGGCGGCACCCGCGCCGCGCGCGTCCGGCATGCCGAACACCGGATCGCCGAAGCCGATCATCGGCTGCGCCGCCGGCCGCTGGCGCGCATAGGCGCGCAATGCCTTGAGGCTCGCGACCGACGGCAGGACGCTGACGGCTTGCCGCTTGATCAGCCAGGAGGCGTCGCGATAGCCCGCGATGTCGGTGGGATTCGGCGCGGCAGGTTGCTGCGTCAGCAGCAGATGAAACGGCAGGGCAGTGAGCGCGCCGGTCGGTACCACCAGCAAATGGCGCTTGTCCCTGATCAAGGCGTCGACGGGGTCGAGCAGGGCGACGTAGAGGTCGCGCGCCAGGCCGAGGTCGAACATTCCCGGCGCGCCGGCGCTGCGCGCCGCCACCCATTCGCCGACATCGAGGCCGCGGCGGAAAGCCTTGACCTTGTCGGCCAAGGCGTTGGCGCCGAGCGCGATGTCGTGCCAGGCGAAGCCGTCGCGCGTCACCGCAAAGACGCGGCTCTCCTTGTCATCAGGCAGAAAGAAGACCAGCGCCTCGTCGCTGCCGAGCAGGTTCTGGACTGCGCTTACCTCCAGCGGCCGCGGCCTTGTGAGTGCGGCAAACTCCGGAAACTCCCGCGCCAGCCTCGAGTCGCTTTCGGCGAGTCGTGCCTCGGCCTCGCCGCTCGCCCGGCGCAAAGCACCGATCGTCTTGCGGTCGCGATCGCCCTCAGGCTTCGACAAAGCCTCGACGAGCTTGCGGTCGGTGTCGCGCCATGAGCCAGCGAGGTCCTGGTTCTCGCGCACCAGGACGGAAAGTGCTCCGCCGCCGGAGGCGAAGCGTGCTGCGAATTGCTGCACGGCAACCGCCGCGGACGACTGATCGGCCCACTGCGCGATCTCGAATGCTTCGCGGGCGAGCGTCGGTTCGGGCGCGATCTGTTGACGCGCCGCAAGCGCAAGATTGGCGACGTGGCGGCGAAAGAACAGTGCGCGCTGCGCGACGAGGCCGCCGGATCGCTGCTTTTGCCGGGCGCTATCGGCCTCTCGGGCGGCATGGGCCAGCACCGCGGCGGTGGCTTTGCGTGAATAGGCGAGGGCGTTGGCGCCATCGCCGGCCTCGGCATACTCGCGTGCAAGATTGTGAAGGGCGTTGGCGGTGTCGGGGTGGTTCGCGCCAAGGGCCTTCTCGTAGATCGCCAGCGCGCGCAGTGAGTTCCTCGGCATCAGCGTACTTGCCGCGCGCCTCGAATTCGAGAGCGAGATTGTTCAGGATGTGCGCGACGTCGGGATGATCCTTACCCAGTGCCCGCTCCTGGATTGTCAGCGCCCGCCGGTACAGTGCCTCCGCCTCGTCGCTGCGGTTCTCGCCGCCGTACAGCACGGCCAGATTGTCGAGGGTGTCGGCCAGATCGGGGTGGTTCGGCCCCAGCATCTTTTCCTTGATCGCCAGCGCCCGCTTGTAGAGCGCTTCAGCCTCGGCCGTGCGGCCCTGGTCCTCGGCGGTCGAGGCAAGGTTGTGCAGGATGTTGGCCACGATCGGATGGACCGGGCCGGTGGCCTTCTCCTGGATCGCCAGCGCTCGCCGGAACAGGCCTTCGGCGTCGCCATAGCGCGCCTGGTCTTGATAGAGAAGGCCGAGATTGACAAGCGCGGCTGCGACTTGGGTATGGTTCGGGCCGAGGGCTTTTTCCGTGATCGCCAGCGCGCGCTTCAACATCGGCTCTGCTTCGCCAAAGCGCCCCTGGCGTTGATACACGACGGCCAGGTTGTTCAACGTCGCGGCGAGGTCCGGATGTTCAGGTCCGAGCGCCTGTTCGCGGATCGCCAATGCGCGCTTGAACAGCGCCTCGGCCTCGTCGTAACGCGCTTCGTAGAGGTACACGGCGGCCATGTCGTCGACCGCGGTGGCGACCAGCGGATGATTTGGCCCGAGCGCCTTCTCCAGGATCGCGGCAGCGCGCTTGTAGGCGGCTTCGGCGTCGTCATAGCGGCCCTGGTTCTGGTAGGTCACGGCCACCTTGAGCAGAATGAGGGCATAGTTCGGGTGCTCGGTCCCGAATCGGGCCTTTACGGCCGCCTCGAGCTTCTGCCATTCGACGAGTGCGTCTTCATATTTTCCCGCGGCCAGCAGCGCATTGAAGTGCTTCTGCACCGTTTCGATATCGGTGCGCTGTGCCGCCGCCGGCGCCACCGCGAGCACCGCGACAGTTGCGAACCCGGCCGCCAGCGCTGCGGCTTTCCGTCGCCATTCGAGGATCATCTCACGCCTCCTGATCCGCACCGCGATTGCATCGAGGTTGTGCTGAGCCCGAACGAACAAGGCAGGTCGATGACGCGCTTTGCTTGGTCCAGATCCAAGAAGGTTGGTGTTCAGTCAGCGCCAAACGGTTCGACGTGCCGCGCGCAAAGATGACCGCGCCGACGTTTTGAGCACGCGGCGGGTTCGGAACGTCGGTTTGTGAGAGTACGCTTCCTGGTATGCTCTACCGCTGCTCGGTGGCGATGCGCAAACCCAGGGCAATCAGGACCGCTCCGGTCGCGCCCTCCACAAGGCGACGCACGGTGGGGCGTTGAAGTGCACGCCGCACCTTGTGAATGGCTGCGGCATAAAATGCGAGCCAGAGAAAGGTCATGACTGCAAAGACAATTCCAAGAGCGAGCAGTGTGGCAAAGGTCGAACCGCCCATCGGTGCAAACTGGGGAAGCAGGCTGGTGAAGAAAACAGCCATCTTGGGATTGCCGAGATCGCTGATGAGGCCCTGCCTGAAGGCCATCCAAGGGCTTACGCGGCCATGCGGCTGGATTTCCACCGCGATCCCCGAACCTTGTTCCGGCGGCCAAAGGGCTTCGTACAACGCGACGAGGCCCAGATAGATAAGATAAGCGGCCCCCAAATACTTGATCGTGAGAAACAGTGGCGCCGACGCCACCAGGAGAGCAGCAAGGCCGACGCTGGTCGCCAGCGCCCAGACTGTCTGTCCAACTGCTATGCCGGCCGCCGTGCAAATCCCGCCAGTCCGCCCGGCCAAAAGGGTGCTGCGGATTGTCGTCGCCGTATCGGGCCCCGGCGTGACGATGACGATGATCGACGTCCCGATGAATGCAAGAAAAGTTAGCATGCTCTGCTACTCCGCCACGTTGCCGGCGATTATACACACTGCCGAGGTCTTTGGCTCGGCTCGGCGTAGCCGATGACGATCATGAGGGTAGACGTGCTCGCCGGCTATACGTTGTGGCAGGCGAGTGCTCTGTCGTCCACGGAACGAAGTTCGGGAACGTCGACTAGGCAGCGATCGCTGGCCAGCGGACAACGTGGCGCGTAGGCGCAGCCGCTTGGCCGCTTGAAGAGGCTTGGCGGTTCACCCGTTTCGATGGCACCGAGGATTCGCCTGGATGGGTCCGGCTTCGGAATGGCCGCCACCAGCGATCGCGTATAGGGATGGCGCGGATCATCCAGAACCGTGCGCGTTGCGGCCTGCTCCACGATCCGGCCCATATACATCACGGCAACACGATTGCTGATTTGCCCGATGACGCCGAGATCGTGGGAGATGAACAGCATCGACAGTCCGAGCTGCTCGCGCAGGTCCATCATCAGGTTGAGCACCTGGGCCTGCACCGACACGTCGAGGGCCGAGACCGGCTCGTCGGCAATCACGATGGACGGAGAGGGGAGAATTGTTCGCGCGATGCCGGCGCGTTGTCGCTGTCCGCCACTGAGTTCGTACGGATAGCGAGCGGCGAAGGACGGATCCAGTCCGACCGCCGTCAGCGTGGCGGCGATCGCGGCGCTGCGCTGGCTGCGACTGGTGAAGAAGCCGTTGATATCGCCAGCCTCCGCGACCGAGTCTCCGATCGCGCGCCGCGGGTTGAGCGATGCATAGGGATCCTGGAACACCATCCGGATGTTCAGGCGCATGTCGCGAAGGCCGGCGCCCGTCACGTCCCTTCCCTTGAAGCTGATGCTGCCGCTGTCGGGCCGGACCAGCCCCACGATGGACCGGCCCACCGTGGTCTTGCCGCAGCCTGACTCGCCGACGATTCCGAGCACCTCGCCCTCTGCCAGCGACAGCGACACGCCATCCACCGCGCGCACCTGATATTTTCGGCCGGCGCGCCTGACCTTGAAGGAGACCTTCAGGTCCTTGATGTCGAGGACAGCGTTTCCGTTCATCGCGGTCCCCCATCGTCCAGGGGGAAGGCGCAGAGCACTTCATGTCCTCGCGAAACTTCCGCGCGCGGCGGATCCGCCGTGCGGCACGGCTCGCGCGCCGCCGGGCATCGTGAGGCAAAGACGCAGCCGGCAGCGACCGTACCGGGTGCCGGCGGCTGGCCCGCGATGGTTGGCAGGCGGCGCGCGCCGGAATTCCGCGACGGCATGCAGTCCATCAGTCCGCGCGTGTAATGATGGCGCGGTCTGCCGAACAACGCCGCGACATCAGCGGTCTCCACGATCCGACCCGCATACATGACCGAAACGCGATCCGCGAGCTGCGCGATCACCCCCATGTCGTGGGTGATGAACAACATCGCCATGTCCAGGCGGTTGCAGAGCTCGCGCAGCAGGCCGAGAACCTGCACCTGGATGGTGACATCCAGGGCCGTGGTCGGTTCATCGGCAATCAGAACCTGGGGCCTGCAGGCCAGCGCGATCGCGATCATGATCCGCTGGCGCTGGCCGCCGGAGAGTTGATGCGGATACGCGGACAGCTGCATTGCGGGATCCGGCATGCGCACCAGCTCGAGCAGCTCGCGTGCCCGGGCGGTTGCCGGAGCGTCGGACACGCGATCATGCACGCGCACGGCTTCGGCAATCTGATCGCCGATCCGACGCACGGGGTTCAGCGAGGTCATCGGCTCCTGAAAGATCATGGCCATGCGGCCGTGGCCCGCTTCGACGCGCTGCCAGGGCTGCAGCTGTGTCACGTCGCAGCCCTCCAACAGGACGCGGCCGGTGCGGATCCGCGGGCCGGGCTGCGGCAGCAATCCCATCACCGCGAGCGAGGTCATGCTCTTGCCGCAGCCGGATTCGCCGACGAGGCCGAGGATTTCGCCCTTGGCAAGTTCGAAGGACACGCCGGCGACGATATCGACCGGTGCAGTCGCGGGCCCCAATGACACGGTAAGGTCGCGAACGGACAGCACGATCTAGCCCTTCTCGCCAAGGAGCTGACGGAACCGGGGATCGAGGCGATCGCGCATGGCATCGCCGACCAGGTTGAGCGAAAACGCAGTTGCCACGATCATCATGCCCGGAAAGAACAGCAGCCACGGCGCGCGGGTGATGAAGGTGCGCGATTCCGCCAGCATGTTGCCCCAGCTCGGAATCTCCGGCGGCGCGCCGAGGCCGAGGAAATCCAGCGATGCCGCGCCAAGCTGCGCGAATGCAAAGACGAAGCTGGCCTGCACAAGAAGCGGTGAGACCAGGTTCGGCAAGATATGCTTGCCGATGAGCCAGGCCGTTCCGGCGCCCATGCTGCGGGACGCCTCGACATAGGTCTCCGTGCGCAAGCGCAGCGTCAGGCCGTAAACGATCCGCGTCGTCGTGGTCATGTAGCCGAACCCGATCGCCAGAATGGCGTTCACCACGCTCGGACCGAGGACGACGATCAGCCCAAGTGCGAGCAGCAGGCTCGGAAACGCCATGAGCACATCGACCATGCGCATCAGCACATGGCCGAGCCGGGGGAACAGGGCTGACAGCACGCCGATCGGCACGCCTGTGACAAGCGCGAACATGACCACGCCCGAACCGATCAGCAACGCCATGCGCGCCGACTGGATGGCGCGCGACAAGGTGTCCCGGCCGAATTGGTCGGTGCCGAACCAATGAAGCGCGTTTGGAGGTGTCAGACGGATCGACGGATCGATGGCGTAGGGATCGTAAGGTGCGAGCCAGGGCGCGAAAGTCGCGGCGAGCACGGTCGCCAGCAGGATGCCGAGCCCCATCAGTGCGATCGGTCGCGCGATGAACGGCTTCAGCCAGAAGATTGCGCCCTCACGGCTCATTGCAGTTCGACCCTGGGATCGAGCAGGCGATAGCTCAGATCGACGATCAGGTTGACCAGGAGATACACGACGACGATGACCAGAATGACGCCCTGGATCACTGGATAGTCCCGGCGGAGGATCGACTGAACGACGAGGCGGCCGATACCCGGCAGGGCAAACACGGTTTCAGTCACCACGGCTTCGGACAGCAGCGCCGCGAAAGTGAAGCCGAATGCCGAGACCACCGCGAGGAGCGCGTTGCGCAGAATGTGCCGGGTCACGACCTGCCAGGGGCGGATGCCCTTTGCACGCGCCGTGCGCACGTAATCCTCGCGGGAGACGTCGAGCATGCTGGCGCGGGTCAGCCGCAGAATCAACGCGGCATTCGGCGCCGCAAGCGCGAGACTCGGCAGGACGAGATAGCGGAGATTGACGATGCCGCCTTCGAAAATCGATGGATAGCCGGAGCTCGGAAACCAGCCGAGCCACGCGGCGAAGATCAGGATCAAATACAGCCCGACCCAGAACGTGGGAATCGAGGCCATCAGCATCGCCGCGCCTGATAGTCCCTGGTCGAGCCAGGTGCCGTGCCGGACCGCCGCGATCATGCCGATCGGCACGCCGATCAGCGTAACCCAGATCATCGTCATGGTGGCGAGCAAGGCGCTGGTCTCGGCACCATCGGCAATGACCGACAACACCGGCGCCTGGAAGAAGATCGACCGCCCGAGATTGCCCTCGGTCACGTGGCCGATCCAGGTCAGATATTGCAGGACGATCGGTTGGTCGAGGCCGAGCTGGTGTCGGAGGGCGTCGATCTGATCGGGCGTCGCGGTGTCACCGAGCAGAACGTAGATGGGATCGCCCGGGACGATATGGATGAAGGCAAAGATGATGACGGACGCCGCCAGAAGCGTCACCGCCGTCGTTGCCGCGCGCTTGAGTGAGTAAGACCACATGCGATCGTGCGGCCGATCAGCGGCGGCGATGCGCGCTGGCGGCGCTGGACATTCCCGGTGGTCTCATTGCCCGTCCTTACTTCGTGGACACATTCCAGAATGCGGGACCATTCGGGTTCAGTCCCTTCAGCTTGGGAGACGCGATGTCATAGGTGTAGGCATCGCCTACTTTCATCACCGGAACCTGGTCGTAGATCAGCGCTTGGATCTTGTCCCATGTCGCCTTGCGTGCGGCCGGATCGGTCGATCTGATCAGCTCGACTCGAAGCGAGCTGATCTCGGGGCTGTCCCACCATCCGGGATAGCTCGCATTCAGGAAGGTGAAGAGCAGCGGATCGGGCGAGAAGGAATGGTGGGTGACAAAGATGTCCCACTGTTCCGGCTGGCCTCGCATCTTCAGAAGCGTCGCCCAATCGACGACCATCATCTGAACATTGATGCCGGCGTCTGCCAATTGGCGCGTGAAGACAGAGGCTTCATCATAGTGCGCCTGATAGTTCGTCGAGACCAGCAGGCGGATCGGAGTCCCCGTGTAGTCCGCCTCCTTGGCGAGCTCCTTGGCCTTCTTGGGATCGTGGGGGCTGTAGCCGGACACGCCTTCTGCCGAGTACCAGGGCGTGCCCTTGGGAAAGATCGACCCTTCGGCATTCCACAGCTCCTTGGAGCCGAAGGCGACGCGCAGGGCCTGCGACTTGTCCAGCGCGGTCTGGATGGCGCGGCGGAGCTTGTAATTGTCCTTCAGGATTCCCTGCTTCGAATTCATGAAGAAAAGGCCGAAGATCGGCGCGTTGGTACGCTGCACCTGAACCGACGGGTCCTTGCTCAGGGATTCGTACAGATCGCCGGAGATCATTTCCGCGTAATCGTAGTCGCCGGCCTGCACGCCGCTGACGCGGGTGCCGACGTCCGGGACCGGAATGAACCGGATCTTGTCGAAATTGGCGACGCGGGCGCCGGCGAAGCCGTCGCCCTTTTCCTTCACCGGCTTGTAGCCATCGAATTTCTCCACCTCGACATAGCGGTTCGGCCGCCACTCCACGAATTTGTAAGGCCCGGTGCCGATATAGTCCTTCTGCTCGATCGGCTTGTTGCCTGCGTTGGCGGCGATCTCTTCCGGATAGATCGCAAGGCCACCATTGACGTCCGCAATGAGAGTCTTCCAGGCGCCGTTGGGCGCCGATAGCTTCAGCGTGACCTCATACTTTCCAGTCGCCTCGACCGAGACGGCTGCGGCCATCAGGAGCTTGCCGCGCGCGCCGACACTGCCCCACCGCGTCATCGAAGCGACCACATCCTTGGCGGTCATTTCCTTGCCGTTGTGGAAAGGGACGCCCTCGCGGAGCTTGATGACGATGGTCTTGCCGCCGTCTTCCTCGCGATCACTCTCGGCCAGCAGCGGGCGTGGCGTATAGGTCGAGTCCAGCGCATATAATGTTTCGAAGATGTGACGGCCGATGACGGAGGCGACGTCGGCTGTCGTCAGCATGACATCGAGTGGCGGCGGTTCGCCGATGGTGGCTTCGCGAAGCAGGGTGGCCGCGCTGGCCTGTGCGTTCAGAAACAATGCGGTGGCGATCCCGACCGCGCCGCGCATCAATATACTGAGGTCGCATCTCATGATCGCCCCTCCCAGCTTGTTTCCGCCGCCTGCCTCGACGTGCGGGGGATGCGCCCTTCCGGATTTGATCGGGCGGCCCGTTATCGTTTGTTTGAAAGTTACAGGCAGATTATGCTAAGTTTCAAGCGAAAAATTGCCAGGAATTGCTCACCCGCCATTAGCTGAACCGGTCGACACTGAAGGTTTCTTACGGCGATCTCCGGGCCAAGGCGCAGGTTAATCCGACCTGAGGAAGGGCGCGCATGCCGCGTGCGAAGCGAATTCAAACGGCGAAAACCGCTGGGACAGCTGCCTCGACGCCATCGCGCCGCGACGCTTTCGTGGCCGGCGATATCGTCTCCGTCATCAGACAAAGTGCTCCTGATCTCAGTCCCTCGGAGCAGCGCGTTGCCATGGCGCTGCTGGCTGACGTTGAGTTTGCCATTCACGCTAGCAATGCGGAGCTGGCGCGCAGCGCGCGCGTCAGTGAACCGACAGTGACCAGGTTCAGCCGCTCCGTTGGCTGTCGTGGCGTCCGTGACCTCAAGGTGAGGCTGGCCCAGGCGATGGCGGTTGGGCGGATTTACCTTGAACTGCCTCCGCATGTCGGCACGGATCTGGCGCGTCCTGCGCTCTGGCGCTCGGTGTTCCAGGAAATTCGCCGCGCCATTGCTGCCGCCGAAGAGGGGCTGCAGAGAGAGGACGTCGAGAGGGCTGCCGAAGCCATCTCCCGCTGTTCGAAACTTGCCGCGTTCGGCGTGGGTGGCGGCTCGACCCTTGCGGCGATGGAGGTTCAAAATCGCTTCTTTCGTCTTGGGATCGCCGTCTCGCACAGCTCCGACCCGAGCTTGATGCGCATGATCGCCGCAACCTTTGGCCGGGACGATGTCGTGGTCGCCATCTCGACCACCGGTATGGCGAAGGAGGTGATCGAGGCAGCCATTATCGCCAAGCAATACGGTGCTCTTGTTGTCGCGATCACCAAGCCGCACAGCAGGTTGGCTTCGATCGCCGATATCGCACTTGGCGTGCACGTGCCCGAAGCGCCCGATGCGCTCAAGCCGACTGCGTCGCGCTATGCCCTTCTTGCGGCCATCGATCTGCTCGCGGCATCGACGGCCTATTGCAAGCCGCTCGAAGCCCAGACACGGATGCGCCGGATCAAATACGAGCTGCTGAAGGGCGCCGACGGGAATTCAAATGGGCCGCTTGGCGACTGAACTGCCGCAGTCGTTAATCCAATTGACTCGAATTTTAGCCAATTCACCAACAACCATTAGGGTTACTTCCTCGATCTCTAAGCGAATTATTGTCCGCTTTACCACCCGCCTCTAACAGAGGGACGGCGGACAACGCACATGCCTCATACAGGCCAATAAGTGCGGCCCGCTCCCCTGCGGAGGTGGTACGATGCGCAACGAGACGATCGCAATTCACGCGGGCTACGAGCCCGAAGCCACCACGCATGCGGTCGCCGTGCCGATCTACCAGACCGCCGCCTACGCCTTCGACAGCGCCGATCACGGCGCCGCGCTGTTCAATCTCGAGGCCGAAGGTTTTCGTTACAGCCGCATCGCCAATCCGACCAGCGCCGTGCTGGAGAAGCGCATCGCCCAGCTTGAAGGCGGCGTCGGCGCGCTTGCGGTCGCGACCGGCCAGGCTGCGCTGCATTTTGCTTTCGTCAACGTCGCCGATCACGGCGGCAACATCGTCTCCGTGCCGCAGCTCTATGGCACCACCCACACGCTGCTGTCACACATCCTGCCGCGGCAGGGTATCACCGGCCGCTTCGCCGAGAGTGATGCGCCCGAGGCGATCGCAAGGCTGATCGACGAGAACACCCGCGCCGTGTTTGCCGAGACCATCGGCAATCCCGCCGGCAATGTCTGCGACATCGAGGCCCTCGCAAAAATCGCGCATGCCCATGGCGTGCCGCTGATCGTCGACAACACCGTCGCAACGCCGATCCTGCTCAAGCCGTTCGACTACGGCGCCGACATCGCCGTGCATTCGCTGACCAAGTTCCTGGGCGGCCACGGCACCACGCTCGGCGGCGCCATCGTCGATTCCGGAAATTTCCCCTGGGCCGAGCATGCCGACCGCTTCCCGGCCTACAACAAGCCGGATGCCTCCTATCACGGCCTCGTCTATGCCGAGCGCTTCGGCAGGACCGCCTATATCGAGCGCGCGCGCAGCGTCTATCAGCGCACCATGGGTTCGGTGCTGTCGCCGTTCAACGCCTTCCTGCTTTTGCAGGGCATCGAGACCGTGGCGCTGCGCATGGAGCGCCATTGCGAGAACGCCCGCAAGGTCGCCGAATTCCTGCGCAACGATCCGCGCGTCGCCTGGGTCAACTATACCGGCTTCCCGGATAGCCCCTATTATCCGTTGGTCCAGAAATATCTCGACGGCAACGCTTCCTCCCTGTTCACCTTCGGCATCAAGGGCGGCATGGAGGCTGGCAAGGCCTTCTATGACGCGCTGAAGCTGATCACGCGTCTCGTCAATATCGGCGACGCCAAGTCGCTGGCCTGCCATCCGGCCTCGACCACGCACCGCCAGATGTCGGCGGAGCAACAGCGCGCTGCCGGCGTGCTGCCGGAGACCATCCGTCTCTCGATCGGCATCGAGCACGCCTCTGATATCATCGAGGACATCGATCAGGCGCTGGAAAAGGCCTGTCCGGCCGCGCGTCTCCAGGCGGCGGAGTAAGCAATCGGGCCGATGAGCATCTTGATCGCCAGGGATCAAGGGATCGCAAGCCCGGCGCTGGTTCCGGCCGAGGGCGACCTCGCGCGCGATCATGCGGGTGCTGCGCTCACCATTGGGCTGATCAACAACATGCCGGATGCAGCGCTGAAGGCGACCGAGCGGCAGTTCATGAAGCTGCTGCAGGCCGCCGCGGGACCGCGCCGCATCCGCTTCCATTGCTTCTCGCTGCCGTCGGTGAAGCGTTCGCCGGAAGCGAAATGGCATGTCGAGAGCGAATATTCCGATCTGGTGGATCTCAAGCACCAGAAATTCGATGGCCTGATCGTGACAGGCGCCGAACCCATCGCGCCCGACCTCGACCAGGAACCGTATTGGCGCGATCTCACCGAGCTGATCGACTGGGCCAGGGTCAATACGCGCTCGACGATCTGGTCGTGCCTCGCCGCCCATGCCGCGGTGCTGCATCTTGATCGGATTGAACGGCAGCGGCTGCCGTCGAAATGCCATGGCATCTTCGACTGCGAGGCCGTGACCGGCGACCCGCTGACCCGCGATGCGCCGGCGCCGCTCAAGGTCTCGCATTCGCGCCTGAACGAGGTGACCGAGAGGGATCTCGCACAGGCCGGCTATCAGGTGCTGACCCGGTCGGCCCAAGCTGGCGTCGACGTTTTCGTCAGGCAATATGCCAGCCGCTTCGTGTTCTTCCAGGGCCATCCCGAGTATGACGCGCTGTCGCTGCAGCGCGAATATCTGCGCGACATCGGTCGTTATCTCGCGCGCGAGCGGGAGGTCTATCCCGCCCTCCCGGTGAGCTATTTCGACGCGGCGACCGAAGAGAAACTCGCGCGCTTCGAGAAGCGCGCGAAGCATCAGCGTCATCCGGCGCTGACCAACGAGTTGCCTGCGCTGACCTTGCGGACAGATATTGCGGCCGGTAGCGCCGCGGCGGCGTTGTTTCGCAATTGGTTGCGATATCTCGGCGCGGAGGCGGATGCTCCACTGCCCGCGCCTTTAACCTCGGAGCCTCCGGTTCCGCGTTAGGATTACCCAAGCGTTAAACTTGCGTCACACCCCGCGCAAATGTTTCAGTGCAGAAATACAGAGTCACAGGGAATGCACTCGTGCTGTCAAGCCTCAACGGACGCTTGAGCAATCGGCTCGCCCGGCATTTCCGCGCCACGCCGCACCGCTTGCCGACACATGCACCGATGGTGAGCTTCACCTTCGATGACGCGCCCGATAGCGCCGCAGGCGAGGGCGCCGCGTTGCTGGAAGCCCATGGCGGCCGCGGCACGTTCTATATCGCCGGCAGCCTGATCGACCAGCCCGACCATCATTGGCGTGGCCTGTCGAACGATGCGATCGTGCGTCTGCACCAGGCTGGTCACGAGATTGGCTGTCATACCTTCTCGCATCTGCGCGCGGTGGATCTTGATGAGAGCGCGATGGCGCGCGAGATCGAGCTGAACCGTAGCCATTTCCGCGGCATCGACTCCTCGATCCGGCTTGAGAATTTCGCCTATCCCTATGGCCTCGCTTCGGTCTGGCGCAAGCCGCAGCTCGCCAAAACTTTCCGCTCGGCGCGGGGCATCCTTCCCGGCGTCAACAGCGACGTGATCGATCTCCAGTTCCTGCGCGCTTCGCCCCTGGTCAATTGCGAGATCGATACGGATGGGGTGGACCGTTACTTCGACGACGCCGTTGCGAGCGGTGGCTGGTTGATCTTCTACGGCCACGACGTCGTCGATGCGCCGAGCCCCTATGGCTGCACACCGGCCCTGCTGCACCACGCGCTGGAGGCGGCCGAGAAGCGCAGCATGCCGATCGTGACGGTCGCCGAGGCCTTGCGCAGGATCGGGGCGTAGAAGGGAAACACGGCGCCTTGCCGCCCAAATCGTCTTGCAACGTCCCCGCCGTCATGCGACTTGCGTCGTGACGAATCTCTCAAGCCCCCGACGCGCCCATGTCCGCCCCTTCCACCTCTCCGCTGCCAGTGTCGGCCGATGGCCGCGATGCGCTGTCGGTGCTGCATTCGGTGTTCGGGCTGCCGGGCTTTCGCGGCGCGCAGGGCGAGATCATCCGTCATGTGACCGACGGCGGCAATTGCTTGGTGCTGATGCCGACCGGCGGCGGCAAGTCGTTGTGCTATCAATTGCCGTCGCTGCTGCGCGAAGGCTGCGGCATCGTGGTCTCGCCGCTGATCGCGCTGATGCGCGATCAGGTCGCGGGCCTGATCGAGGCCGGCGTCAATGCCGCTGCGCTGAACTCGTCGCTGTCGTTCCAGGAGGCCTCCGAGATCGAGCGCCGTCTGATCGCCGGCGATCTCGACCTGCTCTATGTGGCGCCGGAACGGCTGGTCACGCCGCGCTGCCTGTCGATGCTGGCGCAGGCCAAGGTGGCGCTGTTTGCGATCGACGAAGCGCATTGCGTCTCGCAATGGGGCCACGATTTCCGGCCTGAATATGTCGGCCTCTCCGTCATCGCCGAGCGCTTTCCCGATGTGCCGCGCATCGCACTGACAGCGACTGCGGATGAGCTGACGCGGAAAGAGATCGTCCAGCGCCTCCAGCTGACCGACAGCCCGCAATTCGTCTCCAGCTTCGACCGGCCCAACATCCGCTACGAGATCGTCGACAAGCGCAACGCGGTGTCGCAGCTCAAGGATTTCATCCGGGAACGCCATGCCGGCGACGCCGGCGTGGTCTATTGCTTGTCGCGCAACCGTGTCGAAGAGGTCGCAGCTGCGCTGGATGACGCAGGCATTGCGGCGCTGCCTTATCACGCCGGGCTCGACAGCCAAGTGCGCTCGCGCAACCAGGACCGCTTCCTCAACGAGGACGGCATCGTCATCGTCGCGACCATCGCCTTCGGCATGGGCATCGACAAGCCCGATGTGCGCTTCGTCGCCCATCTCGATCTGCCCAAGAGCATCGAGGCCTATTACCAGGAGACCGGTCGTGCCGGTCGTGACGGCAAGCCGTCCGCCGCGTGGATGGCCTATGGGCTGTCCGATATCGTGCAGCAGCGCCGCATGATCGACGAGTCCAGCGGCTCGGACGAGTTCAAGCGCGTGTCGATCGGCAAGCTGGACGCGCTGGTCGGCCTCGCCGAGACCGCGCAGTGCCGGCGCAGGCGGCTGCTCGCCTATTTCGGCGAGACGGTGATGGCCGAGAATTGCGGCAATTGCGACAATTGCCTGACGCCGCCCAAGATGCGCGATGGCAAGGTGCTGGCGCAAAAGCTGCTGTCCTGCGTCTATCGCACCGGGCAACGATTCGGCGCGATGCATCTGATCGACGTGCTGATCGGGCGTCTGACCGACAAGGTGACGCAGTTCGGCCACGACAAATTGTCGGTGTTCGGCATCGGGCGCGAGCTCAACGAGAAGCAGTGGCGCACCGTGCTGCGGCAGCTGGTGGCGATGGGCCATTTGCACGCCGACAGCGAGGCGTTCGGCGCGCTGAAACTGACCGACTCGGCGCGCGGTGTGCTGCGTGGGGAGACCGAGGTGTGGTTGCGGGAGGAAGCGCCTGGCACGCGCGTCCGCTCCAGCCGCGCAAAGTCCCGCCGCGGCGACCTTGCGCCGGCTGCCGGCGCGCCACAAGGCGATGTCGATCCCGAATTGCGCGCGCGGCTACGGTCCTGGCGCTCGGATGTGGCGCGCGAGCGCGGCGTGCCCGCCTATGTCGTGCTGCACGATGCCACCATTGACGGCATCGTGCGGGCCTGGCCGACCACGCTCGACGAGCTGCGCAATGTCCCCGGCATCGGCGACAAGAAGCTCGAGCATTACGGCGAGGAGCTGTTGCAGATCGTCAGGACGCGGTAGGCGCGCCCCGATCTCCCCACATCGTCATCCCGGACAAGCGCGCCCAAAGCGCGTGCGCAGATCCGGGATTCATAACCACGGACTGAGGCACGTGGCATGCTGGTTGCCCCAGCGCGCTTCAACAATTGACGGCGGGGTAATGGGTACTGGCTTTCGCCAGGACGACGTTGGTGAGGATGCGCGAGGAGAGCCTCTCACCCGTTCCGGAACGCGTATCCGTAGCCGTTCAACGCAGGCGCGCCGCCGAGATGGGCGTAGAGCACCTTCGCGCCCTTCTCGAAATAGCCCTTCTTGGTCAGGTCGATCAGGCCCTGCATCGACTTGCCTTCATAGACAGGGTCGGTGATCATCGCTTCTAACCGTGCGGTGAGGCGGATCGCCTCCTTGGTTTCTTCCGACGGCACGCCATAGGCGGGATAGGCGTAGTCCTCGATCAGAACGACGTCGTCTGCAACAATGTCCTTGCCGAGCTCGACGAGTTTTGCAGTGTTCTGCGCGATCGAGAGTACCTGCGCCTTGGTTTGCGCCGGGGTGAACGATCCATCGATGCCGATCACCTTTCGCGCGCGGCCGTCGGCGGCGAAGCCGACCAGCATGCCGGCATGGGTGGAACCGGTGACGGTGCAGACGATGATGTAGTCGAACTTGAAGCCGAGCTCTTTCTCCTGCTTGCGCACCTCTTCGGCGAAGCCGACATAGCCGAGCCCGCCGAATTTGTGCACGGAGGCGCCGGCCGGAATGGCGTAGGGCTTGCCGCCGGCGGCCTTCACGTCCTCGACCGCCTGCTCCCAGCTCTTGCGGATGCCGATGTCGAAGCCGTCGTCGACCAGGCGCACGTCCGCGCCCATGATGCGCGAGAGCATGATGTTGCCGACGCGGTCATAGACGGCGTCCTCGTGGGGGACCCAGGCTTCCTGCACCAGCCGGCACTTCATGCCGATCTTGGCCGCGACGGCCGCGATCATGCGGGTGTGGTTGGACTGCACGCCGCCGATCGAGACCAGCGTGTCGGCATTGGAGGCGATCGCATCGGGAATGATGTATTCGAGCTTGCGCAGCTTGTTGCCGCCATAGGCAAGGCCCGAATTGCAGTCCTCGCGCTTGGCGTAGATCTCGACATTGCCGCCGAGATGTTTCGACAGCCGCTCGAGCTTCTCGATGGGGGTCGGGCCGAAGGTGAGCGGATAGCGCGCGAATTTGTCCAGATTCATGGGATCATCCCTGATGGCGTTATAGCTGGGATGTGACTAGCAATTCGCCGGAAAAAGGTGCTTTCGAATATTGCACCAATATTGCGCGTAATCTTGCCAAAGATGCGCTGGAAGCTAAGATTCCTTCCGAGAATATCCCCTAATCCGGAAGTTCCTTCCATGTCCGCACGACTCGATCGTATCGACCTCAAGATGTTGAGATTGCTGCAGAATAACGGCAGGCTCAGCAACGCCGAGCTGGCCGAAACTGTCGCGATCAGCCCCGCCACCTGCCATCGCCGCACCCAGCGCCTGTTCGAGGACGGCTTCATCGCCGCGGTTCGCGCCATGGTGGCGCCGAAGAAGGTGGCCAAGGGCACGCTGGTGATGGTCGGCGTGGTGCTCGACCGCTCGACCCCGGAGAGCTTTGCGACGTTCGAGCAGGCGATTGCCAGGCTGAAATTCGTGCTCGACTGCCACCTCGTCGCCGGCGATTTCGACTACTTCCTCAAGATCCGCGTCGGCGACATGGAAGATTTCAACCGCATCCATGGCGAGCAGCTGATCGCGCTGCCGGGCGTCCGCCAGACCCGCACCTTCTTCGTGATGAAAGAAGTCGTCGACAACGCGCCGCTGGAGTTCTGAGCGGTGTCGAACGATCACGGACGACTCCTGCTCTGAGCCGGGCGCGGAGCACCGAGACGCTCCACACCGCTTGCAAAATCGCACGGTCGTCACGGCAACTTCACTTGCCATGTGAGCGCACGCGGGCGACGGTCGCCGCTTCTCAACGAGGAGATCCGGCCGTGCGCCTTCCCATTCTCGATCCGAAAGAGCTGAGCGACGAGCAGAAGCCGCTCTATGCCGACATGCAAGCGGGCATCAAGGACCACTTCAAGGGCTTCGTGAACATGCGCGACGACGGCGCGCTGCTCGGTCCCTGGAATCCCTGGATCCGCGAGCCGCGCTTCGGCAAGCCGGTGTGGGAGCTGGTCAAGGCGATCGCGTCGAACCCGCTGCTGCCCGCGCCGGTGCGTGAGGTCGCGATCCTTGTCACCGGCTCGCATTTCCGCTCCGGCTACGAGCTCTACGCCCATGTGCTGGTCGCCGAACAGCGCGGTCTCTCCGACGAAAAGCTCGCGACCATCGTCGCCGGGCAACGGCCGGTCGATCTTACCAAGCAGGAAGCCGTCGCCTACGACATGGCGTCCGCGCTGGTCAGCGGCGGCGTTCTGCCGGAGCTGACCTGGCGCGCCGCCGTGAAGGAGTTCGGCGAGCACGGCGCCGCCGAGCTCTCCTACCTCGTCGGGGTCTATTGCATGGTTTCGGTCACGCTGAACACGTTCGACGTGCCGGTGCCGGAATAATCCGGAGTCATAGAGGCTAATTGCGCACGGCGTAAAGGGGCGTGCGCAGCGTCAGCTGATAGGACGGCTTCGGCATCCACGCGATCTGCGCGGTGATGCCGAACAGACGGTTGTCATTGTCGTCCATGCGGTCGAGGTCGAGCCGCAGGATCGGCTGCGTGAAGGGCTCCGCCAGTGTCCGGCGCGCAAGCTGCGCGCCGCCAAACGACTGCACGCCGAGGCGTCCGGTGAATTTCCAGTTGCTCGGCCATTGGTAATAGCCGCCGGCATAAAGGATCGTGTTCGGCTTGATCCGGGCGAGCTGGCTGGCGATGTCGGTGTGGGTGTATTGCACGCCGGCAAGCCAGCCCCGCGTCTCGTCCTCGTCCAGTGCGTAGTCGAATTCCAGCACGTGGTTGAACGAATTCGTCATGCCCTGTTCGTTCGGCACCGACTGCGTCAGGGTGGATTGCAGTGTGATGGTCGGGATCTTGCCGCCGTTCTGCCGATGGAGATCGGCCTGCACGCCGATATTCCAGCTGGTGATGTCGAAGGACGACCAGCCGCCACCGATATCCGCCGACGAGCCTGATACACCGCCATAGAGCGACACGCGATCGCTGACATCCACGGTCAGCGGCAGGTCGACGGCGATCGATCTTGCGGCCGGCAAGCCGCTCGGCAAGGTCACGCCGCGCTGCGCCGCCAGCGCCTCGAATGCGGCCGAGAGCGAGCTGTTGCCGAAGCCGAGCCCGAACGTCCCCGCCGGGATCGTCGCATAAGTGGTACGGAGATCGAGATAGATATTCGGGACGGCAGGCTTTGCCGGCGTGTCCTCCTCATCAGCGGCGCAGGCGGCGCCTGACGAGGCCGTCAGACAAAGCAGTCCCATCGCGATCGTGCGCCAGGCCAGACGATCAATTCGGTTGCGATGAGACACGTGACAATCCGGCGCGTGGCACTCTGGTGACGGAATTGCTCGCTAGATGGAACGTGATCGTTCGTGGGGTCAAGGTCTATCCGTGGGCCATGGACGATGCGGATGTACGCGGTTACCCTGCCGTGATCGCACCGACACACTCGCCCGCCAGTCTGCCGACAGGGCAATTGAAGGACGCCAGCCATGAATCCGTCACGCCGCATCCTGCTCACTGGCCTGGCCGGGCTTGCCATGGCTCCGACGGCGGTCGCCGCTGCGCCGGTGCCGGCTGCTGGTAACGCTACCGTTGCCGAGGAGCGCTTCGCGCGCATGATTGCCGCAGCCCATGCGTCCGACGTCACCTGCGTCGAGCAGGCCGAGCGCTATGCGGATGCGCATTGGCCGGAGTATGTCGCTGCGGCGCGGGCCGTGCTCGACGCACGCGCGTGATTGGAGCGCTTATTTCACCACCGCACGCCGCACCTGCTCGCCGATCTGCGACAGCACTAGCTGCGCCTGCGGTAGAATCGCGCCCATGGCGTGGAAATTGTGGACCATGCCGTCATGACAGACGTGCTCGACCGCGACGCCGGCGGCGAGCAGCTTGCGCGCATAGGCATTGCCCTCGTCGCGCATCGGGTCGAATTCAGCGGTGTGGATGATTGCAGTCGGCAGGCCCGCGAGCCGCGTCGCGCGCAGCGGCGAGATACGGGGATCGGCGGCATCCAGGCCCTCGGGCAGATAGTCGGACAGGTCAGCCTCGATGGTGGCGCGGTCGATCAGGTGTCCCTCCGCGAAGGCCTCGCGCGAAGGTGATACCTCCTCGAAATCCAGCACCGGGCAGATCAGGCATTGTGCGGCGATTGACAGGCCGGCGCTCTGCGCCGCCTCCTGGCAGACGATCGCTGCGAGCGTGGCACCGGCAGAATCGCCGCCGACAACCAGCCGTTCGGCATCGATGCCGAGTGTTTCAGCCTCGCGCGCAACCCATTCGGTGGCCGCGACCGCGTCGTCAACGGCAGCGGGATATTTGTGCTCGGGCGCGAGACGGTAGTCGACCGACACGAGACGGCAGCCGGTCGCATGCGCCAGCGCCGCCGCGATCCGGTCATGCGTCGCGATGCTGCCGGCGACGAGCCCGCCGCCATGAAAGAAAACGAAGCCCGGCGCGCGGGAGCCGGCAGACGCCGGCGAATAGAGTCGATAGGGCAGCTCTCCGCCGGGGCCGGGCAGCACGCCGTCGGAGGCGCTCACATCAGGCGCCTCGGCGCGCGCAAATTGCATCAGCTTGGCCAGCGATTGCCGCCGCGCTTCGACGCTCGGCCGGCTCCGCGCCTGCGGCGCAGCTGCGGCCATCATGGTCAGCAGGCGCTTGGCGAGTGGATCGAGTGGCATGGGAAACTCCGTGACATCCAGGTATTATAGCCGGTTTGGTGGCGATGTTGTCTCAACCTCCGTCCGGGGCAAGAGTTGATGCTTCGCCGCAGCAAATCGTTTAGAAATTGGGACAAGAGTGCCCGGATATTTTTCGAGGGAGGCCTGTCATGGCCGAGATCAAGAAGCCGATCGACTATTCGCCGAGCTGGACCTTCTTCGAAGGCAAATGGCACGACGGCAATGTGCCGATCATGGGGCCGCGTACCCATGGCGCCTGGCTCGGCTCGGTGGTGTTCGACGGGGCGCGCGCGTTCGAGGGCGTTGCGCCCGATCTCGATCGTCACATCGCCCGCGCCAATCAATCCGCGATCAATTTCGGCCTCAAGCCGGTGGTCGATGCCGACACCTGGCTGGCGCTCGCCAATGACGGCATCGCGCGGTTCGCGCCGAATGCCGAGCTGTATATCCGTCCGATGTATTGGGCGCAGAATGGCGTCGGGGGCGGCGTGCTGTTCGACCCCGAGACCACCAATTGGTGCCTGTGCATCTACGAGGCGCCGATGCCGAAACCGACAGGCAGCGCGATCACGCTGTCGCCGTTCCGCAGGCCCACCGCCGAATGCGCGCCGGTCGATGCGAAAGCGGCCTGCCTCTATCCGAACAATTCGCGTGCCCTTGCCGAAGCCGCCTCGCGCGGCTTCCAGAACGCGCTGATGCTCGACCTGCTCGGCAACGTTGCCGAGTTCGGCAATTCCAACGTGTTCATGGCCAAGGACGGTGTCGTCTTCACGCCGGCACCGAACGGCACCTTCCTCAACGGAATCACGCGCCAGCGCGTGATCAGCCTGCTCCGTGCCGACGGCGCCACCGTGGTCGAGACGACGCTACGCTATCAGGACTTTCTCGCCGCCGACGAGATTTTCTCGACCGGCAACTTTGCCAAGGTCGCACCCGTGATTCGCATCGACGAGCGGGAGCTGCAGCCGGGTCCGTTCTACACCAAGGCGCGCAAGCTGTATTGGGACTTTGCCCATGCGGTGAAGCTGGCGGCGTAGCGCGACTTGCTCCGCTGTCATCGCCCGACTTGATCGGGCGATCCAGTATTCCAGAGGCGCCAATGATTCCTCAATGGGCTGCGGCGTACTGGATGCCCCGGTCAAGCCGGGGCATGACACCTGTGTCTAACGGCTTCTTTTGAACCGGCTGAACTGAAACGCCTGGGTCGAATGCCACGGCGTCGGATGCATCTCGCTGCGCGTCTCGACCAGCTCGAACGCGGGCCCGAGCTCCCTTGAAAGGCTGGCGCTGTCATGCCGCTGCACCGGCAGGCCGCTGCATTTCTCCGGGCCGTCAGGCGCGAACGTCGCGATGATCACCTGTCCGCCTGCCGCAACCGCCGATCGCAGGCGCTCGACATAGGCAGCGCGGTCGGCCGGATCGGTCAGGAAGTGAAACGCGGCGCGATCGTGCCAGACATCCCAGGTCCTCGCCGGCCGCCACATCGTGACATCAGCCACGATCCAGTCGACCGCCGAGGCGGCCGCACCGATTCGCTTCTTCGCCGCGTCGAGCGCATTTGCGGAGAGATCCAGCACCGCAATGTCGCGATAGCCGTGTTGCTGCAGTGCATCAACCAACCGCGACGCGCCACCACCAATGTCGATGATGCCGGCGGTGTGATCCGGACTGGCCGCGCGGATCATCTCGAGCGAGATCGCCGGGCTGTCCTGAAACCAGCTGACCTCGGTCTCACCCTTGGTGGCGTAGACATTCTGCCAATGTGTGGTGCGATCGGACATGGTGGCTCCGGCCTTGGCCGGCATGGCGGCGCGCTGCTGGCGATGCCGCTATTGATTTGCAGTACGCGCGCCCGCGGCTCGCGGACGCGCCAGTGCGAACGAGAGACTACTCGTCCTTCTTCGACATCCGCTCGAGGCGTTCCTGCATGTCCTTCATCTGCTGGCGCAGGTCGTCGATGTTGGTGTCCTTGGCGGGCTCGGCATTCGCGTCGGGCTCCGGTTCCGGAGTGGCCGATCGCGCAGGCGTCGCAAATGGCTTGAACATCGAGAACGTCTGCTGGAACAGCTCCATGTTGCGGCGGACCTGCTCTTCCAGCGGCGCGAAGGGCGTGCCTGATAGCGTGTTGGCGATCTGCTTGCGGAACTTCTCCTGCTCCTGGGTCAGCGTCGCGATCGACTGCTCCAGATATTTCGGCACCACCATCTGCATGCTGTCGCCATAGAAGCGGATCAGCTGACGCAGGAAGGTGGTCGGCAAGAGGTTCTGGCCGGCCTTGTTCTCCTGCTCGAAGATGATCTGGGCGAGCACGGAGCGGGTGATGTCGTCGCCGGTCTTGGCGTCGTAGACTAGGAAATCTTCGCCATCCTTGACCATGGCGGCGAGATCCTCGAGCGTCACATAGGTGCTCGTTCCGGTGTTATAGAGCCGGCGGTTCGCGTATTTCTTGATCGTGGTGGGTTGGTCTGATTTCGCCATGGGCTCTCACTTGCAAGCGCGGAGAACGGGAACCTTGCGGCCATGCCGCAGGGCGGGACGAGTACGCAACGCAACAAAGTAAGCATTTTCAACGGGGGCACGCCACCGTTTTGTGCGGCACGGTTAATTGCGCAGCAAAAACTTGCTTGCGAAAGCACCAGGAACGCTATTTTGAATGCGGTGCGGCATTGACATGCCTCAACGACGTTAACAGGATGCCGGACGAGACTGACGGGCCTTTTCCTGCGCCCGCCCGCCCCCTCGACACAGAACCTCAAGCCCCAGGAGATGCCCATGTCAGACGATGTCGTCATCGTCAGCGCCGCCCGCACCCCGGTCGGAAGCTTCAACGGAGCCTTCGCGACCCTTCCCGCACACGACCTCGGCGCCGTCGCCATCAAGGCGGCGCTGGAGCGAGGTGGCATCGAGCCCGGCCGGGTCTCGGAAGTCATCATGGGCCAGATCCTGACCGCGGGTCAGGGCCAGAACCCCGCCCGGCAGGCCTCGATCGCGGCCGGTATCCCGGTCGACAGCCCGGCCTGGGGCGTCAACCAGCTCTGTGGCTCAGGCCTGCGCTCCGTGGCGCTCGGCTATCAGGCGCTGGTGAACGGCGATTCCGACATCGTGGTCGCCGGCGGCCAGGAATCCATGAGCATGGCCCAGCACGCCCAGCACCTGCGCGGCGGCGTCAAGATGGGAGCGCTCGAATTCGTCGACACCATGATCAAGGACGGCCTGTGGGATGCCTTCAACGGCTACCACATGGGCAACACCGCCGAGAACGTGGCCAAGCAATTCCAGATCACCCGCGCCCAGCAGGACGAGTTCGCAGTCGCTTCGCAGAACAAGGCCGAGGCCGCGCAGAAGGCCGGTAAGTTCAAGGACGAGATCGTTCCGGTCACCATCAAGACGCGCAAGGGTGACGTGGTCGTCAGCGACGACGAATATCCACGCCACGGCGCAACCCTCGATGCGATGGGCAAGCTGCGCCCGGCCTTCGAGAAGGACGGCACGGTGACGGCCGGCAACGCATCCGGCATCAATGACGGCGCCGCTGCCGTGGTGCTGATGACCGCAAAGCAGGCGGCCAAGGAAGGCAAGAAGCCGCTCGCGCGCATCGTGTCCTGGGCGCACGCCGGCGTCGATCCGAAGATCATGGGCACCGGCCCGATCCCGGCCTCACGCCTTGCGTTGAAAAAGGCCGGCTGGAGCGTCGGCGATCTCGACCTGATCGAGGCCAACGAGGCGTTCGCGGCGCAAGCCTGCGCCGTCAACAAGGACCTCGGCTGGGATACCTCCAAGGTCAACGTCAATGGCGGCGCGATCGCGATCGGTCACCCGATCGGCGCTTCCGGCGCGCGCGTGCTGGTGACGCTCCTGCACGAGATGCAGAAGCGCGATTCCAAGAAGGGCCTCGCCACGCTGTGCATCGGCGGTGGCATGGGCATCGCAATGTGTCTCGCGCGAGACTGAAACTGACACTTGACTGACGGGTGCGCTGCACACGCAGGCAGAGTGCGATGCACGCGATTAAAAAGGCGGCGGTTGCAAATCAAATATTCTTCGCAACCGCGCCAGCCTCGACTAAATACAAACGCCCGGCTCAACGCCGGGCGTTTTGTTCTTGATGTCCGTCAAACCAACCGCATAATCCATCGCTAAAAACGATCGCTCAGAAACGTCCGAAGAGTCCAAGGGAAGGAATACGATATGGCAAGAGTTGCATTGGTGACGGGTGGTACGCGGGGCATTGGAGCTGCGATCAGCAAGGCGCTGAAGGCGGCCGGCTACAAGGTCGCGGCGAGCTACGCCGGCAACGACGCGGCGGCGGAGAAGTTCAAGTCCGAGACCGGTATTGCCGTCTACAAATGGGACGTCAGCAGCTTCGATGCCTGCGCCGAGGGCGTAAAGAAGGTCGAGGCCGATCTCGGGCCGGTCGAGGTGCTCGTCAACAATGCCGGCATCACGCGCGACACCGCCTTCCACAAGATGACGCTCGAGCAGTGGAACGCCGTCATCAACACCAATCTCGGCTCGCTGTTCAACATGACGCGGCAGGTGATCGAGGGCATGCGTTCGCGCAAGTTCGGCCGCATCATCTCGATCTCGTCGATCAACGGCCAGAAGGGCCAGTTCGGCCAGGTCAACTATTCCGCGGCGAAGGCCGGCGACATCGGCTTCACCAAGGCGCTCGCGCTCGAGAACGCCAAGGGCGGCATCACCGTGAATGCGATCTGCCCCGGCTACATCAACACCGAGATGGTGCAGGCCGTGCCGAAGGACGTCCTGGAGAAGAACGTGATTCCGCAGATTCCGGTCAACCGGCTCGGCGAACCGGAGGAGATCGCCCGCGCGGTCGTGTTCCTCGCGGCCGACGAAGCCGGCTTCATCACCGGCTCGACGCTGTCCATCAATGGCGGCCAGTATCAGGCCTGATAGGGATATCAAGCCTGTAGCGCCAGCCGCGACAAGGCGATAGTGAAGACGCAAATGCCCGGCCTCGCGCCGGGCATAAGCGTCCTCAGAGCCTTTGATCGATGACCCCGCGTACTGCCACACTGATCGGATTGACCGCGATTCTGATGTGGTCGCTGCTGTCAGTGATGACGGTGGCAACCGGCAAGATTCCGGCCTTTCAGCTCGCCGCCATGACGTTCGCGATCGGCGGCCTCGTTGGGCTCCTCACCTGGATCGGCCGCGGTGATGCTGCAAAGAGCCTGCGGCAGCCGCTGGTGGTGTGGGTCGTCGGCGTCGGCGGCCTGTTCGGCTATCACGCACTGTATTTCCTCGCGCTGCGCTTTGCCCCGCCCGCCGAGGCGGGCCTTCTCAATTACATGTGGCCGCTGCTGATCGTGCTGTTCTCGTCCTTCCTGCCGGGCGAGCGGCTCGCCGTGCATCACATCGTCGGTGCGGTGCTCGGCCTCGTCGGCACGGTGCTGCTGTTTGCCGGCAATACGTCAGGCTTCGCGCCGGGTGCGGTGCCGGGATTGATCGCGGCCTTCATCGCCGCCTTCGTCTGGGCGACGTATTCGGTGCTGTCGCGGCGATTGAAGGCCGTGCCGACCGATGCAGTCGCCGGCTTCTGTCTCGCCACGTCAGCGCTCGCCGCGCTGATGCATGGTCTGCTCGAGACCACGGTATGGCCGGAGACCATTTTGCAATGGCTCGCCGTGATCGGGCTCGGCATCGGCCCGGTCGGTGCTGCCTTCTACGCCTGGGACGTCGGCATGAAGCGCGGTGACATCCGCGTGCTGGGCGCCGCCTCCTATGCGACGCCGCTGCTCTCGACCGGCTTCCTCATCGCCGCCGGCTTTGCCAAAGCCAGCGCCAACATCGCCATTGCCGCGATCTTGATCGCCGGCGGCGGCCTGATCGCGGCGAAGGACATGGTGCTGCGGAAGCGATGAGGCGCGTCAAGGCGCCGGCTGCCAGCCAGGCGGCCGATACATCGTTTCCGGAATCTGTCCGAGCTCGGAGCGCTGCAAGCGTTGCGGCGTCAGGCCGTAGAATTCCTGGAAGCTGAGAATCAGCGGCCGCCATTTGTCCGGGTCGATGCGATTGCTCGCGCCGTCCATCATGATATCGGGATGCGCATGGACACGGGTGACGCGGAGCTCGATCGCGGCGAGATTGCCGCGCCAGACCGCATCATCCTGCGCCATTTCATGCACGTAGGCGACCTTCGCCTCCATCTGCACCGGGCATTGGGCCGCACGCGGTGCGCTGACCGTTTCGCCCGGCAACGCCGTCAGGCCGCTAAGGCTGAACTTGTCCTTCACGTGCCGGTAGCCGCGATAGAGTTTGCCAGGCGGCACGGGATTCGAGCCCGTGGTGCGGGCGAGGCGGTCGACGGCGGTGACAAGATCTGCCGACGGCAGATTGAGCACGCATTCGCCGGTACGAATCATATTCTCGGTTGTTTTTGAGTTGCGCGCGAGCCCGAGCATGCAGCGCCATCCGACCCACCACGCCGAGGACATCGGTGCGAGATTGTGAGTGCCGTCGTCGTTGGTCGATCCGATCAGGACGACCGGCGTTCCGAAATACAAAATGGCCGGGTCGATCTGGACGGCGGCTGAACCGAGTGTTCCGTGCATCGTGCGCTCCTGTTGACTGGAAGCGCTGTCCTAAGACGTGCCGCGGATCGAACCCACCCGATTTCAGATTGCGACTACGGCTCCCAGCCTTTCGGCGCGAGCTCGAACTTTGCGAACTCGAACGCCGGCGCCACGGTGCAGCCGACCAGCGTCCACTCGCCAGTGGTCTCCGCCATTTGCCAGGCGTGCACCGGCACGATGGCCTGCGGCCGCTCGCCGCTGACGAGATCGGTGCCGAGCCGCACCTCGTGCTGGGAGCAGCCCTCATGGGCGATGCGCAGCATCAAGGGGCTGCCGGCATAATAGTGCCAGGTCTCGACCGCATCGATCCGATGCCAGTGCGAGCGCTCGCCGCGCGCCAGTAGGAAGTAGATCAGCGTCGAGCGTGACCGGCCGTTCGCGTCGGTGGCCTGGTCGCGAAAGGTCTCGCGGTAATGGCCGCCCTCGGGATGCGGGCGGAGTTCGAGGCGCGCGATGATCTCGGCTGCGGTCGGCATCGATCCCCGGCAGGATTTATTGTTCAAGACTTTGCGTCAGGACTTGTTCTTGCGCTCGCGCAACTCGCCGAACACTGCGGCGGCATCCGCGCCCTTCATGTGAAGCCTGGCTGCGACCGCCGGTTCATCAGCGCGCAGGAACACGTTTGCTCGCTTCTCATCTCCAAGCAGCGAGGGAATCGTCGGCTTGTTCTCCGCCCGCAGCTTCGCAACCTCGGCCGCCCGTGCCTGCAGCGCCGCATTGTCGGGCTCAACGGTGAGTGCGAATTTGACGTTGGACGCCGTGTATTCGTGGCCGCAATAGAGCTTGAAGTCGTCGGGGAGCGCCCGCAGCTTCAAGAGCGAGTCCCACATCATCGGATAGTTGCCCTCGAACACCCGGCCGCAGCCGATCGAGAACAGCGTGTCGGCGGCGAACAGCGTCTTCTCGGTATCGAACACGTAGGATATGTGATCGAGCGTGTGACCGGGCGTTTCCAGCACGCGCCCCAGCAACGAGCCGACCTTGACCACGTCGGCATTGGCAACGCGCAGATCGACATTGGCGATCTTCGTCGTCTTGTCATGCGGCGCGACGACGCGGCAATTGTATTTCTGCTTGAGCTCGGCGACCCCGCCGACATGATCGCCGTGATGATGGGTGATCAGGATGTCGGTGAGCTGCCAGCCCTCACGCTCCAGCGCCTTGATGATGGGGCCGGCTTCGGGGGCGTCGATCGACGCGGTTGCCTTGGTTTCCACATCGTGGATCAGATAACCGAAATTGTCGTTTAAACAGGTGAAAGTACGAATTTCGGCGGCCATGACATCTCCATCGCGCTCAGCCCCGCCAGACAAATATGGCGTTAACGTTGCGCAGGCAATGCAATATTGGGCGCGCAGCCGCGCCCCAGCGCATGTTACATTGCCCTCATGACCATCGACGTCGTCGACCTCAGAGAATTCTATTCCCGCCGTCTCGGCATCGTGGCGCGGCAGATGATCAATCGCGGCATCAGGGAACGCTGGCCGGGCGCCGAGGGCCAGCGCGTGCTCGGTATCGGCTACCCCACGCCCTATCTCGGATTGTTCCGCGAGGACGCGGAGCGCTGTATCGCCTTCATGCCGGCAGCGCAGGGCGTGCTCAAATGGCCGACCGGGCGGCCCGCGCTGGCCGCGCTGGTCGATGAGTTCTCGCTGCCGCTTCCCGACGCTGCGGTGGACCGCATCCTGCTGATCCATGCGCTGGAGATGTCGGACGATCCGGCCGCGCTGCTGCGCGAGGTGTGGCGGGTGCTGTCGCCCTCAGGGCGCGTCATCGCGGTGATTCCGAACAGGCGCGGCGTCTGGACGCGGAGCGACAACACGCCGTTCGGCCACGGCCGTCCCTATTCGCGCTCGCAGATCACGGACCTGTTGCGCCAGACCTGGTTCACGCCGACCGGCTGGGGCGAGGCGCTGTTCATGCCGCCTTATGCCGGCCGCTGGGTGCTGAAGTCAGCGCAGATGTGGGAGCGGGCTGGAGCGGCGCTGTCGCTGCCCTTCGCCGGCGTCCACATCGTCGAAGCGACCAAGCAGGTCTATCGCGCGATCCCCGCCAAGCGCGAACGTGCCAGGCTGATTCCCTCGCTGGCGAAGCCGGTGCTGGTGCCGTCCTCGACCACGGTGAGGCGGGGCTGAAAACGAATCGTCCCGGCGAGGCCGGGACGATTGCAATCCATCACGATCGGAAGTGTGGCTTACTCGCCCGGGGCGAGATCGTCGCTGGTCGCGGCCGGAGCGGCCTCGCGCTCGGGACGCGGGCCACCATGCGGCCGGCGGCGTCGCCGCGGATAACGCTCGCCCCCGCCGCCATTGCCACCTTCGAAGCCGCCGGGCGCCCCGTTGGTCTGCGGCTGCGCGCCGGTGATGAAGGACGGCAGGCGATCGACGCTGCCGGCATCGGCGACGACAGGTTGCGGCTGGTTCTGCGGCTGCGGCTGCTGATGATATTGCGGCTGCGAACGATGGTCGCGCTCGCGATGCTCGCGCGGTTGCTGATCGCGCTGATAGGGCTGCTGGTTGTCGCGCTGCTGGTAGTCACGCTGGTGATCGCGCTGGCCGTCGCGGTCGCGCATGAAGGGCTGTTGCTGCGGCGGCTGCGGAACGAAACCCGGCTCCTGGCCGAAGGCCGAGAAATTATCGCCGTCGTCCTCGCCGTCATCGCTGCTGGTGCTGACGGGCTCGTCGCCGCGCGGTTGCTGGCTCTGGCGGAACTGCTCCTGGGCCGCCGCGATCAGGCGGAAATAGTGCTCGGCATGCTGGTAGTAGTTTTCGGCGGCAACCGGGTCGCCCGAGGAGCGGGCGTCGCGCGCCAGCTGAAGATATTTTTCGGCGATGTGGGAGGCAGTGCCGCGGATCTTGATGTCGGGGCCGTTCGATTCGTAGACCCGGGTCATCGGGTTCTGGCCGCGTCGGTTGTTGTTATTGTTGTTGTTGCGGTTGCGCATCCGCTGCTTGTTCTGACCGTTTCTCATGTCCTGCCTTTAATTCCAGCCCTAGAGGTTGCACGCATTACTGATTGCTAGGAGCGACTGACGACAAGGGTTCACAGGCCTCGCGCGCACCGCGCGCAAGGGCGGTTTGAACCCTGCCAATGTTCGTCGGCCGTCGCGTTCAACAAAGACGCGTTCCCCACCCGCCAGCATCTATTGCCAGCGAACCCATTCATATCGCCTGCCGAAACAAGCCCAGCTTTGTTGCGTAAGTCTTCAAGCGCAATATCAGGCTTTCGTTCACGTTGCGGTCGGAGAGCAGCGCAGCTCTACTGGCCATCGCGCTCAACAGGACCTGCGGCTTGGAACCTATAATCAGTAAAGCTCTCGCCCGAGAGCCCGGCTTTCGCCCGTTGGTCTACGGGGCCGGCACCGATGTGTTGACCGGAACGTAGTCGTTCCCACGGGATATTCCAAGAGGTTTTTCGAGCCCAATCCGGCTTTTATGGGGGCATTTTTCGGGCCGAGACGGCCCTGGGAATGCCCGCCAGGTCAGCCTTGGGGGGCCGGTCGATCGATAACGCGGCAGCTGCCATTAAGGTTTCAATCATCGGCGCCTGTCCCTGGCCGGCCTCGACGATCAGCGCCCCGCCGGGGGTGAGCAGGCCGGCTGCCTGGGGAATCAGGGCACGGTAGGCATCGTATCCGTCATTGCCGCCATCAAGCGCCAGGTGCGGATCGTACTCGCGGACCTCGATGCCCAATTTCGGAATCTCCCCTGCGGGAATATAGGGCGGGTTGGACACGATCAGATCGAACGGGCCGCGAAGGGCCGCCGCATACGAGCAGGCGACGAAGCTGGCGCGGTGGGCAAGGCTGAGGGCGGCGGCATTGACCCTGGCGGTATGAAGCGCGGTCAGGCTGAGATCGGTGCCGACACCAAAGGCTTCGGGAATCTCGTGCAGCAGCGCAAGCAGGATCGCGCCCGATCCGGTGCCGATATCGGCGATAACAGGCGGATGAGAGCGACCGAGCTCGCGAAAATGCTCGAGTGCACGCTCGACCACCGTCTCGGTATCGGGTCGGGGGACCAGGGTTGCTTCCGACAAACGAAACGGCAGACCCCAGAATTCCCTGATGCCGAGAATGCGGGCGACCGGCTCATGTGCGAGCCTTCGCTGCGCGTAACCTTCGAGCCGCGCTGCCTCCTCTGGCGTGAGCGGTCGCGCCGCCTCCGTGATCAGGCCGGTCAGATCGAGCCCCAGTGCAGCGCCAACAAGCAGGCGCGCATCGAGGGACGGCTCCTCGACGCCGGCCGATTGCAGCAGCGCCGACAGCGCACGTCGCGCGCTCTCGATGCTCTGTCCGGGATCAAAGCCTGTCGCCAAGGGGAACCATCCTGCCTGGCATCGTGGATAGATCGGCTGCCTTGCTTGCGTCAACGGAAACGAGCGCGCTTGATCACCGCGCAGCGCAGGAGGGACATCCCCATCGGATAGCTGTGCATCCGTGACGTCGGCCGGTTGGTCCGGCTACGGCCGCTTGCTACTTTAGGCTAAGCCTCCCGCGACGGCGGGCGGCATGGTCGAGGCAGGCATGGCTCAAGCCAAGAGGGCGCGGCGGTTGAAGGTGGTGGCATCGGCGAGGCGCAGCACGATGCGTGACTCCGATTACGCAGCACTGGCGCAGTTTCGCTACCAGATCCGAAGCTTTCTGGCATTCAGCGAGGCGGCCGCCGCCGTACAGGGATTGACGCCGACGCAACATCAGGCGCTGCTCGGCATCAAGGGCTTTGTCCGCCCGGGACCGGCAACCGTCGGCGACGTCGCGAAATTTCTGCTGATCCGGCATCACTCCGCTGTCGAGCTGATCAATCGCCTCGAAAAGCAGGGCCTTGTCGCTCGCCTCGCCGATCCGGAGGATGCCAGGCGCGTGCATCTCAAGCTGACGAAAAAAGGCGAGCAGAAGCTCCAGGCGCTCTCGCGCAAGAACCTCGAGGAGCTCCGCCGCGCCGCGAGCCCGGCGCTGAGCCGTCTGTTGAAATCCTTCGGAGCGCCCGGCGAGGCCTGAACGCCCCGCGGCCTGTCAGGCCGCTGCGCCCTGTGCGGCGAGCTGCGCGGCCTGGTGCTCCGTGGTCAGCGCATCGGTGAGTTCGCCGAGCGCTTCGCCTGATATCACCTGCGGCAGCTTGTAGAGCGTCAGATTGATGCGGTGGTCGGTGACGCGGCCTTGCGGGAAATTATAGGTGCGGATGCGCTCGGAGCGGTCGCCGGAGCCGACCTTCTCCTTACGCTCGGCCGAACGTGCGGCATCGACGCGCTGCCGCTCGGCATCGTAGATGCGCGAGCGCAGGATGTTCATCGCCGAGGCGCGATTCTTGTGCTGCGAGCGGCTGTCCTGCATCATCACTACGATGCCGGTCGGAATATGGGTGATGCGGATCGCCGATTCCGTCTTGTTGACGTGCTGGCCGCCGGCGCCTTGCGCGCGCATGGTCTCGATGCGCAGATCCTCGTTCTTGATGTCGACGTCGACATCCTCGACCTCGGGCAGGACCGCGACGGTGGCCGCCGAGGTGTGGATGCGCCCCTGCGTCTCGGTGTCGGGCACGCGCTGCACCCGGTGCACGCCGGATTCGAATTTCAGCTTCGAGAACGCGCCGCGGCCCTGCACCTCCGCGATGATTTCCTTGTAGCCGCCGACAGTGCCTTCGCTCGCCGAGATCACCTCGACCTTCCAGCCCTGCAGGGCGGCGAAGCGCTCGTACATCCGGAACAGATCGCCGGCGAACAGCGAGGCCTCGTCGCCGCCGGTGCCGGCGCGGATTTCCAGCACGACGTTGCGGTCGTCCATGGCGTCCTTGGGCAGCAGCGCGATGCGGATCTTCTGGACGAGCTCCTCGATCTTCGGATTGAGCTCGTCGCGCTCGGCTTCGGCCATGCTGCGCATCTCGGCATCGGTCGCGGGATCGGCGATCAGCGCCTCGGTGTCGGCGAGCTCCCTGACGGCAGAGCGATACGTCTTCACCGCCTCGATCAGCGGGGTGATCTCGGCGAGCTCGCGCGTGACCTGGACGTAGCGCTCGGAGGAGAGCTGTCCGAGCGACTCGGCCTCGAGGGACGCGTGATGCGCGAGCAGGAGGTCCAGTTTGGCTTCGGGGAGTGACGACATGGTTCAGTCTCGAATGGCGGAGGGAAGCGAGGCGGCGACGGCGAGCGGCAGGTCCGCTACAACGCCAGGCCCTCGGCCTCGGCAAATTCCGTCAGCTTCTGCCGGATCGAAACGCTGCCGCTAGGTGCATCCAGCAGGGGTCCAAGCATGGCTGCGGCCTTGTTGACGTCGAGGTCGATCACCATCGCCTTGACCGGGCCGAGCGCGGTCGCCGACAGCGACAGCGAGCGGTAGCCCATCGCCAGCAGCGCCAGCGCGCCGATCGGCTTCGAGGCCATCTCGCCGCAGAGCGACAGCGATTTCTTCGCGGCCAGCGTTTTTTGCGCGATGTCGCGCAGCGCGCGCAGGATCGGCGTCGACATGGTGTCGAAGCGCTCGGAGACCTTGGCATTGCCGCGGTCGACCGCGAACAGGAACTGGAACAGATCGTTGGAGCCGACCGAGATGAAGTCGACCTTCTTCAGGAGTTCGTCGAGCTGGTAGAGCAGGGCGGGCACCTCGACCATGGTGCCGATGTCGATGCGCTCCGGCAGGGTGTGGCCATGCTGGCGCAAATAAGTCAGCTCGCGCTCGACCAGCGCCTTCGCCGAATCGAATTCGGCGACCTCCGTGATCATCGGGAACATGATCCGCAGTGCGCGGCCGCCGCCGGCGCGGAGCAACGCGCGGATCTGGCCGCGTAAGAGGCCGGGACGGTCCAGTCCGAGCCGGATCGCGCGCCAGCCGAGCGCGGGATTCTCCTCGATCACCGTCTCCATATAGGGCAGCGCCTTGTCGCCGCCGATGTCGAGGGTGCGGAAGGTGACGGGCTTGGGGCCTGCGGCGTCCAGCACGGCGCGGTAGAGCGCGAGCTGGTCGCTGGTGCGCGGCAGGCTCTGTCCCACCATGAATTGCAGCTCGGTGCGGAACAGGCCGATGCCGGCGCTGCCGGTGTCGTCGATATGCGGCAGGTCGATGGCAAGGCCCGCATTGATCAGGAGCTCGACCTTCTCGCCGTCCTTGGTGACGCAGGGCCGGTCGCGCAGCGCCAGATATTGCGCCTGGCGGCGGGCACGGAAGCGCACCCGTTCGGCATAGGCTGCTTCGATCTCCTGCGACGGGCGCACATAGATCGCGCCCGAGGTGCCGTCGACGATGATGGCATCGCCTGGATCGGCAATGCCGGGCGCATTCGGCACTTCGCCGACCGCGGGAATGCCGAGCGCGCGGGCCACGATCGAGACGTGGGAGTTGGCGGTGCCTTCCTCCAGCACGATGCCGCGCAGGCGCTTGCGGTCGTAATCGAGCAGTGCCGCCGGGCCCATCGCACGCGCGATGACGATGGCATTGTCGGGCAATTGTTCGCGCGAAGGCGCGTGGTCCTGGCCGACCAGCTGCCGCATCAGGCGGTAGCCGAGGTCTTCCAGGTCATGCAGGCGATCGCGCAGGTATGGATCGGTGGAGCGCAGCATGCGGGCGCGGGTGTCGGATTGGACGCGCTCGACGGCGGCTTCCGCGGTGAGGCCGGTGGCGACCGCCTCGTGGAGCTTGTGCGACCAGCCCTGATCGTTGGCGAACATGCGGTAGGCTTCGAGCACGTCGCGGTGCTCGCCGCCCTCGGCGACATCGCCGCGCTCCAGCATGCGGTCGAGATCCGAGCGCAGCTTGGCCAGCGCGGTGTCGAGCCGCTTGATTTCCTTCGGCAGGTCCTCGGCAATGTAGTCCTTGATGACGACGCGCGGCTCGTGCAGCACGACATGGCCGAGCGCAATGCCTTCCGAGAGGATCGCGCCGGCCTTCTGCGTCGAATGGCGCGCGGCCGGCTCCAGGCCCGGCTGGGCCAGCGCGGACAATTCGCCTGACGCGATCAGCTCCGCCAGCACCATGGCGGTGGTCTGCAGCGCCTCGAGCTCCTCCTCGACATAGGTGCGCTTGGCGCGGTTCTGCACCACCAGCACGCCGAGCGTGTTGCCGGCGCGCAGGATCGGCACGCCGAGGAAGGAGTGATAGATCTCTTCGCCGGTCTCCGGGCGGAACGAGAAGGCCGGATGGCTCTGCGCGTCGTTCAAGTTGAGCGGCGTCGCCTCGCTGGCGACAAGGCCGACCAGGCCCTCATGGGCGCTGAGTACGGTGTGGTGCACGGCCTCGCGGTTGAGGCCTTCGGTGGCGTAGAGCTCGAGGGTGTTGTCAACGCGCAGCACATAGACGGAGCACACCTCGGCCACCATGTTGGCGGCGATCAGCACCACGATCTTGTCCAGCCGCTCCTGGGCCGAGACCTGCTCCGCCATGGTTTCGCGGAGCCGTCTCAACAAGACGCGGGGACCTCCCGACGCGCTCCGCATGAACCGTCAATCTCCTCCGTCTGCCCGGTCCGGCGATATTGGCCGGCGGCTGGCCTAAAATTCCAGAAAAACAATTAAATTGTTTGTCCGGCGCAGGCGCAAACGCAAATCTTCCTGAGATCTTGTGCTTGCGTCGAATCAGCGCCGCCTGAACTGGGACACAGTCTGCGGCAGCCCACCCTGTCCGCCGTATAGCGAATTGAGGCTTGTTTTGCCAAGCAAAACGCCTGCCAAACGCGAAGGTGTGTACACCCCAGCGTTTGCTGCGACCGCTAAGAGAAAATTAGCCTTGGTATGGTCCGGAAAAGTGCGAAGCGGTTTTCCGGCAAGACCATGCGACGGTCGCGCTTCAGGCCTGATCGAGGCCGTAGAGCGTGTGCAGCGTGCGCACCGCAAGCTCGGTATAGGCGGCGTCGATCAAAACCGAGAATTTGATCTCGGAGGTTGTAATGGCCCGGATGTTGATATTCCGTCCTGCGAGGGCCGAAAACGCCTGGGCCGCGACGCCGGCATGGCTGCGCATGCCGCTGCCGATCACCGAGATCTTGGCGACGTCGGTCGCGGTATCCAGCCGTGCATACCCGATCTTGGCCTTGGCGGCGGTAATCGTCTCCTTGGCCCTGACGTGGTCGGCGGCCGGCACCGTGAAGGTCAGGTCGGTGGTCTTGCCGTCTTCAGACACGTTCTGGACGATCATGTCGACGTTGATATTGGCATCCGCGAGCGGGCCGAAGATCGATGCGGCAACGCCAGGCTTGTCCTCGATCTGGCGCACCGAGATCTGGGCCTCGTCCTTCGAAAAGGCGATACCGGTGACGACGTGGTTTTCCATGATCTCCTCCTCGCCGCAGATCAGGGTGCCGGGCGGCTGGTTGGCATGCGGGTCGATATCCTCAGGCTTGTCGAAGCTCGAGCGCACGAAGATCGGCATGTTGTGGACCATGCCGAGTTCCACCGAGCGCACCTGGAGCACCTTGGCGCCCTGGGAGGCCAGTTCCAGCATGTCTTCGAATGCGATCTTGTCGAGCCGCTTGGCCTTCGGCACGATGCGCGGGTCGGTGGTATAGACGCCATCGACGTCGGTGTAGATGTCGCAGCGATCGGCCTTGACGGCGGCGGCAATCGCCACGGCCGAGGTATCGGAGCCGCCACGGCCAAGGGTGGTGATGCGGCCCGTCCTGGGATCGATGCCTTGGAAGCCGGCGATGACAGCGACCTCTTTCCGTTCCTGGAAGCGCTTGATGATCTCGCTGCCGTCGATGTCCTCGATCCGGGCCGAGGCATGAGCATCGCTGGTCTTGATCGGGATCTGCCAGCCCTGCCAGGAGCGGGCCTGGATGCCCATGCTCTGGAGCACGATGGCCAGCAGGCCCGAGGTGACCTGTTCGCCGGAGGCGACGACGGCGTCGTATTCGCGCGCGTCGTGCATCGGCGAGGCCTCGGTGCACCAGGCCACCAGCTCGTTGGTCTTGCCCGACATCGCCGAGACGACCACAGCCACTTCATGGCCGGCGTCGACCTCACGCTTCACATGGCGTGCGACGTTGCGGATACGTTCGATGTTGGCGACGGACGTGCCGCCGAATTTCATCACGAGACGGCTCATGACGACGCGTGCATTCCCTCTTGAGGATCAGTATGGTGACCCGCGCCGGACGGATGCCCTGGGGGATACCGACCGCGCGTATACAGAGGGGCGGGGCCGGGGGCAAGCGGGTTCCTGCACCGGCCAATCCAGGCAATGGGTCATCAGAGGTCATGGCGCGCTATATTGACGAAATCCTGCAGCCCGGCGAGCGGGTGCTGTATTCGACCAATGCGCACTGGATCTTCTACTTCCCGGCCATTCTGGCCTGGATCGTGGCGATCGCCCTGTTCGTGGTCTCTCGCCGGACCGACATCTACGGCGTGATGATCATCTGTCTGTTCGGCTCCGGCCTAGTGGCGCTGGCCGCCCTGTTCTGGACCGTGAAAGGCTGGTTCCATCGCTTCACCACCGAGACCGACGTCACCAATCTCAGGGTTGTGCATAAGACCGGGTTCATCAAGCGTCGCACCTTTGAAATGGCGCTGGATAAGGTCGAGAGTGTTGATGTCGACCAGACGATTCTTGGACGAATTCTCAACTATGGCGACGTGACCATCCGCGGCGTCGGCGAAGGGATCGAGACGATCAAGACCATCGCCGATCCGCTTGCCTTCCGTAGTTCGATCACCACGCGTTAGGACCGCGCGTATCCATGAGCATGCAGCAAGATAGTTCCGCAACTGCCACCGTGCCGCCGGGCTCGACCGTCGACGCCGCCGAGATCGCGAAATTCTCAAAGCTGTCAGCCGAGTGGTGGGACCCCAAAGGCAAGATGGCGCCGCTGCACCGGATCAATCCGCTGCGCCTCGGCTATATCCGGGACGCCGCTTGCCGCAAGTTCGAGCGCAATGTGCGCAGCCTCAACAGCCTCGGTGGCCTGCGTGTGCTCGACATCGGCTGCGGCGCCGGACTGTTGTGCGAGCCGCTGTCGCGCCTGGGCGCACAGGTCATCGGCGTCGACCCGTCGGCCAGCAACATTGCGGCCGCGAAGCTGCATGCCGACAAGAGCCATCTGTCGATCGATTACCGCTGCACCACGGTGGAGGAGATCGATCCGCGCGAGCGCTTCGACATCGTGCTGGCGATGGAGGTGATCGAGCACGTCGTCGACGTCGGCGTTTTTCTCAAGCGCTGCGCCTCGATGCTGAAGCCGAACGGCCTGATGGTGGTGTCCACGCTCAACCGCAATTGGAAGAGCTTTGCGCTCGCCATCGTCGGCGCCGAATACGTGTTGCGCTGGCTGCCGCCCGGCACCCACGAATGGAACAAGTTCGTCACCCCTGACGAACTGACCAAACATCTCCTCGACAACCGCCTCGTCATCACCGAGCAGACCGGCGTCGTCTACTCCCCCTTCGCCGACAAATGGACGCTCTCGTCCGATATGGACGTGAACTACATGGTGGTGGCTGAAGCGATGGTGTGAGGGGGGCTGCTCGTCGTGGCCTAGCTGCTTCCACAAACACTGAGTTTGTGGCGCGAGCATCGCTCCCATGACGTTCGTGTGGTTGACCCATTGAATAGCTGACGGCACGGTGGCCGCAATCCTTTACCTGCATTAGCCACCCGTCCCATGTTCACCGTCACCAGTCTCTGGATTCCCTTCACCGTCATCGCTGCGCTCGGCCAGGTCGCGCGCAATGCGATGCAGCGGTCGCTGACCAAGCCGCTGGGGACATGGGGCGCGACCAATATCCGCTTCCTGTTCGGCTTCCCGTTTTCGCTGCTGTTTCTGGGGCTGGTGCTGGTCGCAACCGGCGATCACATCGGCATGCCGCCATCGATGTTCTGGCCGTGGCTGCTGCTCGGCGCGCTCAGCCAGATCGTCGCGACCGGGTTGATGCTGCTGGCCATGAACGACCGCTCCTTTGTGGTGACGACGGCCTACCTCAAGACCGAAGCGATCCAGACCGCGATCTTCGGCTTCGTCTTCCTCGGCGATCACCTGACGTGGCTGAAGGTGGTGGCGATCGTGATCGCCACTGTCGGCGTCGTCATCACCGCGCTGCGGCCCGGTGGCGAGAAGAGCTTTGCGGAGCTGAAGCCGACCATCACCGGCCTCGTTGCGGCGGCAGCGTTCGCACTCTCGGCGGTCGGCTTCCGCGGCGCCATCATCACCGTACCGAACGTGTCGTTCGTGACGGCGTCGTCGTTCACGCTGGTGCTCGGCCTGTTGGTGCAGACGCTGATCCTGACGATCTATCTGCTCTGGCGCACGCCTGACGTGTTGCGCGGAATTCTCGGCCTATGGCGGCCGTCGATGCTGGCCGGCTTCACGGGCGCCTTCGCCTCGCAATTCTGGTTCCTGGCGTTCGCACTGACGGCCGCTGCCAATGTCCGCACGCTCGCTTTGATCGAGGTGCTGTTCGCGCAAGCCGTCGCCTACTACTCGTTCAAGCAGCCGATCGCGCCGCGCGAGATTGTTGGAATCGTGCTGATCGTGGTGGGCGTGGCGTTGTTGGTTGGGGTGTAACTTGGTGTCATTCCGGGGCGCCCGTAGGGCGAACCCGGAATCTCGATGTTCTCAGCGGCGCAATTGCGCCCCCGTAGTTCGATGCTCTGCATCGCCCCGGAACGACAGCAACCTTCAGTTCCGGTCTTCCGGCAGGGTCGGTAGCGGCGAGACCTCGATGCCCTCGTCGATCAGCGACTTCGCTTCATCAGGCGAAGCCTCGCCGTAGATCGGGCGATGTTCCTTGTCGCCGTAATGCATTGCGCGGGCTTCGTTGGCGAAGCGGTCGCCGACATTGTCGGCGTTCTTCACGATATGGTCGCGCAGCTCCTTCAGCTTGGCGCGCAGCTCGCGCTCCTGCGCCAGCATCAGCGAGGTCGGACCTGACGACGCAGCCTCGGGTGCGGCGGTTGTTGTCGGCTCCGCCGGCGGCGTGGCGCGCCCCTTCTTGCCGACGATGCGCGGCGCCATGATCGCCTTGTCGACCTTGGCCGAGCCGCAGATCGGACAGGTCACCAGCTTGCGCTTGACCTGCGAATCATAGGCCGACGAGCTCTGGAACCAGCTCTCGAACTCGTGGTTACGGTCGCAACGGAGCGCGTAGCGGATCATGCCGATCCTCGCACCAGGTGCAGATGATCCGGCCCGGCCTTGGGATCGGAGACGCCGAACCGGCGGCCGTGCTGGAGCGACGGGATGGCGCGGCGCGCGGTCTCGACCTTGGCCGGGTCGATCTTGGCCATGATGATGCCGGGCTCGACATCGCCCTCGGCGAGGATCTCGCCCCAGGGATCGATGATCAGCGAGTGGCCATAGGTCTCGCGCTTGTTCTCATGGATGCCTGCCTGGGCCGCCGCGAAGATGAAGCAGCCGGTCTCGATCGCGCGCGCACGCAGCAGGATGTGCCAGTGCGCCTCGCCGGTCTTGCGGGTGAAGGCGGAGGGAACGGTGATGAAATGAGCGCCGCTCTCGGCCAATGCGCGGTAGAGCGCGGGGAAGCGCACGTCGTAGCAGATCGTCAAGCCAACACGGCCCCAGGGCAGGTCGGAGATCACGGCGGTCTCGCCCGGCTGGTAATTGGCGGATTCGCGATAGCTCTCGCCGTCCGGCAGCTCGATGTCGAACATGTGGATCTTGTCGTAGCTCGCGAGCACATTGCCCTCGGGCCCGATCAGAAACGAGCGGTTGACCGCCTTTTCGGGCGAGAACCGCAGCGCCAGCGAGCCGACATGGATGTGGATCTTCAGCTCGGCCGCCAATGCGCGATAGGCCTTGAGCGAGGCGTCGTCCTCCTCGCTCTGCAGATGCTCGAACAGCGCCTGGCGGTTCAGCTGCATCATGTTGCTGACTTCGGGCGTCTGCACGTAGTCCGCGCCCTTGGCAGCCGCCTCCCGGATCAGCTTGCTGGCTTGCGCGAGGCTCGGCTCCGGCATCAGGCCGGTGCGCATCTGCACCATGGCGGCGGTGAAGGTCCTGTTCTCACTCATGAGACCGCCTTGACGCTTTCGAGCAGGCCGTCGAGCTTGCCTTCGCGGTCGAGCGCGTAGAGGTCGTCGCAGCCGCCGATATAAGTTCCGCCGATCCAGATCTGCGGGAAGGTCGAGCCCGCGCCGGCGCGGTCGTACATCTCCTCACGCCAGGACGGGTTCTTGGCGACATCGAATTCCGTGAAGCTCGCCTTCTTTCGGGTCAGAAGCGACCTGGCGGCGGAACAATAGCCGCATCCCGGCCTGGTATAGATCTCGACAGCAGCGGTCATGGTATCAAGCGCTCTCATGTCATGAATTTGTTGAATTATATGGGGGTTTACCTGGTCTCGACAACCCGGGCAAAGACCAGCACGTCGACCTGGGCTGCCTTGGCGCGCAGCAAAGCGCGGGCGCAGGCGTCCAGGGTCGCACCCGATGTCAGGACATCGTCGACAAGGACGATGCGTCGGCCCTGGACCTCGGACTGGTGGTCGGGGGATACCTGGAACGCGCCCTGCACATTGGTGGCGCGCTGCGCCCGCGACAGGCCGATCTGCTGCTCGGTGGCGCGCACCCGGCGCAGCACCTCAGCTCTCACCTTCACACCGCTCTGGCGTGCGATGATCTGTGCCAGCGCGCCTGATTGGTTGTAGCGGCGGCGCCAGGCCCGCCGCCAATGCAGGGGCACCGGCACCAGCATGTCGGCGCCGTTGAGCAACTCGCCGCCCGCGCGCGCCATCCAGCGGCCCATGGCCGGCGCGAGATCGGTACGGTCCTGGTATTTCAGCGCATGCACCAGCGTGCGCGCGACATCGTCATAGCGCACCGCCGCGCGTGCCCGCATGTAAGCCGGCGGGCTCGCGATCGCCTCCATCGACAGCATGTCGGGGCCGGGATCATAGACGAAGGGAATGCCGAGCCGTGGGCAATAGGGCCGTTCAATGAACGACAGCCGCGACCAGCACGCTGCGCACACACCCTCGCCATCGACCGGCTCGCGACAGGACACGCACAGCGTCGGCAGCGCAATGTCGAGCGCGAGCTTTGCCGCCCGTGTCAGCACATGGCGGCCAGCCGTCCACGCGGCACGCAAAGGCGCGGCAAGGGAACGGGACGGGGCGGCATCAGCTTCCATGAAAGGAGGCTAGCGTTCCACGGCAATCCGCTCAAGCCACGCTCTCGTGCACCCGGGCGCAGCGCTGAAAGCGCTGCTGCGCGTCCGGGACACGAGAGAGGACATTGCAATGGCCTGTATGATCGGCGTAACCAGCGGCATGGCTCAGACCCCACAGACCCCGCCCGCCTTGTTCGATCGCGCCCTGCTTCATGCGCGGCAGCGGCGTGCGCTGGCGCAGGGTCCCGAGAGCTTCCTGCTCGACCGGGTCGCCGAGGACATGGCCGACCGGCTTGCCGCAGTGATGCGCGAGTTTCATGCCCCGGCCGATCTCTGGACGCCTGGTGCGGGGCTCACAGGGCTGCGCGGACGGTTGCCGTCCATGCAACGGATCGCGCTCGACGCAGCGGGCTCCGAGACATTGCCCGTGCTGCCCGAAAGCCTCGATCTCGTCGTCTCGGCACTCGCGCTGCAATTCGTCAACGATCTCCCTGGCGTGCTCGCGCAGGTTCGCCGCGCGCTGAAGCCGGACGGGCTGCTGCTCGCCGCGATGATCGGCGGCGATAGCCTGACCGAGCTGCGGCAGGCCTTTGCCGCGGCGGAGGCCGAATGCGAAGGCGGGGTCTCCCCGCGCGTGGCGCCGTTCGCCGATTTGCGCGACATCGGCGCGCTGTTGCAGCGAGCGGGCTTTGCGCTGCCGGTCACCGACGTCGATCGTGTCGTGGTGCGTTATGGCGACGCGTTCACGTTGATGCAGGATCTTCGCCGCATGGGCGCGGCCAATGTGCTGATCGAACGGCGGCGCACGCCGAGCCGGCGCGCGACGCTGCTGCGCATGGCCGAAATCTATGCCGAGCGCTTTGCCGATGCCGACGGCCGTATCCGTGCGACCTTCGACATCATCTGGCTGTCCGGCTGGGCGCCACATGCGAGCCAGCAGCAGCCGCTGAAGCCGGGTTCGGCGAAAGCGAGCCTGGCGGAGGCGGTGAAGAAGGCGGGGGAGATTTAAGGCACTTGCACCGTCATTCCGGGGCGGTCCTGCGGACCGAACCCGGAATCTCGAGATTCCGGGTTCGCGCTCTCGCGCGCCCCGGAATGACGATGAGGGCATCGTCACATCAGCAGATCAATCAAATGCGGGATCAGCGGAATGTCCGCCGGCGGCATCGGGTAGTCGCGCAGCTTGTTGGCGCGGACCCAGGCCAGGTTTTGCCCCTCACGCGGTGTGACGATGCCTTCCCAGCGCCGGCAGATATAGAGCGGCATCAGCAGATGAAACGTCTCATAGCCATGGCTCGCAAAAGTCAGCGGCGCCAGGCACGGCTCGGCGACGGTGATGCCGAGCTCCTCGTGGAGCTCGCGGATCAGGCTTTGCTCGGGCCGCTCGCCCGGCTCGAGCTTGCCGCCAGGAAATTCCCACAAGCCCGCGAGCGTCTTGCCTTCCGGGCGTTGCGCGATCAGGACGCGCTTGTCGGCGTCGACGAGCGCGCAGGCCACCACCAGTGTCAGCTTCAGCTCGGCCATGATCCCTAAGACCGGTAATCGCCGTTGATCGCGACATATTCCTTGGTCAGGTCGCAGGTCAGCACGCGGTCGCGGCCCTTGCCGAGGCCGAGCGAGACCCGGATCGCGATCTCCGGCGCCTTCATCGCCTCCGACACTTGCGCTTCGTCGTAGGAGGGATCGCGCGCGCCGCTCTTGGCGACGCGGATGCCATTGAAGGAGATCGACAGTCTGTCGCGATCGGCCGGCTCGCCGGCCTTGCCGACGGCCATCACCACGCGGCCCCAATTGGCGTCCTCGCCGGCGATTGCGGTCTTCACCAGCGGCGAGTTGGCGATCGACATTGCGATCTTGCGGGCGGAAGCCTTGGTCTTGGCGCCCTCGACCGTGATCTCGACCAGCTTGCGCGCGCCTTCGCCGTCGCGGGCGACTTGTTCAGAAAGATTGGCGAGGATCTGGTTGAAGGCCTTGGTGAAGGCCTTCAGGCGCGGATCGCTGGCGCGGCTGATTTTTGGCGCGCCGTGTTCGGCAGCCGCACCCGTCGCGAACGCCAGCAGCGTGTCCGAGGTCGAGGTGTCGCCGTCAATCGTCACCGCATTGAACGTGTCCTCGACGCCGGACTTGAGCAGCGCCTGCAGCGCGGCGGGCGCGATCGGCGCGTCGGTGAAGATGAAGGACAGCATCGTCGCCATATCGGGGGCGATCATGCCGGCGCCCTTGGCCATGCCGTTGATGGTGACCTTGGCCTTGCCGAGCTTCACGGTCGCGGTCGCGACCTTGGGGAAGGTGTCGGTGGTCATGATCGCTTTCGCCGCGGCGAGGTAATCGCCTGGCTCGGCGGTCTCGGCGAGGCGGCCCAGCACGCCGTCGAATTTGGTCGCGTCCAGCGGCTCGCCGATCACGCCGGTCGAAGCCAGGAAAATCTCGCTCTCGCTGCAGCCGACGGCCTTGGCAGCGATCTTCGCGGTCAGCGCCGTGGAGGCCCGGCCGGTCTTGCCGGTGAAGGCGTTGGCATTGCCGGAATTGACGACCAGTGCGCGCGCCTTGCCGCCCTTCAGCTTGGCACGGCACCATTCAACCGGTGCGGACGGGCACTTCGACTTGGTGAAGACGCCGGCGACGGCCGTGCCCTTGTCCATGATGGCAAGCAGCACGTCGGTGCGGTTCTTGTAGCGGATGCCGGCCTCGGCCGTCGCAAGACGGACGCCCGCGATCACGGGCATATCAGGGACATTCTTGGGGGCGAGGGGAGAGACGGAGGAGGACATCGCGGGGGCCTTGGTGAGGTCTGGATATGCAGATGCCCGGCCCCTCTTTGCGGGGGCCGGGCATCAGGTAGGCTTAGATACTCTCCGCGTCACCGAAGTGACAGCAAATTCTTACTTCTTGGCGGGAGGGGCCATCTTGCTGTCGGCCGGCTTGGCATCCTTGGACGCGTCGGCCGCCGGCTGGTCCAGCCGCTCGACCTTGGCTTCGGTGCGGAGCTTGGCGACGTAATCGGCCTGGGCCTTGCGGGTGACGTACTGCTCGATCTGGGGCTTGACCTGGTCGAACTCGGGCGCCTTGCGGTTGCGCTTTTCCTCGACCTTGATGATGTGCCAGCCGAACTGCGACTTGACGGGGTCGGAGATCTTGCCCGGCTCGAGCGTGAAGGCCACGGCCGAGAATTCCGGCACCATCTGTTCCTTGGTGAAGAAGCCGAGGTCGCCGCCGTCGGCAGAGCCCGGGTCCTTGGACTTCTTCTTGGCGAGGTCGGCGAAATCGGCGCCCTTGTCGAGCTCCGCCTTCACCGCCTTGGCCTCGTCCTCGGTCTCGACCAGGATGTGGCGGGCGCGCACTTCCTGCTCGCCGGTGATCTGCTTGGAGGCCTCCTCATAGACCTTCTTCATGGCGTCGTCGGTGGTCGCCGCCTTGCCTTCCTGGGCCAGCAGGCTGTCCATCAGCAGGCGGTTGCGGGCGAACGCCATCCGCTTCTTGAACTCCTCACCGTCGGCGACCTTCTTGTCCTCGGCGGCCTTGGCCACGATCTTCATGTCGATCAGGAACGACAGGACGTTTTCGTCCTTGGTCGCCGGATCCATCTGGGCGAGGCTCGGTCCGAGCTCTTCCTCGGCCATGGTGACGTCGCTCTTCTTGATTTCAGCGCCATTGACCTTGGCCAGGACCGGATCGTCGGCCGCCCGGAGCGGCCCTGCGAACGCCAGGGTCAGCGCCAAGCAGGCTGCCAAGCCGAGGCTGCCAGCCAGGACGGACGCTTGGCGGAAACGCAGGCCGGTGGTTACCGGGAACGAGGTGGTCATGGAAAATCCTTTTGTTGAAGCAGGGGGCTGCTCGAGCGGGGCGGACACTCGCCCAATTCAGGGGGGCTTGGCAACGCGAAAAGTCTGTCAAAATGATGAATTAGCCGCAATGCGCCCGCCGTTGACAAGGCCCTGACCGGGCCATATCTCTGCGCGGTCGCGACCATGGCGATGGCGTTTATTTTGCTGCGTTTTTGGCCGTTGAACCCAGACTAGCCCAATTCCCACCCATATGGCGGATGACCCCCCGCAGTCCGGGCTCTGGTGCCATAAGGCGTCACGGTGAGTTGATAGGCCGGAGGGTGACAACTTCTTAGGCCAACGCGGTTAAATCGCGAACACAGGAACTAGGCATGATCGGCGCGCTCGCCCGCAAGTTTTTCGGTTCCGCCAACGACCGGCGGGTGAAGGGATATCAGTCCCGCGTCAACGCGATCAACGCGCTGGAGCCCGAGCTCATCAAGCTCTCCGACGAGCAGCTCAAGGCCCGCACCGCCGAGTTCAGGAAGCAGCTCGCCGAGGGCAAGACGCTGGACGACCTGCTGGTGCCCGCCTTCGCCACGGTACGTGAGGCTGCCAAGCGCACGCTCGGCCAGCGCCATTTCGACGTTCAGCTGATCGGCGGCATGGTGCTGCACGAGGGCGACATCGCCGAGATGAAGACGGGTGAAGGCAAGACGCTGGTGGCGACGCTCGCCGTCTATCTCAACGCGCTCGCCGGCAAGGGCGTCCACGTCGTCACCGTCAACGATTACCTCGCCCGCCGCGACTCCGGCTGGATGGGCCAGATCTATGGCTTCCTCGGCATGACCACGGGCGTGATCGTCCACGGCCTGGACGATGCCGAGCGCAAGGCCGCCTATGCCTGCGACATCACCTACGGCACCAACAACGAATACGGCTTCGACTATCTTCGCGACAACATGAAGTACCGGCTCGAGGACATGGTCCAGCGGCCGCACTTCTTCGCCATCGTCGACGAAGTCGACTCCATCCTGATCGACGAAGCGCGCACGCCGCTGATCATCTCCGGCCCGCTCGACGACCGCTCCGACTTCTACAACACCATCGACGGCTTCCTGCCCAGGCTCGACAAGACCGACTACGAGGTCGACGAGAAGCAGCGCACCGTGACGCTGACCGAAGGCGGCATGGAGAAGATCGAGACGCTGCTGCGCGATGCCGGCCAGCTCAAGGGCGAGTCGCTCTACGACGTCGAGAACGTCTCCGTCGTGCACCACATCAACCAGGCGCTGCGCGCCCACACGCTGTTCACCCGCGACAAGGACTACATCGTCCGCGACGGCGAGGTCGTGATCATCGACGAGTTCACCGGCCGCATGATGCCGGGCCGGCGCTATTCGGAAGGCCTGCACCAGGCGCTGGAAGCCAAAGAGCACGTCCAGGTTCAGCCCGAGAACCAGACGCTCGCCTCGATCACCTTCCAGAACTATTTCCGCATGTACGAGAAGCTCGCCGGCATGACCGGTACGGCCGCGACCGAAGCGGACGAGCTGTTCGACATCTACAAGCTCGAGGTCGTGGAGATTCCGACCAACCTGCCGGTGGCCCGCCTCGACGAGGACGACGAGGTCTACCGGACCCAGAAGGAAAAATACCAGGCGATCCTCGCCGAGATCGAGCGGGCGAACGCGCGGCTGCAGCCGGTGCTGGTCGGCACCGCGTCGATTGAAAAATCAGAAGTGCTCGCCGAATTCCTCAAGGCCAACGGCTACAAGCAGATCGACTTCGGCAAGGAGAACGCGCTCGACAAGCTCTATGCCGCCGCGCGCGCCGGCAAGCCGGCAAAGCTGTTCGCGGTGCTCAACGCTCGCTTCCACGAGCAGGAAGCCTATATCGTGGCGGAGGCCGGCGTGCCCGGCGCGATCACGATCGCGACCAACATGGCCGGCCGCGGTACCGACATCAAGCTCGGCGGCTCGCTCGAGATGCGCATCCAGCAGGAGACCGCGGGCATCGAGGACGAGGCCGAGAAGGCCAAGAAGATCGAGCAGATCAAGGCCGACATCGCCCATTTCCGCGACATCGTGCTGAAGGCCGAGGAGACCGTCGAGGTCGAGCCGGCCAAGGGTTCAAAGCCTGCCAAGACCGTGAAGAAGCCGGGCGGCCTCTACATCATCGGCTCCGAGCGTCACGAATCCCGCCGCATCGACAACCAGCTCCGCGGCCGTTCCGGCCGTCAGGGCGACCCCGGCCGCTCAAAGTTCTTCCTGTCGCTGGAAGACGATCTGATGCGGATCTTCGGCTCGGACCGCCTCGACAGCATGCTGCAGCGTCTCGGCCTGCAGGAGGGCGAGGCGATCATCCATCCCTGGATCAACAAGGCGCTGGAGAAGGCGCAGCAGAAGGTCGAGGCGCGCAACTTCGACATCCGCAAGAACCTGCTCAAGTTCGACAACGTCCAGAACGACCAGCGTAAGGTGATCTTCGACCAGCGCGTCGACCTGATGAAGGACGACAGCGTCGCCGAGACCGTCAGCGACATGCGTCACGCCTTCATCGAGGATCTCGTCGCCAAGCACGTGCCCGAGCATGCCTATGCCGAGCAGTGGGACGTCGCGGGCCTGAAGGACGAATTGAAGCGCGTGCTCGATCTCGACCTGCCGGTCGACGACTGGGCCAAGGAAGAGGGCATCGCCGACGAGGAACTGCTCAACCGCATCGAGACCAAGGCGGATGAGCACATGGCTGCCAAGGTGGGGCAATGGGGTCCCGACGTGATGCGTTACGTCGAGAAGACCATCCTGCTGCAGACGCTGGACCATCTCTGGCGCGAGCATCTGATCATGCTCGACCATCTGCGCCAGGTCATCGGCCTGCGCGGCTACGGCCAGCGCGATCCGCTGCAGGAATACAAGACCGAGGCCTTCAACCTCTTCCAGGAGATGAGCGCGCATTTGCGCGAGGCCGTCACGGCGCAGCTGATGCGGGTCGAGATCGTGCCGCCGGAGCAGGAAGCCCCCGTGCTGCCCGCGATGGAAGCGCACAAGTTCGATCCGAGCACCGGCGAAGATGAAATGGCCCTCGCCAGCGTCACCCTCGCCCCGCAGCACACCGACGCCGCGCTGCGCGACCCGAAGAATCCCGCCAGCTGGGGCAAGGTCGGCCGCAACGAGGATTGCCCGTGTGGCAGCGGCAAGAAGTTCAAGCACTGCCACGGGCGGTACGCGTAGCGACTGGACGATACTGTCATGCCCCGCGAAGGCGGGGCATCCAGTACGCCGCGGCTTCTCGGCTCAATCACATCAGTCTCTGGAATACTGGATCGCCCGATTAAATCGGGCGATGACACTGTGTGGCGTTCAGGTATTTCCGCGTCGTCTTTAGGTCGGCTGGCTGCATCGCAACTCTCGTGCGTAACCGCCCGCTCAATTCGAGCTGTCGATCAAGCTCTCCAGCAGCCGCTTGAGCTCGCTCGTCGACTTGTCGCCGTAGCTCTCCAGGATGTGCTCTTCCTGGTCCACCGCGAGCGAGTTGAGCTTCTTGCACAGCACCTTGCCGCGATCGGAGATGAACATCAGCACCTTGCGGCGGTCGTTGGGGTCCTGCACGCGATAGACCAGCGTGTCGGAGACCATGCGGTCGATCATCTTGGTCAGCGTCGGATGGTTGAGCAGCACCGCGTCCGCAAGCTCGCCCATCGAGTGGCCATCGCCGTCAGACAGCACTTTCAGGATGCGCCATTGCTCGACGGGAACTCCTTCCTTGCTGAGGCGCAGTTCCAGCTGGCGGTTGATCTCTCGGTTGGCTTGCGCGAGCAGGTAGGCGAGGTGTTCGGTGATGGGAGCGTTCGATTTTGCCACGGCTAAAGACTTCGTCTTGACCCAATTGAGTGAATGTCTTGCAATCAATGCTGCATCTATATGCACTTCAATTGTTGAATATTCAATATTTTCAAAATAGGATGATTGCCCAACAAAAGGGCGGATGCCGCGGCCGCCTGCTCAACGGGCTTTCAGGTCTGGGACCGGACAGGAGTTGGCGTGCACGCGACGGTAAACTTCCCGGCTCACGGCGGTCCGGCGTTGCCGCCGTCCTTGCTGTTCAGGAATCTGTCGTCTTCGGCGGCTGATGGCGCGCTGTCGCCGCGCGATCACGCCCTCTTCAAGCGGCGCGGCGCCAACAAGCTGCGTGTCGGTGGCTTCATCTGCTGCACCGGATCGCCGGGGATCTGGGGCCCCTGCGCAACCAACAGCGCGCAGCTCGCCGTTGCCGAAATCAACAAGCGCGGCGGCATCCTCGGCCGCGAGATCGAGCTTTCCGTTTACGACGCCGGCGGACCGCTGGACGAGGTGCTGACCCGTGCCGAGCAGGCCATCGCCTTCGACGAGCTCGATCTCATCGTCGGCCTGCACACCAGCGCGGTCCGCGTTGCCTTGCGCGACATCACCACGCGGCATCGCATCCCCTATATCTACACGCCGGTCTATGAAGGCGGCGAGCGCACGCCGGGCGTGATGGCGATCGGCGAGACGCCGCGCTGGCAGAGCCGGCCCTCGATTCACTGGCTTGCCGATGTCAAGAAAGCAAAGCGCTGGTACCTGATCGGCAGCGACTACGTCTGGCCCTGGCAGTCGCACCGCGCGGTGAAGAACTACATCAGGGAAACCGGCGGCCACGTCGTCGGCGAGGAGTTCGTTCCCTTGGGCGAGGACAATCACGAGCCGCATCTGGCGCGCATTCGTGCCGCGCGGCCGGACGTGGTCCTGATCTCGCTGATCGGCACCGACAGCAGCACCTTCAACCGCGCCTTCGGCGAATGCGGCCTGGGCGCCACCACGCTGCGGTTCGCGGGCGCCATGGACGACACCGTGCTGCTAGGCATCGGCGCCGACAACAGCGAGAACATGTTCTGCGCCTCCGGCTATTTCACCGGCACCGGCGCGCCTGCCAATGACGACTTCCAGAGCCGCTATCGCGCGATGTTCGGGCCGAACGCGCCGCCGATCGGTTCGGTCGGACAGTCCGGCTACGAGGGCATGCGTTTCCTCGAAGCGGTTGCCAACAAGGCCGGCTCACTGGCGGTGGGGCCGATGCTCAAAGCCGGCCGCAACATCGTCTACAGCGGCGCGCGGGGGACGGTCACCGTTCGCGACGGGCGCGCGCGGATGCCGATGCATCTCGCCGAGGCCGACGGCCTCGATTTCAAGCTGATCAAGCCGATCTGACCCGCGCGGGGCAAGCCGCCGGGGAGGCTCCTGCAAAATAATACTTGAAAAGGAAAATATTTCCGTTTTGAATGTTTCAGCGGGGCCGGTGGTGCGCCGCGCCGGGGCGGCCACGCCCATCTTCGTTTCAAGAAACTTCAGGAGAGCGCCGTGACAGTTGTCCTTCCCACGCCAGCCCAGCTTCGCAGCGTCGCCGAGCAGTGCGGCCTTTCGCTGACCGACGACGATGTCGCCTCGTTCCGCGGCCTGATGCAGGGCTCGATCGAGGCCTACAATCTCGTCGCCGCGATGCCCGACGAGCTGCCCGAGGTGAAATACCCGCGCACGCCGGGCTACCGGCCCTCTGCGGAGGAGAACCCTCGCAATGCCTGGTATCGCAAATCGACAGTAAAGGGTGCGGCGAGCGGCAAGCTCAAGGGCAAGACGGTGGCTCTGAAGGACAACATCATGCTGGCCGGCGTTCCCATGACCAACGGCTCATCGACCCTGGAAGGTTATGTGCCCGATTTCGATGCCACCATCGTCACGCGCATGCTGGATGCCGGCGCCGAGATCAAGGGCAAGGTGCATTGCGAACATTTCTGCCTGTCGGGCGGCAGCCACACCGGCTCCTACGGGCCGGTGCACAATCCGCACAAGATGGGCTACTCGGCCGGCGGCTCGTCGTCAGGCTCGGGCGTCGTGGTTTCGCTCGGCGAGGTGGACATGGCGATCGGCGGCGATCAGGGCGGCTCGATCCGCATGCCGTCCTCGTTCTGCGGCGTCTACGGCATGAAGCCGACCTGGGGCCTCGTGCCCTACACCGGCATCATGCCGATCGAGATCTACGTCGATCATACCGGTCCGATGACGGCGAGCGTCGCCGACAACGCGCTGCTGCTCGAAGTGCTCGCCGGCGATGATGGCTACGACCCGCGCATCAAGGCGCCGAAGGTCGAGGAATACACCAAGGCGCTCGGCCAGGGCGTCAAGGGCATGAAGATCGGCATCCTCAAGGAGGGCTTCGAGCAGCCGGGAGCGGAAGCCGCGGTGAATGAAAGCGTTCGCGAGGCGGCAAAGCGCTTCAAGGATCTCGGCGCCAGCGTCGAGACGGTGTCGATCCCGATGCATCTCCTCGGCGGCGCGATCTGGACGCCCATCGGCACCGAAGGTCTGACCCAGACCATGATGTTTGGCGATGGCTACGGGCTCAGCCGCGGCGATCTCTATTCGACTTCGCTGATGGATTTTCATCGCGGCTGGCGCCGACAGGCCGATTCGCTGTCCGAGACCACGAAACTGTTCATGATGCTCGGCACCTACATCAACAATAACTTTGGTCCTCGCTTCTACGGCAAGGCGCTGAACATCTCGCGGCGGCTGACCGCAGCCTATGACAAGGCGTTCAGCGATTACGATCTGCTGCTGATGCCGACCACGCCGATGAAGGCGACCAAGCTGCCGGAGCCCAATGCCAGCCGCGAGGAGTACGTCGCCCGCGCGCTGGAGATGATCTCCAACACCGCTCCGTTCGACATCACGCATCATCCCGCGATGTCGTTGCCCTGCGGCATGGTCGACGGCCTGCCGGCCGGCCTGATGCTGGTCGGCCGGATGTTCGAGGAATCCACGATCTACCGCGCCGCGCATGCGTTCGAGCAGATCGGCGACTGGAAGAAGATGTGAGCGAAGTGTTGATACAGACGGGCGGACCAGAGCGTTTTCGAGCGAAGTGGATGCCGGTTCGCGTGAAGAAAACGCGTCAAAACAAGAATCCATCGCATGGCTAACGCGTTCGTCGCGGCGTTCGAAATCCTGAGCTTTGGCGCGATCATCGTCCTGATCGTGCTGGGGCTCGGGATCATTGCCAGCATGATGGGCATCTTCAACTTCGCGCAGGGCGAGTTCGTCCTGCTCGGGGCCTACATCACCTATCTCGCCTATTCCAGGGGCCTGCCGATCTGGGCCGGCATGGTCGCGGCACCCTTCCTGGTCGGTGCGCTCGGCTTCGTGCTGGAGGCGCTGATCATCCGCCGCTTCTATGCCGCGCCGATCGTGGCCATGCTCGGCACCTACGCGCTCGGCCTGATCATCCGCGAAGCCGTGCGCGGGCTGATCGGCGGCTTCTATCTCACCGTGCCCGAGCCGATCGGCGGCTCGATCGACATCGGCACCATGCACATCTCGGCCTGGCGCTTCACCATCATCGTCATCACGCTCCTGGTGATGGCCGGTTGCTATCTGCTGCTGTCGCGCACCAGCTTTGGCCTGCGCATGCGCGCCACGCTGGAGAACCCGTCGCTGGCCCGGGCGTCGGGCATTTCGACGCCGCTGATGTACGGCGCCACCTTCGCTTTCGGGTCGGCGCTGGCCGGCCTTGCCGGTGCGCTGATCGTGCCGGTGTTCAGCCTCTATGCCGATCTCGGCATCCGCTTCCTGATCCAGGGCTTTGTCGCCGTCATGGTCGGCGGTGTCGGCTCCTTCATTGGTCCGGTCGCCGGTGCCGGCGTCATCGGCACGCTCAGCGCCGCGCTGCCATGGATCATGGCGCCCGTGGTCGCCGATGTCCTCGTTTTCGTGCTCGCAATTGCCTTCATCAAATTCCGGCCGCAGGGCCTCATCGCTGGAAAAGGGGTTTAGTCATATGTTCGATCGTCAACTCTCACGCCGCCGCTTCCTGTCCAATTTCGCTTTTGCCTCCGGCGCAGTCGCAACCGGGGTCGGCAGCTGGGTGATCCCGGCGCCCTGGGCCAACGCGGCCGAAGCCCCGATCAAGGTCGGCATCGCCACCGACCTCACCGGACCGATCGCCTATGCCGGCAATGCCGACGCCAATGTCGCCAAGATGGTGATCAAGGACATCAACACTGCAGGCGGTCTGCTCGGTCGTCCGCTCGAGCTCTATATCGAGGACACCGCGTCGAATGAATCGGTCGCCGTCGGCAACGTCCGAAAACTGATCCAGCGCGACAAGGTCGACATGGTGCTGGGCGGCATCACCTCGTCGATGCGCAACGCGATCAAGGACCCGATCGTGGCGCGCGGCAAGACGCTCTATATCTATCCGCAGCTCTACGAGGGCAAGGAGTGCACGCCCTATCTGTTCTGCACCGGCCCGACGCCGGCGCAGCAATGCGACGAGTTCATTCCCTGGCTGATCAAGAATGGCGGCAAGAAGTTCGCGCTGCCGAGCGCCAATTATGTCTGGCCGCACACGCTCAACGTCTACGCCCGCAAGGTGATCGAGCAGAACGGCGGCGAGGTCGTGTTCGAGGAATACTATCCGCTCGACCAGATCGACTTCTCCTCGACCGTCAACCGGATCATCTCCAACAAGGTCGACGTCGTCTTCAACACCGTCATCCCGCCTGGCGTCGGTCCGTTCTTCAAGCAGCTCTATGAAGCCGGCTTCCTCAAGAACGGCGGGCGTCTCGCCTGCGTCTACTATGACGAGAACACGCTCAACATCAATCAGGCGAGCGAGATCGAGGGCCTTGCGAGCTGCCTCGACTATTTCAAGGTGCTGACCAAGGAGAACCCGTTCGACGCCAAGATCCAGGCGGCTTACGAGAAGGATTTTCCAGGCAACTTCCTGTTCGCCGCCGGCAGCGCGGCGACCGGCACCTATCGCGGCCTCAAGCTGTGGGAGGCCGCCGTCAAGGAAGCCGGCAAGATCGACCGTGACTCGGTTGCGGCCGCGCTCGATCACGCCAAGATCGCCGAAGGTCCGGGCGGACCGGCCGAGATGGTGCCGGGCAAGCGGCACTGCAAGATGAAGATGTACACGGCGGTCGCCAAGGGCGGGAATTACGAGATCGTCGGTCGCAGCGACGGCCTCGTCGATCCCAAGGAATGCTGATCTTTCTGCACCTCTCCCACAGGGAGAGGTCGGATCGCATCGGCGATGCGAAGCATCGTCCGGTGCGATCCGGGTGAGGGGATCCGGTCTCACTGGATGCTGCGGCCCCTCACCCGGATTGCTCCGCAATCGGACCTCTCCCCGACGGGGAGAGGTGCAGCGTCAGCCACAAGGTGCTTTAGTTCGAAATGCTGAAATCTATGAGCGCTGTGAAACAGGCGATCCCCGCCGAGATCGGCGGGGAGACGGACGCTGCCATGACTGAACGCATAGCGACGGCCCGGGCTGTCGCTGGTCGAAAGGTCCTGCCGATCGTCGAGGGCGTGGTGCTGATCGCCGCGCTGCTCGCGCCGCTGGTGCTGCAGGATTATCTCACGGTGTTCGCGACGCGGGTGGTCATCCTGGCGCTGTTCGCGCTGTCGTTCGATCTGGTCTGGGGCTATGCCGGCATCATGAGCTTCGGCCAGGCCTTGTTCTTCGGTTCGGCCGGCTATGGCGTCGCGCTGCTGGCGCGCGATCTCGACGTCACCAACATCTTCCTGGTGCTTCCCGCGGGCACGCTCATCGGCCTCACCTTCTCGCTGCTGCTCGGCGGCTTCCTGCTGCTGGGACGGCATCCCTCCAGCGTGATCTTCGTCTCGCTCGGCACGCTGACCGGCTCCTACGCCGCCGATCGTCTCGCCCGCGGCTGGTATTATCTCGGCGGCCAGAACGGCATTCCCTCGATCGCGCCGATGACGCTTGGCGGCTATGAATTCTCGGAAGGCCCGGCGTTCTATTATCTCGTGCTCGGCATTCTCGTCGTGGTCTATCTGCTGTGCCGCTTCCTGGTGCGCTCGCAATTTGGTCTCGCACTCGCGGGCCTGCGCGAGAACGAGCAGCGCATCGCCTTTTTCGGCTACAAGGCGCAGCACCTGAAAGCGATCATCTTCGCGATCGGCGGCGCCGTCGCAGGCCTTGCCGGCAGCCTCTATGCCTTCCACGAAGGTTTTGTGTGGCCCAACATGGTCGGCGTCGTGGTCTCGACCCAGGTCGTGCTCTACGTGCTGTTCGGTGGCTCCGGCACGCTGATCGGCGCCGTCATCGGCACCGTCATCGTCGAGGGCGTCAGCTTCTGGCTGTCGGATAATTACCGCGACATCTGGCCGATCATTCTGGGCGTGTTGCTGCTGCTCGTCATCCTGTTCCGTCCGCTCGGCCTGATCAGTTTTGTCCTCGGCGAGCGCGAGCGGGTCGGCAGCTTCGGTGCAACAATCAAGGGGAAGCGAAATGCCGCTCCTTGAAGCCGCCGGCATCTCGAAAATCTTCGGCAAGCTCACCGCGCTCGACGGCGCCGCGCTCAGCGTCGGCGAGAACGAGTTTCATGGCCTGATCGGGCCGAACGGCTCCGGCAAGAGCACGCTGATGAAGTGCATCGCCGGCGCCGAAGTGCCGACGCAGGGCAAGGTGAGCTTCATCAACACCGACATCACCGCCTTCACGCCGACCGAGCGCGCCCGCGCCGGCATGAGCCTGAAATTCCAGATCACGTCGGTGCTGCCGTCGCTGACGCTGTATGACAACATCCTGCTGGCCCTGCAGGCGCAATCCTCGCTGCTCGATCTCGTGTTCTCGCGCACGCGCGGTGCGCTCCATGATCAGGTCATGGCCATGCTGACGCAATTCCGTCTCGCCGACCGCGCCTTCGATGCGGCGGCCGCGCTGTCGCACGGCCAGCAGCAATGGCTGGAGATCGCGATGGCGCTCGCGGGCAAACCCAGATTGCTGCTGCTCGACGAGCCCACCGGCGGCATGAGCCTGGAGGAGCGCCGCGTCACCGGCGAACTGCTGCAGCCGATCAAAGAGCATTGCTCGCTCGTCATCGTCGAGCACGACCTCGATTTCATCCGCGACATCTGCGATCGCCTCACCGTGCTCGACCAGGGCAAGGTGCTGGCGTCAGGTACCGTGCCCGAGATCCAGGCCAACCCATCCGTCCAGGAGATTTATCTGCGCCGTGCCTGAATTTTTGCACATCAAGCATCTCGACGCCGGCTATGGCCGCAGCCAGGTGCTGTTCGACGTCAACCTCGGCATCCCCTGGCGCGGCGGTGTTGCCGTGCTCGGGCGCAACGGCGCGGGCAAGACCACGCTGATGAAGACTATCGTCGGCGAGCTGCCGGCGTGGAAGGGCGAGCTCGGCTTCGACGGCCGCGACATCAGCCGCAGGCGGCCCGAGCAGCGCGTCCGCGCCGGTATCGGCTATGTGCCGCAAGAGCATTCGGTGTTCGCGCGCCTGTCGGTGCGTGACAATCTCGCGGTCGGCTCGCTTTTCAACAAGGATGCCACTGCGGTCGACCGCGTGCTGGCGATCTTCCCGAAGCTCGGCCAGCGCCTCGACCAGCCCGCCGGCACGCTCTCCGGCGGCGAGCGCAAGATGCTCGCCATCGGCCGCGCCATGCTGGGAGATCCCAAGCTATTGCTGCTGGACGAACCCACTGAAGGCGTCTGGATCGGTGTGATCGAGGAGATCACCGAGCGCCTGATCGAGCTCGCGAAGAATATCGCCGTCATCATCGTCGAGCAGCACCTCGATCTGGCACTGCGCGTCGCCGACTACGCCTACGTCCTCGACCGCGGCCGCGTCGCGCTGCAAGGCGCCGCCGGCGAGGTGCGTGGCAATCCGGAGCTGATGCGGTATCTGGCGCCGTAGGCGGAGTCGAATTACGTGGCTCTCGCCCCGATCTCAACTGTCATGCCCCGCGAAGGCGGGGCATCCAGTACGCCGCGGCTTCTCGATTGATAACGACTGCTTCTGGAATACTGGATTCCCCGCCTTCGCGGGGAATGACAGCGTCAGTCTTGGACAGTTCGGCGGGAACGTGCGAAGCCTGCGCCTACTTCACCGCGCTAAAGCGGCTGTCGAACGAGTTCGACGACACCACCGGCGCTGCGCCAGCGAGCTGGCCGTTGCTGCTCGTCGTATCGCCCGCACCATTGCCCACGGACGGTCTCAGCGCGGGCCGGGTCGCCGCGACCTTGGTCTCGGCGGGCTTGGCCGGCTCGGCAGGCTTGGCGGCAACGGCCGGAGCGTCCTTCGACTTGTCGTGGCCGGGTATCAGCTTGGTCACCGCGGCCTTCAGCTTGGAGGTCGTGCTTGGCGCCGCGGGGGCCGGGGTCACCGATGCGGTGGCTTGCGGCGGCGGCGTGGTCGCCGTGGTGTCGGCGGTGCTGAAGCCCATCTTGCGGCCGAGATTGGAGAAGAAGCCGCCGGACTTCTCGGGCGCGGCGGCGGAGGCGACACGGGTGTTGGTTGCGGGCGCGCTGACGGCGACGACCGGCTCTTCCTGCGGGGCAGAGGCGACCGGCTCGAGATTCGGCTTCGGCGGGTTGACGGTGCCGGGGATGGTGCCCGGCGCCTTCGCCATCGCCAGCATCTGCAGCGTGTTGCCTTCGGCGCCTTCGGACAGGCCGGTCGAGCCTTCCGGAATCTTGGCAGCGAAGATCTTGTTCATGCCGCCGTCGATGCCGGTGTTCATGCGCGCCACCGGCGTGCCCTTGGCGACGAGCTTGTTGTACTCGGCCTCGTCGCGCTCCTGCTTCTCGCGCACGGCGCTGGCGATTTCTTCGGGGATCACATAGGCCGGGCACTTGGCGGAGGCGTCGAACACGGGTTCGCGCTTGGCATCGGGTGCCTTGGCCGCGTCGAACACGTATTTCTTCTCGCAGAAGTCGACCTTCGGCTCCTGCCGCGTCACCTCGAAATGATCATAGCCTTCCTTGATCATCTTCCAGAAGGCCATGTTCGGATTGTTGCGGTGCTTGGCCATGTTCACCGGCGTCATCCGGAACGGATAGGCCTGGAACTGGAACGCCTTCTGGCCGCCGAAGAAGGATTCGCGCCCGAGCGAATAGATCTCCGCGATCTGCTCGTCCGTCATGGCGTAGCAGCCGCGCGAAGAACAATCGCCGTGCACCATCAGCTGCGAGCCGGTGCGACCCAGCGCCTTGTCGAAGGCGTTGGGGAAGCCGGTGTTGAAAGAGAGGTAATAGGCCGACTGCGGATTCATCTGGCTCGGATTGATCGAGTAGAATCCTTCCGGCGCCTGACGATCGCCTTCGCGCACCTTCGGTCCCAAATCGCCCGACCAGCGGCAGATCGGATAGGTCTTGAGCAGCGCGAACCGGCCTGATCGGGTCTGCTTCCAGATCTCGAGCTCGGCCTCCTGCTTGAACAGGCGGATCAGGATCGGCGAATTCAGATCCATGTCCTTCTCGGCCATCGCGGCGACGAGCTTGGGCGGGACCGGCTGATTGGCCTTGGCGTTGGTCGCCAGCGACATCTGATCGGTATCGCAGCCGGCGAGCACAATGCTGGCGGCAAGCGCAACCGAAGCCAAGAGCGCGCGAGCAAGCGAACGAGAATTCAAGATGGACCCCACAACGTGCCGGGCGGAAGCGCGAACCCCTGATCTTGGAGCAAGGCCTGACCGGACAACCGGACGTTTTTCAGACCCAGCCCCAGCGCTTATGCCCTGAAGCCATTGATTAAAATTCTAACCTCCGCCCCTTCAGGTCGCAACCCGATCGGAAATCACGAGCCCGTTGGCGCGGCGGCGTGGTCAACAGAGACTTAAACTGGGCCGGAACTTGGACTTGGCAGCGAACCGGTACTGAGATCGCCGATTTGGGCAAAAAAAGGGTTAATGCGGGGTAACCGGGGGCTTCAGGGGGGTGCCGTAGGGTGGGCAAAGGCGCAAAGCGCCGTGCCCACGACTTGGTTCTTGCGGCCTGGAATGGTGGGCACGCTTCGCTTTGCCCACCCTACGGCACCGGAATCGAGGCGAATCAGCCCAGTTTCCGGCCGATATCGAGGAATTTCTGCCGGCGCTGCTTGCGGATGGCCTCGCCGTCCATGCCGCGGAGCTCGTCGAAGGCCTTGGCGATGGCGTCCCCGGTGGTGGCGATCATGGCGGCGGGATCGCGATGGGCGCCGCCGACCGGCTCCTTCAGGATGGCGTCGATCACCCCGAAGCGCAGCATGTCCTGGGCGGTGATCTTCATGTTGTTGGCGGCTTCCTGCGCCTTGGAGCCGTCGCGCCAGAGGATCGAGGAGGCGGCTTCCGGCGAGATCACGCTGTAGATCGCGTGCTCCAGCATCAAGACCTTGTTGGCGGTGGTGATGGCGATGGCGCCGCCCGACATGCCCTCGCCGGTGATGATGGCAACGTTCGGCACGGTCAGCGCCAGGCAGGCATCGGTCGAGCGCGCGATCGCCTCGGCCTGTCCCCGCTCCTCGGCGCCGATGCCGGGATAGGCGCCGGCGGAATCGGCCAGCGACAGCACCGGCAGGCCGAACCGCTCGGCCATCTCCATCAGCCGCACGCATTTGCGATAACCTTCCGGCCGCGCCATGCCAAAGTTGTGCTTGATGCGGCTCTCGGTGGAATCGCCCTTTTCCTGGCCCATCACGCAGATTGCTTCGCCGCGGAAGCGGCCGAACCCTGCGACCAGCGCCTCGTCCTCGCCGAACTTGCGGTCGCCGGCGAGCGGGGTGAATTCGGTGATCAGGCCCTTGATGAAATCGTTGAAATGCGGCCGCTGCGGATGCCGCGCCACCAGCGTCTTCTGCCACGGCGTCAGGTTTTGATAGAGGTCGGCCAGCGCCTGCGCGGCCTTGTCCTCGATCCGGCCGATCTCCTCGGCAATGTCGGTGCCGGAGGCGGCCAGCGTCCTGAGCTGGTCGACCTTGGAGTCGAGCTCGGCGACGGGCTTTTCGAAGTCGAGATAGCTGCGCATCTGGTCTGGCATCGTTTCAATATAGGGGGACGGGACGACGAGGCGAAGCGAGGTTGGCTTCAGATAAAGAAGTGTAGCTTCTTCAAGGGTTTGACCTGTGCGCATCATGGAAGCGCGCCAAATCAGTGACAAGGCCACGGCTCTTTCTGCGGAGATGTGGCCGAAGTCAAGGCGGTTTCGCCCGCCGCGGAGCGGCGGCGGCTACTTCTCCGCCAGCGGGTGCAGGTCGCGCACCAGGCTCTTCAGCCGCTCCTCGACGACGTGGGTGTAGATCTGCGTCGTCGAAATGTCGGTGTGGCCGAGCAGGGTCTGCACGATGCGCAAATCCGCGCCGTTATGCAGCAGGTGGCTGGCGAAGGCGTGCCGCAGCACGTGCGGAGAGACCAGCCGCGCCTGCAGTCCCGAGGCGACCGCGAGCTCCTTGAGGTCGCGGGCAAAATGCTGCCGCGTCAGATGCCCGCTCTCGCCGAAGGAGGGAAACAGCCATTTCGAGGCGGCGAGGCTGCCCTTCTTCTCCCCTTTCGCAGCTTCCGTTGCGGCGAGGTAATCCGCCATCGCCTGCCGCGAAGCCTCGTTCAGTGGTACCAGCCGTTCCTTGTTGCCCTTGCCGCGCACCACGATCATGCGGGCGTCGCGCTTGGCGGCCGAGCGCGGCAGCGACACCAATTCGGAGACGCGCAGGCCCGTGGCGTAGAGCACCTCGAGCAGGCAATAGAGCCGCAAGGCCCGCAGCCGCTGCGAGGGCGAGGCGTCCGCCGCCTCGCTCATCTCCTTGGCGCGGCGGAGCATGCGGTCGACGTCCGAGATCGACAGCACCTTGGGCAGGCCGCGGCCACGCTTGGGGCCGGACAGGATCGCGGCGGGATCTTCGGTCCGGATGCGCTCGTTCAGCAGAAAGCGGAACAGATGCCGCATCGCCGACAGCCGCCGCGCCACGCTGGAGGATTTGAAGCCGCGCGCATCGAGGTCGCCAAGATAGTCGCGCAGCGTTTGCGTCTCGGCGTCGACAAAGCTATGGCCGACACGGGTCAGAAACTCGGAGAAATCGGTGAGGTCGCGTCTGTAAGCATCGAGTGTGTTGGGCCCGGCGCCCTGTTCCGCCGCGAGCATGTCGAGGAACAGGCCGGTGAGCTTGGCATCGGAGGGCATGACGGCAGAGGGCTTGACGTCTGGGGGCTTGGCGGAGGATTTGCGCATGCCCTTCAGGCTAGCTCCTATTTCTTGAGAAACTTATCCGGCGGGATCGTCACCGTCATTTCCCGCGGCTTCGGATTGACGAAGTTGGCCAGCGCGAACACCGCGCCATAGACGATGCCGGCGATCACGGCGACGACCGTCAGGAAGCGGAACAGGCTGGGCATCGGGCAAGGTCTCGACGAGGGTCTTGATACGGGTCTTGAACAGGCAAATTAACCAATGAAATCATCCAACATGTTCGCCGTTTCGTGGCAAGAGTCCTCTGGCGAGGGCCCCGAGGGGGTCGTATAGGTGGCCCGGATGCCGCCTTTAGCGGCAGTGTGAGATCCAATCGAGCGAGATAATGTCCGACGTCGTATTGCCAGCACAAGCGAGCCCGGAGGCCGACATCCTGTCGGCGCTGGGGCTGCGTTCGATCGTGCTGGTCGGCATGATGGGCGTCGGCAAGTCCACCATCGGCCGCCGCATGGCTCTCAGGCTCAAGCTGCCCTTTGTCGACGCCGACACCGAGATCGAGGCCGCGGCCGGCATGACCATACCGGAGATTTTCGAGCGCCACGGTGAGCCGTATTTCCGCGACGGCGAGGCCCGTGTGATCGCGCGCTTGCTCGAGGGCGGGCCGGTGGTGCTGGCAACCGGCGGCGGCGCCTTCATGCGCGAGGAGACGCGCAGCCGCATCGCGGCGAAAGCGATCTCGATCTGGCTCAGGGCAGACCACGACGTCATCATGCGGCGGGTGCGCCGCCGCGCCGATCGTCCCTTGCTGCAGACCGCCGATCCCGAGGGAACCGTGACGCGGCTGCTCACCGAGCGCGAGCCGGTTTATGGCAAGGCCAACATCACCATTGCCTCGCGCGACGTGCCGCATGACAAGATCGTTGAGGAATGCATCGAGACGCTGCACGCCTATCTCTGTGGTCCACCACCAGCCCAATCTCCTGCCGATGTCGCGAGTGCCGTTCGATGACCGCACCCCTGAAACATTCCGACCCTGTTCATGTCGACGTCGCGCTCGGGGATCGCGCCTATGACATCGTCATCGGCCGCGGCGTGCTGGCCTCGCTCGGCGAGCGCGTTGCCGCGTTGCGCCCGGGTGTGCGCACCGCCATCGTCACCGACCGCACCGTCGCAAAATACTGGCTCGAGCCGGCGGAAGCCTCGCTCGCAGCTAGCGGCATTCCGACCGCGCGCGTCGTCGTCGAGGAAGGCGAGATTTCGAAAACCTATGCGGGCCTGGAAAAGGTCAGCGAAGCCCTGATCGCCGCCAAGATCGAGCGCAACGATCTCGTCATCGCGCTCGGCGGCGGCGTGGTCGGCGATCTCGCCGGCTTTGCCGCCGCGATCCTGCGCCGCGGCGTCGATTTCGTGCAGGTGCCGACCTCGCTGCTGGCGCAGGTCGATTCCTCCGTCGGTGGCAAGACCGGGATCAACTCGCCGCAGGGCAAGAATCTGCTCGGCGCCTTCCACCAGCCGGTGCTTGTCATTGCCGACACCGCGGTGCTCGACACGCTGTCGCCGCGGCAGTTCCGCGCCGGCTATGCCGAGGTCGCCAAATACGGCGTGCTCGGCGACGAGGCCTTCTTCACTTGGCTGGAGAAGAACCATTCCGACATCTTCAAGGGCGGCTCGGCTCGCGAGCATGCGATCGCGACCTCCTGCCGCGCCAAGGCGGGCGTGGTCTCGCGCGACGAGCGCGAGACCGGCGAGCGCGCGCTGCTCAATCTCGGCCACACTTTTGGCCACGCGCTGGAAGCCGCGACCGGTTTTTCGGATCGCCTGTTCCACGGCGAAGGCGTTGCCATCGGCATGACGCTGGCGGCGCAGTTCTCCGCAAAGCTCGGCATGATCGCGGAGGCGGACGCGATGCGCGTCGAGCGCCACCTGATCGCGGCAGGCCTCCCGACCCGCTTGCAGGACATTGCCGGCTTTGCGCAGGAAGGTCTTGCGGATGCCGACGCGCTGATGGCGCTGATGGCCCAGGACAAGAAGGTCAAGCGCGGCAAGCTCACCTTCATCCTGCTGGAGGCCGTCGGGCGCGCCGTCATCGCCAAGGATGTCGAGCCGGCGCCGGTGCGCGACTTCCTGAAGGACAAGCTCGCGCAAAAGGCTTGATGCGCGGCTGAACGATCAAAGCGTTTTCGAGCGAAGTGGATACCGGTTCGCGTCAAGAAAACGCGTCAAAACAAGAGCTTTGAGAGTCTCATGGATTGGCTCGGCTTCACCATCGTCATCATCTGCCTGCTGGTCTCGGGCTTCTTTGCCGCGAGCGAGACCGCGCTCACCGGTGCCTCGCGCGCCAGCATGCTCAGACTCTCCAAGCAAGGTAATCGCGACGCCGACGTGGTCTCGCAGCTGCTCGACATGCGCGAGCGCCTGATCGGCGCACTGCTGCTCGGCAACAACATCGCCAATATCACCGCCTCGGCGCTTGCGACTTCCATCTTCACCGCCTGGTTCGGCGATGTCGGCGTGCTCTATGCCACCGGCGTGATGACGGCGCTGGTCGTGATCTTCGCGGAGGTGCTGCCCAAGACCATCGCCATCAACGCGCCGGATCGCATGGCGCTCGCGGTGGCGCGCCCGATGCGGCTGACCATGTATGTGCTGGGGCCGCTGCTGCGGGTGGTGGAGGTCATCGTCCGCGTCTTGATGCGTCTGTTCGGCCTCGCCGGCGAGCACCAAGCGATCCTGTCGCCGACCGAGCGCCTGCGCGGCGCGGTCGACCTGTTGCATCACGAGGGCAAGGTCGAGAAGCAGGACCGCGACATGCTCGGCGGCCTGCTGGACTTACGCGAACTCCAGGTCTCCGACGTCATGATCCATCGCACCGAGATGATGATGATCAACGCCGACATGCCGCCGGACGATCTGGTGCGCGAGGTGCTGGCGACCGAATACACCCGCATCCCGCTCTGGCGCGAGAAGCCGGAAAACATCATCGGTGTGCTCCATGCCAAGGATCTGTTGCGCGCGATCCGCGCCTCCGACGGCGATACCTCGCGCATCGACGTCTCCACCATTGCGCTGCCGCCCTGGTTCGTGCCGGAGATGCGGCCGCTCGCCGAGCAGCTCAAGGCGTTCCGCCGGCGAAAAACCCATTTCGCGCTCGTGGTCGACGAGTATGGCGAAGTTGAAGGTCTGGTGACGCTGGAAGACATTCTGGAAGAGATCGTCGGCGACATCTCCGACGAGCATGACGTCGTGGTCGCGGGCGTGCGCGCCCAGCCTGACGGCTCCGTCGTGGTCGACGGCTCGGTACCGATCCGTGACCTCAACCGCGCCATGGACTGGCGCCTGCCTGATGAAGAGGCAACCACGGTCGCTGGCCTCGTCATTCACGAAGCGCGCTCGATCCCCGACCGCGGCCAGAGCTTTACCTTCCACGGTTTCCGTTTCCGCGTCCTGCGCCGCGAACGCAACCGCATCACCGCGCTCCGTATTTCACCGGTCCCGCGCGAGGCCGAGATGGAAGAGGTGAAGCCGAGACGGGCGGGGACGTCGTTCTAGCCTTCAGTCATTCCGGGGCGATGCGAAGCATCGAACCCGGAATCTCGAGATTCCGGGTTCGGCTCTTCGAGCCGCCCCGGAATGACTGAGCTAATTTTCCCCCGGCGCCTGCGCGTGGATCGCCAGCGCATGCACGCGGCCGGAAAGTTCCGCGGCCAGCGCCGCATTTATCATGCGGTGACGGTCGACCCGGCTCTTCCCTTTGAAGGCCTCAGACACGATATAGACACGGAAATGCGTCTCGCCGCTCGGCCGATGGCCGGAATGGCCCTCATGCAAATGTGACTCGTCGACGACTTGCAGGCTTTCCGGCGTGAAAGCTTCCTGCAACTTGTTGCTGATAGTATCTTTCATAACCATGAGTGCCATTAAATCCTGCGATCGCGCTCCGTCAATTGCATAGGCCGCCTCCGGCGGCCGTACTTCAACGGATGCCGAAGTGAAACTTCGGCTACGGGTTTCGTTCTAATTGCAATGTCAAGACTTGAAGGTTTTTGCATTGCGTAGTCAAAGTCAGCCATGCCGATCGATTCATCAAAGTTCTTCGACTCCATCCGTGTGAAGCCGCGGGGCAAGCAGGCCGAAGTGAAGCCGCGCGACACTGCGGTCGGTTGCGAATGGGCCGGGTGCCAGAACAAGGGCGCGCACCGCGCGCCGAAGGGCCGCGAGAACCAGCGTGAGTACTGGCACTTCTGCCTGGACCACGTGCGCGAGTACAACCAGAACTACAATTTCTTCTCCGGCATGAACGCCGACGCCGTCGCGCGCTATCAGAAGGACGCGCTGACCGGCCATCGCCCGACCTGGAAGATGGGCGCCAATGGCGGCAAGAAGGGTGCGGAAGCCGAGATCGACATGGCGTCCGATCCGTTCAGCATGTTCAGTGAGATCAACGGCCGCGCCAGCTGGCGCAAGGGCCCGGAGGCCGAGCCCAAGGCCGAAACGCGCAAGGTCATGAACGCCGAGCGCAAGGCGCTCCAGGTCATGGGCCTCGGCCCGAATTCCACCCTCGCCGACGTCAAGAGCAAGTACAAGGCGCTGGTCAAGCAGCACCACCCCGACGCCAACGGCGGCGACCGCTCCACCGAGGATCGCCTGATCGAGATCATCAAGGCGTATAATTATCTGAAGACGGTGGTGCGGGAGGCGTAAGGGCTTCCCGGTGTCGTCCCGGCTTTCGCCGCGGCGACAGTATCGTAGGGTGGGCAAAGCGTAGCGTGCCCACGCATTTTTTTTGTGATCGAGAGAGATGGTGGGCACGGCGCAAACGCGCCTTTGCCCGCCCTACGATTGCTACGATTGCTACGATTGCTTGCTCGCGGCGACATCCGCGATACCTCACCCCTCCGGCATCGCCCCCACATAGGACGAGCTCGGCCGGATCAACCGCCCGGTCCGCTGCTGCTCGCGTGCATGCGCGGTCCAGCCGGCGCTACGCGCCACCGCGAAGATCGGGGTGAACGCCTGCCTTGGGATCGCCAGCGCATCGAGCAGGATCGCGGTGAAGAATTCGACATTGGTCTCCAGCGGCCGGTTCGGATTCTTCTTGCGCAAGGCTGCGCGGATATAGGCTTCGACCTCGCCGGCAAACGGCAGGTCGGTGCCGTTGGAGGCCAGCGCCTCGACCGCGGTCTTGAGCACATCCGCACGCGGATCGCGCACGCGATAGACGCGATGGCCAAAGCCCATCATGCGCTCGCCGCGTGCCAGCGCCGCATCGACCCAGGGCTGGATCCGCTCGCGCGTGCCGATCGCATCCAGCATTTCCAGCACTGGCTCCGGCGCGCCGCCATGCAGCGGACCGGTCAGCGCGCAATAGCCGGCGGTGACGGCGGCGAACAGATCGGCCTGTGTCGAGGCGACGACGCGCGCGGTGAAGGTCGAGGCGTTCATGCCGTGGTCGCTGGCGGTGACGAGATAGGCATCGAGCGCGGTGACCTCGCGCGCTGCGGGCGCCCGCCCGTGCAGCATACGCAGCGTATCGGCGGCGTGGCTCACGGTCGGATCAGGCGCGACCGGGTCGAGCCCTTTCGCGCGGCGGACCAGCGCGCCGGCGATCACCGGAAACGCGCCGACGATGGTCGCTTCATGCTCCAGCCCGTGCTCGGCGCGGAGGCCCGCAACCGCTGCACGAAATCCGTCGATGATGCCCATGCCGCGCGCTGCCGGCAGCAGCTCGTCCAGCCGCGCGAAGGCCCGCTCGCGTGCCGCGCCGAGGCTCGCCCGCACATTGGCTTCGGTGAGGGTGGTCTTGCTGGCGCCGTTCCAGAGCCGGGCGGTGACGCCCTCGAAGCTGGAGATCGCGGCGAGGCGGCCGACATGCTCGCCCGCGATGATCAGCTCGCCGCGTTCACCGTCGACATGGCTCAGCACGGTTTCGGCCGCGGGAACGCCGTCCAGCCCGATCTGGCTTTTGGTGAGGTGGATGTTCATGGCCCAAATCTCCCTTTTTGCACTGCACCTGGAGAAGATCAGGCCTCTCGACAGATTGATCAATCTTGATTACATGAATCAATATGAAAAATTCCGACGGCCTTTACCTCTCTGCCCGGGAAGCTGCTGCCGAGCTCGCGATCTCGCCGGCGACCCTTTACGCCTATGTCAGCCGCGGCCTGATCCGCTCCGAGCCGACGCCGGACTCGCGCAAGAACCGCTATCGCGCCGAGGACGTCCGCGCCTTGAAGGAGCGCCGGGTGCCGTCGCCGGAGCCGCGCGGCCTGCGCAGCTTCGATGCCGACTTGCCTGTGATGGACACGGAGATCTCGACCATCACCGAGGAGGGCGCGATCTATCGCGGCGTGAACTGCATCGATCTCGCCGAGAACGACACGCTGGAGCACACGGCAACGCTGCTCTGGGACGTCTCCGACGTCGATCCGTTCGCGCCTGACAACCAGCCGAAGATCTCCGAGGAGATGCGCACGATCGCGCAAGCCGCGCGGCGCGCAGCGCCGATCGATCGCGCCATCGCGGTGCTTGCATTGGCGGCCAGCGCCGATTCCCGCGCCTTCACCCGCGCGCCCGATGGCCGTGCGCTGGTCGGCGCGCGCATCGTCCGGCTGCTAGTTGCCACCATGCTGAATGCCGAGCCGTCATCCGAGCCGCTGCATCAGCAGATCGCGCGCGCCTGGGCTCCCGATAACAAGCACGCGCCTGATCTGATCCGACGCGCACTGGTGCTGCTCGCCGACCACGAATTGAATGCGTCGACCTTCACCGCGCGCTGCGCGGCCTCGACCGGGCTCAATCTCTATGATGCCGTGATCGCCGGCCTCGCTGCGCTGAAAGGCCCAAAGCATGGCGGCGCCGGCGTGCTCGCCTCGCAACTGGTCAAGGCGCTGGTCGATCGTGACGTCGAGCCGATGGTGCGCGAGCGCGTCGCGCTGGGCGAGCGCATTCCGGGCTTTGGCCACGGCGTCTACAAGCGCGGCGATCCCCGTGCACAATCGCTGCTGAACGCGCTGGCGCGCACTGGGGCGCCGCGCAAATTCACCAAAGAAGTGCCGGAGCGGATCGCGGAAGCGACCGGCGAGTTCGTCAACATCGACTACGTTCTCGCCGTGCTCGTCCACGCGCTGCGGCTGCCTGCCGGCAGCGAGCTCGCCTTGTTTGCCATGGCTCGCAGCGTCGGCTGGATCGCCCATGCCAGCGAGCAATTGCAGTTTGGGAAGTTGATCCGGCCAAGGGCGAGATATGTGGGGCCAGCGCCGGGGCGGAGGGCGGCAGCTGCGAGTTAAATATCTGGGCGCTCCACTCTCCGCTGTCGTCCCGGCGAAGGCCGGGACCCATACCGCGTGATTTATCGGTTGCGGACGCTAGCAGTACCGGACGACGAGTCTTCGCCAAACCGCTCTGTGGTCATGGGTCCCGGCCCCCGCGCGCAATTGCGCGCTCGGCCAGGACGACTCGGGGAGGGCCTACACCCGCGGCTTGGCCTCCGCGACGGTGCCGCCATTGCGCCGGCGATAGATCCACACCGTCACGCCGACCACGATCGCCACGGCAACCACCGTCAAAATCCACATGTGCTTGAACGGATGCCCCTCGTGCGGCACGCCGAAATATTGGTGGAAGGCCGATACCGCCAGCACGCCCGGCAGCACATGGGCGGGCGCCCAGACCAGGATCGCCGGGATGTTGACCGCGTAAAACCGCGCCGGCTCCATCCCCAGGGCACCCGCCGTGACGGGCACGAAGGCGCGGATCGGCGGCACGAAGCGGGCGAAGAACACGGCCCAGGTGCCGAAGCGGTGGAAGAAGGTCTCGCTCTCCTCGACCACGCGCGGGTAGTTGGTCAGCGGCCAGGTGTTGAGGATCTTGCGCTGCTGCCGGTGTCCGATCCAATAGGCCGAGCCGTCGCCGAGCACGGCGCCAAGCGCGGCTGCCAGCAGTACCCATTGCAGTTTGAGTTCGCCGCCCGGAACCAGCGCGCTCAGCGCCAGAATGATGGTCGAGCCGGGAATGACCGAGCCCACCACCGGGACGGCTTCGAGCAGCGCCGCCAGGAACAGGGTCAGGTAGGCCAGCCACGCATGGACTGAGACGAAGGAGATGAGGGGGTCAAGGAAGGACGTCACGAGGTCTCTGTAGCGGACTGGAGCAATCGGGTTCAGACCCTTACATAAGTAAGCGGCGGCGATGGAAGTGCCATTCGCGTTGCCATTCCCTTGTGCAGGCGCCTGTCTGGCGCGAAATTTGGGCGAGATTTGCAGGGCAGCCTTCCAAAAATCGCGTTCCTTGCCTATCTAAATGAAAAGACAACGGAACTTTGATTGCGGGGCGGGCTTCTGCCGGCACGTTGTCTCTGATAGGTTCGAAAGCGCACCCAGCCGCAGCCAACGTGCAAATAACTGGTCTCGGGATCGCCCGGGGCCTCGGAGGATTGATGACGACCGCCGCCCTGTCCAAAGTTGAGGAAGTTTCCGGTTTGCCCGACATGAAGGTGTCGGTGCGCCAGGTGTTCGGGATCGACAGCGATCTCGAAGTGCCGGCCTATTCCGAAGTCGATCCTCACGTCCCTGAAGTCGATTCCGACTACCGTTTCGACCGCGCCACCACGCTTGCCATCCTCGCCGGCTTCGCCCGCAACCGCCGCGTGATGGTCACCGGTTATCACGGCACCGGTAAATCCACCCATATCGAGCAGGTCGCTGCCCGGCTGAACTGGCCCTGCGTGCGCGTCAACCTCGACAGCCACATCAGCCGTATCGACCTCGTCGGCAAGGACTCGATCGTGGTCCGCGACGGCAAGCAGGTCACTGAGTTTCGTGACGGCATCCTGCCCTGGGCGCTGCAGAACAACGTCGCGCTGGTGTTCGACGAATACGACGCCGGCCGCCCCGACGTGATGTTCGTGATCCAGCGCGTGCTGGAAGTCTCCGGCCGCCTGACGCTCCTGGACCAGAACAAGGTGATCAAGCCGCATCCGGCGTTCCGCCTGTTCGCGACCGCCAACACGGTCGGTCTCGGCGACACCTCGGGCCTCTATCACGGCACCCAGCAGATCAACCAGGGCCAGATGGACCGCTGGTCGATCGTCACCACGCTCAACTATCTCAGCCACGACGAGGAAGTCGAGATCGTGCTGGCCAAGGCCAAGCATTATCGCACCCAGGAAGGCCGCGACATCGTCAACAAGATGGTGCGCCTTGCCGATCTCACCCGCAACGCCTTCGCCAATGGCGATCTGTCGACGGTGATGAGCCCGCGCACGGTGATCACCTGGGCGGAAAACTCCGACATCTTCGGCGATATCGGGTTCGCCTTCCGCGTCACCTTCCTCAACAAGTGCGACGAGCTCGAGCGTCCCCTGGTCGCCGAGTTCTACCAGCGCTGCTTCAACGCAGAGCTGCCGGAATCGGCGGTGAACGTGGCGCTATCCTGATCTCTCTCGGCATGTCGTCCCGGCGAAAGCCGGGACCCATATCGCGTGATGTCTCGATTGAAGCGACGCTGATAGTTTCCCTGACCCAACGAACGCCGGTGGTTATGGGTCCCGGCCGCCGTGCGCAATTGCGCACCAGGCCGGGACGACGGTGAGATCGAGATGAGCACGCCTTCCAACTCCAAATTCCGCAACAGCAAGGAAGCCCCGACCGAGCCGTTCAAGCGCTCGGTGGCGTCCTGCCTGAAGGCGATCGCGAAATCGCCCGAGCTCGACGTCTCCTTCGCGGCCGAACGCCCGGGCCTCGCGCCGGGCAAAGCCCGCTTGCCCGAGCCGGCGCGCAAAATGACAAAACGCGACGCCGCGATCGTGCGCGGCCACGCGGACTCGATCGCGCTGAAGATCGCCTGTCACGATCCGAAAGTTCATCGCAAGTTGATGCCCGGCAATCCGCAGGCGCGCGGCGTGTTCGAGGCGGTCGAGCAGGCGAGAGTCGAGGCGATCGGTGCGCGCCGCATGGCGGGCGTTGCCAGGAATCTCACCGCGATGCTCGACGACCACTTCCACCGCGGCAAGTTCGACGAGATCACCGACCGCGCCGATGCGCCATTGGCCGATGCGCTGGCGATGCTGGTGCGCGAGCGCCTCACGGGTCTGGCGCCGCCCACGGCCGCCAGGAAGATGGTCGATCTCTGGCGTCCCATTCTCGAAGACAAGATCGGCAAGCGGCTCGACCGGCTCGATGGCGTGGTCGAGGACCAGACCAAGTTCGGCGATGCCGTGCATGACCTCCTCACCGCGCTCGACCTCGGCGACGAGCGCAGCGCCGACAGCGAGGACGACGAGGACAACGACGAGAACCAGGACGGCGACAACGATCAGTCCGGCGCGGAAGGCTCGCCCGATTCCGACGCCGCGCAGGAGATGAGCGCCGACCAGGCGCAGGCTTCATCAGAGGAGATGAGCGAGAGCGCGATGGAAAGCGCGCAGGCCTCGACCTCCGATACCTTCGACGACGGCGAGCTCGGCGACGACGAGACGCCGGGCGAGGCGACGCGTCCGAACCAGCACGGCAAGAACGAGCCGCGCGGGCCGGAATATCACGCCTTCGCGCCGAAATTCGACGAGGTCATCGCCGCCGAGGATCTCTGCGACCATGACGAGCTGGAGCGCCTGCGCGCCTATCTCGACAAGCAGCTTGCGCATCTCCAGGGCATCGTTGCCCGCCTCGCCAACCGCCTGCAGCGCCGGTTGATGGCGCAGCAGAACCGCGCCTGGGAGTTCGATCTCGAAGAGGGCATTCTGGACCCCGCCCGCCTGTCGCGCGTCGTCACCGATCCCTATCACCCGCTGTCCTTCATGCACGAGAAGGAGGCGACGTTCCGCGACACCGTCGTCACGCTGCTGCTCGACAATTCCGGCTCGATGCGCGGACGCCCGATCACGGTCGCCGCCACCTGCGCCGACATTCTGGCGCGCACGCTGGAGCGTTGCGGCGTCAAGGTCGAGATCCTCGGCTTCACCACGCGCGCCTGGAAGGGCGGGCAATCGCGCGAGGCGTGGCTGGCCGCCGGCAAGCCGGCCAATCCCGGCCGCCTCAACGATCTGCGCCACATCATCTACAAATCCGCCGACGCCCCCTGGCGCCGTGCGCGGAAGAATCTCGGCCTGATGATGCGCGAGGGGCTGCTGAAGGAGAACATCGACGGCGAGGCGCTGGACTGGGCGCACAAGCGCCTGCTCGGCCGCCCCGAGCAGCGCAAGATCCTGATGATGATCTCGGACGGCGCGCCGGTCGACGATTCCACGCTGTCGGTCAATCCCGGCAATTATCTCGAGCGGCATCTGCGCCACATCATCGAGGAGATCGAGACCCGCTCGCCGGTCGAGCTGATCGCGATCGGCATCGGCCATGACGTGACGCGCTACTATCGCCGCGCGGTTACGATCGTGGATGCCGAGGAGCTCGGCGGCGCCATCACCGAGAAGCTCGCCGAACTCTTCAGCGAGACCAACGCCGCGCCCACGCAACCGGCCGGTCGCCCGCGACGCAAACTGCATTCGTGAGCACAGATCAATCCCGCCGCAGCTTTCTTGGTCACGCGGCGGCGGGATTTTCCACTTTCGCTTTGCCCAGGCTCGCACAAGCGCAGGTCAAGCCGGCGCAGCTCGAGCATGCCGTCAACGAGCCCGTCAGCATCGAGGTCAATGCGCGGCCGATCCCGTTCTTCGAGCCGCGCGATCGTTCGCGCGTGCGCTTCGGCTCACTGCAATATCGCAGCGGGCTGGTGCTGACCTCGCCGCATCGCGGCTTCGGCGGCCTCTCGGGCTTCCGCTTCCTCGATGCCAACGGCGAGCGCTTCCTCGCGCTGTCGGATCAAGGCACCTGGTTCACCGGCGCCATCCGCTATGACGGCGGCAAGATGGCCGGCCTTGCCGATGTCGAGGCCGCGCCGGTGCTGAACGCGGAGGGCCGCCCGATCACCGAGAAGCGGCTCTGGTACGACACCGAGTCGCTCGCGCGCGACGGCTCGCTGGTCTATGTCGGGCTCGAGCGCGTCAACCAGATCATGCGCTTCGACTTCGCACACGGCGGCACGCGCGCCCGCGGCGAGGTGATCCCGACGCCATCGGCGATCCGCAAGCTGCCGGTCAACAAGGGGCTCGAAGCGCTGGTGTTCGTGCCGAAAGGCAAGAGCACGCCGCTCGCCGGCACGCTTGTAGCGTTCTCCGAGCGCGGGCTCGATGCCGACGGCAATCTGGTCGCCTTCCTGATCGGTGGCCCGTCGCCGGGCCAGTTCGCCGTGCGCCGCACCGACAAGTTCGACATCAGCGACGCCGTGCTGCTGCCATCAGGCGAGCTGCTCATCCTCGAGCGCAAATTCTCCTGGTTCACCGGCATCGACATCCGCATCCGTTCGATCCCCCTGAAATCGATTGCACCGGGGGCGCTGGTCGACGGCTTCGAGCTGTTTCGCGCCGATCTCGGCCACGAGGTCGACAACATGGAGGGCATCGACGCCCACGTCACTGATAACGGCGAGACCGTGCTGACCATGGTGTCGGACGACAATTTCTCCCTGCTCCAGCGCACGCTGCTGCTGCAATTCACGCTGGTGGAGTAGGTTGAACGTCGGCTGCCCCTGCGCCGACACACCATCATGCCCGACCGCCGCGCCGTCCTCGCTTTGCTCCTCGCCTTCGCCGCCTCGCCGGGCATGTCGCCCGCTTTGGCGACGGCCGAGCACAAATACGGCAAGGGTGAATACGCCATCATCCAGGGTGGCAAGGCGCCGAACGGAAAGCTCTCTGTTGCCGCGCATGGCGAGGGCGATGCCGGCTCGGAGAATTTCCGCCTCTCATTGATGGCGGAGCCCGCGCATCGCAAGCTGATGACCCTTCCCAATGTCAAGGACGACAACATCCTGGACTCGGCGCCGGATGCCTTCCACGCCGCCTGGTCGGCGGATTCGCGCATCGTCGCGGTGTCGTTCCGCAGCGAGCGCCACGTCGTCACGCTGAACATCTATGACATCAACGGCACCAGGGCGAAGCTGCTCGATAGCCCTGATCTATTCCGTGACGTCACCGGCCGCAGCGTCGATAGTGCCAACGATATCCAGGTTCGCTCGTCCGTCCCTGATTTCACCTGGGCGGCGCCGCGCCGTTTCCACCTCACCGAATACCGGGTCCTGGTTGCTGATGACGCCAAGCTGCTCGACAAGCTCGGCCCTCTCGCCAGGACGCTGAAGTATGACGGTGACGGCACGATGATCGAGTTCTCCGCGGTGGCGGATGGGGAGCTTCTGCCCGACGGCAAGATCCGCATGGGCAAGCCGACGCCGGGCAAGTTCGTGGATTCGCCGTAGGGCGCGCGCTTCCCGCAATGCATGGCCCCGCCATCCGCCATGCCGCCCGCGCATCTCGCAATTCGCCGCCCAGCCACTAGACTTCATGCAATCGCTTCCATCCCTCGCTGTCCCGGATCCCCCTCGCATGAGCGCCCTGTTTTCCCCGATCAAGTTGCGCGGCCTGACCCTAGAGAACCGCGTCGTGGTGTCGCCGATGTGCCAGTATTCGGCCGAGGACGGCGTTCCCACCGATTGGCACTTCACCCACATCAACAACCTGGCGCTGTCGGGGGCTGCGATGTTCTGCATCGAGGCGACCCATGTCGAGGCGATCGGCCGCATCACGCCGGGCTGTCTCGGCCTCTACAGCGACGCCTCCGAGGCCGCGCTGAAGCAGATCCTCAGCTCGGTGCGCAAGTATTCGCACACCGCCATCGCGATGCAGCTCGCCCATGCCGGCCGCAAAGCCTCCAGTGCGCGCCCCTGGGACGGCGGCCAGCTCATTCCGCTCGAGCAAGGCGGCTGGCAGACGGTGGCGCCGTCGGCGATCCCGCACAAGGAGGGCGAGGCCGCGCCGCTCGCGCTAGATAGCGCCGGCCTGAAGCGCATCCGCGAGGCCTTCGTCGACGCAGCGAAGCGCGCGACGCGCATCGGCATCGACGCGATCGAGCTGCACGGCGCGCACGGCTATCTCATGCACGAGTTCCTGTCACCGCTCTCGAACAGGCGCACCGACGAATATGGCGGCTCCTTGCAGAACCGCATGCGCTTCCCGCTGGAAATCTTTGAGGCCGTGCGCGCCGTGTTCCCGGAAAACAAGCCCGTGGGCATGCGGGTGTCGTCGACCGATTGGGTCGAGGGCGGCTGGGACTTGGGCCAGACCATCGAATTTGCCAAGGCGTTGAAGGCGCGCGGCGTCGACTGGATCGATGCCTCCTCCGGCGGCGTCTCACCGCTGCAGAAGATCACGCTCGGCCCCGGCTATCAGGTGCAGTTCGCAGACGCCATCAAGCGCGAGACCGGCGTGCCGACCATTGCGGTCGGCCTGATCACCGAAGCGAAGCACGCCGAGGAGATCGTCGCGAGTGGCAAGGCGGACATGGTCGCGCTCGGCCGCGCCATGCTCTACGAGCCCCGCTGGGGCTGGCACGCCGCCGCCGCACTCGGCGGCGAAGTCGAGGCCCCACCGCAATATTGGCGCTCGCAGCCCTCCACCCAGAAGGCGCTGTTCGGCAGGACGACGTTCGGGGCGAGGTAGCTTGTTCGCCGCCCAATTCGCACCAGGTCGTCATGCCCGGGCTTGTCCCGGGCATCCACGTTCTTGATGCCGCGAGACAAGGCGTGGATGGCCGGGACAAGCCCGGCCATGACGGAGAGAGACTCGCTCGCGCCCACTTCACGCATCCGTAACCCCGCTTAGCTTTCACCGGCCGGCAAACTGGCCTAACCTCTGCGCCTCATCACGGAGGGTCCGCCATGCGGTTTCGTGTTCGCAAGACTGCCCACGTGTTCGAGCGATTGGGCCTCGCCATGGCTGGCGCGGCGTGCGGGCTGTTCGTGGGCGCCTATGTCGGATCGGCGATATCAGCGCTGACAACGCAGGGCTTCCTGCTGCTGATGATGGTGCTCGGTGCCATCGGCTTCTATCTCGGCATCGACACGCCGCAGCTGCCGTTCGACGACGCCCACAGCCACATCGACGCCGCCGAGCTGCTCAGTTCCGCCGGCACGCTCTGCGCCACGCTCACCGCGCTCGTCTCCGTCGCCGTCATCGTGCTCCGCCTCGAGCCCCACGACGCGCTGACCTGGCTGGCGCTGCTGGGCTGGATCGGCGGCGTCGCCATGCAGATCGTCGCGGGCGCGAAGGCCAGGATGCGGAAGGCGTGAGGGAAGCGGGTCAGGCTTCGCCCAGCATTCCGCCGTCGTCCTGGCGAATTAAAACACCACGCCCACCCGCGTGCCGCGTTTCCACGCGATCCGGCAGCGCTTCTTGGTGTTGACGTGCAGCAGCTCGAACCGATCGGGGATCTTCACCTGCCCGCCGAGATCGACGCAGGCCCCGCCGGGCGAATAGTCGATCAGCGTGCACGGGATCACCGGCGCGCGCGGGTCGGTGATGATCTTGGCCTGGCGCGACACCAGGCCTGATGGCTTCACACGGGCAAACCTTCGCGGAAATTGTGGCACGTGTCCTCCTGCTCCGCCGCTCATGCGGAGGTCTCGACGGTCATGATGCCGGTGATGTGATGCGATCGCGCTAAAGCGAGGGCGAGAATTTTAATGAAAAGTAGCGGCGATTGCAGAATGCGGAGGTAGTGGGGTGGGGATTCTTCCCCTCTCCCCTTGCGGGCCCCTTGGGGGAGAGGGTGGCTCGCGAGCCTGCCTCCTCACACTCCGTCATTGCGAGGAGCCCTTGCGACGAAGCAATCCAGACCGCCTTCGCCGAGGCTTCGGCGGACAAGTCGCTTCGCTCGCAATGACGCGGAGAGGCCGGCGCCCGTCACTCTCCATCATCCCGTCACGACCTCCTCCACCCCCGCCGCCAGATCCACCCCCGGCGGCACCGGCATCGGCACCGTCACGAAATCCTTCGGCAAATTCACCGGCCGATAGTCCGGCTCGACGTCCATCCGTTTCAGCACGCTCTCATGCACATGCGCGCCTTCAGGGATGAAGCGCGGCTCGGCGTCGGGAATGTAGAAGCCCCACACCACCTTCCGCTCCCGCCATTCCCGATATTTCGCGCGCTTCGGCAGATATTCCAGCACGCGCCAGAGTGCCGTCATGGAATTGTGCAGCACGCCCGCCTTGCCCGTGAACGCGGGCGAGACGTATTGGAACGGCGAGTTCTTGCGCTGGATGCCCCAGGCGAGCTGGTTCACGGTGCGCCTGTTGAAGTTGAGCCCGGCCTTTTCCGCTTCCTCGATCATCCAGAGCAGCGGGTATTTCGATTCCGCGCTCGTCGCCTCCGGATAGCCGCCGCCGACGTCGCAATGCACGCCTGAGAACCACACCTGCAAAATGTCCTGCCCCACCTTTTTCTCGTCGGGCACGTAGCGGTTGCTCCAATATTCCTGCGGCTCCTCATACGCCTTGAGGCGGAACATGCGCCGCCGCTCGTCGATCGCGATCGCCTGGCGGAAGATGTTGACGCTCGGATTGCGCCTGACGAAGGCGAGCTCCTCCAGCGTGAACACCAGGAAGAACACGTCGCGCCGCGGCACGATCACGCTTGCCACCGTGTCCCACACGCCGATGAAGTGGATGGTCGGCCAGCGCGTCGAGGTGATGCGCGCGAACTGCGCGGCAAGGTCGAATGCGTCCTTCGGCAGCGGCCCCTGGTCGTCGACCACGATATCCTTGAGGTCCTCGATATCGTTGCCGCGCCCCAGCCCGGAATATTGCTTGTAGGCGACAAGGCCACTGCCTGCGAGGTTCGCCTGCTCCGGCGAGATCAGGCCGACTTTATGGATCAGCCCCGCCAGCACGCGCACGGTATAGGCGCCGCGCGAAAAGCCGAACAGATAGATGCGGTCGCCGGGCGCATAATGCTCGATCAGGAAGCAATAGGCGGACAGCAAATTGTCATCGAGCCCGTAGCCGGTGGCGAGCCCCAGCACCAGCTTGATGTTGGCCTTCCACCTGTTCCAGGTCGACGGCTCCGTCACCGTGCCGACCCCGGGATCGTAAAACACCATCTGCCGCGGCTGCGTCTTGTCGGTCTTGCGCAGGCAGCGATACAGCTTCAGGACGTTGGAGATGTTCTCGCTGATCTCGTTGCCGGTGCCGTCACAGCAGATGACGAGGTTCTTCGACTCGGGTTTGGCCGCGTACTCCATGGGATGCGCCTCCGGGTGATGCTACCGGGGCGAGTATAGCCGAAATGCGCGGCGGCGAGGAGACGGCAGTGGCGCCGCGAAGACGGTGCGCTCCCTCGCCCCGCTCTTGTCCGCCGAAGCCTTGGCGAAGGCGGATGCGGGGGCGCGACGAGCTTCGCTCGCGCTGAGAGGGTTGGGGTGAGGGGTGCTTCCGCAATCACGGTGAGAGTTGGGCGCGCGATCGCTCCACAAACTCGTCATGCCCGGGCTCGTCCCGGGCATCCACGTTGTGGTCTCCACGGCGCAAGAACGTGGATGGCCGGGACAAGCCCGGACATGACGGGCTCCGCGATGCAGCCGACGCTATATCTCTCGTTACTTCTTCTTCCCCGGCCCGAAATCCGGCTGCCAGTTCGCCTCCTTGCGGCTGGGCGCTGCGGCGATCACCTTGGCCTTGTCCTTCTTCGGCTTCTTGGCTTCACGATTGCTGCGCTGCTGTCCCTTGGCCATTTTCGTCTCCTCCAAAAGGTTTGGAATGAACTTGGCTTGACCGATGGCAACGTGTGCATCCCGCGCGACGTGCAGGCGCATAACAGAGGTACGCCTGTAGCGCACCGATAGCGAGAGCTAAAACGCCGCGCGTGCAAGCGCGCTAACCCCCTCAACTTCTATGCCGCACTCCCGGCCGAAGAACACCCGCCACCGCGCGCCGGTGACCGCACTGTTCGACGATTTCGCGAGACTTGGCGGAGATAGTTGAAGCGGGCGACGGGCGCCTGCGGTAGCCACGGCTCGCGCCCGGAAATAAGTATCGTCCCGGCCTAGTGCGCAAGGGAGCCGGGACCCATAACCACCGCAGCGAGTTGTTGCGGATAGTTGTGCCACAGCGTGCTTCGACAAGAGTAGACCGGGGTAATGGGTCCTGGCTCCGCAGCCTCGGCTGTTGACATTAACCACCTGTTAACCATGCGGTCGCCTAATGTCGGCGATGGGGGGATTCACCATGCCGGCCCATGTGACGCGACTGAAGTTGATGCCTGTTTCGGCCGATCCGGCCATCCAGTCGGTGGCGAGGCTGGCGGCACGCGCCAGGGCCGTCCTACAGGGCAAAACGCCTGTCCTACGGAGCAAAGCCATGTTCGGAAAGGATGACCTCGTGGACCATCTCAGCCGCGATCTCGATCGCGCGCGCGAAAGACGCGACGCACTCGCATCCGAAGCCACGACCCTGACGGCCCAGATCGCCGAAATCGAAGCCCGCCTCATCGAGGAAAAGAAAAGGCGGGAGCGCGAGCGCGTCCTGGGCGAGATCGAAGCGATCAAGACGCGAATCAAGCAAGCCGCCGGCGCATTTGCACCTGTCGTCGACGGTCTCTCGAGGGCGATCGAGCAGGCTACGGCAGTCGTGCCCGAGGCGCGCGAGCTCAATAGTTTCCTGGTGTCGGTGGCGAGCGAGATCGACAGCGTGCTCGATCCCCTGTTGCGCGAACTTGATCAGCGCGCGGATGGGGTGCGAGGGGGACAGGCCGTGCCGGAGCTGCCGAGTCCGGCCCATGAAGCGCCGCCGGTCGAGCTGCCGAAAGACACCAACGAGCGCCTGCTTCGCTTCCCGGCGTGGCTGTCTCGCGACAAGGAGGCGGACAAGAAGGAAACCGCAGAGAGCCCGCGCAGCACGGCAGCGTGAGCCTGGGTTGCGCTGCGCACGCTCGCAGCGCTCCATGTCCGGTCCTGGAGAGTTATTGTTTGCTCGTCATTCCGGGGCGCGCCTTTTGGCGCGAACCCGGAATCCATCTCTCGACGTTTACTGCGGCCAGATGGATCCCGGGCTCGCGACTTTGTCGCGCCCCGGGATGACGAGCTGTTGTTGGGCTCGCTGGTCGCCGAGCAGGTAACCCCGCCTCGTCCACTCAATTGGCCGCGCGGCGCAGGAAGGCCGGGATATCGAGAACGGCCTCGTCGGGCGCATTGCGCGCAGGCGCGCGGCCTTGGGGATGCAGCGGCTGAATTGCCGCCTGGCGCGCATACTCCATGCCCGGCCTTGCTGGTGGTCCCACGGGATGATGCGGCTGCGGGCGGAGCGGCGGGCTTTCTCCTTGCGGAAGGGGTGCGCTGCGCTCGATGCGATCGGCGATGCGCCGGCCGTCATTGCGCAGCTTTCCGGCGAGTTGGGCGAGGGCGGTTTCCACCGGCAGCGCCTGCGCCGCGTCGAGATTGTCTATGCCGGTCGCCACCACCGAGACGCGGACGATGCCTTCGAGGCCTTCGTCAAAGGACGCGCCGACGATGATGTTGGCGTCCGGGTCGGCCTCGTCGCGAATGCGGGTGGCGGCTTCGTCGACCTCGTACAGCATGAGATCCTTGCCGCCGGTGATGGAGATGATGAGGCCGCTGGCGCGCTTGATCGAGGGATTCTCGATCAACGGATTGGAGATCGCGGCCACGGCGGCGGCAAGCACGCGCTTCTCGCCCGAAGCCTCGCCCCGTCCCATCATGGCCTTGCCCTTCTCCTTCATGACGGAGAGGACGTCGGCAAAATCGAGATTGATCAGGCCTTCCTTGACGATGAGGTCGCTGATGCAGGCGACGCCCGAATACAGCACCTGGTCGGCCAGGGCGAAGGCATCGGCGAATGTGGTCTTCTCGCTGGCGACCCGGAACAGGTTCTGGTTCGGGATGATCAGGAGGGTATCGACCGTCTTCAGCAGCTCCTCGATGCCGGCTTCGGCGAAGCGCATGCGGCGCTGGCCCTCGAAGTAGAACGGCTTGGTGACCACGCCGATGGTGAGAATGCCGAGCTCGCGCGCGATCCTCGCGACGACGGGTGCGGCCCCGGTGCCGGTGCCACCGCCCATGCCGGCCGTCACGAACACCATGTGCGCGCCGGTCAATTGATCGCGGATCGTATCGATCGCCTCTTCGGCCGCGGCGCGTCCCAGTTCCGGCTGCGAGCCGGCGCCGAGGCCCGCGGTCACCTTCGTGCCGAGCTGGATGAGGCGGCTTGCCTTCGACATGGCCAGCGCCTGCGCGTCGGTATTGGCGACGACGAACTCGACCCCCTGCAGCCCGGCGGTGATCATGTTGTTCACGGCATTGCCGCCGGCGCCGCCGACGCCGAACACGACGATGCGGGCCTTCATTTCATGGATATCGATATTGCCAGCCATTTTTCCCTCTCGATTGGTCCGGCAAGCCGGGGATTAGAGAAAGTCTCAAATGCTACCCGCATGATTCGGAAAAGTGCGCTGCGGTTTTCCGAATAAGATCATGCGCAAATAACAACCTAGAGCGCGATGACTACTCATCCTGACCTCATCGCGCTCTAGCCATGCGGTCTGCTTGCACGATCGAAGCGGCCAGGTGTCCCAAGCGAAGCGCGGCGTGCCCGATGAGCGAGCCGCCCGCGCGGCGATCGGTCCGCAGCGCCGTCATTTCGTCTTCCAGTCGTGCCGCCCACGCATTGGCGGCCGTCGCCTCGGCGCTCGCCTGCTGCAGCTCGACGGCGAGGCGCTCGGCGCGCTCCCGCTCGCGCTCGAACACTTGCCTGTAGGCGGTTGCCACGTCTTCGAGCCGCGCGATCTCCGCCTTGAAGGCCTCGGTCTCAGAAGCGTTTTCGAGCGAAGTGGATACCGGTTCGCGCAAGGAAAACGCGTCAGAATAAAAATTTAGAGCCCCGTTCCGACTCCGTCGGAACGGAAATGGCTCTAACGCTTCGATCCTCGCGACGGAGTCCCCGATGGGGTCGGCCCGGCGACCCGTCCTTGGGCGGGGCGTGTACCGCAGTTCGGAGAAATCAACCCTCACCAGGGCCTTGCCGTCATCCGAACGCGAGCGCGGCAGGCGGCGACGTCTCGCCAGCGACCGCGCGGCCTCGCGCGAGATATTGAGGCGGGCACCCAGATCGGCATACGTCAACAACGCAACAGACATCGGCGCTTCTCCTGGAGCGAACCGGGAAGGCATTTCGGGCTAATGATGGCTGGACGATTACAGCAGGCTAGGCTGCGTTGGTTAATGCGTGGTTAACACCCGCGCGGGTGCTGTTTACCGGTGCTGTCACCGTGCCGCCCCTGGGGATCGGAGCGTCGACCTGGGGATCGGAGAGCACCATCTGTCGCGACTGCGTCTTGGCGGACTTGCGCCGGCAGCAAGTTGGGCGCGCGATCGCTCCACAAACTCGTCATGCCCGGGCTCGTCCCGGGCATCCACGTTGTGGTCTCCACGCCGCAAGAACGTGGGTGGCCGGGACGAGCCCGGACATGACGGGCTCCGCGATGCAGCCGACGCTATATCTCTCGTTACTTCTTCTTCCCCGGCCCGAAATCCGGCTGCCAGGCCGCGTCCTTGCGGCTCGGCGCCGCGGCGATCACCTTGGCCTTGTCCTTCTTCGGCTTCTTGGCTTCGCGGTTGCCGCGCTGCTGTCCCTTGGCCATGGCGTCACGCTCCTTTGCAGGTCTGAGTTCGTCCAGTTCATCCGCCTGCAGCACGCGTCCGCGCGGCGTGCAGACGCGCACGTCCATGTAGCCGTCGCGCAGCAGCTTCTGCGCCAGCCGCAGCGCCACGGTGGCGTTGCTGCGGCCGTGATTGGCGCTGCCATATTCGCCCGTCGCCCAGATCAGATAGGGCACGCGCACGGGCCTAGCCATGAAACAGCGCCGCCGCGCCGACGAGAAGCAGCAGGAACAGGGGAACGACGACAGGCGGAACGATCCATTCCGAGGCGCGAAAAGGCGGCATCGCATGCTCCTCTCGCGGACACGCGGAAGGCGTGCCCTGGCGACTGAATTGACGGCGGGAGCGCACGTGACCCTCAGTCACCGGTCGATGCCGTAGCGGAAGATGCGGTGATGGAAACAAGCCTACGCCTCCGCAACCCCAATAGCGAGGATTAAAACGCGACCTCGTTGAGCGACCTGCGCGCACGCCTCGTCCTTCGAGACGACCGCTCGCGGTCTCTTCAGTGCCCGCTAGAACTGCTGCCATGCACTCCGACCTCATCCTGAGGGCCCGCCGCAGGCGGGCGTCTCGAAGGATGCGCCACGGGGAAACTGCACAGCGACGATAGCGCTGGCTATTGCCGTGCAAGAAGCGCATGCTCGCGCTCGCCGGCGTCGGTTTGGGGCCGCTCTCGCAGCAAGGCAGGCGTGCATGACCATCCGTTCGCGGCGGGAAACCGTCACGTTCAAGCATCCGTTCCGCATCCACGGCATCGAGCGCGTGCTGCGCCCGGGCGCCTATCAGGTGATCGCCGACGAGGAGAGGCTCGAAAGCGAGACGGTCTCGGCGTGGCGCCGCGTCGGCACGTCGATCATCGTGCCGGCGGAAAGTCCAGCCGGCACCATGGAGATGCTGTCGATCCGCGCATCCGATCTTGCCGACGCGATCGCGTCCGATGCGAGCATCGCCAATGACTGATCACCCCGTCGATCTCGACAAGCATCGCGGCATGGCCGCGCAGAAGGCCACCGATCTGCGCCGCTCGCTCGCCGAGGTCGAGAACCATGTCCGTGAGTTGCGCGAGCGCGAGGCTGATCTCGAACACCGCCTGATGACGGTGCCATCAGTCTCCTGGCCCGAGGCCGCCGTGAAAGCGCGCTACCTCCTCAACCTCTACGCCGCCAGCCTCCCAGCGGAGGACACCCGCCACCGCGCCCTGGTGACGGCGCTGCTCGACGATTTCGCAAGGCTGGGCGGGGACAACTGAGGGCGGCCGCGCCGTACACCTCTCCCGCTTGCGGGAGAGGTCGACGCGCCCGGGCGATGCGAAGCATCGTCCCGCCCGGGCGATGCGAAGCATCGTCCCGCGCGGCGGGTGAGGGCTCTCTCCTCTTGGGGAGTGTCCCATTGTGGAAACACCCTCTCCCCAACCCTCTCAGCGCGAGCGAAGCTCGTCGCGCCCCGCAAGCGGGAGAGGGGGAACGAACCATCACCGAAGCAACGCGTTCAGTTCTCAGGAAGCAACCCGCGTAACAGGAGTCCCCCATGCCCCTCACCAGCGGCCGCTTCATCGGCCACGAGCAGGACCGCGGCATCATCCAGTTCTCCATGCACGACGGCGCGAAGGAAATCCCCTGCGCGATCTCCACCTCCGCCATGGACGATCTCGAACGCGGCCCGCAAACCCGCCCCGAGCACCGCGAAGCCCAGTTCACCCGCCTCCGCGACCGCATCGAAACCCGCGCCGCCAGCAAATACAGCGCCTGCGAGTTCGAAGGCACCCCGCCGGGCATCGTGCTGCGGAGCATTGATTTTCGGGGGTAGGGGCGGGCTATTGCTGCTCGTTGATGTCCGTCGTGAGCAGGCGGCGATGGAGCCTCAGGACGTTGGAGATGTTCTCCGAGCTCTCGTTGCCGGTGTCTTCACGGCTGATGACGAAATTCTTCAGTGCAGTGTTGGCTGCTTGCTGCACGCTGTAGCTCAGGTTGAAGCTTCGTGCTGAGTGTGCCGCGTCGCGATGCCGTAAAACTACGGAATTTCCTTAGGTCCTAAGTCTAGGTCCCTGGGTGTATTTTTCTCGATTACACCACTAAGTTCTTGCGTAGAATCGCATTCACCGATTGATTGCAAATCATTCTGTTTCGTCATTCCTTCTGACCGCGTACAGGATAAATTCGTGGACGACATTTCGGACGCTGGTGGCGTCGCCGCACGGATCGGATTCAAGTATCAAGATCATGTAGCGGCCTCGTTCGTGCTCGATATGATCGGCGACCGAAGGGTTGTTCAGGTTGAGTGCGAGACGAGCGATGATATCACTCGGATACTCCATCAAGATGATCTTGAAATTATCGAGTATATCCAGGTCAAAACTACGGATCGAGACAAGAAGTGGACGTCCACTGAGCTAACAGAGCGAGCAACAAAGGATAGCCCGACCTCGCTTGTCGAAAAATCCCTTCTAGCCGATAAGCATCAACCTTGCTCTCGTTTCAGGATCGTTACGAGACGATCTGTGAATGCAACGCTGGCCGCGTTGCTGGATCCTCTTGAGGGACGAACGGCCGCGGGTCAAATTTCCGTATTGGCTGCGAAGCTGAAGGCGAAGTATCCAAAAACGGTTTCATCCAATGGACACGATCTCGCTTATTGGGCCCAAAATGCACTGTGGGATGTTCGGTCCGGACTACAGCAAATTGAATCGCAAAACCTGCAGCTCCTGAGCAGGATCGCGGAAGAGTTTGGTGCGAATCCCACCTACTCTCAAGCGAAGAGGATTTACTCTGACCTGCTTCTATTGGTCGAAACCGCCGCTGCGGCGACGCGACGAAACAAGAGTCAAAAGGTCATTACGCGCGTCACCATCTTAGATTGGTGGAGTGCTCGCCTGGCAGAGGTTCGCGCGACAGCGGCAGCGACCGCGAAGCCCTATAGGATACGTGGCACTAGCTTTTTCATAGAAGTTCACAACGTTCCATACCCGCTCGAGAAGCGGCAAGCTCTTGGCTACGATGCTCAATATGAACGCAAAGTGTGGCGCTCGCGGCAGCTGTCTCAATATTTAGTCAGTTGGCTCGCCGAACTATCATTGAAGGCGAGCGAGCTTGCTGAGATCGACCAACTAAATCTTAAGCAGAAGCTTGATGCTGGGCTGGCTACTATCCGGGCGCAACGGACGCTGAATTCTCGGGAATTACTTGGAGAGTCGTTACTCCACGCGATCTTGCGCCATTATTTCGGGAGCGAGCCTGTCGCTTGCAAATTGTTTCATCGCTCTTGCTTGGGAGATCGAGTAACAAGAAACGCGCACATTGTATCGAATCAACAGGGCGACCAACTTTGGTTGGGGCGCACTTACCTCTTAGAGAGTGAAGACGAGCGTGAGCTCTTGGCTCGGATCGCAGATGATTTGTGCGAGACTCTCGCAACCGAAGTCCTTCAGGAGGAGAGGCAGGTAATAATCCAATTGCGAGAGCCGCAGCATCTGACCTCGCGGTCCTTATGGGATGCCTTTGGGCCTGGGACGCCGATCGACCGGCTACTTGAGATGCTATGTATCCCAGTATTGATTGCATACGACAGTGCAGTGCTCGGCGTCGGTCATTCAGACGATTATCAGCAGAGGTTGAAGTCAGAGATCGCAAAGTTTGCAGACAGACTTGTTTCAAGTCTCCCGGCGCAAACGGCGGAAGTTCAAGTGCATATCATTTTTGTTCCAGTCGAAGATCTCTCTGTGCTCGTAGATCAATTTGAAAAGGAAATTGGCTTGGCATGAACTACAGGCAACTAAGGGACCAACTTGGCCAAGAGGACCTTCAATCCGCCGATATGTTCAAGGTCTTGGGGCAAATCGCGGGCCACGTAAACAACAAAGAGACGCATAACCAAGGGCGCGATCTCGTAATCCGCGCGCTCGCTCGGAGAGATCTTTGTGGCGAATTTGAAACTCGCGTTCTAGCGTCCCTTGTTCGTAACGTCGGGCTCTATCCTTACTTGTCGCCGATGCTAGAAGCCGTTGAGGATGATGATTTTCTAGCCTACGAGTTGCACCGCCCTGATGGGCTAGATGCGGTATTTCATAGCTTGCAGGCCCGTATCTACTATCAGCTGCGATCGGGCTCGAACGTTGTCTTGAGCGCGTCGACCAGCGTTGGCAAGAGCTTGTTGATCGATGCCATGGTTGCCCTTGGCAAGTTCAGGAAGATTGTCGTGGTCTTGCCCACGCTTGCCCTGATTGACGAAACTCGAAAGAGGCTAGCTTCTAAGTTTCGCGAACGGTGTCACCTAATTACGCACCCAACTCAAGTCGCTCGTTCTGACAAGATCAACGTGTATGTGCTGACACAAGAGCGGGTTCGGCATCGAATTGATTTGTCTAACATAGATTTCTTCGTAGTGGATGAGTTCTATAAGCTTGACTTCAGGCGGGACGATGACAAGCAAAGGGCGATTGAGCTCAATCTCGCCTTTCATCAATTGGCATCTACGGGCGCGCAGTTTTATCTCCTCGGCCCAAATGTCCAATCGATTAAGGGATTAGACAAGTACGAATTCCATTTCATCCCATCCGACTATTCAACTGTAGCGGTAGATGTTGTGCAGTTCGATCTGCCGAGTCGTGGAGACGATCGTCCAAACAAGCTGGCGGAGCTGGCGCAGGTGATAGAGGGCTCTACCTTAATTTACTGCCAAGGCCCCAGTAGTGCCGTCAAAGTTGCCCGGCGACTCATGCGCAGCGTTGAACCAAGTAGCGCTGAAGCGTGCGTAGGTACTGCGCATTGGATGGCGGAGAACTACCATCCAGAGTGGGCAGCGGTTGCGGCTGTGCAACATGGAATAGGTCTTCACCATGGAGGCATTCCGCGCGCCCTTCAGCAGCATATGGTGCGCATGTTCAATGATAGTTCACTTAAGTTTCTGGTCTGCACCTCGACCCTCATCGAGGGCGTGAATACGGCGGCGAAGAACGTCATTGTGTACGATCGCCGGCGGAATAGGAACGTGTTGGACTTTTTTACTTATAAGAATATTCAAGGTCGCGCGGGGCGAATGGGTACATACTTCGTGGGCAAGGTGTACATGCTGGAGAAGCCGCCGGTCGACGACGATGTTGTTGTCGAGTATCCGCTCGGGGAGCAGTCCGAAGAAACGCCCCTAACTCTTCTTCTTCAGTTAGATGACGACGAACTCTCGGATCTCTCAAGATCGAGGGTTGAAGATGCAATTAAGAATAGCTTCTTGTCGGCCAATACGCTTCGTCAGAACGGCGCAGTGGCGCCAGATATCCAAAATCGGATTGCAGGCATTGTTCATCAAAAGTTCAAATCCGGAGACACTGCCTTGGTCTGGAGCGGATTCCCCAAGCACTTTCAGCTAATCGCCGTCTGTGAAATCATAGTCGATGAATTGTCAGGTCCGCGCTTAAACGATCTTGGCATTAGCTCTGGAAGGCAACTCGCCTGGCATCTGAGCACGCTAAGTCAAGCGGATGGAATTCCTGGCTATCTTGCCGAGATCGCGCGCGGAACGTTAGCTCATCAAGTTGTATCCGACAGAATTGATGAGGCTCTAAAGGTCATTCGCAATGTCATTACGTTTCAATTTCCGCGGGATCTGATGGTGCTAGACAGAATCATTTCAGAGGTCGCAAGTCGCCTGGAGATGGCTGGACCGAACTACAGCATTTATGCCGAGGCCACTGAGAATCTTTTCCTTCCGCCTGCGATTGCAGCATTAGAGGAATATGGAATTCCGGTGCAGATCGCGAGGAAGCTGTCTGCCTACCTACATGAATATGATCTCGATCGAACCTTGGACGATCTGAGAACGCTTGATCTCTCGACGGTCGAGAAGCTTTCGGCCTTTGAGCGTACGTTCGTTGGATCGGTTCAGAACGCGGTTTAAACGGAAGACTCTGCGGGAACTAGCCCACAAAAAACAAAAACGGCCGGATCTTTCGATCCGGCCGCAACGCAAACTCTACCCGGCTAAGCCTACGCCACGCGACGCAACCTAGCCCCCCGCCCTATTCCGAAAAATTCTCAGCTGGCCTTCTTGGCCGGCGCGTCGCCGACCTTCTTCTCGATGGCGCGCTTCAGCTCGACGGCGCGCGGCGAGAGGGCGTCGGTTTTGGCCTTGAGCAGGAAGGCATCGAGGCCACCATTGTGGTCGACGCTCTTCACCGCGTTGGTGGAGACGCGCAGGCGCACGTTGCGGCCCAGCGCTTCCGAGATGAAGGTGACGTTGACCAGGTTCGGCAGGAAGCGGCGCTTGGTCTTGATGTTGGAGTGGCTGACCTTGTGGCCGACGAGGGGGCCCTTGGCCGTCAGTTCGCAGCGGCGAGACATGGCATAATTCCTTCGTTCGAAACCCCCAATGCTTGCGGCCGCCATTCGGGGCGCCACGGGGGCAAATTCTTTCGTCCTTGCAGGGAGCGGGCGGACGTATAGGGGGACTGGGGCGGATAGTCAAGGATTTGGGGCGGGGATTCATGCCGCGCAACAGGTGTCATCGCCCGGCTTGACCGGGCGATCCAGTATCCCAGAGGCCGGCGTTTGAGGGCTCGCTCTTGCCAGATCGGCCGCGGCGTACTGGATGCCCCGGTCGAGCCGGGGCATGACAGCGGAGCCAGCACGGGGGAGGTGTCCGGGCCCGGCGCGACTCCCGCCCAATCACCAAAACGGCAATGTTTAAAACCCCTTACCATCACATAAAGGGCGTAATCGCCGCTGAATAGTCAGGTCGGTTCCTTAAAGCTTGGCCGTTGGGACACATTGCTTGCCGCCGGAACAGGCTTAAGTAACAACCACTCGTTTTCCGATTGGATCGTCTCGTGCACACGTCCCCCCTCATCCCGCCCCGGCTGCGCGCGGCCGGCAGGCTGGCCGTTGTCATCAGGCTGGCGCTGGCGGCTGTTGGCGGGCTGGTTTGGGTGTGGGGAACGCAGCCGGCGGCGGCGCAGGGCAAGCTCGAGGCGCAATATGAGGCAACGCTGTCAGGCATCCCAGTCGGCCGCGGCGCCTGGAACATCGATATCCAGGACGACGTGTTTTCCGCGGCGGCTAGCGGCGGCACCACAGGCATTCTGAAATCCTTCGCCGGCGGGTCCGGCACCGGCGCTAGCCAAGGCCGCGTCGTCAACGGCGCGCTGGTCGCCTCCGCCTACCAGGCCTCCACCACCACCTCGAAGAAGACCGAAGAGATCCACATCACCCTCGACAAGGGCAATGTGAAGGACTTTGGCATCATTCCGGAGCCGCCGGTCGATCCTGACCGTATCGTCGTTACCGAGGCGCATCGGCGCGGCGTGTTCGATCCGATGACAGCCTCGCTGGTGCGCGTGCCCGGCACCGGCGATCCGCTGTCGCCCGAGGCCTGCCATGGCAGCGCGCCTGTTTTCGATGGCCGCATGCGCTACGAGCTCAAGCTCGATTTCAAGCGGATGGAGACGGTGAAGGCGGAGAAGGGCTATCACGGCCCGGTCGTGGTCTGCGCGCTCTATTTCGTGCCCGTCGCCGGCTACATCCCCGACCGCCCCGTGATCAAATATCTCGCCGCCCAGCGCAACATCGAGATCGCGCTCGCCCCGGTCGCGGGCACGCGGATCCTGGTTCCGTTCTGGCTGAAGGTCCCGACCCCGCTCGGCCCCGCCATGCTGGAAGCCACCAGCTTCATCACCACAGCCCAGCCGCCAAGGGTGGCGAAGACGCAGTAGGGATTTTGGCTTCTGACACCACTCCTAGACCGTCACCCTGAGGTGGCCGCTTCTTCAGCGGCCCTCGAAGGGCGACAGCCCGACTGTTCCCGCGCGCGCAACCCAGCCGCCCCATCGGGGCCCTCCATCCTTCGAGGCTCCCGGCACGGCGCTGTGCGCCGCGCCGCTCGCACCTCAGGATGACGGATGCGGCGGCTGACACCCGCCTTAGCCATATCAATGACTTACCTACTGTGCATGGGGTTGTTTTCGTATCATGCCTCGGAGGGCCATTCGTCGCGAATCCATTTGACTCCGCCCCGATTCTGATTCGACTCGACGCCATCCCCAACTTAAGGGTTTCAGCCCCCACATCGTCGCTTGTGCGGCACCCCAAAACTCCATCTAGTGCACACGCAAAACGAGTCCCACGACACCTTGCGTGAACGGAACGGGACTCACAGGGGAGTCAGCGATTCGGCCGCGATTCGTTCTAGAGTCGTTCCGAAGCTTAAGGGATGAGGAAAAAGCGTCGCAAAGTGAGACAGTTGCGCGAGGTTTTCAAACCCCGTCATCCTGAGGTGGCCGCTTCTACAGCGGCCCTCGAAGGACGACGGGCCCGGCTGGTGCCATCAGGGATGCACCCCGGCCGTTCATCCTTCGAGGCTCGCCCAGCGGCGCGCTTGCGCCGCAAGGCGAGCACCTCAGGATGACGGATCGCGCGCTCGGCACCCCTTCGCCTCATCAAGCCCTGACTTTCGCCCCATCAGCCATTACCTATTCCGGCAGACATGGCCTTTCCTCCCTCCCCCTTCGCTTCCGAGCGCGTGCCCGGCGCTGGCGTCACTGCGGTGCTCGGGCCGACCAACACCGGCAAGACCCATCTCGCCATCGAACGGATGCTGGCGCATTCCTCAGGGCTGATCGGCCTGCCGCTGCGCCTGCTGGCGCGCGAGGTCTATAACAAGATCGTCGCCCGCGTCGGCCCCGAGGCCGTCGCGCTGGTGACGGGCGAGGAGAAGATCAAGCCCAGGAGCCCGCGCTACTGGGTCTCGACCGTCGAGGCGATGCCGCGCGATCTGGATGTCTCCTTCCTCGCCGTCGACGAGATCCAGATCGCCTCCGATCTCGAGCGCGGCCACGTCTTCACCGACCGCATCCTCAACCGCCGCGGCCGCGACGAGACGCTGCTGCTGGGCGCCGCCACGATGCGCCCGATCATCGAGCGGCTCCTGCCCGGCGTGTCCATGATCACCCGTCCCAGGCTGTCGCAGCTGGAATTCGCCGGCGACCGCAAGATCACGCGCCAGCCGCGCCGCACCGCCATCGTCGCCTTCTCCGCCGACGAGGTCTACGCCATCGCCGAGCTGATCCGCCGCCAGCACGGCGGCGCCGCCGTGGTGCTCGGCTCGCTCTCACCGCGCACCCGCAACGCGCAGGTGGCGATGTTCCAGAACGGCGATGTCGATTATCTCGTCGCCACCGATGCTGTCGGCATGGGCCTCAATCTCGACGTCGACCACGTCGCCTTCGCCTCCGACCGCAAGTTCGACGGCTTTCAGTTCAGAAGGCTGACGCCGGCCGAGTTCGCGCAAATCGCCGGCCGCGCGGGGCGCGCCACGCGCAACGGCACCTTCGGCACCACGGGCCGCTGCGGCCCGTTCGAGCCCGAGCTCGTGAATGCGCTCCAGAACCACATTTTCGATCCCGTGAAGATGCTGCAATGGCGCAACTCGAAGCTGGATTTCTCCTCCCTCGGCGCGCTCCAGGTCTCGCTCAACCTCGCCCCCGGCCACGAGACGCTGACGCGGGCGCCGATCGCCGAAGACATGCGCGTGCTCGACCACGCCGCCCGCGACGTCGAGGTGCGCGATATCGCGCATGGCAAGGCCGCCGTGGAGCGGCTCTGGGAGGCCTGCCAGGTCCCGGACTACCGGAAACTGTCGCCGGCGGCCCATGCCGAGCTGGTGACGACGCTCTACGGCTTCCTGATGCGGAAGGGCTGCATCCCCGATTCCTGGTTCGCGGCCCAGGTCGACCAGGCCGATCGCGTCGACGGCGACATCGACACGCTATCGGCTCGAATCGCGCAGATCCGCACCTGGACCTTCGTCGCCAACCGCCCGGACTGGCTGAAAGACCCCGATCGCTGGCAGGGGATCGCCCGCGAGGTCGAAAATAAATTATCGGATGCGCTCCATGAACGCTTGACTGAGCGTTTCGTTGATCGCCGGACCAGTGTATTGATGCGCCGCCTGCGGGAGAACACGAGCTTGAATACGGAAATCGGCAAGACCGGCGAAGTTATCGTCGAAGGCCATGTCATCGGCCGCCTCGATGGCTTCACCTTTGCACCGGATGCGGCGGAAGCTGGCTCCGATGCGAAAGCCTTGCAGGCTGCCGCGCAAGCGGTGCTCGCCGGCGAGATCAATACGCGCGCCGAAAAACTCGGCAACGCGCCGGACGATCAGTTCGTGCTGACCTCCGACGGCACCATCCGCTGGACCGGCGATGCCGTGGCGCGGCTGACGGCCGCAGAGGAGGCGCTGCATCCGCGCATCCGCATCATCTCGGATGAGCGGCTCACGGGCGCTCCCCGCGAAAAAGTGCAGGCGCGGCTCGACCTCTGGCTCAAGACGCATATCGAAAAGCTGCTCGGGCCGATGTTCGAGCTGTCCAAGGCCGAGGACGTCACGGGTATCGCCCGCGGCATCGCCTATCAGCTGGTCGAGGCGCTCGGTGTGCTCGAGCGTCCGAAGATCGCCAACGAGCTGAAGGATCTCGACCAGCCCTCGCGCGCGACGCTGCGTAAATACGGCGTCCGCTTCGGCGCCTATCACATCTATTTCCCCGGCATCCTGAAGCCCGCCGCGCGTGCGCTGGCCGCGCTGTTGTGGGCGCTGAAGCAGGACAATGTCGATCTGTCGGCGCTGTCGGGCGCGCAGCATCTGGCTTCATCCGGCCGCACTTCGTTCCCGGTCGACAAGAGCTTGCCGCGCGATGCCTATCGCGTGCTCGGCTACAAGCAGGCCGGCGAGCGTGCCGTGCGGGTCGACATCCTGGAGCGCCTTGCGGATCTGATCCGGCCCGCACTGGCCTGGCGCGAGAACTCGCCCGGCGAAAAGCCCGCCGGCGCGTTCGACGGCCGCAGCTTCGTTGTGACCCAGGCGATGACCTCACTTACCGGCTCCGCCGGCGAGGACTTTGCCTCGGTGCTGCGTGCGCTCGGCTATCGCATGGAGAAGCGTGCACCGCTGCCGCCGAAGCCGATCGCGACCGTGGCTGCGGAAACGCCGGCTGCTGAGGCATCTGCAGAAGCGCCTGCGACCGAACAGGCGGTCGCACCCGCGGATGCCGCGATCGAAGCCGTCACCGTCGAAGACGCGCCCGGCATGGAGCAGCACGACGAGCCCGCTCATGAAGAGCCGGCGCTCGAAGCCTCATCTGATTCGCCCGTCACGCCCGAAGATGCCCCCGGCATTGCCCCACCGGTGGAAGAGGCTGCTGCACCGGCAGAGGCTGCTGCCGAAGACGCTCCCGCGGAAACCGCCGCAGTCGAAGCCGCCGCCTCTCCCGATGCCGCTGCGCCGGTCGAGGCGGCGCCGACTGAAGCTGCGGCTGCGCCCGCTGAGCCCGAGCTCGTCGAAGTCTGGCGTCCCGGTGGCCGTCACGAGGATCGCAAGCCGCGTCACGAGCGTCATCGCCATCAGCGTCACCACAATCAGCGCCCGCAACAGGCGAGCGCCGAGGCCGGCGCTGAAGGCGCCACGGCGGCGCCGGGCGAAGCCGCCGAAGGCGCGAAGCCGGGGCATCGTCACGGCGGTGGCCATCGTCGCGACGGCGGCAGGGATTTCCGCAAGCCGCGTGAAGGCGGCGAGGCTGGTGAGCGCCGCGACGATCGCAATCGCAGCTTTCAGGGCAAGGACCGCGACAAGGATCGCGATCGCAACCGCGACAACAAGAAGTTCGGCGGCGATCGTGACAAGGGCCGCGACAATCGTGGTGGCCGCGACCGCGACAAGGGCAGGGATCGCCGCGACCGCGAGTCAGGTCCGTCGCTGCGTCCCTACGCCTCGAGCGCGAACCCGCGTGAGCGCGATCGTCCCGCCGATCCGAACTCGCCTTTCGCCAAGCTCGCCGCGCTGAAAGAGCAGCTCTCGGGGCGCAAGGAGTAGTCCCACGACCACCGAGCGGCAGCGCCTCGACAAATGGCTGTGGCACGCGCGGGTGGTGAAGGCGCGGACCTCGGCGGCTGAACTTGTCGTAACCGGCCACGTCCGCATCAACGGCACGCGCGAGAAATCGCCGGGCCATGCGGTCAAGATCGGCGACGTCATCACCGTCGGGCTCGATCGCACCGTGCGCGTGCTCAAAGTGACTGCTTTCATCGAGCGCCGCGGCGATGCCGCCTCGGCGCGCCTGCTCTACGAGGAGCTCGGCGACATAAAGCGCAATTAGTTGCGCGTGGTATTCATTTCTTGGTCGATCAACCACACAAAGCCGTCATGATCGGGGCTTCCCGACCTTGCAGCGCGGGGCCATCCGCGCTACGCAAGCCGCGACTTTTAAAAGAGCTTTTCGGAGCGTTGGATGACTTACGTCGTCACTGAAAACTGCATCAAGTGCAAGTACACCGACTGCGTCGAGGTCTGCCCCGTCGACTGTTTCTACGAGGGCGAGAACATGCTGGTCATCCATCCTGACGAATGCATCGATTGCGGCGTGTGCGAGCCGGAATGTCCGGCGGACGCCATCAAGCCGGACACCGAGCCGGGCCTGGAAAAGTGGCTTGAGGTAAACTCCGAATACGCCAAGAGCTGGCCGAACATCACCCAGAAGAAAGAATCACCTGCCGACGCCGAGGAGTTCGACGGGCAGGAGGGCAAGTTCGAGAAATATTTTTCTAAGAATCCCGGCTCCGGAGACTAAATTCCGGCGCAAACTTAACCCTAATAGCGTCGTCAGCGCCGAAAACCAGCCCTCAAGACCCCTAAATCATTGATTTTTGCGGGAAATGTGCTATATTGGGCACATTAAGCCGAACCCCGTCAGCCCCGCTTGGCCCCTCTGGGTTCCCGTGAAACCAAATGTCGAAACAGGGGCGTGGCAGTTTCCGCGCGCAGGCTGTGTCACAGAAAACGCGTAAAAAGAGTACTTCAGCGAGGGCTTCCCATAAGGAGGCCAAAAAAGTCGCCGCGGCCAGCCGTAGCGCATCCAAGGGTCGGACCGCGACGAAGGCGCCGGCTGCAAAGTCCTCGAAGAACAAAAGAAGCGCAATGCCTAACAAGACTGCCAAACCGGCCGCGAAAGCGACCGTTGCCAAGCCTGCTGCTGCCAAGGCTCCCGCGGCCAAGGCTCCCGCTGCCAAGCCCGTTGCTCCGAAGGCTCCCGTTGCTGCCGCCCCCGCCAAGGCCCCCGTTGCTGCTGCCAAGCCGGCCGTGAAGGCCGCTGCACCCGCGCCGAAGGTCGAGGAAAAGAAGGTCGTGACCCAGCGTCAGGGCTTCAAGGCCAATGAATTCGTCGTCTATCCCGCTCACGGCGTCGGCCAGATTCTGGCCATCGAGGAGCAGGAGATCGCCGGTGCGAAGCTCGAGCTGTTCGTCATCAACTTCATCAAGGACAAGATGACGCTGCGCGTTCCGACCGCGAAAGTTGCCAATGTCGGCATGCGCAAATTGTCCGAGCCGGCGTTGGTGAAGAAGGCGCTCGAGACCCTCAAGGGTCGCGCCCGCGTCAAGCGCACCATGTGGTCGCGCCGCGCCCAGGAATACGAAGCAAAGATCAATTCGGGCGACATCGTCGCGATCGCGGAAGTCGTGCGCGACCTCTATCGCTCGGAGTCGCAGCCCGAGCAGTCGTACTCCGAACGTCAGCTCTACGAAGCGGCGCTCGATCGTCTGTCCCGCGAGATCGCGGTGGTGCAGCACTCGACCGAGACCGAAGCGGTCAAGGAGATCGAGGCCCAGCTTGCCAAGAGCCCGCGCCGCGCCAATGCCAAGGCAGAAGCCGCCGACGGCGAAGGTGAGACGGATGCCGAGGGCGATACCGACGATACCGATGGCGACGACACCACCGTCGCCGACGAGGCCGCGTAAGCATCTCGTCGCGTCGATCGCAACAGTTCAAAAGCCCGGCCGCTCGGCCGGGCTTTTTGTTGGGGCGCGTGATCCAACGGCGGCCGAAGCTTCGGCATGGTCACGCGCGCGGCTGGGTCCAGATCGCGATCGGCCGCTCGAGCCCGCGGATCGGTTGGGGATCGCAGGCGATCAACGATGCAAATGCTCCGGCTGTGCTGCCGAGCTCCAGCTTGGCGCGGCTGACGAGATCGTTGCTTGCCACCAGCGCGCAGTCGAGCGTGCGCGTCAGCCCCTCCAGTCGGCTTGCCGCATTGACGGTCGCGCCGATCACGGCAAATTCCAGACAGGTGTGCCCGATGTCGCCGAGAACCACCGGTCCGTAATGCAGGCCAAAGCCGACGCGCATCGCTGGCTCGCCGGCCGCCGTTCGTCGCGCGTTCCAGCCGTCTGCCGCCGCGATCATGGCCTGGGCACAGCGCAACGCGTTGCTGGCATCGCACGGACCTGCGAAGGGCGTGCCGAATGTCGCCATCAATCCATCGCCCAGATATTTGTCCAGCGTGCCCTCGTGGCGGAAGACCTCCTGCTCCATCAATCCGTGGAATTCGCGCAGCGTCCGCACCACTTCGTCCGGAGCGCGCACATCGGCAAAGGCCGTGAAGCCGACGATGTCCACGAACAGCACCGCGACGTCCTGGGTGCGCACCTGCTTCAACGGCTCGTCGTGCTTCGATAATTCCGTGACGACGTTGGGTGAGAAGTAGCGCGCAAGGTTGCCGCGTTCCCGCTCCACCGCGGCGTGTCTGATCAAGAGATCATTGCTGCGGCGAACCGCGAGCGCCAGCGTAACGGCCACGATCAGGAAGACGACGATTTCCTGGATGCGGAGGCCGAATCCGATCGCGCTGGGCGAAATCAACGCGAGCAGCCTGTGATCGCTGCCCACCGCCTCTGCAATGCGGGCGGTCAGCGCGGGACTAGGATCGGGTTGCCACCACACCCAGGCAAGGCCGATCGCCCACAGCGCCGCGGTCCATGTGCCGACCGCAATCACGGTTCGCCAGGAATAGGCCAGCGTGCCGGCGGCGAGCAGTACGAAGAAGTAGATGAAGTTGCCGAAATGGTATTGCATCGCCGCCGGCCAGTGTGTCGTGCCGAACGGGTTCGGGACGACGATGACGAATGTGAGCAGCGCCAGGTCGCAGAACAAAAGCGCCAATTCCGGTCGCGAAACGCCGACCCGTCCGACCCTGACTTGGGCCCAGCCGATCAAAGCGAACAGGCCTAGCAACGCCACGTAGTAGAGCTGCTCCCATGCCGGGTTGATGGCCAGCAACAGGCAGGCGATGACGGCCAGCGCGACATAGCGCGCCCGCACGGCCAGTTGCAGGCCCTCCTTCTTGCCGGCTTCGAGCGCGGCCTGTGCAAACTGGACGGTTTCGGTATCACGCTGGCTGCGCGCGCGCGACTGCGCGGCGGACCCGCCGAGGCGTTCGACGAGCATTGTCACAAGGCGGTCTCCTCGCTTGGCCGTTGCAGCACTGCGCCGGCCGTCAGCCGACGCATCCGGTAGTCTAGTGATGCATGGCCGCGAGGTCATCAGCTCGGCTGGGTGTTTTCCTCTCCACGCGGCGAACCGCTCATTTCACCGGTCGCTTCTCGAGCTTCCGCGCCAGCGTGCGGCGGTGCATGCCCAGCCGCCTTGCCGCCTCCGAAATGTTGAAATCGGTCTCGATCAGCGTCTGGTGGATGCGCTCCCATTCCAGCGTCTTGATCGAGGTCGGCCGCACGTCCAGCGCGACTTCGGCGTTGCCTTCGGCCTTGGTGAAGGCGGCTTCGATGTCATCGGTGTTGGAAGGCTTTGCGAGGTAGTGGCAGGCCCCTAACTTGATGGCCTCGACGGCGGTCGAGATGCTGGCAAAGCCCGTCAGCACCACGATCAGCATCTCCTCGTCATGGGCATGCAGCAGCTCGACACAGGCGAGCCCCGAGGCGCCCCCGAGCTTGAGGTCGACCACGGCGTAGCCGAACGATCGATCCTCCAGAACCTTTCGGACATCCTCGATCGACGCGGCGAGCACGACCTCATAGCCGCGGCGCTCGAACGAGCGCTTCAGCGTGCGCGCAAAGCCTTCGTCGTCCTCGACGACGATGAGCGAGCGGTCAGGCGTCAAAGCGGCCTCCGATCGCGAGCGTGGCGAGCGGCAAGGTGAGCCGGACGGTGGCGCCGCGCTTCCTGTGGTTCTCCGCGGTCACGCTCCCCCCCAACTTGCGCACCACGTTCACCACCAGGAACAGGCCGAGCCCGCCGCCGGCGCGGCCCTTGCTCGACTGATAGGGCTTTCCGAGCTGCGCCAGCATTTCCGGCGCAAAGCCCGGGCCGCGGTCGCTGATCGACAGCACCAGATTGTCGCCCTCGCGCTCGGCGAGCAACTCCACCCATTCGCGCGAGACCTCGTAGGCGTTGTCGAGCACGTTGAAGATCACCTGCTTCAGCGCGATGTCCGAGACGATCGCGACATCCTCGCCAAAGGTGTTGGTGAAATAGAGCGTCCGCGCCGAGCGGGCGTCGCGCCATTCCTCGACCAGCGCGGTGACGAAGTCCGTCACCGTCGTCGGCGAGGATCCTTCGCCGCGCGCCTCGCCGGCCGACACCAGAATGCCTGTTACGATGCTTTTGCAGCGTTGCAGCGAGGTCTCCATCTCCGTGAGGTCCTCGGCAAGCTCCTGATCGGCGACAAGATCGGGCATGCGGCGCCAGTCGCTGAGGATGACGGAGAGCGAGGCGAGCGGCGTGCCGAGCTCATGCGCGGCGCCGGAGGCAAGCAGGCCCATGCGGACGATGTGGTCCTGCTCGGCGGCGTGCTGCCGCAGGGCCGCCAGATGCGCGTCGCGCTGACGCAAATTCCTGTTGATGCGGGTGACGAACACGACCAGCAGCACGGCGTTGAGAACGAAGCCGAGCAGCATGCCTGTGACGGTGAGCGTGTAGGTCTCGCTGAGGGGATTTGGCGGCAGGTCGAGCGGCCGATAGGCCAGCGTCAGCCAGACGAAGCTCGCGCAGGTCAGCGCCACCAGCGACCAGGTCGAACGGGAATCGAGCAGCACCGCTCCCAGCGTCACCTGGAGCAGGAACAACGAGGTGAAGGGATTGGTGGCGCCTCCGCTGAGATAGAGCTGCGCGGTCAGGGCGGCGACGTCGAGCATCAGCGCGACCAGGAGCTCATTGTTGGTGATCGCGGCGCGATGGCGCACCCAGACCAGGCTGGAGACGTTGAGCAGCACCAGCGCGCCGATCACCGCGCCCATGCGGGTGAGGGGCAGGGGAATGCCGAGCCAGAAGTGCACGCCGCCGATGGTGACGATCTGGCCGACCACCGCGGTCCAGCGCAGCTGGATCAGCAGCGCCATGTTCTTGCGATTGGTCTCGTCGTCGGTCGGGGCAGCGCCGATCAGCTCGCTGCGCGCGTCCGCCTGCGATTGCAGCGTGACGGCCAGCTCGCCAAAATGTCGTCCATCGTCAGGTCGGTTCGACGATCGTTCCAGCATCTGATCCCGTCCTGCGGGCGGAGGCGTCTAGGCCGCCGGCCGGTTCGAAGCGTTGGCGGCGGAACAGCCCGCCGCGAAATGTGACGAAAAGTCTACCGGCCAGCATGAAAGCCAGGGCAAACCACGTCAGCGCGTAGATCAGGTGGTTATTGGGAAAGCGGACCACGGTCAATCCGCCGATTGGACCGGGACCGGATCGTGATCCGGCATCGGCATCGATGAAAAAGGGCGCCACGTTGTGGAGATCGCGGGCCGCCGCAATCGCGGCGACATCCCGCGAATACCAGCGGTTGTGCTGGGGCACGTTGTCCCTGAGGAATCCGCCTTTCGGCTCGGTGATGCGCAAAAGGCCCGTGACCTCGACCTGGCCGTCCGGATTGCCATCTTGGCGCGCCGATGGGGCACGCCGCTCCGACGGCGCGAAGCCGCGGTTGATCAGGACAGTCGTGCCGTCATCGCGCTCAAGCGGCGTCAGCACCCAATAGCCGGGGCCTTCCTCGGTGACGGCCTGAACCAGCGTCTCGCGGTCGTGCAGGAAGCGGCCGGCGACGCTGACATGCCGGTATTCGTCGCTGGCGGCGGTGATCGCCGGCCACGACGCCCGCGAGGGGATCGGCCGCGCCGGGGCATGAACGCGCTGCTCGACCCGGTCGATCAGCGCCAACTTCCAAGTGCGGCGCTCGACCTGCCAGACGCCGAGGGCCATCAGAACGACAAACGCGATGAGCGAGAGAACCGTGAGCCACAGGGACGGACGCGCAGCCCGTTCGGGGCTGCGCGTTTCGTGATCCTCTGGTCTCACGGGATCGCTCACTTCATTCCCGTCATCTCGTGGGTCGGCATCATGTTGCTGTTGAGGTGGTTCATCACCCACAGCGAACCCGACAGCGCGATCACCACCATGACGATGGTGAAGATCAGCGCCATCATGCTCCAGCCGTTCTCGGACTTGGGGCTCATATGCAGGAAGTAGATCATGTGCACGACGATCTGCACGACCGCGAAGGCCATGATGACCAGTGCGGTGATCTGCTTGCTCGGCAGCGTGCCGCTCATCACCAGCCAGAACGGGATCGCGGTCAGCGCCACCGACAGCACGAAGCCGAGCATGTAGCCCGAGAACGTGCTGTGGGCGTGGCCGTCGTCGTGGTGATGGCCGTCCGCGTGCGCGGCGTGGGTATCGGTGCTCATCGAAGAACTCCCAGGAGATAGACGAAGGTGAAGACGCCGATCCAGACCACGTCGAGGAAGTGCCAGAACATCGACAGGCACATCAGGCGGCGGCGGTTGGCCTCGATCAGGCCGAAGCGCCAGACCTGCACCATCAGCGTCACCAGCCAGATCAGGCCGCAGGAGACGTGCAGGCCGTGGGTGCCGACCAGGGTGAAGAAGGCCGACAGGAAGGCGCTGCGCTGCGGCGTTGCGCCCTCATGGATCATGTGGGCGAACTCGGTGAGCTCGATGCCGATGAAGGCGGCGCCGAACAGGCCGGTGATCAGGAGCCACATCTGTGTCTGCGCGATCTTGTTCTGCTGCATCGTCAGCATGGCAAAACCATAGGTGATCGACGACAGCAGCAGCATCGAGGTGTTCACCGCGACCAGGTTGAGGTCGAACAGGTCCTTCGGTGCGGGGCCGGCGGCGTAGTTGGCGCCGAGCACGCCGAAGGCGGCAAACAGCATCGCGAAGATGAGGCAGTCGCTCATCAGATAGATCCAGAAACCGAGCGAGGTGCTGTAGCCTTCCGGATGCGGATGTTCGTCGGCGAGATAGAAGACCGGCTCGCCGGTTTGGGTGGGATTGACAGCGACGGTCATTTACTTGGCTCCGGCGAGCAGTTTGGTGCGCGCGTCCTCGGTCCGGATGACGTCGTCAGCCGGAATGTCGAAGTCGCGGTGATAGTTGAAGGTGTGACCGATCCCGACGGCGAGCATCGCGATGAAGCTCAAGGCGGCCAGCCACCACATGTACCAGATCAGGCCAAAACCCATCGCGGTGGCGAAGCCGGCGAGGATGATGCCGGTGCCGGTGCTGCTGGGCATATGGATCGATTTGAATCCCATCAGCGGACGCTGGTAACCGCGCTTCTTCATGTCCCACCAGGCGTCGTTGTCGTGGACGACGGGCGTGAAGGCGAAGTTGTAGTCCGGCGGCGGCGAGGACGTTGCCCATTCCAGCGTGCGCGCATCCCAGGGATCGCCGGTGACGTCCTTGAGCTGCTCGCGCTTGAGGAACGAGACGGCGAACTGCATCAGCATCGAGAGAATGCCGAGGAAGACGAGACCGGCGCCGATCGCGGCGATGACGAACCAGACCTGAAGCGAGGCATCGTCGAACACGCGCAGGCGGCGGGTCACGCCCATCAGGCCGAGCACATAGAGCGGCATGAAGGCCATGTAGAAGCCGGTGACCCAGAACCAGAACGAGCACTTGCCCCAGAACGGATCGAGCTTGAAGCCGAACGCCTTCGGGAACCAGTAGTTGATGCCGGCGAACGCGCCGAACACCACCCCGCCGATGATCACATTGTGGAAGTGCGCGATCAGGAACAGGCTGTTGTGCAGGACGAAGTCGGCCGGCGGCACCGCGAGCAGCACGCCGGTCATGCCGCCGATCACGAAGGTGAGCATGAAGGCGATGGTCCACAGCATCGGCAGCTCGTAGCGGATGCGGCCGCGATACATCGTGAACAGCCAGTTGAACATCTTCGCGCCCGTCGGGATCGAGATGATCATCGTGGTGATGCCGAAGAACGAGTTGACGCTGGCGCCGGAGCCCATCGTGAAGAAATGGTGCAGCCAGACCAGATACGACAGGATGGTGATGACGACAGTGGCGTAGACCATCGAGGTGTAGCCGAACAGGCGCTTGCCGGAGAAGGTCGAGGTGACTTCCGAGAAGATGCCGAAGGCGGGGAGAACCAGGATGTAGACTTCAGGGTGGCCCCAGATCCAGATCAGGTTCACGTACATCATCGGGCTGCCGCCGAAATCGTTCGTGAAGAAGTTGGTGCCGACATAGCGATCGAGCGAGAGCAGCGCGAGCACGACGGTCAGGACGGGGAAGGAGGCGACGATCAGGATGTTGGTGCAGAGTGAGGTCCAGGTGAACACCGGCATCTTCATCATGGTCATGCCGGGGCAGCGCAGCTTGACGATGGTGCAGATCAGATTGATGCCCGATAGCGTCGTTCCGACGCCGGCGACCTGGAGCGCCCAGATGTAATAGTCGACGCCGACATCAGGACTGTAGCCGATGTTCGACAGCGGCGGATAAGCCAGCCAGCCGGTGCGGGCGAATTCGCCGATGAACAGCGAGGCCATCACCAGCACCGCGCCGCCGACCGTCATCCAGAAGCTGAAATTGTTCAGGAACGGGAACGACACGTCGCGGGCGCCGATCTGCAGCGGCACGACGTAGTTCATCAGGCCTGTCACCAGCGGCATCGCCACGAAGAAGATCATGATCACGCCGTGGGCGGTGAAGACCTGGTCGTAGTGATGGGCGGGCAGGAAGCCTTCCGAACCGTTGAACGCCATCGCCTGCTGCGCGCGCATCATCAGCGCGTCGGCGAAACCGCGCAGCAGCATGACGATGCCGAGGATCATGTACATGATGCCGATGCGCTTGTGGTCGACGGTGGTGAACCACTCGCGCCACAGATAGCCCCAGAGGCGGAAATAGGTGAGGCCTGCAAGCAGCGTGATGCCGCCGAGCGCGACCATGATGAAAGTGCCGACGAGGATCGGCTCGTGCAGCGGCAGCGAATCGATGCCGAGACGGCCGAAGATGAACTTGAGAAGATCAGGAGACATGCTGGATCTCTTTAGGAATCGGACTTCAGGAATCGGACTTGGGACGCTGTCCGAGGAAGAAGGACGAGGACTTCAGCGGCGCCAAAGTCGGCCGCTTCAGGCCGGCACCGACGAGCGGCGCGGTGTCGAGCGGCGCCTTGATCGCCGCCGTCGTCCGGCCTTGCGGCGCATCCGGCGTGCAGGTGCCGGCGACGAAGACAGGCTCCGGCCCGAGCACGGTGCCGCGGCGGGCGTATTTGTCGTAGAGCGGAAGGGTGTTGTTCAGGCCCTCATGGCCGTTACCGCCCTTGGCGTCGATCGCCATCATCTCGCTCTGGCACATCTTGCCGGTCTCGACGCACATGTTGAGGATCAGGCGATAGAGATCGGAATCGACCGAGCCCCAGCGGCGCACCGGCTCGTTCTCGCTGGGCTTTTCGAGCTGGAGATATTCAGTGCGGCCAAGCGAGCCACCGGCGGACTTGGCCTGCGCGACCCAGGCGTCAAAACCCCTGTCGTCGAGGCCCTGGAAGTTGAAGTGCATGCCGGAGAAGCCGGCACCGCTGTAGTTCGCCGAGAAGCCCTTATAGGTGCCGGCGTGATTCACGACGGCGTGGAGCTTGGTCTCCATGCCCGGCATCGCATAGATCTGGCCGGCGAGCGCGGGGATGTAGAACGAGTTCATCACCGAAGAGGCGGTAATGCGGAAATTGATCGGACGATCGACGGGCGCTGCCAGGTCGTTGACGGTGGCGATGCCGTAGTCGGGATAGATAAAGAGCCACTTCCAGTCGAGCGCGACGACATCGACCTCGAGCGGCGCCTTGGACTGGTCGATGGCACGGTCGGCATGGATGCGCCCGAGCGTGCGATAGGGGTCGAGCAGATGCGTGCCCATCCAGGTCAGCGCGCCAAGGCAAACGATGATCAGCAGCGGCGCCGACCAGATCACCAGCTCGAGCTTGGTCGAGTGGTCCCAATCCGGCTCATAGCGGGCCGAGGTGTTGGACTGGCGGTAGCGCCAGGCGAACAGCACCGTCAGCGCCATCACGGGGACGACGATCAGGAGCATCAGGACGGTGGAGATGATGACGAGGTCGCGCTGTTGGGCAGCGATATCGCCGGCTGGCGCCAGCACGATGTAGTTGCAGCCGCTGAGCGCGGCCGCCAGGGGTAGCAGCGCCAGGATCTTGAGACGGGACACGGGCCGAGCCTTATGAGAATGAGTTTCCTTTGCGGGGCCAATGGGTAGCTGCGGCGCAGCAATCCGGACATTGGACAATTTGTCCAATGTTGCAGTGCGAGATGTTGGGTCAAACAGGTCTGGATTGCCTGGCGTCAAGCCGGGCGGTCGGCTTTGGTTTTCAGGACGTTAAGGGCGCACGCATGGCGACGGCACAGACCCCCGCACTGGCGGATATCCACTCGGGCGAGCACGGCCACGACCAGGCCAGTCCCGGCGAGATCGCCATCGGCGTCATCATCGGCCGCACCTCGGAATTCTTCGACTTCTTCGTCTACGCGATCGCCTCGGTGATCGTGTTTCCGCGCCTGGTGTTTCCGTTCACGAGCGAGCTGACCGGCACCCTCTATTCCTTCATGATCTTCGCGCTGGCCTTCATGGCCCGGCCGATCGGCACCGTCATTTTCATGACTGTTGACCGCGAGTACGGCAAGACCGCCAAGCTGGTCTCGGCGCTGTTCCTGCTCGGCACCGCCACGGTGGCGCTGGCGTTCCTGCCCGGCTATTCCGAGATCGGCGTAGCCGCGATCTGGCTGCTGGCGCTGGCGCGTCTTGCGCAGGGTCTGGCCTGGGGCGGCGCCTGGGACGGCATGGCCTCGCTGCTGGCGCTGAATGCGCCGGCGTCCCAGCGCGGCTGGTACGCAATGGTGCCGCAGCTCGGCGCCCCGCTCGGGCTGATCGTGGCGAGTGCGCTGTTTGCCTATTTCGCCGGTCTCCTCTCGGCCGATGATTTCTTTGACTGGGGCTGGCGCTATCCGTTCTTCGTCGCCTTCGCCATCAACGTGGTTGCGCTGTTCGCCCGCCTGCGCATGGTGACGACAGAAGAATACGCCACACTGTTCGAGACTCGCGAACTCCAGCCGGCGCGGATCTCAGAGACGGTTGCACGCGAAGGCCAGACCATCATGCTTGGCGCGTTCGCGCCGCTGGCGAGCTTCGCGCTGTTCCACATGGTCACGGTGTTCCCGCTGTCCTGGGTGTTCCTGTTCACCCGCGAAAGCCCGGTGCGCTTCTTGATCATCGAGATCGTGGCGGCCGTGTTCGGCGTCGCTGCGATCGTGGCCTCCGGCATCATCGCCGACCGCGTCGGCCGCAAATCGCTGTTGATGGGGTCGGCAATCGCAATCGCGATCTACAGCGGCTTTGCCCCGCAGCTGCTCGATGCCGGCGCGTTCGGCGAGACCATCTACATGGTGATCGGCTTCATCCTGCTCGGCCTCTCCTTCGGCCAGTCCTCGGGCGCGATCGCCTCGAACTTCAAGCAGATGTATCGCTACACGGCCTCCGCCCTGACCTCCGACATGGCCTGGTTGTTCGGCGCCGGCTTCGCCCCGCTGGTCGCGCTGTTGCTCGCCACCAATCTCGGCGTCATCGCCTCGGGTGCGTACCTGCTGTCCGGCGCGTTCTGGACCCTGCTTGCGCTCTGGCTCAGTGGCCAGCGCGAAGCCGGTGACATGGACGCGGGTCAATCGTCGAACTGACGGGAATAAAGTTCGAGGCGGACGATCCTGTTGGCGGGACCGCTAACAGGAGATGCCATGAACGTCTGGTCGAATTCCGCCGGTCGGCGAAGCACTGCAAGCCTGGCTTTCGCGATTACGCTTCTTTGCGCTAGCGGCCCCGCCGGCGCGACCGGCAATGTCGCGCGGGGGCAGACGCTCTACAAGGGCTGTGCAGACTGCCACTCGATCGACGAGAACGGCGTCGGTCCGATGCACAAGGGCGTGGTCGGGCGCAAGGCGGGCAGCGTCGCGGGCTACGATTACTCGCCCGACCTGAAGAACTCCGGGATCGTCTGGACCGAGGACAATCTCGACAAATGGCTGACCGGGCCGCAGGCCATGGTGCCCGAAACCAAGATGTTCTTCGACGTGCCGGATGCGCAGGATCGCGCCGATATCATCGCGTATTTGAAGGAGAAGGCGCGGTAAGGCAGTGCAGGTCTCGTAGGGTGGGCAAAGCGAAGCGTGCCCACGATCTGTTGCTACAATTGATGAATGGTGGGCACGGCGCTGCGCGCCTTTGCCCACCCTACGGCAGCCGCGCCAGCCTCAATCCGTCACGATCTTCACGCGGTCACGCACCTTCACCTGCGCGGTGCGGTCGAGCCCGTTCAGCACACGAAAGCGTTCGGCGGGATGATCGACGCCGGCCATGCGGTGCGAGAGCGATTCCACGGTGTCGCCGGGCTGCACGGTGATGACCTTGATGCGTAGCGGACGCGCGGCCTGGATCTCTTCGAGCGTCAGGCGGCGGAAGGAATTGACGGTCTCGCGCGCATTGCGCTCGCTCTCGGTCGACTTCTGCCGCGTGGCGAAGATGAAGCGGTAGACGTCGCTGCCGAAGCGCAGCGCATAGACCTTGAATTGCCACTGGTCGCCCTTGGCGGCGGCGGACGCGGCCGGGAAGCCGTTGATGGTCAGGTCTTCGGTCGAGGCCTTCTCGACGCCCTCCATCCAGCCGGAATTGAGGTAATCGCCGAGCGATTGTTCGGCCGGCACCCGCACGACATCGAAGCGCATCGCCTGCGAGCCGCCCTCGCGCACGCCGATCACCGCCTGTGCGGTGTTGTCGAGTGTAAAGTTATCGGGCGCCTGGAAGGTGAAGCCGAGCTTCGGATGCAGGAATCTGCGGCCGCGGACGAAGCCTTCGCTCGGATCCTCGCCATAGACGAGGTTGTCGATCGCGGCGAGATAGCTCTCGCGGTCGCGCTCGGCGCCTTCGGGCGCCGCATATTGCCGCGCGATCGTCTGCGCATTCTGCACCCGCTCGGGCGTTGCCGGATGCGACGATGTGAAATCCTGCGCGCGCGGATCGAGCGAGCTCTTGCCGGCCTTCAGCTCGGCATTGCGCTCCATCGCCGAGAGAAAGCGGGCGGCACCGTAAGGGTCGAAATGCGCCTTGGCGGAGATGCCGACGCCGATGCCGTCAGCCTCGAATTCCTGGTTGCGCGAAAAGCTCGCCATGGTGAGCTTGGTCTTGGCGAGCGCGAGCGCGGTCAGATCAGGGTCGCTGCTCATATCGGTGACGACACGGGTCACGATCGCGGCCTGACGGGCCTGGTCCTCGCGCATCGCGGCGTGCTTGGACAGCACATGCGCCATCTCGTGGCTGAGCACGGAGGACAATTCCGAGGTATCGCTGGCCAGCGCAATCAGCCCGCGGGTGACGTAGAGCTGGCCGTTCGGCAGGGCGAAGGCGTTCACTGCGCCGGAATTGAGGATGGTGACCTTGTAGCCCTGATCCGGGCGGTCGGAGGCGGCAACGAGGCGGTCGACAGTCTTGCTGACCAGTGATTCGAGCTTGGGGTCGTCGTATGTGCCGCCATAGCTCGCCAGGATCCGCTCGTGTTCCTTTTCGGTGGCGGGGGTCTGGGCGACGGCCGGCTTGGGCTTGGGCATCGCCACGGTTGCCGGGGTCGCAACAGTCTGGAACCGACCCATATCGCCGCAACCGGCCAGACCTGTGCCCAGCAGCAGGCAAAGCATGGCCGGCGCAGCCCGCAGGCGGCGTCCTTCGCCAATTTTGCGCTGTTCTAGCACCCCATTCACGTCGCTTAACCCGTGCCCGGCCTTAAGGCCTTACCCCAGTAGGCTCGTTTGCGCCCAGCAATTCAACCTGTCCCAACAGACGCACGTCGATACGCGGCCCCGTCGTCCCCTCAACCCAGCCCCGGACACGAATACGCCTGTTTTCCAGGGACTTAAGGGATATTCCTGCGTTTTCGAACGCCGGCAGGTTGCGCTTTGAAATAGTCACAGCAAAGCCGTGTGTCCAGTTTCGTCCGAAGTTGAGGTAGGTCATTGCCCCAGCTTGCCGGACCGACAGGACTTTGCCCTCGACCACCATAAAGCGCCCGATCCCGGCCAAAATATCGTCCGGACTTTCCGCGTTTTTTATGGCCGACGGGTCAGCCCAACTGCCCTTTTTTTGGCGCCGCGCCTCCGCCTCGGACGACATCAGGGCGGCTGAACAGTCCTTGTCGGTGATCTCGGCCGAGACCAGGGCGTCGCCCTGGGCGAGGAGCATCGACTGAACTGGGATATCGCTCTCGCCGATAAACAGCAGCGCACCTTGGCGGCCGTAGCGGTCGGGCGTGTCGTCGGTGCCGCGCAGGATGACGTCGCGGCCGACGAGCAGCGAGGTCAGCGCCTGTCTGGTCGTTGCTGTCGCCTCGATGCCGGTGAGGCGAACCTCACGGCCGTCATCGAAACGCACGCTGCGCGCGTCGGTGATTGCGGCGACACGGCCTTCGCCTTGTGCTTCGAATTGGCACGGGGCTGCGACCGCGGGGAGACCTGCGGAGAGAAGGAATGCGACGATGAGGTGAAGCCGTTCAGTCACGAGACCCGCAGAGGTTGCATTGTGATATAGATTTACCCCAAGTTTAGTGAGTCGTGAAGACATTTCCTCACACTCCGTCATTGCGACGAGCCAAGCGACGAAGCAATCCAGAGTCTTTCCGCGGTGAGATTTCTGGATTGCTTCCGCCTTCGCCAAGGCTTCGGCGGACAAGTCGCTGCGCTCGCAATGACGTGGAGATATCGATCCATGCCTCACCATTCCGCTTTGCGGAAAACATGAGCGGCAATCGTGCGCTCGAGACGCGCTTCTGCTTGCTGCGCTCTCGCGCATGCGGCATGATTGCGACAATAGCAATAATCAAGCCGCCATTCAGAGCAAGGCGATCAAGGGAGGTTGTTTTCAATGAAGCCTATTTTGTCGGGCATTTTTGCCGCCGCGTTGGCCCTCAGCGCGAGCGCCGTGCAGGCCCAGGACAAGCCTCCTCTCAAGATCGGCGGTATCCTCGACATGTCGAGCCTTTATGCCGACATCACCGGTCCGGGCAGCGAGACCGCGGCCAAGATGGCGGTGGAAGATTTCGGCGGCGAGGTGCTGGGACGCAAGATCGAGGTGCTGGCGGCCGACCATCAGAACAAGGCTGACCTCGCTGCCAACATCGCGCGCGACATGCTCGACAATCAGGGCGTCGAGATGATCTACGACGTCGCGGCCTCCGCCACCGCGCTTGCCGCCGGCGAGATCGCAAAGGCGCGGGGCAAGATCATCATCTTCAACGGCCCGGGCTCGATCCGTCTCAGCAACGAGGCCTGCGGCCCCACCACGATCCACTATGTGTTCGACACCTACGGCCAGGCTAACGTGACCGGTCTTGCCGCCGTGAAGTCGGGCCTCGACACCTGGTTCTTCCTCACCGCCGATTACGCTTTCGGCCAGGATCTGGAGAAGGACACCGGCGCCGTCGTCACCAAGACCGGCGGCAAGGTGCTCGGCAGCGTGCGCCATCCGCTCAATACGTCGGATTTCTCCTCGTTCCTGCTTCAGGCGCAGGCCTCGAAAGCCAAGGTGATCGGGCTCGCCAATGCCGGCGGCGACACCGTCAATGCCATCAAGCAGTCGGCCGAGTTCGGCATCATGAAAGGCGGCCAGAAGGTCTCGCCGCTGCTGGCCTTCGTCACGGACATCGACTCGATCGGGCTTGAGACCGCGCAGGGACTGCTGCTGGCCGAAGCCTTCTATTGGGACATGAACGACGAGACGCGCGCTTTCTCGAAGCGCTTTCAGGAACGCGTCAAGCGGCCGCCGACCTCGGCACAAGCCGGCGTCTATTCCTCCGTCACGCACTATCTGAAGGCCGTGAAGGCGGCCGGCACAACCGATGCGGCGGCGGTGATGAAGGTGATGAAGGACGCGCCGATCAACGATTTCTTCGCTCACAACGGCAAGATCCGCGAGGACGGCCGCATGGTGCACGACATGTACCTGTTCGAGGTCAAGAAGCCGTCGGAATCGAAGGGCCGCTGGGACGATTACAAGCTGCTCGCCACCGTGCCGGGCAACGAGGCGTTCCAGTCGCTGGAGCAGTCGCGCTGCCCGCTTGTGAAGAAGTGACGGCGTGACGTCGTCACGCCGTCATCCCGGGGCGCGAAGCGAACCCGGGATCTCGAGGTTCCGGGTTCTCGCTTCGCGAGCCCCGGAACGACGGAGATACAGAACAACGATAAGGAAGTTGTCCCATGAACGACATGGTCCTGCAAAAGCTCGAAGCCGGGCTGCTCACCATCACGATGAATCGCCCGGAGCGGAAGAACGCGCTCAATCCCGAGATGGTCGCGGGCCTGGTCGAGGCGGCCCGGCGCGCGGCTGACGATCCCGAGGTGCGTGCGGTGCTGTTGAAGGGCGCCGGCGGCTCGTTCTGCGTCGGCGGTGACGTCAAGTCGATGGCGGCCGGCCGCGCACCGCTGCCGTTCGAGCAGAAGCTTGCGAACCTTCGCCGCGGCATGGAGGTGTCGCGCATCCTGCATCAGATGCCCAAGCCCGTGGTGGCGCAGCTCGACGGCGCCGCGGCCGGCGCCGGCCTGTCGATGGCGCTGTCGTGCGATCTGCGTGTTGCCTCCGAATCCTGCAAGATCACGACCGCTTTCGCCAAGGTCGGCTTCTCCGGCGATTACGGCGGCACCTATTTCCTGACCCAGCTGCTCGGCAGCGCGCGGGCGCGTGAGCTCTACCTGACTTCGCCCGTGCTGACCTCGAGGGAAGCGCATGCGATCGGCATGGTGACCAGGGTCGTGCCCGACGCCGAGATCGACGCTGCCGCGCACGAGCTTGCGATGTCGCTGGCGCAGGGGCCATCGATCGCGCTCGGCTTCATCAAGCGCAACATCAACAATGCAGAGCATCTTCCGCTGGAGGATTGCTTCGACGGCGAGGCGATCCACCACACCCGCTGCAGCGACACCGAGGATCACAAGGAGGCCGCCAAGGCTTTCGTCGAGAAGCGCAAGCCGGCTTTCAAGGGCGCATGACCATGGCACCCTATATGCGGCTGCGGCAGATCTGTCTGGTCGCGCCGCAACTCGTGCCTGTCATCTCCGATATCGCCGAGATCATGGGCCTTTCCGTCTGCTACCGCGATGGCAATGTCGCCAAATATGGCCTGGAGAATGCGCTGCTTCCGGTCGATACGATCCTGCTGGAGGTGGTCGCTCCGTTCAGGGACGGCACCACCGCCGGCCGCTTCATCGAGAAGACCGGCGGCCGTGGCGGCTACATGGCGATCTTTTGCTGCAATGATCCGGACGAACGAGGCCGCAACGCCAATGCGATGGGCGTGCGCACCGCCAACGTGATCGACCACGCGCCCTATCACGGCGTCCAGCTCCATCCCCGCGACTGCCGCGCCGCCTTCATCGAATTCAACCACACCGAGGGCAGCGACGACATTTTAGGCGCCTATCCGCCGGCCGGGCCTGACTGGCAAAAATTCATCCGCAAGGATGTGACGCAGGCGTTGACGGCGGTGGAGATGCAGAGCCCGGATCCGCACGGCCTGGCGACGCATTGGGGCAAGATCATCGGGGTTGCGGCGAATAGCGATGCCGAACTGAAGCTGCCCAATGCGACCTTCCGCTTCGTGAAGGGCGCGAGCGAGATCATGAGCGGTCTGGAGTTTCGGGTGGCTGATGCGGCGAGCGTGTTGCATGCGGCGCGTGAGAAAGGGCTCGCGGTCGCTGGCAACGAATTCCTGCTGGGCGGCGTCACGTTCCACGTTCATTCGTGAGCTGTTGCGACAAATTCCGCTGTCGTCCCGGACAAGCGAAGCGCAGATCCGGGATCCATACGCCGCAGCAATAGTTTTGCGAAGACTCGGAGTTGCCGTTTCGCGCAGCAGCCTCCCCTGTGGTAATGGGTCCCGGCCCCCGTGCGCAATTGCGCACTGGGCCGGCACGACAGGGGAAATTGTGGCGACGCTTGTCGCATACGGCGAAGCGCAGCCGCAATCACCTTCCCTTAAAATTCGCCACCCGCCGTTCTTCCGTGGCCTTCACACCCTCCATGAAATCCTCAGTCGCGCGCAGGCGGGTCTGTTCGGCGAGCTCGTGGTTGGTCGCAGCCATCACGCGGTCGGCGAGGCCGGCGCGCATCGTGGCGCGGGTGGAGAGCAGGCCGAGTGGCGAGCATTCGGCAATCTCGCCGGCGAGCTTCATCGCGGCTGATTTCACCTGGTCCTGCGGCACCAGTTCATTGGCGAGGCCCCACTTATACGCCTCTTCGCCGGTGACGCGGCGGCTGGTGTAGAACATCAGCTCGGCGTTGTTCTTGCCGATCAATTCGGGCAGCGTCGTCGTCAGGCCGAAGCCGGGATGGAAACCGAGCTTGGTGAAATTCGCGGAGAAGCGGGCTTCGGGGCAGGTGACGCGGAAATCCGCCGAGACCGCGAGGCCAAGGCCGCCGCCGATGGCTGCGCCCTGCACGGCGGCGACGATCGGCTTCTTTGCGCGGAAGATGCGCACGGCCTGGATATAGAGATGGTTGATCGGGCCGAGACTGTCGGCCGGATCGCCCTTGGCCTTCTTCTCGGCCTCCTGCGCTTCCTGCGCCTGCCGCGCGGGATCGCCAAAATTTGCGCCGGCGCAGAACGCCTTGCCTTGCGCCGAGAGAACGGAGGCGCGGATCTCGATGTCGCGATCGAACTCGTCGAGCGCGTCTGCGATCTGGTTGATCAGCGAAATGTCGAAGAAGTTCAGCGGCGGCCTGCGGATCTCGATGGTGCCGACGTGGCCAACTTTTTCGACGCCGATATCTTTGTAGGTGCTCATGATGTCCTCGAAGCGTTAGCGCAAACCAAGTCCGCGGGCGATGATGCCGCGCAGCACCTCGGTGGTGCCGCCCTGGATGGTGAGTTTCGGTGCGGTCTTGATGGCGAAGTCGAGCTGTCGCTCCAGTGTCTCGCGGTTGCTCGCCGTCTCCTCGACGAAGGCGGCGAGATCGCGCACGCGGTGCGGAAGCTGCTGCTCCCAGACCGTGCCGATGTCCTTGACGATGGAGGCTTCCACCACCGGCTCCTTGCCGGCTTGCAGCATGCCTGCGACTGACACCGACATGCGCCGCATGGTGTGAAGCTGCGCGACGAGCCGGCCGATGCCTTCGGCGCTGCGCGTATCCGGGGTGGGACCGACCGCGCGGACCAGCTCGGTCAGCACGTAGTAGGTCTCCAGGAAGCGCTCGGGCCCTGAACGCTCATAGGCGAGCTCGCTCGTCGCCTGCTTCCAGGCGCCGTCGACTTCGCCGAGCACGTGATCATCGGGCACGAAGAAGTCGGTGAAGACGACCTCGTTGAATTCGTACTGGCCGGTGATCTGGCCGATCGGATTCACCTTGATGCCCGGCTGCTTCATCTTGACCAGGAACTGGGTCAGGCCGTGACGGCGGTTTTCCTTGGTCGGTGGCGAGGTCCGGAAGATCGCGATCATGTAGTCGGCGATATGCGCCGACGACGTCCAGATCTTGGTGCCGTTGATGAGATAGCCGCCGTCGGTCTTGGTGGCGCGCGTCTTCGCCGCGAACAGGTCCGAGCCGGAATTCGGCTCGCTCATGCCGATGGCAAAGCAGATCTCGCCGCGGCAGATGCGCGGCAGGATATCCATCTTGATATGTTCGGGGGCGTATTTCAGCAGCACCGGCCCGCTCTGGCGGTCGGCGACGAAGAAGCGCCGCGTCGGCGCGTTGGCGACGCGCATCTCCTCGGTCACCACGTAGCGCTCGAGGAAGGAGCGCTCCTGGCCGCCATATTTCTTCGGCCAGGTCATGCCGATCCAGCCGCGCTCGCCGACGCGGCGACAGAATTCCGGCACATCGGTGTCCTCGCGGTTGGGCTTGAACGGGTTGAAGGTGCCGCGAGCCATCTCCTCGGCGAGGAACGCGCGCACTTCCTTGCGCAGCTCTTCGCATTTGGGCGGCAGGCGAATCGGATCGAAACGAAGCGCTGCGGTCATGTGTCTCATTCCTTCTCAGCGTGAGGCGACCAGCGGCCACAATTGATCGGCCCCTCTTGAGGCGACGAGCTTGCCGAGTTCGACGGCCCAGTAGCTTTCCGAGCCGAAATCGTCGCGCCATGCCAGCGCCCGTAGCGAATAACGGTGCAGGATGTGCTCGATGGTGAAGCCGATCGCGCCATGAACCTGGTGCGCGATGCCACCGCCCTTTTCCGCAGCTTCCGCGCAGCGGATCTTTGCGGCGGCTGCTTCGAGATAGACCTCGTCGTCGAACGACTTTGCGTTCGCGATCGCGTCAGCTGCCGAAGTCGCGGCCGCCAGTGCGGCGGCGGATTCGCCGGCGAGGCGGGCGAGATTGTGCTGCACCGCCTGGAATTTCGAGATCTTCTTCTCAAAGGCGACGCGCTCATTGGAATAGCGCACGGAGATGTCGAGCATCGATTCCAGTGCGCCTGCAATCTGCAGGCTGCGCGCGACGCCGCCCATCAGCATCATCGCGGTCTGGTCAAAGCCACCAGGCGCGGCCTTGATGGTGAGGGGCTGGAGCTTGTCCAGCGTCACGGTATCGCTGTGGTCGTAGCCGACATTGAGGCCGGAATCGATCCGCGCCTTGCTCGCGTCGACCAGCGCGATCGCGACACCGTCCTTGCCGTGCGCCAGCACCGCAAAATGCTTGGCCGATTTCGCAAAAGGCACGCCGCGGCAGCGGCCCGAGACGGCGCCATCGGCATCGACAGTGATGCGATCCTTCGGCGAGGCCGGCAGCACCGTCATCTCGCCTTCGGGTGAGGCGATCTTCACCTGCGCCAGCAGCCAGCCTGCCAGCATGGTCTCGGCCAGGGGAACCGCGACCGCGAAGCGGCCCGCTGCGTTCAGCAGCGCAAATCCGTCGGCAAGACTGGCGCCGGAGCCGCCGAGATCATCGGGGACCCAGGACAAGGGCAAGCCGGCTTCGCTCAGCGCCTGCCACAGCGGCGCCTGCCACGAATTGTTCTTGTCGTTGTTGATGGTTTGCGGATCGGCAAGATCGGCGAAGATCTTCTCCGCGGTCTCGACGACGATATTGTCACTCTCCGCCACAGCGTTCCCCGTGTTTGCCATTGGCGCGTCGACCCAAGGGGCGGTGCGCGATCTCTTCTTGCGCCGGATGATCCGAAAAAGCCATGGCCCTGACAAGCGTTGATCGCAGGTCAACCTGCGGGGCGGGCATGGGCGATAAGCTAATTCCGCTTAGCGGAGTTTGCTCGATTTGCAGGGCGCGGCAAACTCGCTAAACAGGGCGCCAGAAACTTACAGAGGGAAGGACATCCGGATGGCCAAGGACAGTTTGTGCGCAATCGTGACGGGGTCCGCATCCGGCCTCGGTGCTGCAACCGCAGAAATCCTCGCCCGAAACGGGGCGCGGCTCGTCATCAACTATTCGTCGAGCAAGACCGAAGCCGAGGCCACGGCGGAAGCGTGCCGCAAGGCGGGCGCCGCCGAAGTGCTGGTTGCGCAGGGCGACGTCTCCAAGGATGACGATTGCCGCAGGATCGTCGCGGCTGCGAGCGGCTGGGGCAAGCTCGACATCCTCGTCAACAATGCCGGCACCACCAAGCACGTTGCTTATGGCGATCTCGACGGACTATCGGCGGACGATTTCCAGCGCCTGTACGGCGTCAATACGGTCGGACCGTTCCAGATGGTGCGTGCTGCGCGCAGCCTGCTCGAGGCCGGTGCGAAGGCATCGGGGCGAACGTCGGCGGTCGTCAACGTGTCCTCCGTCGCCGGCATCAACGGCGTTGGCTCCTCGATGGCCTATGCCGCGAGCAAGGGTGCACTCAACACCCTCACACGGTCGCTGGCCGTCGCGCTTGCGCCGATGATCCGGGTCAACGCGGTCTGTCCGGGCTATATCGATACGCCCTGGTTCACCAAGGGCCGTGGTGAGGAAGGCGCGAAAAAGGTGCGTGACGCCGTGTTGGCGAAGGTGCCGCTCAAGGTGGCCTCGTCCGCCGCGGACATCGCGCAGCTCGTCTGCTTCCTGGCGCTGCCGGCTTCCGGCAACATGACCGGCGAAGCCGTGCGCATGGATGCCGGGATGCATTTGATCACGTAGCTTTCGGCGCGCTCTCTCCGCGTCATGGCCGGGCTTGACCCGGCCATCCACGTGTTGCCGCGCGGACCGAAAGACGTGGATGCCCGGGTCAAGCCCGGGCATGACGATGCGGAGGCAATGCTCTCCGGCGCTTTAAGGCGCTACCCCTTGATCACGCCACTCGCCACCAGCCGGTGCCAGATGAACAGCACCACCACAGCGCCGATCGTGGCCATGATGAAGCCCGCGCCCTGATCCGGGCCGTAATGGCCGATGGCCTGGCCGATGAAGGTCGCCAGAAACGCACCGGCGATACCGAGGATGGTGGTGAGGATAAAGCCGCTCGGGTTGTTCGGTCCCGGTGCCAGAAAACGCGCGATGAGGCCGGCAACGAAGCCGACGATGATGATCCACAACAGGCCGCCCATGCTCATGTCAGTGCTCCCCTTGCCAACGGCATGATCCGGAAAAGTGTGCAGCGGTTTTCCGAGAAGATCATGCTCAAGCGATAACCTAAAGCGCGATTGTGATTGATCCTGATCTCATCGCGCTTGAGGTCAGAGTTCGATTAAATTCGTCCCGAAAGCTCGTTCTCGGTCGGTAGCCGTCCGTCCGGCGTCAGATGATCGACCACCTGCGGCAAATACTGGCTGAGGCCGGAGAGCAGCTCATCGCGCGACAGGCCGCTTTGGGCCGACAGGCTCTGGATCTGGTCAGCGCCGAGCGCATTGGCGAGATCGCCGGGTGCGATCGGCTTGTTCTCGCCCTTGCCGACCCAACTGTTTGCGGTTTCGCCATGGCCGCCTTGCTGGAGCTGGTTGAGGAGATCGCCGAGGCCGCCGCTCAGCACGGAGCCGGCCGCGCCGCCCGCGAGCAGGCCACCGAGGCCGCCCTTGAGGAGATCACCGAGACCGCCACCGCCGCCGAGAGCACCACCAGGTCCCGCATTCGCGGGTGGGGGCACGGGAGTCGGCGCCGGCTGCGGCACGGCGCCCGGCTGGCTTGCGGTCATATGCTTGAATGCCTTCCAGGCGAGCAGGCCGAGGATCGCCATGGTCATCGGCGACATGCCGCCGGAGGAGGATTGTGAGCTCGGCGTGCTCGGGCCACGGGGCCCGTTCTGCATGCCGTTGAGGACATCGAGTAGACCCATGGTGCTCTCCTTTGGCGTTCTCGTTCGGCGAGCTCTCGCCGCTGACAGCGCCCCCGGAGCGAAAACATATGGGCCTCTCATGACGGTTACAAGGCAGCTGCGCCGTGGCCGCGATGGGCAGCCGGCCTCGCCTCTGCCTGCTGGCTCTGCTATCGAAAGCCCGTCATTCAGGGAGCAGGTCAGGTGGCGACGGATCGACCGATCATTGTGGCCGGCGCGGGCGCCATCGGCTGTTTTGTCGGAGGTCAGCTCGCCGCTGCCGGTCGCCGTGTCGCACTACTGGTGCGGCCGCGGGTGAAGACCGAGATCGAGCGGTTCGGCCTGCTGCTGACGGATTTCGACGGCTCCGAGACAAAGCTCGGTGCGGGACAGCTGGCGCTGTCGGAGGATCCTGCGATCCTCCACAGTGCCGGCATCGTGCTTGTCACGGTCAAGAGCGCCGACACGGCTGATGTCGCGGACCAGATCGCGCTGCACGCGCCGCAGGATGCCGTGATCGTGTCGTTGCAGAATGGCGTCGGCAACGTTGCCATTCTGAACGAACGTCTCGGCGGCCGCCGCGTGCTCGCCGGCATGGTGCCGTTCAACGTGGTCGCGATGGGCGAGGGACGTTTCCATCGTTCGACCTCGGGCGACATTATTGTCGGCGAGGATGCGGACAACACGGCGGCGGCGCTCTCGGTAGCCGGTCTCACGACGCGTGCCAACCGCGACATCACCGCCGTGCAATGGGGCAAGCTGATCATCAATCTGAACAACGCGCTCAGCGCGTTGTCCGACATGCCGCTCGCGGCCCAATTGGCAAGCCGTGACTGGCGACGGCTGTTCGCCGACCAGATGGCTGAGGGCCTCGCCGTGCTCAAGGCCGCCGGCATCACGCCGGCCTCGGCGACGCCGATCCCGCCGAACTGGACCCCGACCTTGCTGCGACTGCCCGACATGATCTTCAACGCGATCCTCGGGCGCACGATGAAGATCGATCCGCAGGCGCGCTCCTCGATGTGGCAGGATCTGAAGCAGGGCCGCAAGACCGAGATCGACTATCTGCAAGGCGCGGTCATCGCGCTTGCCGAGCAGAACAATGTCGAAGTGCCGCTGATGCGCCGCATTGTTGCGCTGATCAAGGAGGCGGAGACATCAGGCAAAGGCCCGCCGCGGCTTTCGCCGCAGCAGATTCGCGGCGTGGTTTGAGAACGACGGAGGAACCAATGAGGCGTTGCCTTAGGATCGGGCTCGCGCTGACCGCGCTCTGCGAGGCATCGACGCTCGCTTACGCGAGGCCGCCGACCGTCATGAATTCTCCCGGCTATGACGCGCGCCTGCAGGAGAGCCGCAAGGCGCTGGGCAATTCACAGACAGCGACAACACCCGCGGACGTTCCAGCCGCCGCCCCGAAGCGCAGCAAGAAAAAACACGCGAACTGAAGCTACACCTCCGCTTGTCCGGGATGACAGCGGAATGCGGGGAGCGCTGTCTCAGCCCTTCTTCGCCGGCTTGCTGGGCGTCGGGCTGAACAGCTTCTTCAACTCGCTCAAACCTTCCGACAGGCGCGGCCATTCGCAGGTGAAAGAGCCCTTGGTGCAGGGCGCGCCCTTTTGTCGCAACACCTTCGGCCGCTCGACCGGAACGGGCACGCGCTCGACCTCGGTGCGCAGCGCGACCTGCTGAAGCTGCTGCACTTGCTGTTCCTGCTGCTCGTGTTGCTGCCGCGCGGTCGCCCGTGCCGCTTCATTGCTGCGGCGCTGATCGGCGAGATAGGCAGTGTAGGATTCGTCGATCCTCTTCTGCTCCTCCGGTGTCGGGTTGGGACCTGCGATGTCGAAGCTGCGATCCTGGAGGAAGTCGTAATAGGTGTAGCCCCCGCCTGCCTTGCGGCGGCCCGCGAACTTTGCATTGCAGTCGGCGAGTGCCGCGGTCTTTTCGGCCTTGCTTGCGGATCTTTCGGCAGCGTCGGCGCATTCCTCGAAATCGACAGGCGCGCGCTTCCACCATTGCGCCTGGGCATGCGGCAATGTCAGCAGAAAAAGTCCTGCTGCGGCAACGAGAACCGGCGCCGCGCGACGCGATGCAACTACGTCAGACATTCTAAGAGAGTATTCCTCGCAAACTCAACCCAGACTGAGTCGTGACCGATTTTTGCCTCTTTCTCGCCGGCTTGTCACCCATGGAACCAGGGAAATTCATGGCTGGGTTGCTGACATTTTTTGCTTGACGTGGCTCGGGAGTCACAGCCCCGCAGCGCATGATGCGCTTAGAATTTTATCGGTTTGATGCGACAGGGACATGTTCGTCATGAGAGCGCTGAGCTGGATGGCCGCAATCGCTTTGGTGCTGATTTGCGGCCGCGCGCTGGCCGCGGAGGACGAGATCCCTCACGACAAGCCGGTGAAGGTCGTGGCCGATGCGCGGCTCTCGGTCGGCGGGCAGGGACTGTTGCCGCTCTATCTCTCCAGTGACTGGTCGATGCCGTTGCCTGCGATCTCGCGCGCCGTCATCGTGCTGCATGGCCGCCTGCGCAATGCCGACGAATACTACCTCTCGGCCCACACCGCACAGGTCGCTGCCGGCGACGATGGCAAGAGCGCGCTCATGATCGTGCCGCAGTTCCTGGCGCAGGTCGATGTCGACGCCCACAAGCTGCCCGCCGATATGCTGCGCTGGTCGCTGGCGGGTTGGGAGGGCGGCGAAGCCGCGCTTGCGCCCAATCCGGTTTCCTCCTTCGCGGCGCTCGATGCAATCCTGGCAAAGCTCTCCGACCGCCGCATCTTCCCGAACCTGAAGCAGGTCGTGATTTCAGGTCATTCCGGCGGTGGCCAGGTCGCGCAACGCTACGCCATCGCCGGCAAGGGCGAGACCGCGCTGTCGCGTCAGCATATCGGCGTTCGCTACGTCGTCGCCAATCCGTCGTCCTATGCTTATTTCAGCGCCGAACGGCCGGTGCCGGCGATTGCCGCGTCCTGCCAGGGCTACAATGTCTGGAAATACGGCATGGACGGGCGGCCGCCTTATCTGGCGGACGCAACGCCTGAAGCGCTGGAGCAGCGCTATGTCGAGCGTGACGTGATCTATCTGCTCGGCACGCTCGACACCAAGCCCGCGGCGGACAAGAGCTGCATGGGCGAGGCACAGGGCCCCAATCGCTACGTCCGCGGTCATGCCTATGCCGACGCGATGGCCAAGCGCGGTCACGGCACGCCCAATCACAGGGTGTGGGACATCGCCGGTGTCGGCCATGACGGCGACAAGATGCTGACCTCGAAATGCGGCCTCGCCGCGCTGTTCGATATCCCGGGCTGCGGCGCGGAGCGCTGATCTGGACGTCTTGAAGGCTGGCACGGGCGCACGCCGAATAAGATCATAAAAGGACCAAACGCCATGACGATTACCATCGCAGCGAACAGCGTGCCGAAACCGCCGGCCGATATCATCGAAGGTTTCAGGAATGCGCCGACCTCGATCATTTCCGACAATCTCAGCCGGCTGCCGGGCGCGGTCGGGTTGAAACCCTATCATCGCAGCGGCAAGCTGGTGGGTGCGGCCTTCACGGTGCGCACCCGGCCCGGCGACAATCTCGCCATCCACCGCGCGCTCGAGCTGGTCGGCCCCGGCGACGTCATCGTGGTCGATGGCGGCGGTGACGAGACGAGGGCGCTGGTCGGCGAAATCATGAAAAACATCGCGCAATGGCGCAAAGCCCAAGGCTATGTGATCGACGGCGCGATCCGCGATGTCGCGGCCTTCGCCGCCGACGACTTCCCCTGCTTCGCCCGCGCGGTGATTCATCGCGGCCCCTACAAAAACGGCCCGGGCGAGATCAACGTGCCCGTCACGATCGGCGGCAGCGTGATCTCGCCCGGCGACATCGTGGTCGGCGACGAAGACGGCGTGGTGTCGTTTCCCGCCGCCGGCGCCGCGGCCCTGCTGGAGGCGGTGCGCGTCCAGATCAAGCGCGAGGACGACACGCTGAAGGCAATCCGCGAGGGCCGCTACCAGGGGGCTTATGGCAAGTCCTGAACACGGCGCCGCTTAAGTCAAGGCAATGGCCGGATCGATCCTAGACCGAACTCGGCCATCGCTACGTTCAAAGTGCTTTTCGCGATCTCTGTTTCGGTCAAGGCTCTCATATTTCTTATGCTGAGGTTGCTTCGCGTGGTGAGGAATTGCTTAACTGTCTTGCCTGGCGTTCTCGTCCTGTTGGTCTCTGTCGCCTCCGCCGATAGCGAGCGGCGAATGACGGAAGAGGTCTACGCAAAAGCCAACAGTCTCTCCCCTGACGTGGTCCGAAGCCGTTTTGCTGCCAGTGGAGTGCTGCGATGCCCAGGTGGAGATAGCAGCGCTCAAGTGACTGGAGCGCGCGATGTGATCACGACCGCGGCTCACGCGTTTCGAGACCTTTGCAAGCCGCCGATGTCGCCGGACAAATGCATATTCGAGTACTATCTGGGAGCGGAGAAGCGGACCGTTCCTTTGTCCGCAAAATTGTGGATGGGCACTTGCTTCGAACACGGGGCGAAAGCTGTTGCCGGCGATTGGGCAGTCGCAAAGCTCGCCTTTCCCGCAGAGGTCACGCCTTACGAGATCTATGAAGGGGCTGACATCCTTGTCGAGCTGGAGCGTGTCCTGGCGGCTGTCGGTTACGATATCGAGGCCGCAGGAAAGGCGGACAGATACGGGCCGTTCAACAAGACAATGCAGGAATGTCAGATCCGCGACGTAAGGGACTGGTCCATATTTGAAACGAACTGCGAGTTCACAGTCGGGGCATCGGGTAGTGCGCTGCTTCGTCTGCTGGGCGGCCGAATGACCCTGTTCGGCGTTCTCAGCGGCGACTATCACGATCAAGCATATTGCCCCCGCGGTCGCTGCGAGTTCAGGAGCCGGCAATGGTCCAGCGTATACGTGACCTTGAAAGGCGAATTCAAAGACCGGCTTCTGGCCGCGGTGAGCCAATCTGCTGCAAAATGAAACCTAGAAGGCAGCGAGGGCTTCCGATTCGGCGCTCGCTTTGATATGAACAGCTCCAGGCAACCCGTCTCATCGGCGGGTTCCGCGGTCCCGTAGCTCAGCCGGATAGAGCGGCGGTTTCCTAAACCGTAGGTCGCATGTTCGAGTCATGCCGGGATCGCCAGCCTTCACCTAGTCGAGCGATGAAGAGACGCGCTCCAGCGAGCTCGCGGCTTTCTTCCGCCATCCTTCGTTAAGCATGTCGTAGGTCGCGCTATGGTCGCGGTCAAAGCCGGTATGCTCGAGCCGGAGATCGGTGCCGCCAGTCGACGAGAGCCTGAGTGTCCAGGCCACGCTCGTGTCCAGAGGCCCTCCGCGCCAGGAGTATACCAGTCGCGAGCCGGGCTCGACCTTCAAGACCTCGCACCGGACGACGCCGTCAAATCCTGGCGCCGGCGCCGCGCGAAACGTGAAGCGGCGGCCGGCCTCGGGTTTGATGTCGTTGGGCATCAGCCAACTTTCGAGCAACCGAGGCTCTGTCAATGCACGCCAGACTTTGCGTGGCGGTGCGGATAGCTGGTAGTCAACAATGATCGCGCGCTTGTCCGTGCGCTCTTTCTGATCACGCATCGTCAGGCTCCTTCAGAGTTTCTCGCAAGCCGATCCGGGTTCTTCTGACCGGCGGAGCGTGAGGCTGCTCGCTTTCGCCCTGGCCACGTCTGAACGCCCGGCAGGAGCCGTTCGAAGGTGATGAAATGAAGAACAAGCCAGATCAGCACGCTCCGCAGCACGCTCGCAGTGCGTCCCCCCATCACGAAAAGTATCTGGTGATCGTTGGCATCAAGGGGGAAGAGTGCCGCGAATCGACCGATTGCAACGGCTTGTGCGAAGGTTGAGAAGCTAAATGGGCGGATGAGCCGGCCCTGGCTCCGCGCGATGACTTGTTCTGCCGCATAGACGCCGGAAACTGCCGCCGCCAATGCAGATGCGCGAAACGGCGCGCCGGTCGGTCCATTCGGGTGCGCACTATCGCCGACGGCGAGAATCGCGGGATGAGACACCGACCTCAAATCGGTTCCGACGACCACGCGATCTTGAGCATCAACCTGCAGCCCGGCCTGCCTCGCCATCGCGGGAGCGCGCATGCCTGCAGCCCAGATGCATATGTCGAAGGGAATGCGCCGCCCGCTGGCGGTCATCGCCGCATCGCTCTCAATCCCGGTAACTCGTTCGTTGTCGACAAGCTCGATGCCCAATCTTGTCAGGTCGCGTCTGATAACGGATCGAACCTTGGCGCTGCTGAAGTCGCCAACACTCGTGGGGCTCAGCAGCGTCACGCTCATATTGGGCCATGTCGATTTGGCTTCGCCCGCAGCCTCGACAGAAAGCGGTCCGCCGCCAACGGCAAGCACGCGAGCGGGGCGCCCGGAAATCTCATGAAGCGCGGCTCGCAGCGCGGCGGCAGAGCGCGGACCTTCACCCGGATCAAGGCGAAAGGCATGCTCTGGCGCGCCAGCGGCATTGTCGGTGTCGACATGTGAGCCCAGCGCGTAGATCAGTTGCGTGAAAGCAATCGTGCGCGGTGAGCCATCCTCTTCGATCGTGACGCTATTCCGAATGGGATCGAGCGACACCACGCAAGCACGTATGAACTGGACATTGGTGCGGCGCAGATATCTTGAAAGGGACGCGATCCGCGGTTTGACCGGGGCGACCATCGTCTCCTGCAGTCGGACACGCTCGACGAACTGTTCATTGCTATTCACCAGTGCAACGCGAAGCCCAAGCCGGCGTCGACCCAGTCGAAGAGCCGCCATCATGCCCGCATATCCAGCTCCCAGAACCACGACGTCGTAGGCTTCATGACTTGATCCGGGTGATCGGGACATCGATTGCTTCCTCTGCACACGCTTCTGTTTGGAGAAGAGGCTAGGCATAGCGCGACGCGGCCATGGCAAGCACTGCGACTGCGAGAAGAATAGCCGCGCCGCGATACGCCATCGCCAATTGAGATCGCACCTTTGGCTGGTCCCCCGGGGACGTCCGCAGCCTCCGCAACGCGCTACGGATGACGGTTATTTGAATAACGAGCGCGACGATTGCCGCCACGGCGCCTGCGCCCAAAAGCTGCTCCGTGGGCCCAAACGAACCCTCATGCAATGCCTTCCAAAGGTAAGCACCTGACAGCACCGCCACGGCAGCCGCGCCCAACTGCGGAGCGAACAGTTGCTAACCATCATTCCCCGTCGTCCGAGCGCATGCGAAAGTCGAGCCGGCCCAGAACGTGGCAGCGAGAATGTGGAGCGAAATGGCTATAAGCAGAACCGGCTGCATAGGGATCTAGACCTTTTGCACGAAGCTATTTGGATATACATGATGTATATTGAAATTCAAGAGGCGGAACGTGCCTAAGCGTGCCTATGTCAGCGTGGCGCGGGCTGAGGCCGCCGCGGCGAAACGGAACCAGGTCGTTCAGGCCGCTGCGCGGTTCCTTCGCGAGGAGGACAGCATCACCACCTTTTCGCTCGACGCAGTCGCAAAAGCGGCAAAGGTGACGCGCTTGACCGTCTACAACCAATTCGGCTCGCGCCGTGGGCTGCTCGAAGCAGTGTTTGATGATATCGCCCGCCGGGGAGGGCTCGCACGCCTGGAGGACGCCGCTGCCCATTCCGACCCTGAAAAGGGCCTCGAGATGATGGTTCGGATCTTCTGCGAATTTTGGGACAGCGACCCCGCGGTGGCGCGTCTTCATGACGCCATGGCGATTGACCTGGAATTCGCCCAAGCGCTCGCGGCGCGGAACGAGCGTCGGCGGCCGCTCATTGGAGAATTGATTGCACGAATAGCTGCCAAAGACACGCCGATCAGCGCCAAGCGCGATGCTGTCGATCTGATTTACGTCCTTACCAGCTGCGCGACCTTTCGGATGTTCTCGGGAGCGAGATCCGTCTCCGCCATCTGCGCCTTGCTCACGAACGCCACGAAGGCAGCGGTGGCCAAGATCAAGTGAAGGGCATACAAGCGGCCGGGTTGAATCCCGCCGTGAAAATCGACAAGCCAAACCAACCAGGTCAGTCGCAGTCGACGTACCCTGATGGAAAATCGTCCGCGGCTGATTTGCTTCGCTGGTGTGAAAATTGCTAACAGAGGCCGCCGGGCTGGAAGCGCACCTTCCAGCCCGGTCCATGTTTACCTGATCCGGAGACGATGATGCCTTTCGACTTGATCCTGCGCGGCGGGCGGGTGATCGACCCCTCGCAGAAGCTCGATGCCGTGACGGATGTCGCGTTTTCGGGTGGCAAGGTCGCCGCGGTCGGCTCCGGGCTCAAGGCGGATTCCGGCACTCAAGTTCGCGACGTCTCGCAGTTCATCGTGACCCCCGGGCTGATCGATCTCCACACTCATGTCTATTGGGGCGGCACTTCGCTCGGCATCGATGCCGAGGAGTTCTGCCGCAACTCCGGCGTCACCACGTCGGTCGACACCGGCAGCGCCGGCCCCGGCAATTTCGCCGGCTTCCGCAAGCATGTGATCGAGCCGAGCCAGGTCCGCATCCTCGCTTATCTGCACGTCTCCCATGCCGGCATTTTCGGCTTCTCGCACCGGATCATGGTCGGCGAGAGCGAGGAATTGCGGCTGATGAACCCGATCGAGGCGGCCAAGGTGGCGGACGCCAACCGCGACGTCATCGTCGGCATCAAGGTGCGGGTCGGGCTGCACTCCTCGGGCACATCAGGCGCCGTGCCGCTCGATATCGCGCTCCAGGTCGCCGACGAGGTCGGCATGCCGTTGATGGCGCATATCGATCATCCGCCGCCGACCTATGAGGACGTGCTGGCGCGCCTGCGCCCCGGCGATGTGCTGACCCATGCCTTCCGTCCCTTCCCGAATTCGCCGGTGACCGCGCAGGGCACGGTGAAGAAGGCGGTGCTCGACGCGCGCGAGCGCGGCGTGCTGTTCGACATCGGCCACGGCAAGGGCTCGTTCGCGTTCAAGACCGCGCGCGCCATGCTCGCCAACGGCTTCTATCCCGACACCATCTCATCCGACATCCATCAGCTCTGTATCGACGGCCCGGCCTTCGACCAGGTGACGACCATGTCCAAATTCCTCTGCATGGGCATGCCGCTGTCGGACGTGATCAAGGCCTCGACCGAGAATGCCGCGATGGCGCTGCGGCGGCCCGAGCTCGGCAGCCTCAAGCCCGGCAGCGTCGGCGATGCTACGCTGGTCTCGGTGAAGCAAGGCCAGTTCGACTATGAAGACGTCGTCGGTGAGCACCTCATCGGCGACAAGAAGATCGTTTCGGTGGGCGTCGTCATCGGCGGCCGCTGGTGGCACCCGAACTAGGTTTGCTCACGATAGAATTGCAGCAATTGCGCGCCTGCCGGTGAGAGCCAGTCGGGCGCGCCGGCGATGTAGCCTTCGACCTGGCCGCTCGTCCCGATGAGATAGGTGATGGGCATGCCGACGATGGGAAACATCTCTGTCGATGCTTGCGCGGCTGCGCCATAGGCGTCGACATAGCAGGCGAGGTTCTTTACGGCGAGGCCGGCAAGGAACGCGGTGATCTTGCGCAAATCTCTCGTGTCGGTGCAGACAGCGACAATATCCAGACGGTCGCGTTGCGATCCGGCGAGGCTCGCCAGCCCGGGCAGGTCGAGCCGGCAGGCCGCGCACCACGTCGCCCAGAAGTTGACGAGGGTGATGCGTCCCGGCTTTGCCGTCACCACCACGTCTTTTCCATGCAGGTCCTGAAGCCGTATCGGCGGCATCGCCGCGCGCGGCCGCACCACCGTGAACTGGCTGCGGCCGGCTTCGAACACCGGCGGCCAGCTTTCCTGCGCACCGCCCGCAGGCAGAAAGGCAAGAAGCGCCGGCGCGGCGATCAGGAGCGATCGCCGCGACAACGCGTGGTGTGTCTCACGCATGGATATAGGCCCAACCCCTCAGTTGCAGATCCACGACGCGCCCGATGCCGAAGGGCACAAGGTTCGCACCCGGGATCAGCGGGATCGAGAGCTGCTCCTTGGCTTCCGCGATCGCCTTGGACGAAGCGCACATGCTGTAGGTGAGATCAGGCAGCGACTGGCGTAGCGTCGCCAGCGGCTCGGCCAGCGGGGTCTTGTCCGCCCTGAAGACGTCGATGCCCTTGCCATTGGCGACGACCTCGATCAGCAGGCGGGTACCCTTGTCGGCAAAGTGCTTGGCGAGATTGGCGGAATAGCTGATCGCGTGTCCGATGACATAAGGCTCGTTGCTGTCGATCAGGATCACGACGCCATCAGCGAGGCGATCCTCCCTGGCCGCGGCCGCGCCGCCAGCCGTGAGGATCGCGGTGCCTGCGAGCAGGCCCCTGCGGGACCATCTGATGGCAGAGATCATGGTGGCGATGCTGCCGTTTAGAACCGACGCGGCGCGATCGGCGCCTTACTGTTGCGACCCCACAGCACGAACAGGCTGAGCGCGAGCAGGATAATGTTGAGTGGCGTCACTTCGGCCTCGCCGCGCGAGAGATGGAAGGCGAGTGCAATCACCTGCAACACCGAGCAGCCCAACGCGGCGAGCACCGTCAGCCGCGGCAGGATCCGCGTCAGTGCCGGCAGCAGAATGCCGATCCCGCCCGCGAGATCGACAAGTGCGATGGCGCGAACGAAAGTTTCGGAATACTGGCCGGCCCAGGGCATCATGGCGGCCAGCTGCGGAATGGGCGTGGTCAGCTTGACCAGCCCCGCCCCGACAAACGCGAAGGCGATGAGGATTTGCGCGGCCCAGAGGCCGATGCGAAGGGCGCGGCCGGGTGTGGCGGTCTCGAAGGTGGTGGTCGACATGGTGGCTTCTCCAAAATGTGAGGGCTGCCACCATTTGATGGTTTCACTATTTTTGATCATTATCGGTTCCAGGATCGATTCCTTTCCTGAATGTTGATGATCTCATGGATTCCCTGGTCAGCATGCGGGTGTTTTGCCTGGTCGCGGAGCTGAAGAGCTTTGCGACCGCGGCGCAGCGCCTGCGCATATCGCCTGCGATGGCGAGCAAGCATGTGATGCAACTCGAGAAGCGGCTGGGCACGCGGCTGCTCAACCGGACCAGCCGGCGCGTCAGCCTGAGCGAGAGCGGTGCGCTCTATTTCGAGCAGGCGCGGCAGATGCTGGATTCGCTCGACGAGGTCGAAGCTGCCGTCAGCAAGGCGACCGTCGTGCCGCGCGGCACGCTACGGCTGACCGCGCCGGTGTGGATGGCGAACACGATCTTCGTGAGCGTGCTGGCCGACTACCAGGCGCGCTATCCCGAGGTGCGTCTCGACATTGATCTCAGCGGGCGGCTGGTCAATCTGGTCGAGGAGGGATTCGATCTCGCCTTGCGCGCGACCGGGGCACCCGATGAGGCGCTGATCGCACGGCCCATCACCGGCGTTCCGTTCTACATGGTCGCCGCGCCTGCCTTCCTCAAACGCGCGGGCCGCCCGAAGACGTTCGCTGATCTCTCAGGCAAGGCCTTGTTGCACTACGCGCTTTATCCGGGCGAGAGCTTCTCCATCGAGGGCGAGCACGGAACCGAGACCATCAAGCTCAACCCCGTGCTGCGCAGTGGCAACGAAACGCTGCTGCACATGGCGGCGCTGGAAGGCATGGGCCTCGCCTTCCTGCCGAAATGGCTGGTCGCCGAGGACATCGCGGCTGGACGGCTCGAGCACGTCATGCCCGAGCACATCATCTTCGTCGGAAAGCTGTTCGCAGTCTATCCGAGCCGCAAATATCTCTCCGCGAAAGTGAGGACCTTCATCGACTTCATTGCCGCCGACAAGCGGATGAAGTAGCGCCCCTCTACAGCGATCTCGCGATCAGCAGCTTCATGATCTCGTTGGTACCGCCGTAGATCTTCTGGATGCGGGAATCGATGAAGATGCGCGAGATCGGATATTCCTGCATGTAGCCATAGCCGCCGAACAGCTGGAGGCATTCGTCGGCGGTTTGCACCTGCTTGTCCGAGCACCAGTATTTTGCCATCGACGCCGTGACAGTGTCGAGATCCCCGGCAACCAGGCGCTCGATGCACCAGTCGACAAAGACGCGTGCGATCATGGCTTCGGTCTTGCGTTCGGCCAGCGTGAAGGCGGTGTTCTGGAAATCCAGCAGGGGCTTGCCGAACGCCTTGCGCTCCTTGGTGTATTCGGTGGTGAGCTTGACGGCGCGCTCCATCGAGGCGACGGCGCCGACCGCGAGCGCGAGGCGCTCCTGCGGCAATTGCTGCATCAGCTGGACAAAGCCCTGGCCTTCCTCCTTGCCGAGCAGGTTTTCCGGCGGCACGGTGACATTGTCGAAGAACAGTTCCGACGTGTCGGAGGCGTGCAGTCCGATCTTGTCGAGGTTGCGTCCGCGCTTGTAACCTTCGGCGCCTTCGGTCTCGACCACGATCAGCGAGATCCCTTTCGCGCCCGCTTCGCCGGTGCGGGCGACCACGATGACGAGGTCGGCGGCCTGGCCGTTGGTGATGAATGTCTTCTGGCCGTTGATGACGTAGGAATTGCCCTGCTTCTTCGCTGTGGTCTTCACGGCTTGCAGGTCCGAGCCGGTGCCGGGCTCGGTCATGGCGATGGCGCCGACCATCTCGCCTGTGGCCATCTTCGGTAGCCAGCGCTTCTTCTGCTCCTCCGAGCCGTAATTGAGGATGTAGTGGGCGACGATGGCGCTGTGCACGGAAACGCCGGTCGTCAGCTCCGGCACCGTGCTTTCGAGATCATCAAGCACGGCCGCGTCGTAGGCGAAGGTTGCGCCGAGCCCGCCATATTCCTCCGGCACGCTTGCCAGCAGCGCGCCCATCTCACCGAGCCCGCGCCAGGCGAAGCGGTCGACCATCTTCTGCTCGCGCCATTTTTCGGCATGCGGCGCCAGATCCTTGGCGAGATATTTCCGGAACTGGTCGCGGAAGACGTCGAGCTCTTCGGTCATCCAGGAGGAGCGGTAGGCCATGGTCACCCTCGGTCGATCTTGTCGCAGGCGCGTACGCATCACGCGTGCCACAACGGTGACAGCGGGCGCAAGCCCGCCCGCCGTGGTACGCCAACCCCGGGTGCCGATGCCAGTGTTTTCAGGCTGCCGGCTATCCAGCCTGCGCGGTCTTGCCGCCGTCGACGACGAACTGTCCGCCCGTTGCATAGGGATGATCGTCCGAGGCGAGCACCAGCGCAAAGGCCGCGATCTCCTCGGGTGTTGCCACACGTTGCATGCCCGGAACGTGCGATTTGGCCCATTGCGCAACCGCGATGTGCCAGGCGGCATCGGGCAGATTGTCCATGCCGGCAAGCCTGCGAATGAACGGCGTATCGGTCGTGCCCGGGATCAGGGTGTTGATGCGGATGCCGTGCTGGGCGTATTCGAGCGCCGCGGCCTGGACCATGCCGACAAGTCCGCGCTTGGCCGCGGAATAGGCCGAGCGCTTCGCCGACGTGGCGATGGCGTTGGATGACGAGGTGACGACGATCGATCCGCCCTTCTGCATCATGTGCGGAATCTGGTACTTCATCGCCAGGAACACGCCGCGCAGATCGGTATTGATCACGTCGTCGAATTCGGCTGCGCTGTACTGATGCAGCGGCTTCTCGATGGAAATTCCGGCATTGTTGAAAGCGACGTCGAGGCGGCCGTGAAGTTCGATCGTCTTGTCGACCAGGGCCTTGACCTCGGCCTCGTTGCGAACGTCGGCGCGGACGAACGCGGCCTCGCCGCCACCGCCCTTGATCTCGTCTTCCACCTTCGTGCCGCGCTCGACATTGCGTCCGCAGAACACCACCTTGCCGCCTTCGGCGGCGAACATCAGTGCGGCGGCGCGGCCGATGCCGGAGGTGCCGCCGGTCACGATGATGACCTTGTCGGTGAAACGCTGGCGGCCGCTCGGCTTCTGCTGGGGCAGCGCCGTGCCCTGGCCGAGCGCCACGCCGCCGACAAGGCCGCCGAGGGCGCTCGTCAGCATGCCCAGCACGGCGCCGCCGACCAGATGGCGCCGTTTCATCGGGGAGGACGCGGTGCTATGCTCCGTTTCGGTCATTTCGAACTCCCGGCCCATCAATCTAAACAGTGTTAAGATAGATAGCCGCCAATCTAAACAGTGTCAAGTTACGCATGACGAAACCGATCGCGCCCGCGCGCGCCAAGCCGAGCCGCAAGGTTCCGAAGCCGGAAGCCGGCTATCATCATGGGGAGCTTCAGGAGGCCCTGATCGCGGCCAGCGAGGCCATTCTGGCCGAGCAAGGCGCCGAAGGCTTTACCTTGCGCGAAGCTGCCCGCCGCGCCGGCGTGTCCCCGGCCGCGCCGTCGCATCATTTCGGCAATGCGCAGGGCTTGCTGACCGAGGTAGCGATCCGCGGCTACGAGGCGCTGGCCGACGCGCTGCGGGATGCCGCATCCCGCAAGCAGGGCGCGCGCGAAAAACTCCACGCGCAGGGCCTCGCTTATGTCGAATTCGCGCTGAAGCATCCCGGCCGCTTCCAGATGATGTTTGCCAACAAGCGCCTGGTTGCGGACGATCCGCGTCTCAGGCAGGCAAGCAGGGCGGCCGGGCACGAGTTCGAGATCATCATCGCCGAGCTTGTCGGGGGGACGCCGAAGCAGGCGAAGACCGCCGCCGCGGCCGCCTGGTCCACCGTCCACGGTTTTGCCAAGCTGGCCCTCGAGGACAAATTCGGTTCAGTGCAGAGCGAGGCCGGCTACCGCGAGATCATGACGACCCTCAATCATGTCCTGAACTATCTCTGGCCGGCGAGCCGCTAAATGCAGATCCAAGGGTGAGGCGTCATGACGGCCAAGGCGACTGAGCTCAAGCTCGACATCGGACGCATCGGCACGGTTTCCGCGATCCTGATGCAGCCGGACAATGCGCGTGCGTGCTACGTACTGGCGCACGGCGCCGGTACCGACATGCGGCATGTGTCGATGGACAAGATTGCGGTGGGCCTCTCGATGCGCGGCATTGCGACGCTCCGCTTCAATTTTCCCTACACGGAGAACAAGCAGGGCCGTCCCGACCAGCCGGCCGTCGCGCATGCCACCATCCGTGCCGCGGTCGAGGAGGCGGCGCGGCTGTGCCCGGGGTTGAAGCTCGTCGCCGGTGGAAAGTCGTTCGGCGGCCGCATGACATCGCAGGCGCAGTCCAAGGCAGCGTTGCCTGGTGTGAAGGGTCTCGCCTTTCTTGGCTTTCCCCTGCATGCCGACAAGAAGCCATCCACCGAGCGCGCCGAGCATCTTGCCGGCGTCGCCATTCCCATGTTGTTTCTTCAGGGAACGCGGGATGGCCTCGCCGATCTCGGCCTGCTCAGGCCCGTCGTCGCGGCGCTCGGGGCGAAGGCGACGCTGCATGAGATCGAAGGCGGCGATCATTCCTTCGCGGTGTTGAAGAAGTCCGGTCGCACCAACGATGGGGCGCTGGCGGAAGTGCTAGACACGCTGGCAGGTTGGATCGACAATCTCGCCTAAGGTTCAGGCGGAGTAGAGCCCCTTGTCGCGCGCCTTCTGGATCGCGAGCGCTGCGATCAGGTCGAGCGTCGGCGTCGACAGGCCGGCGGTGCGCGCGAAGGCGGCCGGCGCCTTCACCAGCACGTCGATCTCCATGGCACGGCCGAGCTCGTAATCCTGCAGCAGCGACGGCTTGTGGTTGGGGGCGGGACCGCTGCGGGTCACGCGCTTGACCTCGGGAATGAAGTGCTGCGCGATGTCGTTGGCCTCGTTCAGCATCCGCGGAATGACTTCGGTGAAGGCAGGGTCGTCGCGTACGCCCCGCGCAGTCTGGCCTGTGAGCAGGCAGAGCACCGACAGCGACATGTTGGTCAGTAGCTTTGACCAGATCGCCTCGCGGATCTCGGCCACCGGCGGCGATTCCAGCCGCGCATCATTGAAGACGCCGCGGAGCCTGGTGATGCGCTCGCAATTGCGGTCGTCACATTCGCCGATCAAGAGGCGGTTGCGGTCCGGGGTGAGGTTCTGCACCACGCCGGGTGCCGCCACCTCGTTGGAAGAGAAGATGACGCCACCGATGATCCGCTCCTTCGGGATGCAGGCGCGCAGGCGTCCGCCGGGATCGAGGAAGGAAATGTCCGGCGGCGTCGGGTGCCGCGGCGGCAGGCCGATACCGTACCACCAGGGAATGCCGTTCTGGGCGAACACAATGGCGGTGTCGTCCTGCAGCAGCGGCTTGATGCTGGAGACGAGGCCAGTCAATGCCGTGGCCTTCAGCGTCGAGATCACGACGTCCTGCGGGCCGAGCTGGGCCGGATCGCCCGATGCGTTCACCTTGGCCGCGACCTCGGAATCGCCGACGCGCAGCTTCAGGCCATTGGCGCGCACCGCCTCCAGATGCGCGCCCCTCATGACGCACGAGACCTCGTGGCCGGCGCGGGCGAGCCTGACTGCGAGATGGCTTCCGACGGCGCCCGCGCCGAAAATGCAGATGCGCATATGATGTCCCGTCCCTGATCTTTGGTCGTCGCCCGGAGGCAGCATGACACAAGCCGCCATGCGATGGGCGCGGCCGCCCTACGCTGGAAAGATATGGATCGGGATGCGTTGCCTCGGCCATAGTGCGCGCCATCAGAATGAGCGGAGGATCGCCGATGACTGCCAACCCTGTGCTGTGGAGCCTTGATGAGCGTGGGGTTGCGACCGTCACGTTGAACCGGCCGGAGGTCAACAACGCCTATGACGGCGCCCTGATATCAGGCGTGCTCGCGGCCCTGGACGATCTGGGCAAGAAACCCAACCTTCGCATCGTCGTGCTCAAGGGCAACGGCAAGCATTTCCAGGCCGGCGCCGACCTCAAATGGATCAACGGCGTGCGGCCACAGTCGCCTGAGGCCAACGAAGCGGCGTCCCGCGCGACGTTCGAGGCCGTGCAGCGGCTCAACACGCTGCCGATCCCGACCGTGGCGCTGGTGCAGGGCGGCTGCTTCGGTGGCGGCACCGGCGTGATCGCGGCCTGCGACGTCGTGATCGCCGCCGACAACGCCCTGTTCTCCATCACCGAAGTGCGCTGGGGCCTGACCGCCGCGATCATCATTCCCCAGCTCTGCGACGCCATTGGTGTACGGCAAGTCCGCCGTTACGCATTGACCGGCGAACGCTTCGGCGCCGAGGATGCCCGCCGCATCGGCCTCGTCCATGAGGTGGTGCCGCTCGCAAATCTCGAAGCCGCAGGCAGCAAGGTGGTCGAGCAACTGCTCGCCAACGGCCCGGAGGCGATGGCCGAGACCAAGCGGCTGGCGCTGGAAAGCTCGTTCGGCGGCATGGCGGTGGACGATGCGGCCTACACGCGGCTCGTCCAGCTGCACTCGCTCAAGCGCCAGAGCGCGGAGGCGGCGGAGGGGCTGGCCTCGTTCGCCGAGAAGCGCCCGGCGAAGTGGGGCGGCGGGAAGGGCTGAGCACGCTTCACTCCGCCGTCGTCGCCCGGCTTGGCCGGGCGATGACAGCAAGTAGCCCGGATGGAGCGAAGCGCAATCCGGGGCCGGCGTTCCCGCATTCCGCTGCGCTCCATGGGGCTACGGCACCATCATTTACAGCGACGGTGCGAGTGACGTTTTCAGCAAGGTCAGCAGCGCCTGCACTGCGGCCGCATTGCGCCGGCGTTCCGGGATCGCGGCTTTCACCCACAATTCCGGAATCGGAAAGTCGCGCAGCACCGGCTTCAGCGTGCCGTCGCGCAGCGCATCCGCGACGAGATAATGCGAGATCAGCGCGATGCCGTTGCCGGCGATCGCGCTGCGCGCCAGCACATGCCCCTCGTTGGAGGACAGCAGTGGGCTGACCTGGATGGTGATGCGGCCGCGCGGCCCGTCAAAGACCCATTCGGGGCCTGTTGGCATGAAGCTGAGGCAGCGATGCTCGACGAGGTCGCGCGGATGCTTTGGCGTGCCGTGCTTCTTCAAATAAGCCGGCGAGGCGCAAAGCAGTCGCTTCAACGGCACCAGCGGCTCATCGACCACGCCGCCGAAGGAATGCGGGAAGGCGCCTATAGCGATGTCAAACCCTTCAGTGACCGGATCGACTGGGCGGTCGATCAGCACGATCTCGAGCTTCAGCCGCGGGTTTTGTGTCTGAAAGGCGCTGAAGGCATCGGCAAGCCGCGCCACCGTCATCGAGGTCGGCGCCTTGATGCGGAGATGATCGACGAGATCATGGCCCTTCTCGCCCATGCGCGACAGCAGGTCGGTCGCATCAGTCACCACGCCGCGGGCGCGATGCACGTAGCGCTGGCCCGCTTCGGTCAGCCGCAATTGCCGGGTCGAGCGATGAAACAGCGGTGTGCCGATCCGTGTTTCAAGCTGCGTGACGCGCTTGGCCACCACTGAGGTCGAGACGTTGAGTTTTCGCGCAGCGGCGGAAAATCCAGCCGTATCAGCGGTGGCGAGGAAGGCCTGAAGGTTCACCAGGATGTCCATGTCGACCTTTCGCGATTCGAGAAAGCTGATCGCATATTTTGGTAGATTGTAGCCCTCCGCGCGTTAATTCATAGTCCGCCCCAAGCAAGGGATTTTGGGAAGGACGCGCCATGCGGGCCATGACGATCAATGAACCGGCACGACAGGTGCCGCTCTACGGCGAATATGAAATCGTCGTGCTCGGCGGCGGCCCGGCCGGCATCGTCGCTGCGGCCTCAGCCGCGCGCGCCGGCCGCAAGACGCTGCTGATCGAGCGCTACGGCTTCCTTGGTGGCATGGGCACCGCGGCCGGCGTCACCAATTTCTGCGGCCTGCATGGCAACGTCTATGGCGAGGCGGTCAGGCTGGTGCAGGGCATGGCGTCCGATCTGCTGGCGCGGATCGATCATCTGGGCGGCCTCAACGCGCCGCATCTGATTCTCGGCAAGGTCTTCGCGCAGGCCTATGACACTGCGGCCTACAAGATCGCGGCCGATCAACTGCTGGCGAGCCACAAGGTGCACATTCTCTTCCATGCCATCGGCGCCGGCGTCGTGATGGGCGATGACAACCGCATCGACGCGCTGATGGTCGAGACCAAGGCCGGCCGGCAGGCGGTGCGCGCAGAGATATTCATCGATTGCTCCGGCGACGGCGATCTCGCGGTCTGGGCCGGCGCGCCCTACGAGATCGGCGACGCGCATGGTCATCCGCTTTTTCCATCGATGATGCTCCGTCTCAACGGCATCGATCCCGTGAGGGCGGGGGATGCCTGGCGCACCATTCCGCAATTGATGGAAGCGGCGACCGCGGCTGGCACCCACAAATTCCCGCGCAAGAGCGCGATCGTGCGGCCGCAGAAATCCGGCATCGAATGGCGGGTGAACTTCACGCAGGTGGCGCGCGAGGACGGCCACGCCATCAACGGTGTCGAGCCCGATGATCTCACCCGCGGCGAGATCGAGGGCCGCAAGCAGGCGCTTGCCGCCTTCGAATTCCTGCGCACGGTGCCGGGCTTTGAAAAATCTTACATCGTCGATCTGCCGCCGCAGCTCGGCATCCGCGAGACCCGCCGCATCAAGGGCGGCTACCAGCTCAGCGGCGAGGATGTGCTTGGCTGCGCCTCGTTCGAGGACTCCATCGGCGTCAATGGCTGGCCGATCGAGGCGCATGTTCCAGGCGATGTCGTCTTCACTTTCCCGCCGATCCCGGAATCGCGCGGCTACAACGAATTGCCGTATCGCATGCTGGTGCCCGAGGGCGTAGACAACCTTCTCGTCGCCGGCCGCTGCGCCTCCATGACCCATGAGGGCCAGTCGGCGGCGCGGGTGTCGGGGGCCTGCTTCGTGATGGGGGAGGCGGCCGGTTCCGCGGCCGCGCTGGCGCTGTCCGGAAACCGGATCCCGCGTGACATACCGGTTGAAAAATTGCAGGAAACATTGAAACAACAGGGCGCCTTCATCGGACGGGACGAGCCCGTGCCAAAGGGCCTGTAACGGACTGCAAAAAGAGAATTATTGGAGGAAGCGGGATGATCGGGATTGCGCGGGTCGCGGCACTCAGCCTTTTGGCTATGATGGCGATGGGGACGGCCAGGGCCGAGGATGTGCTGAAGGCCAAGGTCGGCGTGCTCCGCCTGTCGTCCTCCGCGCCCGTCTTCATCGCGCAGGACAAGGGCTATTTCCGCGAGGCCGGCCTCGACATCGAGCTGAAGTTCTTCGATGCGGCGCAGCCGATCGCGGTCGCCACCACCTCGGGCGACGTCGATTTCGGCGTCACCGCTTTCACCGCCGGCCTCTACAATCTCGCCGGCAAGGGCGTGCTGAAGGTGATCGGGGGCATGAGCCGCGAGAAGGCGGGCTATCCCCTGATCGGTTATTTCGCCAGCAACAATGCCTATGCCGCCGGCCTGAAGACGCCGAAGGACCTTGCGGGCAAGCGCATCGCGATGACGCAGGTCGGCTCATCCTTCCATTATTCGCTTGGCCTGCTCGCCGACAAATACGGCTTCAAGCTGTCGGACGTGAAGATCGTGCCGCTGCAATCGCTGTCGAACGCGGCCGCGGCGCTGAAGGGCGAGACCGTCGATGCGGCGCTATTGCCGATCTCGACGGCGCGAAAATTGATGGACGATGGCGGCGCGAAATTCCTGGGCTGGGTCGGGGACGAAACGCCCTGGCAGCTCGGCGCCGTGTTCGCCTCGCCGAAGACGCTGGCCAACAAGGCGCTGGTGACGAAATTCCTTGCCGTCCTCGCCAGGGCCGATCGCGAATATCACGACGTGATCCTGGCGTCGATGAAGGACGGCGTCGCGCCGATCAACGAGCAGACAAAACCGCTGCTGGAGATCATCGCCAAATACACCAACCTGCCGGTCGAGCAGGTGGTCGGCAACTGCGCCTATATCGACCCCGACGGCAAGCTCGACGTCAAGAATGTCGACAACCAGATCAAATGGCTCCAGGAGCAAGGCTTTGCCGACAAGGGCTATGATGCCGATGCGATCATCGCCAAGCATTATGTGAAGGCGGATTGATGCTGAGTGCTCCTCTCTTACTCCGTCATCCTGAGGTGCACGACTTGCGGCCTGCCGCAAGTCGTGCCTCGAAGGATGTACGGCCCGGATGCATCTCGGCCGTTCATCCTTCGAGGCTCCCAACGCGATGCGTTCGCATCGCGGTGCTCGCGCCTCAGGACGACGGGGAGAAAGCAGGGCGTAATTCATGGACCTGATCGCCAACCACATCTCGCACCACTTCGGCGATCTCGCCGTGCTCGACGATGTCTCCTTCACGGTGAGCGCCGGCGAGGTGGTGGCGATCGTGGGTCCTTCCGGTTGCGGCAAGAGCACGCTGCTGTCGATCCTCGGCGGGCTGCTGCAGCCATCCTCGGGCGCGCCCGAACTGCGCGGCGCGCCGCCGGCGGATAGCCTCAATCCGCTCACCTTCGTGTTCCAGGACTTTGCGCTGCTGCCCTGGGCCACGGTGGAGGAGAACGTCGAATTCCCGTTGCTGCACACCCAGCTTTCGGCCACGCAGCGGCGCGCGCTGGTCGAGGATGCCTTGCGTCGCACGGGGCTGACCGATTTTCGCAAAACCTATCCAAAGCAGCTGTCCGGCGGCATGCGCCAGCGCGTCGGCATTTCGCGCGCGCTCGCAGTCAAGCCCGCGATTCTGTTGATGGACGAGCCGCTGTCGGCGCTGGACTCGCAGACGCGCGAGCTCTTGATGGAAGATTTCGTCCGCCTGCTCGCCGATGGCGGCATGGGTGCGGTCTATGTCACGCATAATCTCGAAGAGGCCGCGCGCCTTGCCGATCGCATTGTGGTGCTGTCGCGGCGGCCCGGCCGTATTCGCGAGGTCGTGGCGGTGCCGATGACACGCACTGAGCGCGGCGACATCGCTGCACGTGAACAGCTGCTCGCGCTACAGAACCAGATCTGGTCGCTGATCCGCAACGAGGCGATCGATGCCGAACGCGAGGTCCAGCATGCTTGATCGCGCGACCGGGACGTCGGCCAACGAAACCACGCGGCGCGTGCGCTTCCGCGGCGCGGGCTTCGTGCCTGCGTCGAGCCGGTTCGGCGGCTGGATCGCGCTCGCCCTCGTGATCGCGATCTGGCAAGCGGCTGGCAGTGCCAGGCTCGTCAATCCGTTGTTCCTGCCGGCGCCCTCGGCGATCGTGCGCGCGATCTACGAGCTCGCGGTGTCGGGCGCGCTCTGGCAGCATCTCTCGGCCTCGCTGCTGCGCATCGGCGTCGGCTGGCTGCTCGGCACCGCGGCTGGCGTCGTGGTCGGCTTTGCCATCGGCCTGTCGCGGCTGGCGCGCAGCGTCGGCATCACCTTCATCTCGGCGCTGTTCCCGATTCCCAAGATCGCGCTGCTGCCGCTGTTGATCCTCTGGCTCGGCATCGGCGAAGAGCCGAAGATCGCGACGATTGCGCTCGGCGTGTTCTTCTCCACCGCGATCTCGGTCTATAGCGGTGTCGATGCCGTGCCGCGCAATCTCATTCGCATGGCGCAGAGCTTCAACGTGCCCTTTGCCACCATCGTGCGCAAGGTGGTGTGGCCCGGCGCGCTGCCCGCGATCCTCGCCGGCTTCCGCATCACGGCGTCGGTGGCGCTGCTGCTCGTCGTCAGCGCCGAGATGATCGGCGCCCAATTCGGCATCGGCGCCTTCGTGCTCCAGGCCGGTAATCTGATGCAGACGGATCAACTGCTCGCGGGCGTGGTGATCCTGTCGGTGTTTGGCCTCGCAGTCGGCAAGCTGATCGGCTGGCTGGAAGTGCGGCTGTTGCACTGGCGGTAGCCAAAATCACCGCCGCCGTAGGGTGGGCAAAGCGTAAGCGTGCCCACCATCCTTCATGAGTCGCGAAGACGTGGGCACGGCGCAAGTGCGCCTTTGCCCACCCTACGGGACCGTCACGCCTCACGCATTCCCGCGATCCTCGCGAAACAGATCCAGCTTCTGCTGCACCGGCCGGTCCGAGAAGCTGAACAGCACCGCGTCCTCATCCGCCTCGTGCGTCACCCATTGCCAACTCGGCACCACGAACAGATCGCGCGGGCCCCATTCGAACACGGCATCGCCGATGCGGCTGCGACCCCTGCCCTCGATCGGGCAGAACACCGTCGCATCCGTCGCGCGGTAGCGCGCAGTCTTGAAACCCTTCGGCAGCAGCTGGATGAAGGTCCCGATGGTCGGCATCGCGAAATCGCCGGTCTCCGGGTTGCTGAATTTCAGCTTCAGCCCGTGACAGGCATCCCACTCCTGGCCGGTCCGCGCTTTCTCCAGGGCTTCGCGGGTGTAGGCATAGGGATAGCTGAAGATCGGCGAGGTCTTCGAGGACCGCTTCACGTCGACCGGCAAGAGATTGTGGCCATAGCGGGCGAAGCTGTCGCCAGCCGGCTTGGTGATCTTCTGCTGGTCTTGCTTGGCGCCTTCCGCAAAGGAGCAATCGAAGAACTGCACCAGCGGAATGTCGAGGCCGTCGAGCCAGAACATCGGATCACTGGTCTCGTTGGAATGATCGTGCCAGGTCATCGACGGCGTGATGATGAAGTCGCCGGGCTCCATCGCGGTGCGCTCGCCGTCGACGGCGGTGTGAGCGCCCTTGCCTTCGAGCACGAAGCGCAGCGCCGATTGGCTGTGCCGATGTGCGGGCGCGACGTCGCCGGGCACCACCATCTGCACGCCGGCATAGAGCGAAGTCGTGATCTTGGACTGGCCGCGCAGGCCCGGGTTCTCCAGCACCAGCACGCGCCGCTCGGCTTCCTTGGCCGTGATCAGCCGGCCTGCCTCCGTCATGTAGTCGCGGATCACGTCGAACTTCCATAAGTGAGGCCGACAGGCGCTCTTCGGCTCCGGCGTGATCAGATCGCTCATCACCGTCCACAGCGCGGTGAGATTCTCGCCGTCGATCTTCTTGTAGAACGCCTCGCGTTCCGGCGTCTTGGTCACGGCTTCCATGATGAGCCTCCCGTTCGTCTTGTCGATTGACAGTATACTTACAATCTAGTTAGCGTCAACTTGACGAACGACACACAAGGTCGTTGTCATTCCGGGGCGCGCCGCAAGGCGCGAGCCCCGGAACGACAGAGAGGGAGGGCTTCCGATGAAGCTGCACGGCTATTTCCGCTCCAGCGCCGCCTATCGCGTCAGGATCGCGTTGAATCTCAAGGGTCTCGGCGCCGAGCATCTGCCGCATCACTTACGCAAGGGCGAGCAACGCGCGCCCGCCTATCTCGCCATCAATCCGCAAGGCCTGGTGCCGGCTCTGGAAAGCGACACGGGAGCGGTACTGACCCAATCCGTCGCGATCATCGAGTGGCTCGATGAGACACACCCGAATCCGCCGCTCCTGCCAAGGGACCCCTTGCAGCGGGCCAAGGTGCGGGCCTTCGCGCTGGCGATCGCCTGCGACACCCATCCGGTGCAAAATTTGAAGGTGCTGGCGCGGCTGCGCGAACTTGGTTTGTCCGAGCAGAAAGTGCAGGACTGGGCCGCCTGGGTCAATCGCGAGGGGCTGTCGGCCTGCGAGACCCTGATCAAAGAAGAGCCGGGGCCATTTTGTTTTGGCGCTGCGGCGACGCTCGCTGATCTCTGCCTGGTGCCGCAGCTCGCCAATGCGCGCCGCTTCGGCGTCGATGTCGCGGCCTATCCGCGCCTGCTCATGGCCGAGGCCGCCGCCAAGGCGCTGCCGGCCTTCGCCAACGCAGCACCGGAGAAGCAGCCCGATGCCGAGTAAGCCGCTGCCTCCGATCACGATGGACGCGGTCTATGCTGCGCCGGGCTATCTGTTCCGGCGCATGCAGCAAATCGCGGTCTCGATCTTCATGGAGGAGTGCAAGGCGTTCGATCTCACGCCGGTGCAATATGCGGCGCTGATCGCGATCCACACCCATCCCGGCATCGACGCGACGCGGCTGTCGGCGGTGATCGCCTTTGACCGCTCCACGCTCGGCAGCGTCATCGAACGTCTTCAGGCCAAGAATTTTATCGAGCGCAAGCCGGCAGCCGAGGACAAGCGCATCAAGCTGCTCTATCTGACCAAGCCGGGCGTCGCGATCCTGCGCGAGATCATCCCCGCAGTCGAACGCGCCCAGGCGCGCATGCTGGAGCCGCTCAAGCCGACGGAGCGCAAAGCGCTGATGGGGCTGATGTCGCAGCTCGTCGAGCTCAACAACGAAGCCTCGCGCGTGCCGCTGCGGGCCGAGGACGCGCTGGAGCATTTGGGCAAGGTAGGTTGAGGGGGAGACGATACCGTCGCCTCATCCCCAGATCTTGTAGGGTGGGCAAAGGCGCCCTTGCGCCGCGCCTACCACGTCTCTCCAACAGATCGGAAGTCGTGGGCACGCTTCGGTTTGCCCACCCTACGATTGCTCGCGTCTCATGCCGTCGCCTCGCCCGCTGCGTCTCCGCCGTTCTTCTCGGCCTCGTAGCGTGCCATGAAGGCCGGCGACATCGCGCGCAGCCGGGAATCGTCGATGCGGCCGGAGCGGGTGATGTAGCTATAGGCGAAGTCCATGAGGCCAAGCTGCATGTGCTGGGCGAAATGCTCGTACCAGAACGCGCTGGTGCGTGCGGCATTGACCAGCTTTTGCACCACCGGCTTGCGCGCGGCCTGGTAGCGATGCAGCGCGGTCGACAGATGGGCATCCGATTCCAGCGCCTTGACCAGCGCGATCGCGTCCTCGATCGCAAGCCTCGTGCCCGAGCCGATGGAGAAGTGCGCCGAGTGCAGCGCGTCCCCAATCAGCACCATGTTCTTGAATGACCAGTGCTCGTTCCAGACCCAGGGGAAATTGCGCCAGACCGATTTGTTGGAGACCAGGCAGTGGCCGCCGAGCGTGTCGGCGAACACCTCCTCGCACACGCCCTTGGACTGCTCGACGTCCTTGTAGGCGAAGCCGTAGGCCTGCCAGGTTGCGTGATCGCACTCGACCAGGAAGGTGCTCATGTTGGGCGAATAGCGATAATGGTGCGCATTGAAGGCGCCGCGGTCGGTCTTCACGAAGGTCTGCGACAGCGTGTCGAAGCGCTTCGAGGTGCCGTACCAGACGAATTTGTTGGAGGAGTAGGACAGCGACGTGCCGAAATCGCCCTCATAGGCGCGGCGCACCAGCGAGTTGAGGCCGTCGGCGGCGACGATCAGATCGTGGCCGTTGAGCTGGTCGATCGTCTGGATCTGGGTGTCGAAGCGCGAGGTGACGCCGACGTCGAGCGCGCGTTGCTGCAGGAATTGCAGGAGCTCCAGCCGCCCGATCGAGGAGAAGCCGACGCCGTCGATGGCAACGCTGTCGCCGCCGAGATTGAGCGTGATGTTCTCCCAGCTCTCCATATGCGGCCCGATCGCATCGACCGTCTCGGGGTCGTCGGCGCGCAGGAATTCCAGCGCCTGGTCGGAGAACACGACGCCAAAGCCCCAGGTCGCGTCGGCCGGGTTCTGTTCGAACAGGTCGACTTGATCCTCGGGATGACGCTTCTTCCAGAGATAGGCGAAGTAGAGCCCGCCGGGTCCCCCGCCAATCACGGCGATCCGCAAATCCTGCCTCCCTAATTGGCAGTATACTTACTGTCTCAGGGGTAGACTAACGGGCTGCGGTGTCCCACGCCAGCGGAACTCAAGGCGAGGTGCGCCGCAGCACGGCCGCAGCCACCCGCCTCGCGCGTGCCAAAGCCGTCAGTTATGAATCATAGCCAAACCGCGCCGGATTGACCACCCGGGTGTCAGACGCAGCGCTTCACGTAGACCCCGTTCACCAGCACCCTGGTACAGCGAACCACTGGCACCGGGTGACGAACCGCGACGGCGCCGTTCGGACCGGCGCAACCGGCGCGGTAGACGCCGCGCGCGCACACCACAGCGTTGGCATTGGAGGATTCGAAGGTCATGGTCGCCGCGAAGGCGAACAATGCAGACGCAATCAGCAGAAATGCACGCATGTGGTCTCTCCCGGTCTTGTCGCGATTGAAATCTGATATCGGCAACGGATGAGTCGCAAGGAGCGCACGAAAATTCACGCGCCGCCCAACATCGATGACGATGCGCGCTGGCGTGCCGCTCACCGCGCAGCGAATGGTGCGAGCACGTCCTTGCAGGCCGGCGACAGCGACGCTGCATTGCCGGCGATGCATTGCACGATGCGGCCGCCACCCGGGGCGACGCCGGCACAGAGCGAGCGGATGTCCGCGCCGCAAGCGGAGCGCACGATGAACAGCTCTTCGCGCGGCAGCAGCGGGCGCAGAACGATCACGGCGGGCGCGGCGGCCGGCGCTGCTGCGGGCGCGGCGCCAGTTGCCGGCGCGGCAGTCGCTGCGCCGCCACCGGCCGCAGCGGTCACCGCTTTCGCGCAGGCCGCCGAAACCTTGGCCTTGTTCTTCTCGAGGCATTCCAGCGCGGGAGCGCCGCCGGGCGGCACGCTGGCGCAAACCTTGGGATAATCGGCGCGGCATGCGCTCTTGACCGCGGCGACCTGCGCGCTGGCCGGTTGTTTGGCCGCTTCTGCCTTCGGGGCAGTTTCGGCGGCCGGCTTCGCCGCGGGTTCGGCGGTGGGCGCCGCTTCGGTCTTTGCAGGCTCAGATTTGGCGGGCTCAGATTTGGCAGGTTCGGATTTTGCCGGCGCAGCTTCGGTCTTGGGTGCTGCCGCCGGCTCGACCGCGCGAACCGCGGTCTGGCATCCCGCTGACAGGCTCGACATGTGGCTCTGGAGGCATTGATACGCTTCGACGCCACCGGGCGTCACGCTCGCGCAATGCGCCATGAAATCCGAGCGGCATGCGGAGCGGATCGCGCTCTTCTGGGCCTCGGTCTGCGCGAACGCGCTTGTTGCAGTTGCGAAGAAAGCCGCGGCGAGCAACGCGTGACGCGTCGATGCATGTTTCAACGTGTTGAACATTTGGGTGATTTCCTGCCCTGTCGGTAACGCCGATGATTTTTTGAAATGCCGTACAAATGCAATCGTCGCGAGTGATGCCTCGCGAGCGGTATCTTGGCTGCTTTGGCCACTACCGCAAGTAGATAATGCCCGCGGAATTGCGACGTAACTACGTCGCTAGAGCTTGACCATGCGCTTGCCGCGGTTCTCGCCGGCCAGCAGTCCGATCAGAGCCTTCGGCGTGTTGTGCAATCCGTCGATGATGTCTTCCTGCACCTTCAGCTTGCCGGATTTCACCCAGGCCTGCAGATCAGCGAGGGCGCGCTGGCTCTCCTTCATGTAGTCCATCACGATGAAGCCCTGCATCACGAGCCGCTTCACCACGATCAGGCCGGGCACGCCGCGCGGGCCATGGGCCGAAGGCGTGCCGTCATATTGCGAGATCGCGCCGCAGCAGGCGATGCGGCCGTAATTGTTCATTTGTGGCAGGCAGGCTTCCAGAATGTCGCCCCCGACATTGTCGAAATAGACGTCGATGCCTTTGGGAGCTGCTGCGCGCAGCGCCTTGAACACCGCACCGTCCTTGTAGTCGACGGCCGCATCGAAGCCGAGCTCGGAGGTCAGCCAGTGGCACTTGTCGGCGCCGCCGGCGATGCCGACCACGCGGCATCCCTTGATCTTGGCGATCTGTCCGACGATCGAGCCGACCGAGCCCGCGGCGGCCGAAACCACGACCGTCTCGCCCTCCTTGGGCTTGCCGACCTCGAGCAGGCCGAAATAGGCGGTGAGGCCGGCGATGCCGAACACGCTGAGCAGATGCGTCATCGGCTCGAGCTTCGGCATTTTCGTCAATTGCTTTGCCGGTACTGCTGCAAACTCCTGCCAGCCGGTATCGCCGAACACGATGTCGCCGGGCGCAAGCTCGGGCGCCTTCGAGCTGACCACCTCGGCAAGGCCGCCGCCGGCCATCACGCTGTTGGGTTCGACCGCCGAACGGTAAGTCGCGCCGTGCATCCAGGCGCGGTTGGCGGCATCGAGCGAGATGTAGCGCACGCGCAACAGGGCTTCGCCGTCCTTCGGTTCCGGCAGTTTGCCATCGACCATCTTGAAGTGCTCGGGGCCGAGCTTTCCGCTCGGCTTCTCCACCAGAAGAATTTGGCGATTGATGCTCCCGGTCATGGCGGTCCCTCTCTGATTGTTTGATGTTTATTGAAGCACTTGCCGCAAACAAAACGTGCAAGCCGCATTCGTTGTGCGCTGCATGCAGGCTAGATCGCTACGTCCCGTTTCGCAACGGGAACATCCGGCAGGCGATCGCACGCAAAGCGTGTTGCGTCGCTGTCATATCTGCGACATCATGAAGCGGTCGGTGTCGTGGGGGTTCTTTCAATGTCGAACAGGTTTACGCAATACATCCTGGCCGCGATGGTGCTCGGCATCATCATGGGTTCGGCGATCTACAATTTCCTGCCCGACACGCGCGGCGACTGGGCCTCCTCCATCAACCTGATCGCCGTGATCTTCCTGCGCCTGATCAAGATGATCATCGCGCCGCTGGTGTTCGCGACCCTGGTCGGCGGCATCGCCCATATGGGGTCGGGCTCCAAGCTCGGGCGCATCTTCGCCAAGACCATGGGTTGGTTCATCAGCGCATCCTTCGTCTCGCTGCTGCTCGGCCTCGTGATGGTCAATCTGCTGCAGCCCGGCGCGAACTTCCCCGGTACGCTGCCCGCGGCGGGACAATCGACCGGCCTGCCGGTCTCGGCCTTCTCGATCGAGAAATTCCTGACCCATCTGATCCCGACCTCGATCGCGGACGCGATGGCGCAGAACGAGATCCTTCAGATCGTGATCTTCGCCGTATTCTTCTCGGTGGCGATGGGCGCATTGCCCGAGCGTTCCAAGCAGCTCCTGTCGCTGATCGACGATGTCGGCCACATCATGCTGAAGGTGACCGGCTATGTGATGCTGTTTGCGCCGTTCGCGGTCTGGGCTGCCATCACTGCGACGGTCGCCAAGAACGGCCTGCTGGTGCTCTGGAAGCTCATCGTGTTCATGGGCGGCTTCTATCTGTCGCTGTTCATCCTCTGGGGCATCCTGGTGGTCGTCGGCTTCGTCGTGATCGGGCCGCGCTATAGCCATCTCCTGAAGCTGATCCGCGAGCCGCTGATGATCGCGTTCTCCACCGCGAGCTCGGAGGCGGCCTACCCGAAGACGCTCGAAGGCCTCAACCGCTTCGGCGCCTCCTCGCGCATCTCGAGCTTCGTGCTGCCGCTCGGCTATTCGTTCAATCTCGACGGCACGATGATGTATTGCACTTTCGCCAGCGTCTTCATCGCGCAGACCTACCACATCGACATGTCGCTCGGCACGCAGCTCGCGATGCTGGCGACCTTGATGATCACCTCCAAGGGCGTCGCCGGCGTGCCGCGCGCCTCCCTCGTGGTGATCGCCTCGACGCTGTCGCAGTTCGGCATTCCCGAGGCGGGGCTGTTGATGATCATGGGTATCGACACCTTCCTCGACATGGGCCGCAGCGCCACCAACGTGATCGGCAACACGCTGGCGACCTCGGTGGTGGCGAAGTGGGAAGGCGAGCTCGGGCCCGAGCATGCGATGGGGCCGGGCGATGCCGTACCTGAAGACATGGTGCCGGGTGAAGTGCCTGCGATGGCCGGTCATTGACGGGAGTGCGTCATGCGCCCTTTGACGGCGATTTCGAGCGGCCTGTTGCTGGCAGCGTGTCTGCTGGCGTCTGGTGCCTCCGCCCAGACCGGCGGCAGCGAAGGGCTTAGCCCGACGCTGTCGGCCATCAAGAAAGCGCACGCCGTGCGGCTCGGCTATCGCGAGAGCTCGCCGCCGTTCTCGTTCCTCGACCCGTCGGGCCGGCCGATTGGTTACAGCCTTGAGCTCTGCGAGGCCATCGTCGAGGAGATCGGCGTCGAGGTCGACGACCCCAATCTCAGAATCGACTACGTCAAGGTCACCTCGGACGATCGCATCGACGCGGTGCTCCAGAACAAGATCGATCTGGAATGCGGCTCGACCACCGCGAATTCCGAGCGCGCCAAGCGCGTCGCGTTTTCGCCGCTGATGTTCGTTGCCGGCACCAAGCTGATGGTGCCGAAGGCCTCCAGCGTCCAGCAGCTGGCGGACCTGAAGGGCAGGACCGTCGTGGTGACGAAGGGCACCACCAACGAGCAGGCGGTCCAGGCGGCCGACAAGAAGCTGTCGCTGGGCCTGAACATTGTTGTCGGCGCCGACCACGAGCAGTCGTACCAGATGCTGGTCGAGGGCAAGGCTGACGCGTTTGCGACCGACGACATCCTGCTCTCGGGGCTGATCGTTCGCCACAAGTCGCAGGACAAGTTCCGCGTAACCGGCGATTATCTGTCCTACGATCCCTATGGCATCATGTTCCGCAAGGGCGAGCCGCAGCTCTCCGCCGTGGTCGAGCGCACCTTCCGCAAGCTCGGCTCCAACCACGATCTCGTGCCGCTCTACAACAAATGGTTCATCGCACGCATGCCGACCGGCGAGAAAATGAACGTGCCGATCTCGCTGCAGCTGGAAGAAGCGTTCAAGGCGATGGACGATTCCGCTAGCGCGAATAATTAGCTCGCGATTCCGTCATCCCCGCGCAATGGCTTAGCCATTGCGCGGGGGTGACGGTGATGGATTGGTGCTCGGGGAAGCATCCCCAAACACCCGATCCAGCGCCGCGCCATACGTCGCCTGCACCAGCTCCGGATGCAGCTTGCTCAGCGCTTCCATCATCACGCCGGAATTGATCTCCAGCACCTTCCACGCGCCATCGACGCGCACCACGTCGATTGACGCAAAGCGGATGCCGATGGCGCGCGCAGCGTCGACCGCGAGCTTCACGCAAGCCGTGCGCACCGCGCCGTCCGCCAGCAACACCGGCTTGGCGCCGGCATCCAGATTGTGCCGCCAATCCGAGCCACGCTGCTTGCTGTAGACGATGCGGGGCACATCATCGAGCAGGATCACACGGACCTCGTCCTCGATTGCGACATAAGGCGAGATCACGAGCCCGGTGCTCATCGAAAAGACCTCGTTCGTCGCGTGGTCGAGCTCCGCCGCCGTCGTCACCTTGAACACCGAGCGCCCCGACGTGCCCTCGTTCGGCTTCACCACCACGCCCTGCGGATGGTCGTGAAGCAGCTCGAGCATGGCCTCGCGCCAGCCGAGGCCGACAACCTTCTCGCCCAGCTTCGGGTTGAGGAAGAGGTGATGGGAAATGCAGGGCACGCCTTGCAGCGACAGCGCCTCCGTGGCGGCGGATTTGTCGTTGGCGAGCCGATGCGCGATCGCACTGTTGAGGCCGATGTCGTAGCCGAAGGCGAAGCGGCGCTGGTCGTCCCGGCGCATCGCGATCAGCCAGCCTCCGGCGCGGACATCGACCTCGATGTCGTGCGCCGCGCAATAGCGCCTGATGGCTTGGACGAAGGTCCGTTCACTGCTTGCCATGTATTTCGATCGTTCCGGGCGCCAAAAGCCGCAAAAATGCGGGAAATGGCGCCAAAGTGGGGTGAAAGTCAGAGCTATTCTTAATGAAATTCTCGCGAGCGCGATGGAAATTAAGTGCTGCTTTCAGGTCCGAAAGGGAAAAGAAATTGCCCTTTGCGCGCGCCGGACAGCAGATCCGTTCATGATGTGATCATTTCCGCCGCAAATGCCTGATTGACCGGCATCAATTGCATCCGGAACGAGGTTGATTATTGGTCTCAATGGCGTAGATCACACACGCGAAATCCTCCGCCATGGCAAATGGTGTCCGCCCGTTTTCAGGGCCGGGCAACGCTTTTGCCCGAAAACCGCAAGACATTCGGAATATCGAAAATCATGAGCGCGTTTTACCGAGAGAAGGTTCTTTCCGTCCAGCACTGGACCGACACACTGTTCAGCTTCCGCGCCACGCGCGACACCGGCTTCCGCTTCCAGAACGGCCAGTTCGCCATGATCGGGCTCGAGGTCGACGGCCGCCCGCTGCTGCGCGCCTACAGCATGGCCAGCGCCAATCACGAGGAAGAGCTCGAGTTCTTCTCGATCAAGGTGCAGGACGGCCCGCTCACCTCGCGCCTGCAGAAGATCAAGGAAGGCGACACCATCCTGGTCGGCCGCAAGGCGACCGGCACGCTGATCACCGACAACCTCATCCCCGGCAAGCGGCTGATGCTGCTCTCGACCGGCACCGGCCTTGCGCCCTTCGCCAGCCTGATCAAGGACCCCGAGGTCTATGAGCAGTTCGAGAGCATCGTGCTCGTGCACGGCTGCCGCCAGGTCTCCGAGCTCGCCTATGGCGAGAAGCTGGTCGCGAATTTGCGCGAGGACGAGCTGTTCGGCGAGCTGCTCGCCGACAAGCTGATCTATTATCCGACCGTGACCCGCGAGCCGTTCCGCAATCGTGGCCGCATCACCGACCTCATCAACTCCGAGCAGATCTTCAACGATATCGGGCAGTCGCCCCTCAACATCGAGACCGACCGCATCATGATGTGCGGCAGCCCGGCGATGCTGGAAGAGCTGAAGGCGATGTTCGAGAGCCGTGACTTCGTCGAAGGAAGCGGCAACAAGCCCGGCCATTTCGTGATCGAGAAGGCGTTCGTCGAGCGCTGATTGGCGCTCGCTCTCGGTATCGTGCTGGCGAAAGCCAGGATCCATCGCCACCGAGTCGAATTGGGCGAAGGCTGGTCGTTGTCGGTCTTCGCGCAGCCCCGTTGAGGGGGAATGGGTCCTGGCTTTCGCCAGGACGACGGCGATGGCTACAGCCTCCTGGCCGGCCAGCTGCTCCTTCCATCCCCGCCTCTGCTGCAGTGCAATAGGCTCACCTCTCGGTGGATTGATTTTTCTCGGGCGAATTCGCTAGCCTGAAACAAGCGCTGCGTCATATCCGTATGACAGGCGCGGGCGTATCGTTCCGCCTGATGCTGGCGAGAGGGTGGGAATCGTGGCCGACAACAACAAGACGCAGGAACCGCCCAAACGTTTGCCGTTGGCGGAAGAGGGGATCATGGAGACCCTTCTGCTGCCATTCTCGCCGCGCTTCATCGTCCTGACGATCTGCGCCGTCATCACCGCACTCCTGATCGGCATCGCTATCGCCGACCGCAGGATCTTCGACATCCTGCTGGTCCCGATCTGCATCTTCGGCGCGCTGACGCTGCTCGGCGTCCGCGACCTGATGCAGAAGAGCCACGCGGTGCTGCGCAACTACCCGATCTCCGCGCATATCCGTTTCCTCCTGGAGGAAATCCGCCCGGAGATGCGGCAGTACTTCTTCGAGAGCGAGAAGGACGGCATGCCGTTCTCGCGCGACACCCGCGCGGTGGTCTATCAGCGCGCCAAGATGCAACTCGACAAGCGTCCGTTCGGCACCCAGGAGGATGTCTATCGCGAAGGCTATGAGTGGATGCATCACTCGGTTGCGCCGAAGGCGCATGCCGAGGAGAAGTTTCGCGTCACCATCGGCGGGCCGGACTGCGCAAGGCCCTATTCGGCCTCGGTGTTCAACATCTCGGCGATGAGCTTTGGCGCGCTCAGCCCCAATGCCGTGCGCGCACTCAATGCCGGCGCCAGGAAGGGCGCTTTCGCCCATGACACCGGCGAGGGCGGCTTCAGCCCCTATCACGCGGAGATGGGCGGTGACGTCATCTGGGAGATCGGCTCCGGCTATTTCGGCTGCCGCCATCGCGACGGCAGCTTCGATCCGGAGGCGTTCGCGCGGGTTGCGAGCCGGGACCAGATCAAGATGGTCGAGCTCAAGATCAGCCAGGGCGCCAAGCCCGGCCATGGCGGCGTGCTGCCGGCGGCAAAGGTCTCGGAGGAAATTTCCAAGATCCGCGGCGTCGCGATGGGCGAGGATTGCATTTCGCCGGCCTCGCATCGCGCCTTCTCGACTCCCACCGGCATGATGCAGTTCGTCGCCGAGATGCGACGGCTTTCAGGCGGCAAGCCGGCCGGCTTCAAGCTCTGCATCGGCCACCCCTGGGAATTCCTGGCAATATGCAAGGCGATGCTGGAGACCGGCATCTATCCCGATTTCATCGTGGTCGACGGCAATGAAGGCGGCACCGGTGCGGCGCCGCTGGAATTCATGGACCATTTGGGCATGCCGATGCGCGAGGGCGTCAATTTCGTCCACAACGCGCTGATCGGCATCAACGCGCGCGACCGCATCAAGATCGGCGCATCGGGCAAGATCGCGACCGCCTTCGACATGGCCCGCGCGATGGCGATCGGCGCCGACTGGTGCAATTCGGCGCGCGGCTTCATGTTCTCGCTCGGCTGCATCCAGTCGCTGAGCTGCCACACCGACCGCTGTCCGACCGGTGTCGCGACCCAGGATCCGACCCGGGCACGCGCGCTCTACGTGCCGCTCAAGATCGACCGCGTGGCCAACTATCACCACGCCACGCTGCACTCGCTGACCGAGCTGATCGCTGCCGCCGGCCTCGAACATCCGCAGGAGCTGCGCCCGATCCACTTCAGTCAGAGGACGTCGACGACCAAGGTGCAATCCTTTGCCCAGCTCTATCCGGCGCTGCGGCCGGGCGAGTTGCTCGAAGGCACCGAGGATCCGCGGTTTCGTGATGCCTGGCGGCTGGCCCAGGCGGCGTCGTTCCAGCCACTGCCGTGAGGGTTTCCGTGCCATACCAGGGGTCGCGGTGGCCTAAATTTGCTGGCATCGGGGTTGCGTTTTAACTCTTGTGTCAGCTTAGGGTGTAAAATGTTCCGATGGACGAAGAACGACGCAACAAGGCCAGGCACCGCGTATTGAAGGCCGGAACCATTGAGTTCGGCGGCGGCGCGATTGATTGCACCGTCCGCAATTTCTCCGACACCGGCGCCGCCCTGGACGTTACCAGTCCGGTCGGCATTCCCGAGCATTTCACCCTGAATATCAAGGTCGAGGGTGTGCACCTGCCCTGCACGGTGGTTTGGCGCAAGGAGAAGCGGATCGGGGTGCGGTTCGGGTGAGGCCTTGCGCTTGCTGCGCGCGGCAAATTACCCCGTCTCCACCTCACCCCGCCGGCTCGCCAGAATCTTGTCGATCCGTCGGCCGTCGAGATCGACCACCTCGATGTGCCAGCCGGCGAAGTCGAAGGCGTCGCCGACATGGGGCAGCACGGTGAATTGCTGCAGCACGAGGCCGGCTACCGTGTTGTAGCGGTGATGCGGCGGCAGCTCGACGCTCAAGAGCTCGCCGAACTCGTCGACCGGCATCCAGCCCGAGACCAGCAGCGAGCCGTCCGCGCGCCTGACATAGGCCGGCTCCGGTGGGCCTTCCTCGGAATGGAAGGCGCCGACGATCGATTCCAGAATATCAGCCGCCGTCACCACGCCTTCGAAGGCGCCGTATTCGTCATGGACGAGACCGAGATGCACGGGCGCGGCCTTCAAAATCGCGAGCACGTCGCGCGCGTCCGCGGATGCCGGAATGATCGGCGTCTCGCGCACCAGCGCGCGCAGATCGGGCGTGCGCTCGCGCATATAGGCGACCAGCAGATCCTTGGCCTGGAGCACGCCGATCGGCTTGTCGCGATCGCCGTCGCAGACCGGAAAACGCGAATGCGGGCTCCTGGTGATCAGCGCCTGGATCGCCGCCTGATCGTCGTTCAGGTCGATCTCGTCGACCTCCGTGCGCGGCGTCATCACGGCGCCGACCGGGCGGTCGCCGAGCCGCATCACGCCCGCGATCATTTCCTTCTCGCCGGGCTCGAGCACCCCGGCGCTTTCGGCCTCGTTGACGAGATGATGGATCTCGTCCTCCGACACTTTCTCTTCCGCCTTGCCGCCACGACCGAGCAGGGTGAGGATCAGCTTGCCGGAGAGGTCGAGCAGAAACACCAGCGGCAGCGAGACCCGCGCCAGCACGTGCATCGCGGGCGCAACCTTCACTGCGATGCTCTCGGGGTCGCGCAGCGCCACCTGCTTCGGCACCAGCTCGCCGACGATCAGCGTCGCGTAGGTGATGATGGTGACGACGATGCCGACACCGACAATGTCGGCAATGCCAGAGGACACGCCGAGTTCGACCAGCCATTGCGTCAGCCGCTGCCCGAGCGTCGCGCCGGAGAAGGCGCCGGAGAGCACGCCAACCAGCGTGATGCCGATCTGCACGGTCGACAGGAACTTGCCGGGATCGGCGGCCAATGTCAGCGCGCGCTCGGCACCGCGCACGCCTTTGGCGGCCAGCACCGACAGCCGCGCCGGGCGCGATGAGACCACAGCCAGCTCCGACATGGAGAGCAGGCCATTGATGACGATCAGGACGACGACGATGATGAGTTCGACGGAGAGCATTGACCTTCCAAGGTAAGGGAGTGTGGCGGCTCGACCGCGCTGATATAGGTATTCTGGGGGGAAAATGCCGGCATTCTGTCGCATCATGCGCCGCCGTTCGCGCGCCCCCGTCCATCTGACACTCCGCGGAACTACGGAACCGTGCTTAACGGGCTCTTAGCCGCCGCCCGTTAGATTTTCTGACAATTTGCAGAAATCTGTTCGAGGACCTGAGGATGCGGATAGGGAAGCTTTTCGCGCTGTCGATGCTGACGGTGACGGTTTTTGCGGTCATCCTTGGCGCCGAGGTGCTGATACCCCAGGCCCGCATCTTCACCGACCGATCCGACGCGATCAAGCGAGTCGACGCGTTCGGCACGATCCTCATGGTCAGCCAACACGTCGCCGGCCTGCGTGCCCCCTACATCTCTCCCATCTTTCAGGAGGGAGCTGCGACGCAGGCTCAGACCGACGCCACGACCAAGGCTGCGAAAGCGGCCGAAGCCTCCTTCGAGAGCGCAAGGCGCGCCCTTCTGATGCTGGATGACGGCGCTCCGATGGCCGAAAACCTCGACCGCACAGCGCGGCGGCTGAAGGACATCACCACCGCTGCAGACCGCGCGATGAGCGTTCCTCTCGCTGCGCGCGACAGCGCTGCGATCAAGGGCTTCCTTCCCGCCGTTGCCGAGGTCATCGCCGGCATCGAACCGATCATGAACCGGCTGGAGGGAAGGGTCGTGGATGCCGATTCCTCGCTGGCGGCGCTGTTGAGCCTGGCCCGGACGGCGCAGGATCTTCGCGTCTCGGCCGGCAATCGCGCCGCGACATTGGCCCCGGCGTTGACCGCACATCGACCGCTGGTGACGGCTGAGTTCTCTCTGATGGATCGCATGCAGGGGCGTGTGGAGGCCGATCGCGAGCGGATCGCGGCCGGCATCGACCAGCTCGGCAATCCGCCGCGCATCGCCGCCGCGTTCAAGGCGGCGAGCGAGTCCTATTTTGGAAGAGCTGCGCCGGTAGTTGAAAAGGAGATGCCCGCTGCGCGCGCCGACGGCAAGTACGGCATCACCAACGATGAGTTTGCCAACGTGATCGTGCCTGCCATCCAGATGTTCTTCGGAGTGCGCGACGCCGCCCTGGCGGAAGCGGCCGAGCGCGCCTCGGCTGCCCGCAGCGGTGCGCTGGCGATGCTCGCGCTCGCGGCCGTTGCCGTGCTCGCGTTGCTCGGCACGCTGGCCGGTGTGACCATGATGCTGCGTCGCCGCGTTGTGACGCCGCTGGCGAAGCTGGCGGGCGTGATCGGCACACTCGCCGCCGGACAACACGAGGTCGAGATTCCGGCCACCGGCCGCGACGACGAGATTGGTCAGGTCGCCGGCTCGTTGCGGCATTTCAAGGATTCGCTGCTCGCTCAAAAATCTGCAGATGCGGCCGCTGCGGTCGAGGCCGAGGCGAAGCTCAAGCGCAGCCAGCGCATGGACCAGATCGCGCGCGATTTCGAGGCCATGATCGGCGACGTCATCAACACGGTCGCGTCGGCCTCCTCGGAGCTGGAGATTTCAGCGGGAACGCTGACGAGCGCCGCCGATCAATCGGAAAAGGTCACCGCCACCGTCGCGGCGGCCTCCGAGCAGGCCTCCACCAACGTGCAGACCGTTGCGGCAGCGGCGGAGGAGATGGCCTCGTCGGTCGACGAGATCGGCCGGCAGGTTCAGGACTCCGCGCGCGTCGCCGGGGAAGCCGTGCAGCAGGCCGAGCGGACCAACGATCATGTCGGCGAGCTCGCCAAGGCGGCGGGGCGGATCGGTGACGTCGTCGAGCTGATCAGCCAGATCGCGGGCCAGACCAACCTTCTCGCCCTCAACGCCACCATCGAGGCGGCGCGGGCCGGGGAGGCCGGACGCGGCTTCGCGGTGGTCGCCTCCGAGGTCAAGGCGCTGGCCGAACAGACGGCCAAGGCCACCGGCGAAATCAGCCAGCAGATCTCAGGCATCCAGGCCGCGACCGAGGAGTCCGTCGGCGCCATCAAGGCGATCAGCGACACGATTACGAGGATGTCGGAGATCGCATCCGCGATCGCCTCGGCGGTCGAGGAGCAGGGCGCGGCGACACGCGAGATTTCCCGCAACGTGCAGCAGGCTGCGCGCGGCACCCAGCAGGTTTCCGCCAGCATCGTCGACGTGCAGCACGGCGCAAACCAGACCGGATCGGCATCCGCCAACGTCCTCGCGGCAGCCAGATCGCTGTCCGGCGAAAGCACCCGTCTCAAGAGCGAGGTCGGAAAGTTCCTGGACGCGATCCGAGCCGCGTAAGACGCGTGCTCAGAACTCCCCGTGCAGCCGTCCCGAGAACACCGAGACCGGCCCGCGATCGGCATTGTAGGCGGGATTGACGATGAGCTGGTAGTCGGCGGTAAACGTCAGCGCCTTGTTCAGCGCATAGGCGTAATAGGTTTCCAGCACGCGCTCGTTCCGGTAGTTGAGCGCGCCGTCGCCGATCAGCGGACCGAGACCGCCGGCGGCGATGAAGTCACGATGGTCCTGCGAGAGGCCGTTGACGGCGCCAGCGATGGCGACGACGTCGTCGGGCCGGCCCCATTTGGTGCCCTTCACCGAGACGCCGCCGGATAGGCTGCGGTCGATATCGGTGAAGGCCATGATCTCGTTGCGGCCGTCGTTCCAGCTCCAGCGGCCGAACACGCCGATGTCATCGGTGATCGACTGTTCGAGGTTGAGCGCATAGCCGTATTTGAGGCGGCCGCGCCGGGTCTGGGTGATGTCGACGCCGAACGCGGGGTTGTCCAGCGTCTCGCGATAGCTGCCCGAGAAGGCGCTGTTGACGAAGCCGAGCGTGCGCAGCTTGCCGGGCCGGCCGAACAGCGAATAGCGCGTCTCAAGCTCCACGACATATTCGCCGCGACGGCCGATGTTCATGTCGAAATTGTTCGAGTTGGATACGGCGTCCATCAGGAAGTAGCCGCCGCGCAGTGCCCATTGCTTCTGGTTCAGCTCGGCGGTGGCGCCATAGCCCAGGCCGAGCTTGTCGGCGGCATAATCGAAAGCGCCGGACGCCCAGATCGACCAGTTCATGAAGTCTTTGCGCGGATCGTGCGCGTAGGCATTGCCGTCGAACACGTCGACCACGGAGAACTTGCCGACCTGCAAGGTCAGTCGCGAGATGTCGGCCTTGCCGGCGAGTTGAAGCTGGCCGCTGGCAAGCTCCTCCTGCTCGCCGCCGAAGCCGAAGGTCTGGCGCACGAACAGCCGCGAGGCATTGAAGTGCGGATAGGGGAAGCCGGATTTCTGCGCTTCGCCATTGGGAAAGCCCCCCGCGCCCGTGGTGTTGTTGAAGCCGAATCCCTGCAATAGCTCCGGATTGAAATAGACCTCGCCGCCGTCCCACAGCCGCGCATTGAGATAGAGCGAATTGCTCCAGGTCTGCTGGAAATCCGGCGACGGGAGCAGGCTGTTCGTTCCGGTATAGGGCGCGTGGAACGCCGGGTAGCCCTGCCCCAGCACGGTCGACTGGCCGTGAATCTCCCAGCGGCTCGATTCGGTGTCGGTGATATCCGACTTCGGATTATAGGTCGGCATATCAGGCCAATCGATCTTGCGATTGAGGCCGATCCGCAGGCTCTGGAAATCCATCGACGACGAATATTGCCCGCCTGATGGGAACGTGACGTTGGCGTGCTCGAACTTGCTGTAGAGATATTCGAGCCGCGCGCTCCAGTGCGGCGCGAAGGCGTATTCGACGCCGCCGCCCGCGATCCAGCCGAACCGGGTGTTCAGCACCTTCTCTTCATTGCCGCCCGTCGGCGTCGAGAGAAAGCGCTCGCCGGCGAAGGCCGCGCCGCCGGTCGCGTAGAACAGCCAATTGCCAGTGCTGTAACCGAGACGGGCGCGCAGGCTCGCGACATAGTCCCAGCGCTCTTCCGCGCTCGACAGCGCCGTCGCAGCCGACGACACGACATGGTTGGAGGGCAGGTAGTTCGGAAAGGAGATGTCGCCCTCCAGGCCGAGCAGCAGGCCAGAGTTCAGGCGCCAATTATAACCGGCTTGCACGCCCCCGGTCGCGCCGGTGAAGACGTTGTTGTCGGTTGCAACGGTGGGATCGGTCAGCGTCGCCGACGAGGTGCCGCGGGTGACGCCGACATGCGCGCCGATATAGAAGCCGGTCCAGTCATAGACAGCCTTCAGCGCTGGCGCCTTCAGGGGCAGGTCGGCGGCGCTGGAGGCCGCGGGAAAAGCCAGCACGCCGGCGGTGATCGCCGCCGCCGTCCGCCGCAACTGCTGTCGGTGACTTCTCAACGTCAAAACGCACGCCCCCAAGCAAGCCCCCAAAGACGCGAATGTAACCCAGCCGCCGCGACATCCCTGCCGATTCGCGACGACCCTGTCATCAGGGTCCTGGCTGTTCACGCGATCGAACGAGATGAACTCGTTTCGACGCGATTTCATCCCCGCCCCGCACTCGTCCAGAATTTATTGCTAATAATTCGCAATAGCAACTCGTGCAGAATGTCGCAGCGGATGGTTGGCATCCTTATGTGACGGTATTGCCACAAACTCCCGGCCCGGAAAAAGGATGACCCCCTCCCGGGGCCAAACTTTTTGGATAACGCGCGCCGGCGGGCGGAACGCAGCTAGCAGCCGCGGCAGATGCCCTTGATCTTCTTGGCGAGCAGCGCGTCCTCTTTCTTCGCGTCATCATTGGCCATCGGATTGTTCGCCGCCGGGTCGATCGCCGCCGGACTTTTGGCCGGCGGGCCAAACGTCGCCGGAGTGTTCGACAGCCACCGCTCCTGCCAGAGCTTCTCTCCGATCGTGCAGAGAATCCGCGGCTCCTTGTCACCGGGCCGGGCAGTCGATCCATTCGGCGTGCGGCCCGCAACCACAAGCGCCAATTGGGTCCGGGTCGCATCGTTGAAGTTTCCGCGATCGGTGATCGGTAAAGCAAAGGCACCTGAGCCTCCGATCACACAATCCTCATAGTACCAATCGAGATGGTCCATGTGGTTGATATCAGTTGGACCGAGCGGTGCAGTGGTCATCACAGGCAGGGCGGTGATGACGATGCCCTTCTGCACTGCTGTGTCACGCGCTGTGGCGACGGGACCGCCATTGTTGTTGGGGCCATCGCCCGAAATATCGATGACACAGCGTGCCCCGCGGCAGGGGTTCTGCTCGAACAGCGGCACGGCGAAATCGATCGCGCTCGAAATCGACGTGCGCGAGCCACGGCGGATCGGGGCCTGGCGGAGTTCAGTTGCCACGGCCTGCGCCGATTCCAATCCGTCAATCTGGCGCCAGGGGACGACGATCCTCTGATCGCTGGTGGATGCCCATTCGAAATAGGTCAACGCGATCTTGCCAATCGGGCCGGCCCGCAGGGATCGAAGAAATTCCGGCGATTCGATGGCCTTGGCAAAGCCTTCGCGTTGAGCTGCCAGGTCGGCCGGCTCCATCGAATACGAAACGTCGACGGCTATGACGAGTTCGAGGTCCACGGAGGGGTGGCCATCGTCCTGGGCCGCCGGCTGCGCAAATGCCTGCGTTGATGTCAGCGTTGCGATCAAGATCGATCCAATGACATCCCGCCAGTTCATGCTCGCTCTCCACCTGCCGGTTCGTATCGTGGCACGCGGAACGTGCAAGCGGAAGCAGCGGCCCGTCGCTATGGCCCGGAAAAAGGATGACCCCGCCCGGGGGGACAGCCGGGCGGGGTCGGGGGCACGACACGGGGTGGATGAGGCGCCCGTGCCGGACGCAGGATCCACGTAAGATCGGCCTCAGAATCTCGGATCAGTAGCAGGTACGAACGCGGCCGATGTACTGGCCGAAGGCGTTGTACTGGGCCACCCAGCCGCAGCGGTGATAGCCGTAGTAATAGGGTTCGTTGCTGGCGGCGATCGCGGTGCCGACGATGGCGGCGGTGGCGATGCCGGCGCCGACGCCCCAGCCCCAGCCGAGCGGCTTGGCTTGAGCGGTCGAGGTCGTGGAAGCGATAGCAGCGGTGATGGTGAGGGTCGCGAGAGCGACGGCGGCAATCCTGGTCTTGATCGACATGTGAAACTCCATCCGGGTTGAGGCGGCCGTTGTGGTCCGCGTGCCCAATTGGACGGAGGCTTGGCCGATCCGGTTCGAAGATGCTCGGCCCGGCTCGGAAAACCGGCGCTTTCGCCAGTGATTTCAGATGGATGTAGGCTAGCCGAGCGGGCCCTTGGCGAGCCTGCTCACGTCGAATTTATCGACCTCGGCGAGCAGCTCGCAAAAGGCGCGCGCGCCCTGGTCGAGCAGCTGCTCGCCTTTCTCGGGCACCGCCAGCGTGGCGTTGCCGACGGCGCCGCTCGCGTTGAGATCCTGCGCCTGCCAGGCAAAGGGTGCGGGCCGTTGGGTCGAGAGCCAGCGATATTGTTGCTCCATCGCGATGCTGCTCGCGGCAAAATCCGCGATCGCATCAGCGCGCACCTGGTCGGGATAGCGCGCCAGCATGATCGAGGTCTCGACCGCGCCACCGTGAATGCCATGGCGCACTTCATCCGATGGGAACAGCTTGTCGGCAGCCGACAGCCGCGACCACGACGTCGTCACCGCGAACAGTTTTTGATGCGCGCGAAGATCCTGCGCCACCAGCATCATCGCCGCGCTGTTGCCGCCATGGCTGGTGATGATGACGAGCTTTTTGACGCCACGTCGCGCGATGTCCTCGCCGATCCCGGTCCAGCGCCTCAGCGCCACTTCATTCGGCAGCGTCTGCGTGCCAGGATAGTCGATATGCTCGGTGGAGATGCCGACGCGTTCAATCGGCAGGAACGTCACCGGCAACGTCGCGGGCAGCAGCTCGCGCACGCGCGCCAGATAGGCTTCGGCGATCAGCACGTCGGTCTCGAGAGGCAAATGCGGGCCGTGCTGCTCGGTTGCCGCCAGCGGCAGCACCGCGATCCAGCGCGAAATGTCCGCATGGCTCGCATCGGCCCAGCGGATCTCCGTCCAGTCGCGGGAAGGCGTCATCAAGGTTTCTTTGCCCGAATTTGTCACGTAGTTTGGGTTATCAGGGGACGCGGGCCCGGCCGGTTCGCGTCCTCTGATATGTTGCGGTTTTATCGCGTTGTTGTCACATCGGCTAGAAGGGATCCACGGAGTGCATTCATGAGCCCTTCCCATCTGCGGCGAGCATTAACGGCGGGCTTGCTGGCCTCTGTCGTATCGATCCTGCCGGCGCGCAGCGAGACCCTGGACAAGGTCAGCTTCGGCACCAACTGGGTCGCCGAGGCCGAGCATGGCGGCTTCTTCCAGGCGCTCGCCGACGGCACCTACCAGAAATACGGGCTCGACGTCACCATCGTGCCCGGCGGCCCGAACGAGAACAACCGGATGCTGCTGATCGCCGGCAAGATCGATTTCTTCATGGCGGCGAACACGCTGATGTCGTTCGACGCGGTGGCCAACAACGTCCCCGTCGTTACCATCGCCGCGATGTTCCAAAAGGACCCGCAGGTGCTGCTGTCGCAGCCGGATGCGAAGGTCACCAAGCTCGAGGATCTCAAGCCGCTGACCCTGTTCGTCTCCAAGGAGGGCATGAGCAGCTATTTCCAGTGGCTGAAGTCAGAATATGGGTTCAGCGAGAAGAACGTCCGGCCCTATAATTTCAATCCGCAGCCCTTCATCGCGAACCCGAAGAGCGCCATGCAGGGTTACGTCACTTCCGAGCCCTTCGCCGTCGAGAAGGCTGCGGGCTTCAAGCCCAACGTCATCCTGCTCGCCGATGCCGGCTTCAACACCTATTCGACCTTGATCGAGACCCGGCGCGACATCGTCGAAAAGAAGCCTGACATGGTGCAGCGCTTCGTCGATGCCTCGATCGTCGGCTGGTACAATTACATCTACCGCGACAATTCCGCCGGCAATGCCATGATCAAGAAGCTCAATCCTGAAATGACCGACGATCTGCTGGCCTATTCCGTCGCCAAGATGAAGGAATATGGCATCGTCGATTCCGGCGACACCCTCAGGAGCGGCATCGGCGCGATGAGCGACGAGCGCTACACCTCATTCTTCAACAAGATGGTGAAGGCCGGCGTGGTGAAGGGCGATCTCGACTTCCGCAAGTCCTACACGCTGCGCTTCGTCAACAAGGGCGTCGGCGTCGAGCTGCGCCCGAACAAGCCGTAGGCTATGCCGAGGTTAAACAACGGTGGGGCGGCATCGTTCACCTCTCCCGTAGGGAGAGGTCGCATCGCATCGTTAGATGCGATGCGGGTGAGGGGTTACGCTCTCTCATGGGACCTGCGCCCCCTCACCCGGCGCTGCGCGCCGACCTCTCCCCGACGGGGAGAGGTGAAGAGCGTCCGCGACGCAACAGTCGGCGCCCAATGGTAGAGCGCAAACCTTCGTCGACAGTCGAGGCCAGCCTGACGGCACTTGCCGTCAACCTGGGCGGCGTGACGAAGGTCTACGACAACGGCGTCATGGCGCTGGGTCCGCTCGATCTCGCGGTGCCCAAAGGCGAGTTCATCTCGCTGCTCGGCCCCTCCGGCTGCGGCAAGTCGACGGCGCTGCGACTGATTGCGGGGCTCAGCCCGGCATCATCGGGCGCGGTGCGGGTGTCGCGCCATGAGGGTGATGTCCAAATTGGTCATGGCATCGGCTTCGTGTTCCAGGAGCCGACCCTGATGCCGTGGACCAGCGTGCGCGAGAACGTGCGGCTGCCGCTGAAGCTCGGCGGCATTGCGAAGGCGGAAGGGCGGGCGCGCGCCGATGCGGCGCTGGCGAGCGTCGGGCTTGCCGATTTCGCCGACGCCTTTCCGCGCGAATTGTCCGGCGGCATGAAGATGCGGGTGTCGCTCGCCCGCGCGCTCGTCACCGATCCTGATATCCTCCTGATGGATGAGCCGTTCGCCGCGCTCGACGAGATCACGCGCTTCCGCCTCAACAACGATCTGCTCGCGCTGTGGCGCAGCCTCGGCAAGACCGTCATCTTCGTCACCCATTCGGTGTTCGAATCCGTCTATCTGTCGCAGCGCGTCGTGGTCATGACGGCGCGGCCCGGCCGCATTCAGGCCGACATCCGCATCGAGACCGTCGAGCCGCGCGGCGAGGAGTTCCGGACGTCCACCGCGTACTCTGACTATTGCCGGCGCGTCTCGGCCGCGCTCGCGCCGTCCTATTCAGGGCAGTCGACCCTATGAACGCGCAACCTGCCGTCCCCGCAAAGCCGTCGGGCGCGCAAAGCGCGGTGCGCTTCGTGCTGCCCGTCATCGTGTTTGCGGCCGGTCTTGCCGTCTGGGAACTCGTGGTTCGCATCAAGGAGATTCCGCCTTATGTGCTGCCGGCGCCGTCGGCAATTGTCCTGACCCTGATCAAGGACTGGGCGGTGTTGTCACAATCGCTCGCCACCACGCTGCTGACGACGCTTGAAGGGTTCGTCGCCGCAAGCATCGGCGGCATCGCGCTGGCGCTGTTGTTCAACCAGTCGAAATGGGTGGAATATTCGCTGTTCCCCTATGCCGTCGTGCTGCAGGTGACGCCCGTCATCGCGATCGCGCCATTGCTGCTGATCTATCTGGAGCAGCAGACCGCCGTTGTCGTCTGCGCCTTCATCGTCGCCTTTTTTCCGGTGCTGTCCAACACCACGCTCGGGCTCAATTCGGTCGACCGCAATCTCGCCGGGCTGTTCCAGCTCTATGGCGCCTCGAAGCCGCAGACCCTGCGCTTCCTGAAGCTCCCTGCGGCGCTGCCCTATATCCTCGGCGGCCTGCGCATCGCTGGCGGCCTGTCGTTGATCGGCGCCGTCGTCGCCGAGATCGCGGCGGGAACGGCGGGGGCCGGCTCGGGCCTTGCCTACAGGATCGCGGAATCCGGCTATCGCTTGAACATACCCCGCATGTTCGCGGCGCTGCTGTTGTTGTCGCTGGCCGGGATTGTCATCTATGGGGTGCTGGCGCTAATTTCCCACCTTGTTTTACGGCGCTGGCATGAGAGCGCGCTTGGAAAGGAAACCTGATGTCTACCGGTTCGATTTCGTCCGACAAGATCGATCTTCTGATCTATGGGCCGGCGCGGCCGATCCTCGAGAACGGGTTTTCCGATCATTTCGTCGTGCACAAGGCCGAGACGCGCGGTGACCTCGAGCGGCTGACGCCGGCGATCCGCGACAAGATCCGCGGCGTGGCGGTGACCTATCACACCGTTCGCGCCGACAAGGATTCGCTGTCGCAGCTGCCCAAGATCGAGATGGTGGCGAGCTTCGGCGTCGGCTACGACCATATCGATGCCAAATACGCCGCCGAGCACAACATCATCGTCACCAACACGCCTGACGTGCTGACCGAGGAGGTCGCCGACGTCGCGATGGGCCTTCTGATCGCCACGTTGCGCGAATTCATCAAGGCCGATCGTTACGTGCGCTCAGGCCTCTGGCACACGCAGAACTATCCGCTCAGCGTCGGCTCGCTGCGCGATCGCAAGGTCGGCATCGTCGGCATGGGCCGGATCGGCCAGGCCATCGCGCGCCGGCTCGATGCCTCGCTGGTGCCGGTGGTCTATCACTCGCGCAATCCGTCCAAGGATGTCTCCTACAAGCACTATCCTGACCTGATCGAGATGGCCAAGGCGGTGGACACGCTTGTCGTGATCGTGCCTGGCGGCGCCTCGACCGAAAAGATGATCAATGCCGAGGTGCTGAAGGCGCTCGGCCCGCGCGGCGTGCTGGTCAACGTCGCCCGCGGTTCTGTCGTCGACGAGCAGGCGCTGGTCCAGGCGCTGAAGTCAGGCACCATCCTCGCCGCCGGCCTCGACGTGTTCGCGGCCGAGCCGAACGTGCCTGATGAACTGAAAGCCATGCAGAACGTCGTGCTGCTGCCGCATATCGGTTCGGCCTCGGTGGTGACGCGCAACGCCATGGACCAGCTCGTGGTCGACAACCTCAAATCATGGTTCTCCGGCAAGCCGCCGCTGACGCCGGTTGCCGAGACGCCGTTCAAGGGGCGCTGATGCAAGTTGTTCGGGCCGTTGCATTCGCCCTCGCGGCCCTGTTGGCCGCGACCGGCGTCGCACATGCGCAGGATGCGACAACCCTGAAGAAGGAGATGGTCGGGCAGTGGGAGCTCTCGACCACCGAACGCAGCAAGACCTGCGTCGTCACGATGAAGGGCGATGCCGCCGCGCAAGGCTTCAGGCTCGAGCTGGAGCCGGCCTGCAAGGCCGCGCTGCCCTTCACCAAGGATATCGTCGCCTGGAGCATCAAGGGCCTCGATATCGTCCGCCTGCAGGATGCGTCAGGTGAATCCGTGATCGACTTCACCGAGGTCGAGGCCGGCATCTTCGAGGGCCTGCGCCAGGGCGAGGGCGTCTACATCCTGCAAGATCTCGCCGCCGCCCGCTCGATGGCCAAGTCGATGGACCAGATGATCGGCGACTGGGCGATGGTCCGGGGCAATGGCCAGCCGATCTGCGGGATAACGCTGACCAACACGGAGGCCGATCAGGACAATTTCCAGGTCTTCCTCAAGCCGAAATGCGATGCGGCCATTGCCCAGTTCAACCCGACGCAATGGCGGCTCGAGCGCGGCCAGATCATCCTGATGTCCAAATCAGGCGAGGTCTGGCAGTTCGAGGCCGACGACAATGCGCAATGGCGGCGGGTTCCAGACACGGCCGATCCCCTGATCATGCTGCGCCAATAGGCGCGGTCCGTTAACTTTTCTGCCCCGCAATTTTCCAGTGGTCCAATTTTTTCTGAGGCCATGTCGATCCGGCCCCGGCTGGATCGTCATCTGGGTAGCGAGCTGATCGCGCGGCCGAACCGGCCGCGTCTCGCTTTACCAGGAGTTTTGCATGCGCTTCATGTACATCGTCACCTCCAGCCAGCCCATGAAAGGCCCCAGCCCCGCGCTGATGGAGGCCATGCAGAAAATATCCGAGCGGGAAATCAAGGCCGGCCGGATGCTCGACAATGGCGGCTTGATGCCGCTTGCATCAGGCGCCCGTGTGCGCATCGTCGACGGCGAGCTCAGCGTGATCGACGGTCCCTTCATCGAGGCCAAGGAAGTGGTCGGCGGCTACGCCATTTTCGAGCTGCGCGACAAGGCGGAGGCCCTGGCCATGGCCAAGGAATTCATGCAGCTCCACCTCGATCACATGCCGGGCTGGGACGGGACCTGCGAATTGCGGGCGTTCGCCACGCCTGATGTCGACGGCGCCTGCGAGGTGAACGCGAAGGCAGCTGCCCACGCCTGATGGACGACAGCATCGCGCGTCATGGTCGGCGGCGATGACGGCCGCCGACATCGATCAAGCCGTCCGTGCCACGATTCTCGCAACCTGGCGCGTGGTGCAGCCGCGGCTGATCGCGACGCTGTCGCGGATGCTGCGCGACGTGCCACTTGCGGAAGAGCTGACCCAGGACGCGCTGGTGGCGGCGCTGGAGGCGTGGCCCATCACGGGCGTCCCGGACAATGCCGGCGCCTGGCTGATGACAGCAGCGAAGCGCCGTGCGCTCGATCATTTGCGTCGCGGCAGGATGCTGAGCGACAAGCACGCCATGTTGGCGCGGGACATGTTGCAGGAGCAGGACATCGTGCCCGATTTCGATGCCGCGCTCGACGACGACATCGGCGACGAATTGCTGCGCCTGATCTTCACGGCCTGTCATCCGATCCTGTCGCGCGAGGCGCGCGCGGCGCTGGCGCTGCGCATGATCTGCGGCCTCACCACCTGCGAGATCGCGCGCGCCTATCTCGTACCCGAAGCCACCATCTCCCAGCGCATCGTTCGCGCCAAGCGGACGCTGTCGAATTCCGGTCTCGCCTATGAGACGCCATCCGGCAATGCCCTGTCGGAGCGTCTCGCCTCGGTGCTCGAGGTCGTCTATCTGATCTTCAACGAGGGCTATCTCGCGGCGCGCGGCGAGGAATGGCTGCGTCCGCAGCTCTGCGACGAGGCGCTGCGCATCGGGCGCGTGCTCGCGGGTCTTGCACCCGACGAGCCGGAAGTGCACGGCCTCGTCGCCTTGATGGATTTGAATGCCTCGCGAGCCCGTGCCCGCACCGACGCGAACGGCGATCCCGTTCTGCTGATGGATCAGGATCGCGCGCTCTGGGACTGGTTGCAGATCCGCCGCGGCCTGCGTTCGCTCGAACGCGCCGGCGAGCTCGGCGGCAGCGGTGGATTCTACGCGCTCCAGGCCGCGATTGCGGCGTGCCACGCCAGGGCGGAGACGGCGGAAGCGACCAACTGGCAGCGCATCGCGCAGCTTTACGCCGAGCTGGCACGGCTGGTGCGCTCGCCGATCATCGAGCTCAACCGTGCGGTCGCCGTCGGCATGGCGGAAGGGCCGCAAGCCGGCCTCGACGTGCTGGATGCGGTCGCCGGCGACCCGGCGCTGGCGAGCTATCATCATCTGCCGGCGGTACGCGGCGACCTGCTGCAAAAGCTTGGACGGCTCGCAGAAGCGCGGCAGGCTTTTGCAGCCGCCGCGCATCTTGCGACCAACGGACGCGAGCGCGCGCTGATGCAGCGCCGCGCCGCGGCGCTCAGCGATCAGTCTCTCTAGAGCATGATCCGCGCAAGGGTGTGATCGCCAGGCGCACCCCCGGGAACCCGGCGGTTGGCAGTCTGTTAGCAATGGAGACGGTCGGTTCAGGGAATCCTGCAATGGCCAAGCGCGTCCTTGCGATCGGCATCGAACCCGGCAGTGCGGACTACAGCACCTTTCCGCAGCTCACGCCGGCGCTCGTGCGCAACTATATCGAAGCGCAGCTCCTGCGCCTGCGCGGCCTCGGCTACGAGGTCACGAGCTGCCTGATCGATCTCGATGCCACCGCTGAAGCTGCCGTGACGGCGGCGCTGCGCGAGGAGCACTTCGACTGCGTCGTCATCGGCGCGGGCCTGCGCGAGCCGAAGGAGCGGCTGCTGCTGTTCGAGAAAGTGCTCAACCTGGTCCATCACCTGGCGCCGCAGGCTTCCATCTGCTTCAACACGACGCCCGCCGACACGGTGGAGGCCGTGCAGCGCTGGGTCGATCCGTAGCCGTCGCGATCGCCCCTTTCCGGTAGCGCACTGTTCCTGTTGCATGATAGGATCCATGCAACCATGCCTAGAGCGTAACTTTGCCGGGTCCTGCGATGCTCAGAGCCGTCGTCATCATCGTGGTCGCCTTTGCGTTGTCCGCCTGCGATGTCGTCGCCGTCGTGAAGGACGGCATGCGTCAGGCCGCGGCGGTCGAAGGCGATCTCGAGCAGTCGACCGGCGTCAAGCCGCAGGTCGGCTTCAACTGGCACAATGGCCGTCTCGCCTCGGTGACCGTCCTGTTTCCGAAGCCGTATGCGGCGAAACCGCTGGGTGACCTTGCCGGCCTCGTGCGCGCGGCGGTGACCAGGGAATTCAAGCAGGAGCCGGACGCGATCGTGCTCTCTTTCACCCTGGACAAAGGGTCCTCGATCTGAGGGGACCAATGGTCATCCATGGGCGTCGCGACAGGCGGGCGCTTGGCGCAAGCGGCGGGGCGCGCCGGGTCCAAACAATATTCTGGCCCGGCATCGTCCCAGCCGTTATGACTGGCCGCATCAGATGGAGGATTCGGGATGCTTCGACGCCTTGGAATTGCGGTGTGTTTCTCGGTTGCTTTTGCCATCCCGGCCCATGATGCGCTGGCGCAGGACGCCGTCGGCGGTGCCATCATCGGCGGCGTGGGCGGAGCGATCTTGGGCGGCGCGCTTGGCGGTGGCCGCGGCGCGGCCATCGGTGCCGTCGTCGGCGCCGGCACGGGCGCTGCGATCGCCGCCGAAGGCGAACGCCGCCGCTCCGGCTATTATGCCTATCAGCGCGGCTGCTACATGCAGCGCCCCGACGGCCGCTACCTCCCGGTCGATCCGCGATACTGCTATTGAACCGCGCGGCGCTGGCGCTTTCCTCTAGGCCTTGCCCGGCGCTTCCGGCATGATCTGGCGCAGCGGCTCCGGCGAGATCGAGATCTGGCCGGTGAACGGACGGTCGTGCGCTGCGATCAGCAGCACCGAGGTCGCGACGCCGGTCGCGAACAGGCCCATCGCGATCGCCGATCCCAGGCGGTTGTCGCAATGCAGGAAGCCGATCACCAGCAATTCGCACAGAGCCTGGAGATAAAGGTACCACCATTTCGCCGCGTTCACCGAAGCGGGACTGACGACGATGCGCTGCACTCGCTGCGCGGATGCGGCAATTGACAGTCAGGCCCCAGGTAGAAGAAGATTTATCCTGCAATCAGTCGGCGAGGCTCCATGCGAAAGCTACGATTTGCCGTTTCGGGCGCAGCGCTTGCTATGCTCGTGCTCGCGGCTTCGGTCTACAGCCATTCGGTCTATGCTCAGGACGAAGCCGCAATCGTCTGGCCGACACGGCAATGGCAAACGTCTACGCCGGAAGAGCAGGGCATGGATTCGGCGGCGCTTGCCAAATTGCTTGATTTCGGCGCAACCCGCAGCCTCGACAGCCTCCTGTTGGTCCGGCACGGACGAATCGTGCTGGATGCCTATTACGCCCCGTATGCCGCCGACATTCCGCACCGGATAAACTCCGCTACCAAGGCGGTGGTCGGCACCCTGGTTGCGATCGCCCGCAAGGACGGGCTCTTGGACAGCTTCGACCATCCGATGCTGGATTTTTTTGGCGATCGCACCATCGCGAATGTTGATGACGGAAAGAAAGCCATAACGATCCAGAACCTGCTCGACATGACCTCCGGCCTCGACTGGAAGGAGCCGCTGGACGGGCGCCCCGATACGATGATCGAGATGAGCCGTGAGCAGGACTGGACCCAATTCGTCCTGGATCGCCCAATGTCGAGCACGCCGGGCGACATCTTCAATTATAACAGCGGGGGTCCGCATCTACTGTCCGCCATCATTGCCAAGCTCGCAGGGATGAACACCGCAGACTATGCCAAGGCAAAGCTGTTCGGCCCACTCGGGATCAGCGTCTCGAACTGGTGGCGCGATCCCCAGGGCATTCCGATCGGCGGATTCGGTCTGGCATTACTGCCCCGCGACATGGCCAAGATTGGCTATCTTTATTTGCGCAACGGCCAGTGGGAGAACACGTCGCTGCTTCCGCTCGACTGGATCGACAAGGTCAACCATGCAACCGTGAACATGAATATGCCCCGGGCACCGGACCTGCGGTACTCCAACTTGTTCTGGGCGCTTCCCGAAAAGAATGTCTACATCGCGGACGGGTATCACTGCCAGCTCATCATGGTCTTGCCGCGGCTGGACATCGTTGCGGTCACGACCGCCAGAGACTTTTGTCCGTTGGGCAGGCTGGCAGATTTGATTGCCGGTGCGGTCAAATCCGAAACGGCCTTACCTCCGGACGCCGCCGGCGCAAACCTGCTTGCGGAGAAGATTCGCGAGCTATCGACCGAAAAGGCGACGGAGGTTGGGGCTACGCCCGAGATCGCATCGGTAATATCGGGAAAGACCTACAAATTTCCGGCGAATGCGCTGGGTGTGAAATCGTTGTCGCTGACCCTCGTCGATCCAAATCCGCACTATGATCTCCAGGCATACGCGCGGGATCGGGGTCGACAGTTGCTCCAGTCCAGCGATCCGATTGGACTTGATGGTCTATATCGCAAGGGACAGCCGACCGCCTCCGGAATATTTGCGACCAAGGGGAAGTGGTTGAACGACAAGACGTTTGAGATCGAGCGCGAGGCGGTCGGAATGGATGAACTACAGAAATGGACCTTGTCGTTCGACGGTGACCGGCTCAATCTGCGCAGCAAGGATCGGGAAGGCCGCGACGTTTCGGTGGACAGTGAGCCTGGCGGATAGAGCGTGATCCGGACCCGAACGGCCGCGTTAGCCAAAAGTGTGAAGCGGTTTTCCCTCGCGAATCAGCGGAACGCGTTTGCGCGGAGATCATGCTCAAACAAAGGGCCAAAGCGCGATGACGATTCAACGCAATTTCATCGCGCTTTAGTGAAACCGTCGCGGTCCTGCAACGGGCCTTATATCAGCCTCATGCCTTTCAAGCTTGCATGCCCGTTCTTGCCGACGATGATGTGATCGTGCACGGCAATGCCGAGCGGCTTGGCGATGTCGATGATCGCCTTCGTCATCTGAATGTCCGCCTGCGAGGGCGAAGGATCGCCCGAGGGGTGGTTGTGCACGAGGATCAGCGCGGTCGCCGACAGCTCCAGCGCGCGCTTGATCACCTCGCGCGGATAGACCGGAGTGTGGTCGACGGTGCCGGTCTGCTGCACCTCGTCGGCGATCAGCTGGTTGCGCTTGTCGAGGAACAGCAGGCGAAACTGCTCCTTGTCGGCGAAGGCCATGCTGGTGCGGCAATAGGCGATCACCTCGTTCCAGGACGACAGCGCGTTGCGGCTGTTGACCTCGCCCTTGGCGACGCGATGCGCCGCCGCCGCGATCAGCTTGAGCTGGTTGATCGCGGCCTCGCCGACGCCGTCGACCTCGCGCAGGCGCGCCACCGGGGCATGCACGACCTCGGCGAATGAGCCGAAGGTCTTGATCAGCGTCTTCGCCAGCGGTTTGGTGTCGCGCCGCGGCAGCGCCGGAAACAGCGCCATCTCAAGCAGCTCATAGTCGCTGAGCGCGTCCGGGCCGGCGCTGTAAAAGCGCTCGCGCAGCCGCTCGCGATGGCCGAGATAATGCGGCGTGTCCTCTAGCTTGCTTTTGTCGGCATCGGTCCTGGCGGGCATCGCCCGCCAGCATTGCCGCGGATTGTCGCTTTTGCAACCACCAATTGCGATGAAGCAGAGTGCGCTCGCAAAATGGCCGGAAGGGCGGGCTGGACCTTCAACCGTGCCTAAGGCCAGAGCTTTTTCGTCGACCCTGTCGCGAAGGCTGACCGTCGTCGTGTTCACCAACACCGCGCCGGAGGGCGGATTGAGCAAAAAAAATTCGCGGCCGACCGTTTCCTTTTCACCTCCCGTTCGTCTCAGCGGTATGGGCCTCGCCGAGCGGCCAGCACAGTCTTCGAAGGAGAACATCGATGCCAGAGATCAAACCGGCGCCGTCGCGACGCGCCATCGTTGCCACCGGCCTCGGGGCCGGCGCCCTGCTCGCCGCCCCGATCGTCCCGTCCTACAGCCAGACCAGGAGTTCGACCATGGAAGCCACCATCCGCACCGGCAGCGACATCACCACCCTCGTCAACGTCTTCACGGTCGAGCCTGGTAACCAGCAGAAGCTGGTCGAGCTCCTGAAACAGGGCACCGAGAACTTCTTCAGCAAGCAGCCCGGCTTCATCTCGTCCAGCGTCCACGCCGGCAAGGAGGGCGGCCGCGCCGTCAACTACTCGCAATGGCGGAGTGCGGGGGACATCGAGAATTTCCGCAAGGACCCGGAATTCGCGCCTTACATCCAGCGCCTCGCCGCGATCGCCAAGGCCGAGACCATCCTGTGCGAAGTCGTCGAGGTCAACCATGCCTGACCCGTGTGTGGCGCTGCGATCTCGATTGACGTATCACGGATTCGGATGACGGGAGGTCCGGCTTGGCAGACGATGTGACCGGCAATGGCACGGGGGCGGTCCGGCAGACCGCCCTTCAGGCCCTCGAACGCCTTGCCGTGGAGATGCGGCCGCAGCTGCATCGCTACTGCGCGCGCATGACGGGCTCGGTCATCGACGGCGAGGACGTGCTTCAGGACGCGTTGCTCAAAGCCTTCGAAGCCGCGCCGCGGACCGAGCCGCTGGACAATCCGGAGGGCTGGCTGTTCCGCATCGCCCATAACGCGGCGCTGGATTTCCTGCGCCGGCGCGCCCGCTACAACGCTGCTCACGCCGATGACGATCTGGACATGATCCCCGCTTTGACCAGCCCCGTGACCGAACGCGAGGGCGTCACCGCGAGCCTCGGGACCTTCATGCGCCTGCCGGTGACGCAGCGCAGCGCGGTGATCCTGCGCGACGTGCTCGGCTATTCCGTCGATGAGGTCTGCAACATCATGTGCGCCAGCGTGGCGGCGGCCAAGGGCGCGCTGCAACGCGGCCGCGTTCGCCTGCGCGAACTGGCGGCGGAGCCTGACGACGTCAGGCCTCCTGAACTGGCGGCCGCCGATCGCGCCCGCCTGATGCATTATGTCGAGCGCTTCAACGCGCGCGATTTCGGTTCTCTGCGCGACATGCTGGCCGACGACGTGCGGCTTGAGATGGTCAACCGGACGCGCCGGGCCGGCCGCCGCGATGTCGGCGAGTATTTCCACCGCTATGCCGAGACCAGCCCGTGGCATTGCGTCCCGGGCTTCGTCGACCGGCGCCCCGCGATCATCATGTTCGACCCGCAGGATCCGTCAGGTCCGCCGCGCTACTTCGTTCTGCTCGACTGGGAGAACGGCAACATCGTCAACATCAGGGATTTTCTGTTCGCGACTTACGCGATCGAGGGCGCCGAGCTGATCACGCTGGACTGATGAGTTGAGGTGGAAGCAGATCAGCCGATCTGCTTCTCGCCGTGCCGTTCCGACAGCGTGAAAATCTCGACGCCGGTGGCGGTGACGCCGACCGAGTGCTCGAACTGCGCCGACAGCGAGCGATCGCGGGTCACAGCGGTCCAGCCGTCGGACAGGATCTTCACATGCGGCTTGCCGAGATTGATCATCGGCTCGATGGTGAAGAACATGCCGGGCTTGAGCTGCACGCCCTCGCCCGGACGGCCGATATGGATGATGTTCGGCTCGTCGTGGAACATGCGCCCCAAACCGTGGCCGCAGAAATCGCGCACCACGCTCATGCCCTGCGGCTCGACAAAACTCTGGATGGCGTGGCCGATGTCGCCGGTGGTGGCGCCGGGCTTCACCGCGGCGATGCCGCGCATCATCGCCTCATATGTCACCTCGATCAGCCGCTCGGCCTTGCGCGCGATTGGGCCGACCGCGTACATCCGGCTGGAATCGCCATACCAGCCGTCGACGATGAAGGTGACGTCGATATTGACGATGTCGCCTTCCTTCAGCGGACGGTCGCCGGGCATGCCGTGGCAGACCACGTGGTTGAGCGAGGTGCAGGTCGAGTAGCGATAGCCGCGATACATCAGCGTCGCCGGATAGGCGCCATGGCTGAAGGCGAATTCGCGGACGAATTCGTCGATGCGATCCGTCGGCACGCCCGGGCCGACGATGTCGGTGAGTTCGTCGAGGCACTTTGCGACCAGAGCCCCCGCCTTGCGCATGCCGGCAAAGGCGTTCGGCCCATGCAGCTTGATCTGTCCGGTCTTGCGCAGCGAGGTATCGGTGGCTTCGACGTAGCTCATGCGGTCGCTATCTTCTGGAATACGGCGGAAGGGCTTGATTTGAGGCCCTAATTTAATGATTGCGGGATTTCGTGCAAGCTTGGCCAGAGCGTTTTCGAGCGAAGTGGGGACCGGTTCGCGTGAAGAAAACGCGCCAAAACGAGAATTCCGCCGGCCATGCGGCCGAAAGCGGTCTCAATTCGGGACTTCTACGGTGGTTTCCACCGGCAGCGCCCCGCCGCGGACGCGGATTTCCCGGACGGGGTAGGGAACCCGGATGCCCTCGCGCTTGAAGGCGTCCCACAGCGCCAGCATCACGTCGCTCTTGACGGCATCCATGCCGTCGGGATCCGCGAGCCAGAGCGTCAGCGAGAACTTCATGCCAGCCTCCGCGAACTCGGTCAGCAGGCAGTTCGGCGGCTTGCCCTTTTGTGCGCGCGGATGGGCCGAGGCGGTCTCGATCGCCAGCTTGCAGACCAGCTTCGGATCGGCGTCGTAATTGGTGCCGAAGGTGATCTTCACCAGCGTGTTCTTGTCGGTGTAGGTCCAGTTGACGACCTTCTGCGTCACCAGATCCTCGTTCGGCACCAGGAATTCGCGGCCGTCCCCGGCGGCCACGGAAATATAGCGCGTCTTCATCGCGCTGATGCGCCCGGTATTGTCGCCGATGGTGACGAGGTCGCCCGGCTTCACGGATTTGTCGGCGAGCAGGATGATGCCGGAGATGAAGTTGGCGACGATCTTCTGCAGGCCGATACCTATACCGACGCCGACCGCGCCGGAGAACACCGCAAGCGCCGAGAGGTCGATGCCGACGGTGCCGAGCGCGATCACGATCGCGACCGCAAGCAGCCCGATGCGGATGATCTTGATCAGCAGCACCTGGACCGAGGGCGTCAGATCGGTCGTCGAGTTGATCTTGCTCTCGGCGAAATTGCTGGCGATGTTGGTGAGCCAGAGCGCGAGGATCAGCAGTGCGCCGGCCTTGAGCAGCAGCAGCGGTGTCAGCCTGAGACCGCCGAGCACGATGGCGTAGGAATCGAGCAGGTCGACCGTGGCCTCGAGCTGGCCGAGGATGGACAGCGCCGCGACGAACCAGGCCGCAACCGACACGAGCTTTACGAAGAATGCATTGCGCAGCACCGAGGTCAGCAACCGGATCACCAGCCAGGCGAGCCCGAGCTTGGCGGCGACCATCAGGAGATAGCTGCGGCTCGGCCAGGTCGCGTGATACATCACCACGCGGAAGATGATCACCAGCAGGGTGAACACCGCCGTCGAGGCGCTCGCGACCATGACACGGGCGAAGTGCCGGAGCGGCAGCGGCCAGCGCATCGCCACCGAGCTCATGTCGACGCGGTTGTGAACGCCGGTATCCGCCGCATAGGCGATGCCGGCCGCCGTCAGGATCAGACCGAACTGCAGGTAGAACCAGGGCGAAGAGATCTCCGCTCCGACGCTGCGCGCAGTCGTCTGCACGAACTCCATGAGGTCTTTGAGGTCCATGTCCATCAGGCGGTCTCGTCGGGAAGCAGGCGGAAGGATTTGATTCGAAGGCGCCGCAGCGGCCGGACCATCGATACACCGGCATGTGAAGCGCGTTAAGGCCGCAAAATAAGGGCAGATTGCCGCGAGCGGGCGAAAATGGGTTGGCGCAGGAGTGTGGCGACGATAAGGATGCAATTCCAGCGATTTGTACCCGGAAGGTGGATGGCTTCCCTCGACTCTTTCAGCATCGCCATTCTGCTCGGTGCCGTCCTCGTCATGGCCGGCATCCTGTCGAGCCTGCTCGCGCTGCGCTTCGGCGCGCCGCTGCTGCTGGTCTTTCTCGTGATCGGCATGCTGGCAGGCGATGCAGGCCCCGGCCAGCTCCAGTACAACGATGTCGGCACCACCTATCTGGTCGGCTCGGTGGCGCTGGCGCTGATCCTGTTCGACGGCGGCCTGAAGACGCGCTTTGCCAGCATCCGCACCGTGCTCGCGCCCTCCGTGGTGCTCGCCACCGTCGGCGTGCTGCTGACTGCGCTGATCACGGCGCCGTTTGCGAAATTCGCGCTCGACCTCAACTGGACGGAGTCGCTGCTGGTCGGGGCGGTGGTGGCCTCCACCGACGCGGCCGCGGTGTTCCTCCTGGTGCACACCCAGGGCCTGCGGCTGCGCCCGCGCGTCGGTGCGACGCTGGAAGCGGAATCCGGCACCAACGATCCCTTCGCGATCTTCCTGACCCTCATGCTGGTCGAATACATCTCGCTGGGCTCGAGCACGCCGGGCCATGTGGTGATGGAGTTCGTCCAGGAGGCGTTGCTCGGCGCCGTCGTCGGCGTGATCGGCGGGCGCCTCGTCGTCATCGGGCTCAACAAGGTCGCGCTGCCGCAGGGCCTGCACGCCCCGTTCGTGACCACGGCCGCGCTCGTGATCTTCGGCGGCTCGCAGATCATGCACGCCTCGGGCTTCCTTGCCGTCTATCTCGCCGGCATCATCATCGGCAACCGGCCAACGCGCGCGCATAATTCGGTGGTGGCGTTTCTGGATGCCGCGACCTGGCTGGCGCAGATCGTGATGTTCGTGCTGCTGGGCCTGCTGGTCTCGCCGAGCCGACTGGGCTCCAGCGTGCTGCCGGCGATCGCCGTCGCGCTGGTGCTGATGCTGGTGGCGCGGCCGATCGCGGTGTTCGTGTGCCTGGCGCCATTCCGCTTCAACTGGCGCGAAAAGATCTTCATCGCCTGGACCGGCCTGCGCGGCGCGGTCGCGATCTTCCTGGCGTCGATCCCGATGCTGGTCGGCCTGTCAAAAGCCTATCTCTATTTCGACGTCGCCTTCGTCGTGGTGATCATTTCGCTGCTGCTGCAAGGCTGGACCTTGGCACCGGCCGCGCGAAAGCTGCACGTGGCGCTGCCGCGCACCGAGCGCGGGCCGCGCCGCATCGAGCTGGATCTGCCCGGCCAGCTCGAGCAGCAGCTCGTCGGCTATCCGGTGCGGCCGAAGAGCCTGTATTTCCGCCGCGGCCTGATCCCGTCCTGGTCGAAGCCGACGCTGGTGATCCGCAACGAGCACATCCTGACACCCGTGGAGGCCGATCCGGTCGCGCCCGGCGACTACATCTACCTGCTGGCGCCGCCGGAGAAGGCCGAGGCGCTCGACCGCTTCTTCGTCGACATGCAGCCGAGCACGGCGCCCGATCCGCATCTGCTCGGCGACTTCATGGTGTCGGGCGAGCACACGCTCGCCGAGCTCGCCGAGATCTACGGCGTGAAGGTGACCGAGGACGAGGGCAAGCTCACGCTTGCCGATTATTTCGACGTCCATCTCGACCGCGCGCCGAAGGAGGGCGCCGAGCTCGCGCTTGATACCATCGTGCTCGTCGCACGCAGCATCTCCGGTGGCCGCGTCAATGTCGTCGGCCTGCGCCTGCCGGAAGACGACGAGACGCCGGTACCGCTGACGCGGCGGCAAGCGCTGCGGAAGAGGCTCGCGGAGATTTGGAGCTCGGTGGCGGGGGTGTGACCCTGTAGGGTGGGCAAAGCGAAGCGTGCCCACGCATTTTGCGTGATCGAGAGAGGTGGTGGGCACGGCGCAAGGGCGCCTTTGCCCACCCTACGAAAGTGGCTACAGGATCATGTCAGCACCTTCACGCCGCCGAACGAGGTCACGCGGCCCTGTCTCAGCATCACGATCTGCGTCGCGAGCTGGCGCAGCTCGGCGACGTCATGGCTGACATAGACCATGGGGACATTGGCTTCGTCCCGCAGCCGCACCAGATAGGGCAGGATCTCGAGCTTGCGGGCCTCGTCGAGCGCGCCGAGCGGCTCGTCGAGCAGCAGCAAACGCGGCTTGGACAACAGCGCGCGGCCGAGCGCGACGCGCTGGCGCTCGCCGCCCGACAGCTTTCCGGGACGCCGATCAAGCAGCGCGCCGAGGTCGAGCAGCTCGACGACGCGCGTGCGCTGTGCCGGATCGGCCGCAAGACGGTTCATCCGCCTTCCATAGTCGAGATTTTGCGCGACGTTGAGATGCGGAAACAGCCGTGCATCCTGAAAGACGTAGCCGATGCGACGGCGCCAGGTCGGCACATGAATGCCTGATGCGGTGTCGTCGACCGTCTCGCCGTCGATGACGATGGTGCCGCGGTCGGGCCGCAGCAGGCCCGCGATCATGTTGATCAGCGAGGTCTTGCCGGCGCCGGACGCGCCGAACAGGCCGGTGACGCGGCCCTCGCTGGCGAAGGTCGCGTGCAGCGAAAATTCGCCCAGCTGTTTTCCGACATCGACGCGCAGCATGGTCAATTTCCGTGCAGGCGCGCGGTGGCGCGGCGTGCGAACCATTCGGCGCAGATGAGCGCGCCGAGCGCGAGCACGATCGAGACGATCACCAGTCGGCCTGCAGCCGCGTCGCCATCGGGCGTCTGGATCAGCGAATAGATCGCCGACGAGATCGTCTGGGTTTCGCCGGGAATGTTGGAGACGAAGGTGATGGTGGCGCCGAACTCGCCGATCGCCTTGGCAAAGCCCAGCACCATGCCGGCGAGCACGCCGGGCAGCGCCAAGGGCAGCGTCACCGTGAAGAACACCTTGAACGGCGCGGCGCCCAGCGTCTCGGCGGCCTGCTCGAGCTTGCGGTCGATCGCCTCGATCGACAGCCGCATCGGCCGCACCAGCAGCGGGAACGACATCACGCCGCAGGCGAGCGCAGCTCCGGTCCAGCGGAACGCAAAGACAATGCCGAGATGATCGGCGAGGAAGCTGCCGACGAGGCCGCGGCGGCCGAAGGTGAGCAGCAGCAAATAGCCGGTGACGACGGGCGGCAGCACCAGAGGCAGGTGCACGACCGCATCGAGCACGGACTTGCCCCAGAAATCGCGGCGGGCGAGCAGCCACGCCAGTGCAATGCCGAATGGCGTTGCCACCAGCGTCGCGATGATGGCGACCCTGAGCGAGAGCAGGATCGCCGTCCATTCAGCGGGGGAGATGTCGAGCATCAAGTGCTAAAAATCAGGTCGTCGGGCTGATCAGGAACTTAAAGCCGTATTTTTCCAGAATCGTCTTGGCCGCTTTGGTCCGCAGGAAGGCGAGATAGTCGTTGGTCTCGGGCTTGGCGGTGGTGGTTGCCGCGACCGGATAGATGATCGCGGGATGCGAATCCGCCGGGAAGGTGCCGACGATCTTCACGCCGGGCTCGACCTTGGCGTCGGTGGAATAGACGATGCCGAGATTGGCCTCGCCGCGGGCCACCAGCGTCAGCGCGGCGCGCACGCTCTCGGCCATCGCGAATTTCGGTTCGGCAGCCTGCCAGGCGCCCAGCTTCTCCAGTGCGGCCTTGGCGTATTTGCCTGCTGGCACGGACTTGACGTCGCCGGTCGCGATCCTGCCGTCGCCGGCGAGTTTTGCGAGATCAAAACCTTGCGCGATCGTGACGTTGTCGATCCTGGCATCCTTTGGTGCGATCAGCACGATGCTGTTGCCGAGCAGGTTGACTCTGGAAGGCACGTTGATGGTCTTCTTGGCGACGGCATAGTCCATCCAGTCGGTATCAGCCGAGATGAACACGTCGGCCGGCGCGCCCTGCTCGATCTGTTTTGCCAGCACCGAGCTCGCAGCATAGCTGACGCTGAATTTGATGCCGGTCTTGGCGGTGTAGGCGGCATCGACCTCGTCCAGCGCGTTCTTCATCGAGGCGGCGGCGAAAACCGTGATGGTCTTGTCCTCGGCGCTGGCAGGTGCGAGGCCCGCGAGCATGACGAAGGCAATGAAAAGTCCGGCGATACGATACATCGATGGCGCTCCGTGCGAGCCCGCGCGCGCAAACGCACGCGCAAATCTGGCGGTGGGTGGTTGGATCGCGACGGGCGGAAGCGCTGTTCCACGTCCCCCGCGACGGCTTACGGCCGGCGGGGATATCGCAGCTGCGAGGATAGCAGGCTAAGGCCGGAGGTCAAAGGACCCGCTTATTGCGCTGGCAGGATGGAAATGGACAGGGAATTGTCCTTGGCGCCGCTGATCTGGAGCACGAAGGGCTTGTCCGACAGCTCGTATTTCATGGCCTTGCGGATGCCGTCACAATCGGTCGCGCCGCTGAAGGCCACGGGTTTCAGGACATGCCCCTCCTGGACCAGATCGACCCAGGCGCCGGAGGACAGACTGATCGTGTAGAGACCGGCCTTGGCCGCCTGGATGCTGATGAAGCCGGCAAAGGTGCCGTCCTTCGGCGCGCGCTCGGGCGGCGACGGCAGCTTTGCTTCGTTAGGTGCGACCAGCCCCAGCGTGATCGCCGAGGAGGGCACCGCAGCCTGCTCGGCTCCCGACGCCAGCTTGGCACGGTCAGGTGCAGTCAGCGCGGCACGGTCGCGCTCGATCGACCATTTGAACTTGTCGCAGCCGCTGGGCTCCTCCGCGGCAAAGGCAGAGGTCGCGCTGATCGAGAGCACGGCAAGGAAGCTGAGGGCGCGCATGTCAATTCTCATCGTTGGCCACGCGGTGGCGCGGCGTGCGGTCAGGTTTTGTCGGAGGCGGGATGCGCATCCCGAAATGCCGCAGGCTTACGGCCGTGGGGCAAGGCGGATATTAGTGCCTTTGGGGAGTGCGTACCAACCAACTCATCGTCATCCCGGGGCGCGCGTAGCGCGAGCCCGGGATCCATAACCGCAGGATCGCATTTGGCGAAGAGTCGGAGTGACCACTTCGCGCCTCACGACGTCCTGGGAGTATGGGTCCCGGCCTGCGCCGGGACGACGGCGGTGTGTGAGGCACCAGCGTGCCCACATGCCCTACGGCTTCGCGTCCGGCGCCCGCAGCACGGCTTTGCAGGCCGCCGGCATCTGCGCCAAGGTCATCGGCGGCTTTGGTTTCGGCGGCTCAGGCGGCGGCTTGGGATGCAGCACGCCCTCGCTGAACCAATAGGCGAGATCGGAGGGCTTGCAGCCTTCGTCCTCGGATTGCGACGGCTGGCCCTTGCAGTCGCTGGCGCCGGCCGGGCAGCGCATGCGGATGTGGAAGTGATAGTCGTGGCCCCACCACGGCCGGATCTTCGACAGCCAGGAGCGGTCACCCTTGGCCTCACGACACAGCGCCTTCTTGATCGCAGGATTGACGAAGATGCGCTGCACCGCCGGCTCCTGCGCCGCATCGCGCAGCACCAGCACATGGCCCGATGTGAAGACTTTGGGATCGATGTCGAGGCGATCCTCGCGCACCATCATCACCGCCGACATCTCCTCGCGCTCCTCGCGCGAGAGCCGGTGGTCCGGCATCGGCGTCAGCCAGATGTCGGCGTCCAGCCCGATCTGATGGCTGGCATGGCCTGACAGCGCCGGCCCGCCGCGCGGCTGGCCGATATCGCCGACCAGGATGCCCGGCCAGCCCGCGTCCTTGTGCGCCTTGGCCGCCAGGCGCTTGATCAGCGCGATCATGTCGGGGTGGCCGTAGTTGCGATTGCGCGACAGCCGCATCACCTGCCAGGTGTCGCCGTTGAGCGGCATCTGCTCGGCGCCGCCGATGCAGCCCTTGACATAGGAGCCGATCACGTGCGCCGGCCCTTTCGAGGGCAGCAGTTTTCGCGCGAACAGCTCCTTGGCGCCGATCTTGGGATCATTGGGATTGGCGAGCGGCGGCAGCGGCTTCGGGTTCACGCTGCCCTTGTCCTGGGCCAGCGCGCCGCCAGCGGCCAGGACTTTTATGACGACGAGCGTCATCGCAAGCAGGAGAGGAATGATGCGGCGGCGACTCATCTTGACACTCTTATAGCCCATCGCGGAGCCGATGCCGCGCGCGGCGATGCGCCCAGCACGACATTTAATTTTCCGCCGATCATCCCCATGCCGGCCGTTCCTTAACGGTGCGATAACTCTATCCTGCATTGACCAAAATTCGTGCGTGGAGCGAGATGCGCGTGCCGCCTGCATGCAAGCGGCGTCTGTTCCGGAATTGATTCATGGAGACTGCGCGTTTTTGCGCCTTCTCTCTCGCCGATCGCGACGCGGAAGCAGGTTCGACGCGCCTGGCGAGGCTTCTCGCGCCTCGCGAACGGGCAAAATGGTCCGACGCTCGGCCCGCTTGTCGGTGCCGCCGCTGGCCAGGATTACTTTTCTTTCAGATACTTGGAGCAAGAGTTGCGGCCGCTGGGCGCGGTTAAGGCGTGTGAAGTTGAGTTTGGGGTCCAAAAAAACAAAAAAGCGAAAGCAGGGCGTGGTCGCGGGACAGCCGCGCCAGCCGCGCTTTGCGCGCGCGAATCGTCCGCTGATCGAACGCGATCTGCTCATGCAGAGCCGCGCGGAAGCTGAAGCCGCCATCGCGGAAGCCCGCAGGTCGCACGACCGGCTGCGCCAGGCCGTCGATCTCCTGCCGCAAGGCATCGTCATCCTCGATCCCGAAGGCCGCTACGTTCTCTGGAACAAGCAGTACGCCGAGATCTACAGCAAGACCGCCGATCTGTTCCAGGAAGGCGCGCGTCTGGAGGACACGCTGCGCGTCGGCGTCGCCCGCGGCGACTATCCCGAAGCGGCCGGCCACGAGGAGGAGTGGATCGCCGCACGGTTGAAGAAGCTCTACGAGCCCGGCAAGCGTCATGAGCAGACGTTGTCCGACGGCCGCGTCATTCTGATCGAGGAACGCCGCACCGATGACGGCGGCGTGGTCGGCCTGCGCGTCGACATCACCGAATTGAAGCAGCGCGAGGCCTCGTTCCGCCTGCTGTTCGACGGCAATCCCGTCCCCATGATCGTCTGCGCGTTGGACGACGAGCGCATCCTCGGCGTCAATGACGCCGCGATCGCGCATTACGGCTACAGCCGCGCCGAGTTCGAGCGGCTGAAGATCCGCTCGCTGCAGGCCTTCGACAGCGAGCCGCCCTGGACCGCCGACCGGTCCAGCGACGAGCAGGCCGCGCGCATCTGGAAGCACGTCAAGGCCGACGGTGCGCTGATCGACCTTGCGATCTATTCCCGCGAATTGACCTATGCCGACCGGCCCGCGGTGCTGCTGGCGCTGATGGACATCACCGAGCGCAAGCGCGCCGAGGCGCGGCTTGCCTTCATGGCCCAGCATGACGCCCTGACCGGCCTGCCGAACCGCAATTTGCTGCGCCAGACCATGGACGAGATGCTGCTGCACACCCGCCGCAGCTCCGAGAAGGTCGCGGTGCTGATGCTCGGGCTCGACAATTTCAAGGCGGTCAACGACACGCTGGGGCACGCGATAGCCGACAAGCTGTTGCGCGGCGTCGCCAAGCGGCTGCGCTCGACCTTGCGCGAGGAAGACGCGCTGGCACGGCTCAATTCCGACGAGTTCGCGATCGCGCAGAGCGGCCTGGCGCGGCCCGAGGACGCGGTGGGCCTCGCCAAGCGGCTGCTCGAGGCCATCGCCGATCCCTATCTGCTCGACGGCCATTCCGTGGTGATCGGCGCCTCCATCGGCATCGCGATGGCGCCCGGCGACGGCGAGGAGTCCGAAAAGCTGCTCAAGAGCGCCGGCATGGCGCTGTCGCGCGCCAAGCAGGATGCGCGCGGCAGCTTCGCCTTCTTCGAGGCCGCGCTCGATGCCAGGGCGCAGAGTCGCCGCAAGATCGAGGTCGAGCTGCGCGATGCCATCCAGAACGACGTGCTGCGCCCCTATTATCAGCCGCTGATCGACCTATCGAGCGGCCGAATCACCGGCTTCGAGGCTTTGGTGCGCTGGCCGCATGCCGAGCGCGGCATGGTCTCGCCGGCCGAGTTCATTCCGGTCGCTGAAGAGACCGGGCTGATCAATCCGCTCGGTGGCCTGATGCTGCGCCGCGCCTGCCTCGATGCCGCGACCTGGCCGGACGACGTCCGCGTCGCCGTCAATTTGTCGCCGTTGCAGTTTCGCAGCGGCAATCTGCTGTCGGTGGTGACGGACGCGCTGAAGCATTCCGGCCTGCCGCCGCGCCGGCTCGAGCTCGAGATCACCGAGACGCTGCTGCTGGAGAAGAGCGCGCAGGTGCTGGCGACGCTGCATGCGCTGCGTGCGCTCGGCGTGCGCATCTCGATGGACGATTTCGGTACCGGCTATTCCAGCCTCAGCTATCTGCGCAGCTTCCCGTTCGACAAGATCAAGATCGACCAGTCCTTCGTGCGCGATCTCGGTGCCAACCGCGAGGCGCAGGCGATCATCCGCTCCATCGTCAGCCTCGGCAAAGGCCTTGGTGTCACCATCACCGCCGAAGGCGTCGAGACCGAAGCCGAGCTGAGCTGCCTCCGCGCCGAAGGTTGCGACGAGGGGCAGGGTTTTCTGTTCAGCAAGGCCCGGCCGAACGTCGAGATCATCAGCCTGCTCGCGGCGCAGCGCGGCATTGATGGCGCGGATGACGACGACGCGCTGGTGGCGTGATCCAAAGCGCGATTCATCATGATTCTCCAATGTAAGGGACGCGCCGCTCTCTCGGCTAACCTCTCCCGCTTGCGGGAGAGGTCGCGCCGAAGGCGCGGGTGAGGGCTTTCTCCTCTTTGGGGGTTCTCGCGAGGGAGACACCCTCTCCCCAACCCTCCCCCGCAAGCGGGGGAGGGAGCGCAGCGTCAGCGCGGGTTGGCGTCTGCATCTCACGTTCGCGAGCTTCGCGTCTAATACCCGGAGTAGGGGCCGGAGGGCAGGCAGGAATCGTCGACATAGCCGTAGCCGCCGCCATAGTAGCCGCCCCCGGCACATTCGCACCCGGCCGGGCTACGCCTCGTCGAGGGACGCAACTTTCTGCTGGCATCGCCGTTCGAAGGATGTGCTGCTGCGGGTCGTGGCGGACGATGTGGCGGCCTCTCAGCCGCCGGCGAGAATCACCTTTCCCACATCCTCATAATGCGTATCGCGCGCCTGGATCTGCTGGGTGATGGCGTGCATGTCGCGAAACCGCCGCTCGAACGGGTTGCCGCGGAATACGGCCGTGGCGCCGGCCATGCGATAGGCGGTGTCGACCACTTTTGCCGATTGCTGAATGGTCCAGGTCGCGGCGAGGCGGACGGCGCTCCGGTGCGCCGCGCTGAAGACGCCTGATGCCGAGAGGTCGTGCCACATCGCATGTGCTGTCGCGTAGAGATAGGCGCGTGCGGCGCGCAGGTCACCTTCGGTGCGGCCGACCAGGCCCTGGACCGCCTGATTGTCGCGCATCGCGTGTGCGGCCAGTGACTGGTGCTTGCCGCGCGCCAGCGCGATCGCCGCATCCAGCGTCGCGCGCGCGACGCCGAGCGAGACCGCTGCAAAGCCGAGGCTGAAGGTCGAGCCGGTCGGCAGCCGGTAGAGCGGGCCCGGCTCGCGCAAGGCTTCCGGCACGTCGCGGAATACGGCGAAGCGATCGGGGACGAAGAGGTCTTTCACCTCATAGGAATCGGTGCCGGTGCCGGCAAGGCCGATCGCCTGCCAGACGTCGTGCAGCACCGCGCTGGCAAGCGGAAACAGGATGGTGCGCAACTCCGGCGACCCATCGGCATTTTTCCGGGGCGTGCCATCGGCATTGACGATGCGGACATGCGCGCCGAGCCAGCTCGCCTGCCGCGAGCCCGAGGCAAAATCCCACCGCCCTGTGACGCGGTAGCCGCCTTCCACCGCGTGCGCCTCATGCGCCACCGCGCCCCAGGCGAGGATGCCTGATGCGGTGTTGAAGATCTCGTGCGCGCTATCGTGGTCGAGGGCGGCGGCGATCATCGCGCAGACGCTGTTTTGGCCGAGGCACCAGGCCGTGGAGGCGTCGGCCTTGGCGACCTCCTCCAGCATCTGCATGAAGATCTCTGGCGGTGCTTCCGATCCGCCGAGGCTCCGCGGCAGCAGCGCGCGATAGAGCCCGTTCCCGATCAGCGCCTGGACGACGCCAGACGTCAGCCGCCGTGTCCGCTCGATCTCGTCTGCTTCGTCAGCAATCAGCGGCGCGATGGCCCGCGCCCGCGCGACGAGATCGAATCCGACAGTTCCGTCCATGTCTGCGCTTCCTCGCCCCTTCTACCGTGAGCGGTGAAACGCGATGGTGGTCTATTCGGCGGGAGGGATCAAGGTGGCCCGTGTCGTCAGCCACGCGCACAGAGATGAAACGCCTTGCTGCGCTCCTGATCACCTTGTCGAGCCATCGGGTTGAATGCTACGTTTTGTAGCATATACGAGGGGCACGTCATGAAGAAGCCAACCCGCGGCGCCGCCACGCCGCCCGAGCTGAGGCTCGAGGATGCGCCGATGAGCGATATCATCGAGGCCCTCGCCGGCGGGCGCACCACCGCGACCGCGCTCATGAAAGCCTATCTCGCCCGCATCGCAGCTTATGACCGCGGCGGGCCGGCGCTGAATTCCGTCCGCGCGCTCAATCCGGACGCGCTCGCGATCGCAGGCGAGCTCGACGGCACCAGACCGTCGGCGAAACGGCCGCTGGCCGGCGTGCCGATCCTGGTCAAGGACAACATCGCGACCTCGGACCGGCAGCCGACCACGGCGGGATCGCTGGCGCTGGAGGGTGCGCGCGCGCGGCGCGACGCCACGGTCATCAAGCTGCTGCGCAAGGCCGGCGCGGTGATCCTCGGCAAGGCGAATTTGACCGAGTTCGCCAACATTCTCGCGGTCGAGATGCCCTCGGGCTATTCCTCGCTCGGCGGTCAGGTGAGGAATCCTTTCGCGCCGGCGCTGATGGGCGATCACGACATCCCGGTCGTCACTCCGGGTGGATCGAGCTCGGGGTCGGCTGTCGCCGTGGCGGCCGGTTTGTGCGCGGCTTCGATCGGCACCGAAACCTCGGGCTCGCTGCTGCATCCGGCCAGCCGCAACGGCATCGTCACCGTGAAGCCGACGGTCGGGCTGATCAGCCGCGCGGGCATCGTGCCGATCGCGCACAGCCAGGACACGGCGGGGCCTATGACACGCACCGTACGCGACGCGGCGATATTGTTGAACGTGCTGGCCGTCAGCGACCCGCGCGATCCCATCACGGAGCGGCTGCGCAGGCCGGCTGACTACACCGCCGATCTCGCCCGCGATGCGCTGAAAGAGGCGCGCATCGGCGTGCCGAGCGATCCCTCCGATCCGCTGAACGATTGCTATTACGGCAAGCTGCCGCCCAACGGCGCCAAGCTGATGGCCGAGGTCATCGGGATGTTGCAAGATCTCGGGGCCGTCATCGTGCGCGCCAACATGCCGACGCGTGGCTGGCTGGCCGGCCCCGGCACCAAGATGGCCGTGCTCAACCGCAATCCGCTGAGCAAGAACAAGGGCAATCCGACCGGCGCGCCGATCGTGTTTCTCTACGAGCTGAAATACGGTCTGAATCTCTATCTGAAGGATTGGGCGACCAATACCGAAATCAAGACGATGGCCGACATCATCGCTTTCAACGCGGCGAACGCGAAAGAAGCCTTGCGCTTCGGCCAGGACCTGTTTCTCGCCGCCGACCTCACCAAAGGCGATCTGAGCGAGCGCGAGTACAAATCCGCGCGCGCCATGGATCTGCTCGCGGCCAGGACGCATGGCATGGATGCCTACATGAACCAGCACAAGCTTGATGCCGTCCTGTTCCCCGCCGCGATGGGCGCAGCGATTGCTGCCAACGCCGGCTATCCCAGCGTCATGGTGCCCGCAGGCCTCGACCCTGGCGCCGACGGTACGGACATGGATTGCCCGGTCGGTGTCACCTTCGCAGGCCGTGCCTGGAGCGAGCACAAGCTGTTGCGGCTCGCCTACGCCTATGAGCACGCCTCGCAGCTGCGCAAAGCCCCGCCCGGCCTGCCGGCGCTCTGAACCTCGGCCGTGCGGCCTGCGACCAATTGTGATGCCGATCGTCAGAATCCTCCTGGTCCTGCTCGCCTTCGCCTCGCCCGCCTTTGCGCAGGATGGCATCCACGAGCTGAACGCCGCGCGCGATGCCGCCAAGGCCTTCAAGGCCTATATCGACGGGGTCGCGAAAAAGGGCCAGCGGCCTGACCTGACCCGGCCTGACGTCGCCGCCATGCTTGGCCACATCTACGACGTCGACGCATTCGCCCTGCTGCCGCCCCCGGAGGCGAGCGACATGAACTGGCTGCCGGACTGGATCGACGCCGCCAACCAGAGCCACAAGCTCTTCATCTTCTACGGCGCCAAGCCGGGGCCACAGCCTGATCTCGTGGCGGCCGGGCGCAATATGATCGAGTATGGTGACCAATACGCGACGGCGGTCAGCTTCATGATCCGCGGCCTCGCCCGCGAGGCGGTTGCGAGCCAGATGTTCTGGAACGAGCTCCCGCCGGAGCATCGCACCCGCATCCGCGAGGAGGGATTTGCGGGCCTCCGCAGGAACAGCGCCCTCTACATCCTGTCCACGGTCTGCGCGGCGATCCAGGGCGCCAGCAAGCCCGAAAACGCCCGCCTGGTGGCGGCTTCGCTGCGCGACACGCGCGAGGTTTGGGCGAGCTATCTGTTGCCGGAGGACCGCACGCGCGTGATCGCCGAGCTCGCCGACCTGCCAAAATGGGCGCCGGACGAAGTCGCCCGCGCCGATCTCGGCAAATTCACAGCTGCGCTGCAGGTGGTGAATTAGGCGCTCACGAAACCGGGCTGCTTTGCCCGAGCCGCGGCTCCGTGCCCGCGAGCAGCCGCTGAATATTGGCGCGATGGCGGATGATCACATAGAGGCTGCCTGCGATCACCAGCAGCCGATAGGGCAGCGGGTGCGGCAGGCTGCAGAGGAGAATGACGGCGGTCATCGCCGCCAGCATCGAGCTCAAGGAGACGATCCGCGACAGCGCCAGCGCGATGCCGAAGACTGCCGCCGCACCCAGTCCCACCGGCCATGATATCGCCAGCAGCACACCAAGACCGGTCGCCGCCGATTTGCCGCCGGTGAAATTCAGCCAGATCGAGCGGCCGTGACCGAGCAACGCGGCAATGCCGGCAAGGCTCACCCCCCATGGCACCCAGGCTTGCAGATCGGCCGCCGTCGGCGAGGTCGGAGACATTACGCCATACAGCCAGGGGCAGAACGCGCGGGCAATGAGGATCGCAGCCACGCCCTTCAGCACATCGACGACGAGCACCGCCAGGGCCGGCCATTTGCCAAGAGTCCGCAGCACATTCGTCGCGCCGGTCGATCTGGAGCCATGCGCCCTGATATCGATGCCCCCAAGCAGTTTGCCCGCGAGATAGCCCGTGGGTATCGAGCCGAGCAGATAGGCGATCACCAATCCGGCTGCGCTCGCGATCCAGAAAGCCATCGATACGTGTCCAATGTCCGCGACAATATGTTATCGCGGACTTCGCCTGATCGCCATCATCCCCTCGCGCCGTGTTGCATTCGCCTGCCTGAAATGAAGGCTCGTCCGACGCTTGCAACGCCGCAAAACGGTCACACATCGAACGGCATTCTCGCGATGTCGTCGTGGGGAATGGTGGGGCCTGACATGCGGACATGGACCAGCGTCGTTGCAGCGGTGTGTGCCATGATCTTCAGTCCCGTCACCGCCGAGCCTGCATCAGCCTGCGGCAGTCCGCACGAAATTCACGACGGATGGGCGATGTCCGCGCCGGACAAGCAAGGGCTGAACGCGGCACTACTGTGCGCGATGGACGAGGGTATCCGCGGCGGCAAGCTCGCCAATGTCGACGACATCATCGTCATCAGGCGCGGCGTGCTCGTCTACGAGAGCTACTACGACTATCCGCATCAGCTCAATTACGACGCGACCACGCGGCACAACGGCTATTCCATGACCAAGAGCGTGGTCTCGCTGCTGGTTGGCATCGCCATGGATCGCGGTTTGATCAAGGATCTGGACGCTCCGATCGCGTCGTATCTGCCCGACGATGCGAGCTTGCGCGGATCCGACAACGATCGCATTACGTTGCGCCATCTCCTGACGATGTCGGCAGGATTGGGCTTCGAGAGGGCTCCCGGCGTTTCCTTCCAGTATAACAATGCGGAAACGGAGTTGATCGGCACCATCCTGAAGAAGGTCACCGGGAAAGGCGTCGACGTGCTGGCTCGGGAGAATATCTTCGCCCCGCTCGGGATCGAGGATGTTGCCTGGTATAAGCATCCGGTGAACGGTCTTCCCACGTCGTCGAGCGGCCTGAGCCTGCGGCCGCGCGATTGGGCGAAGATCGGCCAGCTCGTTCTCAATCGCGGTGCCTGGAACGGCAGGCAGATCGTTTCGGCCTCCTGGATCGATCAATCGACGGCCGCGCACATCGAGACGGACAAGGCCGCGTTCAGCTATGGCTATCAATGGTGGGTCGGGCATTCGCCCGACAAGGACGGCGCCATTCAATGGGCCGCTGCACTTGGCTTCAATTCGCAAAAGACCATCATCATCCCCGCGCTCGACATGGTCGTCGTCTTCAACGCGGGCCGGGAATCCAAGAACATGGTCGCGCCCGAGCTGGACCTGCTGGATCGCTACATCCTGCCGGCGACCTCGCGGAATTGATCGAAGCATCGGCGTTACTCGGCCGAGCTGGTTATGCAAGCCATGCATAATCATATTTTGACCTGACATTGGATTTCCACCGGTCAGGCCGGCACCTTCCCGGAAAAGCCAATTCCGTCCGGGGAGTGCGATATGTCCGACAACAGGCAGGCAGAACGTCCGTCCGATGCGAGCTTGACCCGCCGCCGCCTGGTGGCGCTGGCGGCGACGACCACGGGCGCGATTGGTTCGACGATGCTAAATCTGCCCGCGTTCGCCGAGGAGAAGACAGCCGTGCCCACCGATCAGATCGAAAAACTGCTGCCGGGCTTTCACGGCAGTCGCATCAAGACATCGGGCGCGGAGATCAATACTTTCGTGAAGGGCGAGGGCGCGCCGCTGTTGCTGCTGCACGGCCATCCGCAAACGCTGGTGTGCTGGCACAAGGTCGCGCCAAAGCTCGCCGAGCGTTTCACGGTCGTGCTCACCGACCTCAGGGGCTACGGCGATTCCAGCAAGCCCGACGGCGGAAAGGACAGCATCGCCTATTCCAAGCGCGAGATGGCGCGCGACCAGGTCGAGGTGATGCGCGCGCTCGGCTTCGAGCGCTTCTTCGCGGCAGGTCACGACCGCGGCGGGCGCGTCCTGCACCGCCTGCTGCTGGATCATCCCGCCGCCGTGACCAGGGCTGCGGTGCTCGACATCGCGCCGACCGCGACGATGTACGCCAGGGCGAACAAGGAGTTCGCCATGCGCTACATGTGGTGGTTCTTCCTGAGCCAGCCGGCGCCGCTGCCGGAAACCCTGATCGGCAACAATCTCGACTTCTATCTGCAGGCGCATATCAACAAGCAGAACAAGACGCCGGGCGCGATCGATCCGCTCGCCCTCGCGGAATACCGCCGCTGCTATACGGCTGAGACGCTGCACGCCGTCTGCGAGGATTACCGCGCCGCCGCCGGCATCGATCTGGTCCACGATGCGGCCGATGCAGACAAGCGGATCGCGTGCCCGTTGCTCGCGCTGTGGGGCGAAAAGGGCGTCGTCGGATCGACCTACGACGTGCGCCAGACCTGGCGCGAAAAGGCCGTGGAGATCAGCGGCGAAAGCCTGCCTTGCGGACATTATCTGCCCGAGGAGGCGCCGGAGCTGGTGATCGAAAAGCTGCGCAACTTCTTCACTTGATCCCGCCCGCATTGAACCTGCCCGGCCTCCAGGCGCACCAAAGCCACTGAAGCCCCTGACATCAGCGGCGAGGAACGTGCGATGAAGGCCCTGAAAGCATCGATCTGTGTTGCGATGACCGCGCTCGCGCTAAGCTTGTCGCTGGCCACGCCGTCTCATGCAAGCGAGGATGAGGCCGGCACGCTCACCCGGCAGATGAAAGAGCTTTATCGGGCCGGCAAATACACCGAGGCGCTGCCGCTCGCCCAGCAGGCGCTGGCCCTGCGCGAGAAGGAATTCGGCGCCGACGATGCCCACGTCGCGATGCCGTTGAATGACCTCGGCACCATTCATTACAATCTCGGTCAATATCCGGTCGCCGAGCTCCTGTACAAGCGCTCGCTGGCGATCCGGGAGAAGACGCTCGGCCCTGACGATCCCGAGGTCGCGATGGTGCTGAACAATCTCGGCGAGCTCTACCGCGTGGAAGAGCGCTACGCCGATGCGGAGCCGCCGCTGAAGCGGTCGCTCGCGATCGGCGAGAAGGCGCGCGGTCCCAACGATCCCTCCATCGTGCTGGCGCTGAGCAACCTCGCCGCCGTCTACAGCAATCAGCACCGCTACGACCAGGCCGTGCCGCTGTTCAAGCGCGGGCTCGCCGTGCTCGAGAAGGCGCACGGTCCGGACGATCCCGAAGCCACGGTGCTGATGAGCAATCTCGCCGACGCCTATATCCACCGGCATCGCTATGCCGTGGCCGAGCGGCTGCTCAAGCGCGCGATGGCGGTAACGGAGAAGGCGTATGGGCCCGATCACCCCGATATCGCGCAGGCGCAGAACAACCTGGCCGCACTCTACGGGCGCCAGGGCCGTCTGGCTGACGCCGAGCGGCTGTACAAGCAATCGGTCGCCACCATGGAGAAGACGCTCGGCCCCAACCATCCTGACATTGCCGACGTGCTGGAGAATTTGGCCGATCTCTACAAGGATGAGGGCCGCTACGCCGACGCGCAGCAAGTCATCAAGCGGTCGATGGCCATTCGCGGCAAGACAGGGGCGATCTGAACAGGCCCGCGCGAAGCGCCTTTGCTGTGAGGATCATCGCGGATCGCGTTGAGAGGTTGCCGTGCCGATGCTTGCAAGACTGCTCGGACTTGTCCTGGCCCTGTCGTGGCTCGGATTGTCTGCCGCAACGGCCGCCGGCGGCCCGTCGAAGGACACTTGGCGCGGCGCATGGACGCTCGAGATGGACCGCTACGACCGGCCATGGCTCACCTTTAACGACGTCAACCACAAGACAGTGTTTCGCTTCGGCTGCGGGACGCATTACGAGCTCGATGCGGTCTATCCGGGGCAGGCCCCGAAGCAGGATCACACCGAGGCCACGATCACGATCGGCAACGGCAAGACGCAGATGGATTTTGCCGGCTTCACCTACGCCGCCCCCGAAAACTTCCCACCTGACACCTCGTGGTTCAACCAGGCGGACCTCGGCCATCCCGACCTCAGCGAGGACAAATGGGGCGAGCTGGAAACTCAATTCCTGGATCTCCTAAGCTCCGGCCAGCCGCTGACGGTTTCGGCCGAGGGCAAGAGCTACGTGCTGCCGCCAGTCAAGGCGTCGCGCTGGCGCGCGCGCTTTCAGAAGGTCTGCTGACGCGCCGGCCGCAAGCAGGCCGGTCGTCCTCGGCGTCAGCTTTTCATTTTTTATCGCATTGACGGCGCGACCATGTCGGCATGGGCGGGTCTCGACCGTCCTTGGGTGGACACGCCGCGGAAGTGCTGTCAACCAATCCCGCGCACGGGCCGCGATGTCGTCACCTCGCGCCGTCAAATATCGAACTGGAGCAATAACCCATGAGAATCACCGTCGAAACCAGCGTCGCCGCCCCCATCGATCAGGTCTGGCGTGCCTACACGACGCCTGCCGACATCGTGAAGTGGAACGCCGCGTCGGACGATTGGCATACGACCAGGGCGACGGTCGATTTGCGCGAAGGCGGCCTGTTCTCGTCCCGCATGGAGGCCAAGGACGGCAGCATGGGTTTCGACTTCGCCGGCACCTACACGAAGATCCTCGAGCACAAGCGGATCGAATATGCCTTCGGCGATCGCAAGGCCGAGGTCGATTTCGTGCCTGGCCCCAAGGGCGTTGTCGTCCGCGTCGCCTTCGATGGCGAAACCACCCATTCGGTCGAGCAGCAGCAAGCCGGCTGGCAGGCGATTCTCGACAACTTTGCACGATATGTCGAGGCGAAGCAGAAGGCGTCGTAAGGCGCCGAGTTAACAAAACAGAGGCTGCCGAGCGGGGCTCAGCAGCCTCTTTCCGTATCAGGTGACAGGGCGATAGCGTCAGCGACGGGTCGGATCTTTGGCTCTGCCTGGACGAAGGGCCTGGGGACCTCCTCCCTGACCGCCATTGCTGCCGCCTGCCGACGCGGCCCCGCCAGTGCTTCCGGGTCCAGCGCTGCCGCCCATCCCGGTTGTGCCGCCGCTCGATCCGGTACCCGCCGAGGAGCCGGCTGCTCCGGTCCCCACACCGGCACCGCCTGTTCCGGCACCAGCGCCGGCACCTGCTCCGCCAGCGCCGCTGCCGCCTGCCTGCGCGTGGGCGAAACCGATCGACGCTCCGGCAAGCAGCGCGCACATGGTCAGCGAGAAAATTGTCTTTCGCATCGTTCAACTCCGTTTGAGGTTGTGCCGGTCAACCGAAGCCGCGTGAGGACGTTCCTAACCCGATGGTGATCCCTCGTGACAGATGAGGCACGATGTCGTGCGCTGCAGGATTGGTGCTTGCCCTTTCGGGGAACAATTCGTAAGCCATGTTCAGCCGACCGGCGACATTGCCAGGGTCCAGCATTTTGCGGCGCGGTTCGGCTGACAAGATGGAGGATCTCATGCGAATCGCCATTCTGGTTGTTGTCATGGTGGTGGGGCTCTCTTCCGCAGCCCGCGCTGACCGTGATTATCCCTGGTGCGTCATGGGCGGAGAGCTCGGCTATTCCGGCGACTGCATGTATGAGACGCGAGAGCAGTGCCTGGCCTCGGCATCCGGACGATGGAACCTCTACTGCGATATCAATCCGCGCGTGAGGTTCAGGCAGGCGGCGCCGCCTCCGCCTCCGCGCCGGACGCAGAGATCACAGTAAGTCCGGCAAGCGCTCGGCAGTACGCTGCTGCAAGCCGGATTCGAAAATCCCCGGAGTCACATGATGCGCGCGGTTCTTCTTCTCCTCGCCTGGATCGCAATGTCTGCGTCCACGCCGGCCTCAGCTCAACGGTTCAACGGCAATTATCCGGTCTGCCTGCAGACATGGGAGTGGGGCGGCGGCACCTATATTTCATGCCAATATAGTTCGTGGGAGCAGTGCAGGGCGGCGGCTTCAGGCCTTTCCGCCATGTGCTTGACGAACCCCTATGTGCAGGAACGGCCGGCCGAGCCGGTCCGCCTTCCGCGTCCCCGATAGGTGCGCTTGCGCAGTCGAAGCTCACAGCCAATTGTCTTCGACAAAGCACCAGATCAATCCGCAGGTCAGTGCCAGGCCTGCCAGAAGCTTGTGCGGACTGATGATCAGGATGCCGGGCAGTGGCACCGCTCCATAGGACAAGAGCAGCCAGATCGCGATCGTCGCCAGGGGCACCACCACGATCCCCTCGACTCTCCGAAATCCAAGCAGGCGATCGGGGAGCCAGAACACGGCAATGATCGCGAGCCCTATCGCTCCGATCACGATGGCGAGGTAGAGGCCGTATGCAACGGCCATTGCGAGCGTATGCATGCGTCGATCCCGATGAAGATCGCAGGATCGGATCGTGATGGCGCACCTGTTAACGATGCGTGCATACCGGCCCTGGCGATGGGCCTTGCCCTGGCCTGTCTCGGGCTTGCCCGGATGCGGAAGCGGGCCTGTTGACCGTCGTGTGAAATTCCTCGGCCGGGCAAAGGGGCCTTCGCCGAAGGCTTGACGTGCATCAACAATGAAGACAACCGCGCCGCTAAGCTCCGGCAATCGCAGGAGCATAGCTATGTCGGTGCAGGACCATTCCGACGATCGAGAGCGCCACCAAGAGGGCATGTCGATCAAAGCCAAGGCTGGCATCGCGCTGATAGGCTTCCTGATCATCGCCGGCGTGCTCTTGTTCACCGAGCACAGGGCGCACGTGCTCGGGCTGTTCGTCTGGCTGCCGCTCCTCGCCTGTCCGCTGATGCACTTCTTCATGCATGGAGGACACGGCCACCATCACGGCGGCGATCGTCTGAACGGTCGAAGGAACGTGTGATGCACGACACCGCACCCGCCTACGGCCTCTGGAGCCTCGTCATCGTCAATTCGGCGGTCTTCATATTGTTCGCCTACAGCTTCTTCAAGCCGCAGACCTCGCGCGACTGGCGCTCCTTTGGCGCCTTCAGCGCGTTCCTGGTGGCGCTGTTCGTGGAGATGTACGGCTTTCCGCTCACCATCTACTTCCTGTCGGGCTGGCTGCAGTCGCGCTTTCCGGATGTGGACTGGTTCTCGCATGACGCCGGCCACCTGCTCGAGATGATGTTCGGCTGGAAGACCAATCCGCACGCCGGGCCGTTTCACGTTCTCAGCTACGTCTTCATCGCGGCCGGCTTCATCCTGATCTCGGCCGCCTGGAGCGTGCTGTACGAGGCACAGCAGACCCGCGGCCTCGCCACGTCAGGCCCTTACAGTTATGTCCGGCATCCGCAATATGTCGGCTTCGTGCTGGTGATGTTCGGCTTCCTGCTGCAATGGCCGACGATTCTGACGCTGGCGATGTTTCCAGTGCTGACCACCATGTATGTGAAACTTGCGAGAAGCGAGGAGCGCGAGGCAAGGACCGAGTTCGGCGAGGCCTATGCGCGGTACGCTGCCGAGGTCCCGGGCTTCATACCGCGCCTGAGCCGGATCCTTGGTCCGGGCTCCTCAGACAGCAGCCTTCACCACGGCTGAGCCGGGACGGCGACGATGCGCAAGACGTTGGGCCGCTGGCGTCTGTGATCGATGCTCCAGGCGGCCTCCGGTGTCCTTTTGATCGGCGTCGGCATCAACTTCCAACTCCCGACCAGCTGCTTCGATGCGTCGTCCGCAAACACGGGTCCAGACGGAAAGTAGCAATAGAGCTCGTAGGATGGGTAGAGCGTCAGCGAAACCCATCAATCCCTCCGCCTGTGGCGAGGCATGATGGGTTTCGCAAGGGCTCAACCCATCCTACGCGCTGTCGTGTCAACACCGGAGAGACGGATCTCTCGGAAGCAGATCGGATACGGCTGGCGAGGCCGAACGTCGCGCACGAGCCATCGCCGACCAATGGAACTCATAAGGCAAGCTCAGGGGAGCTTTGAACCTCCCCTTCGCCTCATCGACCTATGTCTTGGGTGACCCGTGTCCGAGTGAACTTGTGTCGTTGCTGTTCGTGGTCGACGATCGCGATTTCTCCACTTCGTCGTCCGGCGAACTCCGGGGAGGAACGGATGAGCAAAGTCGTCATCTGCGGCGGGGGTGTGATCGGATTGTGCGCAGCCGCGATGCTTGGTCGCGACGGCCACCGTGTCACAGTCCTGGAGGCCGATCAGGCAGATCGGCCGATGGCGTCCGCCATTGGATGGGAATCGTGGGAGCGCCCGGGAGTTGCCCAATTCAGGCAACCTCACAACCTCACTGCGCGGTTTCGGATGATCAGCGATCAGGAACTGCCTGGCTTGACGGATGAGTTGCTTGGCGCCGGCTGCGTTTGGGTGGACTATCTCGACAGTCGCTCGCTTCCCCCGACCCTGACAGACAAGGCACCGCGTCCCGGTGATGAGGCCTTGCGTTTCGTCACGGGGCGGAGGCCGATCGTTGAATGGGCCGTCGCCGCCATGGCGCAAGCCGCACCCAACGTGACCGTCCGCCGTGGCATCAAGGTTCGCGAATTGATCACGGGCGCAGCGGCTGTCGGTGCTGTGCCGCACGTGACCGGGGTCCGCACCACATCGGGCGAACAGATTCGCGCTGATCTCGTCATAGACGCCATGGGGCGGCGAAGCCCGGCCCGCGAATGGATTCCCGGCGCGGGAGGCCGCGCTCCGATCGAGGAAGCCGAAGACAGCAACTTCGCCTATTTTACCAGATATTTTTCCGGGCCTCAGCGCCCGCGCAGGATGGGACGCGCGCTCACGCCGATGGGCTTGTTCTCGATCCTGACCCTGGACGGGGACAACGACACCTGGTCGGTCACCTTGTATACCTCGTCAAGGAACAAGGCGATGCGGGCCTTGCGCGATCCGGCCACGTTCCATCGTGTGGTGTCGGCATGCCCGCGGCAAGCCCATTGGCTGGACGGAGAGCCGATCACATCAGTCCTTCTGATGGCAGGGGTCATCGATCGTTACCGGCGGTTTGTCGTCGATGGCCAGCCGGTGATCACGGGATACGCCGCGGTCGGTGATGCCTGGGCGTGTACCAACCCGTCCGCCGGACGCGGCCTGAGCGTCGGTCTTCTGCACGCACAGGTGCTCCGCGACGTCGCTCGTCGTCACGTCAACGATCCCGTAGCGTTCTGTCTGGAATACGACGCCGAGACCGAGCGCCGGGTCGGTCCGTTCTATCGAAACCAGATCGCTGCGGACCGCGCGCGGATCGCCGAGATGAACGCGCTGGAGGCAGGCCTGCCGATGCCGGCGCCCAACCCGGTCATGGCAAAGCTTCTCCTTGCCTCATCCGAGGACGCCGACGTGCTCCGTGGCATGATCGAAATCGCGCTGTGTGTTGCGCTGCCTCAGGAGGTCATGGCCAGACCGCGCATCGCCGCAAAACTCGCTGCAATGGAGGGCTATTCGCTCCCGCCGGACCCGAACATCATCGACCGTGATCGGATGGCGGCGCTGCTGGACGGCTGATCCCTGCGACGAAATCGCGATCATGTTGGCCGAGCGTTTGTTGCGTCCGGCATTGTTCTCTCGTGAGACCAGGCCAGACCGGCAACGCGGCGAAATCCAATCGCTTCCCAGAACCGCGCCGCGGTCTGATTGCCAGCATGTACGGTCACGGTCGAAACGCTGCCAGAGGCGTTCTGCAACAGCGCAGTGGCAATGGCTTTGGCAACATTGCGCCGCCTGAACGCGCGATGCACGTAGAACCGTCGCATTCGCCACGTCGGTTGTCCCGCCAGGGCAGGTTCGTCGGTCATTGTGCCGATCCCGGCGAGTCTGCCGTCGAGATAGCAGGCGTAGATTGCATGAAAAACGGCAGGGATTTCTGTCAATTCCGTGGCCAGCCGGGTCATGTGCCGATGGCCATCCGCGATTGCGTCCGCCTCCAAATCGGCGAAGCCGGTCGGCAATTGATCAGCCATTCGTTCAAGTGAAATGTCCGCCACTCTTGGAGTCCCGTCAAACGCCGTTAGAACCGCACCCGATTGGATCCGCGGCTCGCAGGACCTCCTGGTCGGAGAAGGACGTCACGCCGCAGCAGTCGGCCGGCGCATCGGGCGCGTTAGTCACCCATCAGAATGCCCATAAAATAAAAAGCGGCTACGATGACCGCTAAAGCTGCCAAAAGGTAGATTGTACCCTTCGTTCTCCCCGGCCCTGCAGAGCGCAGGGGCCGCTCGACGTCCGGCTCCCTCGGTTCGAAAAGCGTCATGATCGTATCCCCTCTGCGCTTGCGCCGATTGCGAATACGCGCTCACCCCGTGACGGCCTGGATCCCTCACACCTAACCACCGATTCTCGCGAGACCTTGACTTACCTCAATACTCCCGGGAACCGGCTGGGCAGCTTGCGCTGGTGTCCGGCTTTCCAGGTTCACCCGAGACAGGTCGGTCGGGTGGATATCCGGCGGATCGACATGGACCCTTGTGGCTAGCCGAGAGGGAAATTCATGGAAGACCCGTTCCTGAATTACTTCGCATTGGGCTTGTTATTTTTCGTCGTGATCGTGCTGGTCTACGGCATCATCGCGATCCACGACATTCCGGCCCGGATCGCGCACGCACGTCATCATCCGCACCAGGACGCGATCCACGCCGCCGGTTGGATCAGCTTGTTCATGCTGCACCTGCTGTGGCCGTTCCTCTGGATCTGGGCGATGATGTATCGTCCGGATCGCGGCTGGGGTTTCGGTCAAAAGCCGGGCGAGCCAAGCTCTCCAAGGGAGGCGATCGCGGAACTGGAAGAGCTCAGACGTCGAATGGCAGATGTCGAGGCCAGGCTCGAGATCGGCGACCGGGCAGCTTCACCCAACAAGGGACAGAGCCGGCCTGCGCTCGCTTCGCTGGAGGCATCTGATCTGACCATCGAGGAGCAGGCTCCGGCAACAGAAGCGGTAGCCGCGGGGGATCGCGGCACCCGGCGATAGCTGCTTCGCTCTCAAAGCTCGAGCGGGAGGCCACTCATGGAAATATTACTGACTTTGACCTACGTGGCGATCTGTGTTGCCATCTTCAAGATTTTCAGAATCCCGGTCAATCAATGGACGCTGGTGACAGCCGCTCTCGGCGGCATCTTCGGGCTTTCGCTGCTGTTCATAACGATGGCCTACAACCATCCGTTCTCCACCAACGCGCGCATATATTTCACCACCGTGCCGATATTGCCTGCGGTCAAGGGCCGTGTGGTCGAAGTGCCGGTCGCGGACCGTACCAATCGGCACCTCGAGGCGGGAGAAGTTCTCTTCAAGATCGATCCCAAGCCTTACGAATATGTCGTCGGGGAGAAGCGAGCCGGGCTGGCGGACGCGGAGGCCAATGTCGCTCAACTCAAGGCGTCAGTTGATCAGGCCGCGGCGGCGACCGCAAAGGCGAAGGCCCAACTGCAGCTCGCCCAGGAAAACTTCGACCGGCAGTCCTACTTGTTCAAGCAGAACGTCGTCGCGCAGGCCACTCTCGACACCGCAACCCGCAATCTCGATGCGTCAAAACAGGCGACGGCCGAGGTAGTTGCTGCCGAAGATCGTGCCCGGCAAGCGTACGGCGCGACAGTTGACGGTGAACACTCGGTCATCGTGCGCCTGCGCAACGAGCTTGCCGATGCGCAATACGATCTGGACCAGACAATTGTTCGAGCGCCTTCGGGGGGCTTCGTAACCGAGCTTGCTTTGCGGCCAGGCGTGTATGTGGTCCCGGCACCCTTCCGTCCCGCGATGATTTTCGTCAACGACAGCGACAAGGATCGGGCTCTGGCAGCGGCGTTTCAGCAGAACGCCCTGCAGCGGGTCAAGGAGGGGGATGAAGCTGAAGTCCTGTTCAAGGGCGTACCGGGCCGGGTATTCAAGGCAAAGGTGCGCCTCCTGATTGATGCGATTGCCAGCGGCCAGCTTCAAGCCACAGGCACGCTACAGAATGTCGGGGGTGCGGAGGTGCCCGCAGATCGAGCCATGGTGGTTCTTGATCTCGTCGATGACATCTCAGGTTACAAGCTGCCACTTGGTTCGGCAGCAGAAGCCGCCATCTATACCGAACATTTTCACGACCTGTCATTGCTGCGAAAAATCCTGCTGCGCATGCGGAGCTGGCAGAACTACGTCTTCCCCGAGAGCCTTTAGGAGGCTTCAGCCCGTGCTGTGGGCCGGAGCTCTCGTCCTGTCAACGAGTTGGTATACCTCGAGGCCCTCGAGCTTGCCTTTGACTTGGTGGGTTCCCTGGCTGATGCAGTGGAAGCCGTCCGGGAGCATCTCGAAAATCTCGCGGCTGATCAGGGTGATCGACTCGGCGTCGGGGTCGACAACCTTTCCGAGGCTTTCCAGGCGCTGCGTCGCGTTCACCGCGTCGCCGACGATCGTGTAATTGATCCGGTTGGGCGCCCCGATGTCACCTACGATGACGGTCCCCATGTGGACGCCGATCCGGAGGCGCACCGGCGCGAGGCCATTGGCGATCCGTCTCTCATTATCTGCCGCGATGGCCTGCTGGACTGCGACCGCCGCGCGACAGGCCGACGCCGCCGGATTGTCCACGCGGCCTGGCGCGCCCCAGAAGGCCATGACGGCGTCGCCGATAAACTTGTCGATGGTGCCGCCCTCCTGTTCGACACAGGCTGAGACAAGGGTGAGGTGGTGATTGATGAACTCGGCGACCTCGGCAGCCGTCATGCTCTCGCATGCCGCCGTAAAGCCCACGATGTCGGTGAACATGATGGCAAGCGTTCGTTCTTCCGTGCCGGCACCGATCCGTCCTTCCTTGACGAGGCGTGTGACCAGTGTGCGAGGCACGTAGCGGCCAAAGGCGCGCAGCCCATCAAGCATTGCGTTGAATGACTGTGCGAGCCCGTTGATCTCGCGAATTCGGCTCCGCGCCAGCGGTGCAACCGCGTCAAAATCAAGGGTACCGATCGCTGCGGCGCTGCGCGCGGCCCGCCGGATGGGGCGAGCGATCGCCCCAGCCATGATTGCGGTCGCGATCAGCGATATCCCGAGCATGGCAGAAGCGACGATCGAGGCCCAATAGAACAATCGAAGGGGGGCATCGACCGCGCGTGCCAGAACGTAGGCTCCGATCGTGATCGGCGTGTCGCCGTATCCGAAGATCTCGCGCGCAAAGATGAAGTAGCGCTCCCCGTCGACAGTGTGCTGGCGTGCCACGGTTCCTGTCGGCGGACTTATCCCGACGACGTCGAGTGGCGGCAAACTGGCAAAATCGGCAATGACTTCGTCGCCGAACGCGCGAAGCATGGGCAATGGAGCTTCTTCAGATTGCTTGCGGTTTCCATCGAGCGCAAGAGGATGCGCGAGAACACGGTTCTGCCCGTACAACATGAAGGCCACCGAACGCGGCGGGTCGCTCACTTCTGCCGACAGCTTTGACAGGGCATCGGTCGAGACTGCAATGGCGACAAACCCTGTGTACAGATCTCCCTTCCAGACGGGAACGCGATAGTTCAGCGAAGTCGTATGCGTCGGCTCGCGATAGAGCGGCGGCCCCCAATAGGGCTGTTTGCGGGTTCGGACCTCGTCAGATATCTCGGCGAGTTGACGGTCCCGGGCGATATCCAGACGGTCCAATCGAACTTCTGTATTGGTTTTGCCCCGAACGGCGCGCAACGCCTTGCCACTGGAATCGGCAAGGAGGAGGCCGCCGACCTGGGGGGCCGCTGCCATTGTGCCAATCAAGAAATCTCCAAGAGCAGGGTCGTCGAATGCATAACGGCTATCGCTCATCGCTGTCGCAATGAAGGTTGCCTGAACGACTCCTGCGTCCAGGTGTCGCCGCAGGGCCATCTCCTGGATCGCAAGCCCGCGCGCGATGAGGCGCGTGGCGAGTTCGTCCACGACGCTGCGGCCGGTGATCCAGTTCAAGGCCAGAATTGAACTCACCGAAACCAACACGAGCAATCCCATGCTCAGCAATAGGGTCGGCATCAGCCCCAGCCGAGGTCTATCCCGCCCGGACAGGATCTGCTTCGATAAGATGTCGCTCATCTGGAAGGTGACCGTGTGGGTGGAAATTAACTGGTCATGCTTGCGTTGCACCAAATTATATCACGCGCGGTCAGCCGGCGCCCTGCGGTCTGCCGTACCACCTCATTCCGATCGAGCAGATTTCTTGGGACCTCCGATGCAATTGACATAAGAGGTCTCTACTTCTGCTTTGATCCGTTGATCTAAATCAACGGTTGAGCAGCCGCCGTGCTCACCGTCGCTCTGCCGACGAATGGCAATCGATCGGGCTAGCGAGCGGAGGGGTAGAATGCAAAGCCCATTCTGGTCGGACCGCCGACGGCGAGGCGCGGGATGCGGCGGCGGCAATTTCTTGGATTGATCAGCGGCGCGGCGGCGTGGTCATGCGCGGCCCGTGCGCAAAGCGGATACCGGCTAGGTTCTCTCAAACTGACCGAGCCCAATGGGAGGCCCGTTCATATCAACGTGGCGCAAGTCACCTACATCAGATCCGACACTCAAGTGTCCGACGCCAACGCAGAACTCGGTCTGGCGAGTGGGAAAATCCAGGGCGTGCAGGAGAATGTCGACGACGTCATGCGGCTGGTAGCCGCCAGACAACGTGGCGAAGCGACTTGGATCAAGTTGACCGAACCTAACGGCATGCTGATTTACGTCAACGTATCACAAGTCGCCAGCGTCAGGTATGACAGTCAGATTCCCGGCGCAAACGCTGAACTCGGATTTGCGAGCGGGAAGGTTCACGGCGTGCAAGAGACTGTCGATGATGTCATGCAGTTGATCGCGGCCATTGCAGGGCAACCAGGAAAGCCGCCATGATCAACCGCCAGATCAAGCCCCATGTTCGCTTCAGCAACGAAGTCTGCCTTGCGCAACCGTGGCCATAGCCTCACGGTTGTTGTCTTGATCTTGTTTGCCATCTCTCTTGCGCAGGGCGCCATCTCCTACACGATGACGCTCGGTGCGTTGCGAGGCCTTCTGCCGAGTGATGTGTCGTTGTTTGGAAGGGGCCTGATTGTCTTGCGAGTTGGCCTGGTTGCGGCGCTGTGTTTGTTGTGGCTCTTCAAACTCAAGCATGCGCTTTTCCGGCTCATCATTCTTGTCAACGCCTGGTTCACGCTGGGACTGCTGGGCCAGACCAGCGGCCTCATTGCCACCCTGTTCGGTTCCGGTTCGCCCGCGGTCCGCACGCTTCTGCTCGACGTCGGGCTGATGGCGGTGTCGAACATTTTGATCTTTTCAATCTGGTATTGGATTATCGATCCTCCGGGAGTTGAGGAGGTCACGCGTGCCGGGGAGCCATGGGAGTTTCTGTTTCCACAGCGCGGGAGCAGCTTGCCACATTATGAATCGTGGTCTCCGCTCTACGCCGATTATCTGTTCCTCGCATTCACCACCAGCTACGCGTTCAGTCCAACCGACGCGCTGCCGCTGACGCGTCGCGCCAAATTGCTGATGCTTCTGCAGGCGGCGATCTCGGTTGTTACGTTGACTGCGATTGCCGGCAGCGCGATCAATATTCTTGCCGGTGGAAAGTGACTTGGTTGGCGAAGACAAAGATGAAGTCGCCCGTAGTCATCGCCGCCATCGCTTGATCTATGTCAACGCTGCTCGCAACTCCCATACCAAGCTTCCATCTCAACAGCGGAGGGACGCATGAGGCGAGTGGTGACGTTGCTGCTTGTCGGATTGGCCATCAGCCCGGCGTGGGCCCAGGACGGCAAAGGACAAGCCCAGAAGCAACCGACACTCATTCAGCAAGCGCGGCCAGGCGTCACGTATGAAGACTGCGTCGCTCGATGCAACAAGTGCGGCTCAGGAATGAACCCCGACTGTGTCAGGAATTTCTGTACCGGCTATCCGCATAGGAAACGAGGGGCGACGCCTTTGCCGGTCGTTTGTCCAGAGACAGACTGATGGGCCTCCAGCTCAACTCCTACGAGCTAACTTCAATTCGCTCCTCATCGTCTCCGAGTGGTTCAAACCGGCTCTTGAGAGCGTCGAAGGTGTGCCGGACGATATACAGGCTTCCGTCGAGATAGAGGTTGCGCTGCTCGACGCGTCGCCAGGCTTCGTCGTCCGGACAATCTAAACGATAGAGCCGCGCGTTGGCCCCCAGGGCCAGAACGGTCGCCCTGATCTCGCTCCGCTGGGCTCGGGACCAAAAGCCGAAATCAAGCACGACGTCGAGCCCGAGCTCCACACATCTTGTCCAATGCGTCTCGATCAACTTGGAGACACGTTCGTGGAAATCCGCAAACCGATCAACGGCAGGATCGCCGCCATAGAGACGCGCCATCCATTCGTCGTGACTGAAGCGGATGGCGGGCAACTTTCGCTCCAGCCTCCGCGCGAAGGTTGTTTTCCCGGCACCGATGTATCCGTGGATCAGGTGAGCGGTTGGCATATTGCTGTTCCGAGGGGCCGGCTTATTCAGATGCGGGCGGATGAAATTATGGCTGAATGACAATCTACTCAAGGTAGCAAAAAAGAAGCGAGCACGCTAGGTTGCGGCGCTCGATAGGCGGATTTTCTCCCTTTGCTGGCTTTCTACCCTACGGGCGTTATGTCGCTGACAGGCGCTTTGGCCAAGGAATCCCTCATGAGCCGAACGATGCATGTACCCACGGGAATCTTCGATAGCTCGCGCTAAGGATTCGCGCAGGTTGCCACTGTCCCCACACCATTCGGCGTGGTCGTGCATGTGTCCGGCCAGGTTGCTTGGGACGCAGATCAGCGAAACCCATCAAACTCGACCCCGGGTAAAGGTCTGGATGCTCGCCAGAGCGATGGGCCTCGCAAGGGCTCAACCTTTCCTACGAAGTCGCCCCACCGTGCGAGCCGCGCTATTCGATAACCTCGTCGGCGGCTGCGAGCAGCGTTGGCGGCACTGTGAGGCCGAGCGACCGGGCGGTTTTGACGTTGATGACAAGCGAAAATTTCGTCGGTTGCTGGACCGGCAGGTCGGCGGGCTTTTCACCTCTGAGAATGCGATCGATGTAGCTCGTCGCGTCCAGGAACTGACCCGTCACGTCGATGCCATACGAGAGCAGGCCGCCTGCCGTGGCGAAGAATTTGAAGCCGTAGACGGAGGGTATCCGGTAGGTGGCAGCTAACGTGACGATGAGTTGCCTGTTGGACGATGTGACAGTGTCTCCGGGAATGATCAGGCCGCCGTTCGGTTCGTTCCCTAAAGCCGTCAGAGCCGGCTCAATGATCGAGGGGTTACTCACCACGACTTTGGTGCTTTCGACGGAGAACTTCGGTGCCGCCTTCTCCGCCGAAAGAGCAATCGCATCGCTGGACGACGAGTTTCCAACCATCACCGATACGCGCTTGACGCCAGGCGCGATCTGCTTGAGCAGTTCCACGAACTTCGCTCCTTCCACCGGCTGATTGGTAAAGCCGGTGATGTTTCCACCGGGGCGCGCAAGACTTGCGACGAAACCCGATCCCACCGGGTCAGTGACAGTCGTAAACACCACGGGGACGTCGCGGGTAAGCTCCCGCAAAACTCGCGTAGCCGGGTTCGCATTCGCAAACATCACGTCCGGCGACAATTTGAGCAACTCCGCTGCCGCGGTCCGAGCGCGCTCAGTCTGGCCCCCATACCAGCGGTAGTCGATCCTGATATTCCGGCCCACGGTCCAGCCAAGTTTGTTGAGGCCTTCCTCGAACGCGGCGACCCGGGCCTGAGACTCCGGATCATCCTCCGAAGTAACCAGAAGCACGCCAATCCGGCGCATCTGTTGTGCGCGGGCCGCAAGGGGCCATGTCGCAACCGCGCCGCCAACAACCGTGATGAATTCTCGCCGTTTCATCCCCGCGCTTCCATCTCGATCTTTGGTTTGATAGGACATCGTCGCCTGCCGGCTGCACCGCTGCCATGATGCCAGTATGCTCCTGTTTTGCCCGACGGAGCAAGTTAAATTCGTAAAAATCGAAATAGCGCCGCGCCGCCAAAGCGTCGGCTACTGTGCATGGGGTTGTTTTCGAGTTTTGTGTCGTTCGGCTCCGAGAGTCTCGGACCGGCCTCAGCTATCCACCTTCAGCGCGGCAATAAAAGCTTCCTGCGGAATGTCGACCTTGCCGAACTGCCGCATCTTCTTCTTGCCTTCCTTCTGCTTCTCCAGAAGCTTGCGCTTGCGCGTGATGTCGCCGCCGTAGCACTTCGCGGTGACGTCCTTGCGCAGCGCGCGCACGGTCTCGCGCGCGATCACCTTGCCGCCGATCGCCGCCTGGATCGGGATCTGGAACATGTGCGGCGGAATCAGCTCCTTCATCTTCTCGACCATGGCGCGGCCGCGCCCCTCCGCGCGGGTGCGGTGGACCAGCATCGAGAGCGCGTCGACCGGCTCGCCGTTGACCAGGATCTGCATCTTGACGAGATCGGCCGGCTTGTAATCGGTGAGATGATAGTCGAACGAGGCGTAGCCCTTCGACACCGACTTCAGCCGGTCGTAGAAGTCGAACACGACCTCGTTGAGCGGCAGATCGTATTTCACCATGGCGCGGGAGCCGACATAGGTCAGCTCCTTCTGCGCGCCGCGGCGGTCCTGGCACAGCTTCAGCACGCTGCCGAGATATTCGTCGGGCGTCATGATCGTCGCTTCGATCCAGGGCTCCTGGATCTCCTCGATCTTCACGACGTCGGGCATGTCGACGGGATTGTGGATCTCGAGCTCGGTGCCGTCGGTCAGCTTCATCTTGTAGATCACGCTCGGCGCGGTCGCGATCAGATTGAGGTCGAACTCGCGCGACAGCCGCTCCTGGATGATCTCGAGGTGGAGCAGGCCGAGGAAGCCGCAGCGGAAGCCGAAGCCGAGCGCGGCCGAGGTCTCCATCTCGAAGGAGAAGCTGGCGTCGTTCAGCCGCAGCTTGCCCATCGCGGCGCGCAGCGTCTCAAAGTCGTCGGCGTCGACCGGGAACAGGCCGCAGAACACGACGGGGATCGCCGGCTTGAAGCCCGGCAGCATCTCGGTGACGGGCTTGCGGTCGTCGGTGATGGTGTCGCCGACGCGGGTGTCTGCGACTTCCTTGATCGCGGCGGTGATGAAACCGATCTCGCCGGGGCCGAGCTCGTCGACCTGCTGCATCTTCGGCGTGAAGAAGCCGACGCGCTCGACGTCGTAGGCCGCGCCCGTTCCCATCATGCGGACGCGCTGGCCCTTCTTCATCGTGCCGTCGACGATGCGCACCAGAACGACGACGCCGAGATAGACGTCGTACCAGCTGTCGACCAGCAGCGCCTTCAACGTCGCATCGCGATCGCCCTTCGGCGGCGGCAGGCGGGTGACGATGGCTTCCAGCACATCGGGGATGCCGAGGCCGGTCTTGGCCGAGATCATCACCGCGTCCGACGCATCGATGCCGATGACGTCCTCGATCTGCTGCTTGACCTTCTCGGGCTCGGCCGCGGGAAGGTCGACCTTGTTCAGGACCGGAACGATCTCGTGATTGTTGTCGAGCGCCTGGTAGACGTTGGCGAGGGTCTGCGCCTCGACGCCCTGGCTGGCGTCCACCACCAGCAGGGAACCTTCGCACGCCGCCAGCGACCGCGACACCTCGTAGGCGAAGTCGACATGGCCGGGCGTGTCCATCAGGTTGAAGATGTAATCCTTGCCGTCCTTGGCGCGGTAGGCGAGGCGCACGGTCTGCGCCTTGATGGTGATGCCGCGCTCGCGCTCGATGTCCATGGAATCGAGCACCTGCTCCTTGCCCGCCATTTCGCGGTCGGAGAGGCCGCCGGTCATCTGGATCAGGCGGTCGGCCAGCGTCGATTTGCCATGGTCGATATGGGCGACGATGGAGAAATTGCGGATGTTGGAAATGGGGACGGTCGTCATGGGCGCGGGATACCACTCACATCCCCGTGCGGCAACCATATTGCTGTATTTTCAGGGCGTTTCTTCACGCCAAGCTGATTCCACGATGGTCCAAAACGCGCTACGCAAGCGCCCATGTCCACCACCTCGATCCCCTCCGCCCGACCGCGCGTAAAAGCCCGGGTCAGCTTTGACCGTTTCCGGGCCTGGCTGGTTGCCTACGCGATCGCCCCCTCCGCCCGGCTCTGGCTGGTGATCCAGCTGGCCATCCTCCATGCGGTGATCTGGACCTTCATCCTGATCAACCTCAAGGCAGCGCAGGACGTTCACATGGACGTCGCAGAAGCCTGGGGCTGGGGCCAGAAATTCCTGTGGGGCTATGGCAAGCATCCGCCGCTGTCGGGCTGGATCGCCGGGCTCTGGTTCAAGGTCTTTCCCGCGACGGACTGGGCGACCTATGCGCTGGCGATGGCGACCGTCAGCGTCGGCATGGTGATCTGCTGGCTGGTGAGCTTGCGTGTGGTCGATCCGCGCCGCGCCTTCCTGGTCGTGGTGATGGTCGCGCTCTACCCGATCTTCAATTTCAAGGGTTTCAAGTACAACCCCGATCTTTTGCAGCTGGTGACGCTGCCGCTCGTCGTGCACGCTTATCTCAACGCGTTCGAGAAGCGGAGCTGGCAGTCCGGAGTCTGGCTCGGGCTCGCCGGCGCGCTGGCGCTGATGACCAAATACTGGGTGCTGACCATGATCGGCGCCATCGGCCTTGCCGCGCTGATCCATCCGGAACGGATGCGGTTCCTGCTGTCGCCGGCGCCCTGGGTCGCGATCGCGACGATGGCCGTTGCGATGATCCCGCACATCATCTGGCTGGCGGATTCGCATTTCGTGCCGCTGACCTATGCCGGCGATACCTACAGCATCGAGGACGCCGGTCTCGTGCATCAGCTCGTGCTCGGTTACGTCCTGCACAATGCCGCGCTGCTGGCTCTCCCCGTCACGCTCGCCGCACTTGCGATGGCGCTGGTACCGCCATGGTGGACCCTGCTGTTGCGCGCACCCTTGCGCATCGTCACGCGGGCTTGGGCGCGCGGCGTCAATCCCGGCGTCGATGTTTCCCAGGCGCGCAATATCTGGATCATCCAGATCATCGTCGCGGTCGGCCCGCCGCTCGGCGCGCTCGCCTTCAGCATCTATATGAAGACCGACTGGGGCATCTCGCTGTTCTTCCTGGTGCCCTTGGCGCTGGTCGCGATTCCTGCGCTGCGGGTGCAGAGCGCCGTGCTGTTCAACATCGTAGCGATCTGGCTCGTGCTCAGCGTCGCGACGCTCGTCGCTTCGCCCTGGATCGCTGCGCGCGAGATGGCGGCGAACAAGGACAACACGGCGACCTACGGCGCGCGCTCCGAGCTCGCGCGCGAGCTGACGCAAGCCTGGCATTCCCGCTTCGCCTCGCGCTGGGCGGTCGTCGCCGGCACGATGGAGTCGATCCAGCCGATGGTGTTCTACAGCCCCGACCATCCGGTCGCGTTCATCCCGAACGAGGCCTGGAGCTCCGGACTGTCGTCACTCGACGACGTCAAGAGATACGGCTTCATCGGCGTGTTCGATCCGACCGACGGCCGCCTGCCCGCGTTCGAGAAATGGGTGTCGGAGATCGCGCCGAACGCCGAGCGGATCGTGATGACCACGCGCCGATTCACCCATGGCAAGGCGGGCCCGGCGATGACGTGGAACATCTACATTGCCCCGCCGGCGAAGTGATCGCGACGCCTAAACGCCCTCCTCGTTGAATTTGCTTTCAACGAGTTCGGTGATTGCCGCAAGCGCAGCTTCCGCATCAGTGCCGGCTGCCGCGACCGTGATCGTGGTCCCCGGTCCTGCGGCAAGCATCATCAGGCCCATGATCGAGGTGCCGCCGACGGTCTCGCCGCCGCGCGTCACCCACACCTGCGCGTTGAAGCGCTCCACCGCCTGGACGAATTTCGCCGAGGCGCGGGCGTGCAGGCCGCGCTTGTTGATGATCAGGAGCTCTTTGGAGATCGCGCCGGCGGGCGCGCCCGCCCCGGCTTGTGGCGCGTCGTCGCTCATTTGCCGGCGAGCACGCGGCTGGCGATGGTGACGTATTTACGGCCGGCTTCCTGAGCCATCGCGATCGCGTCCGGCAGCGGGCGCTCCTCACGTACCTTGGCGAGCTTCACCAGCATGGGCAGGTTGATACCCGCGAGCACTTCGACCTTGGGCCGGCTCATGCAGGAAATCGCAAGGTTCGACGGCGTGCCGCCGAACATGTCGGTGAGGATCGCAACACCGTCGCCTGAATCGACGCGGTTAACCGCCTCGATGATGTCGCTTCGGCAGAGATCGGAATCGTCTTCAGCGCCGATCGTAATCGCTTCGATTTGCTTTTGTGGACCCATCACATGCTCAAGCGCCGCCTTGAATTCGTCGGCAAGGCGCCCGTGGGTCACAAGTACTAGACCAATCATCGGAAAACTCCCGCGGGCGCTTTTGGTGCGCCGCACGAACGCGCCACTTTGACCATCCAGAGCCCCCGCGCAAGAGGGGATGTTGCGTATCTCCCTGAATCTAGACGGATGGATGAGGGGAGCTGCGCCGGTCTACTCGGTCGCGAGTGTGGGGTTCATATGGTTACCATTTCCCTTCAAACAATCGGCTGAAGCGTTAGTCGAAGGTTAACTCTTGGTAGTAGTCAAGGCCGCAACAACCAAGGGAAGGGGCGAATAGCCGCGGCCAACAGGGATTCGCGGTATTTCGACACCGAAAATTGTGGTTTTCAGCGATTCCGGCGGCGGCAGTCGCTCGGCGTCTTCGGCGTCCAGATCGACCACAAGGCCGACCGTCGCATGCTCCACGAAGTCGCAGCAGCGGATTCCGAGCCCGCGAATCTCGATCAGGCCAGCCAGGACAGGGACGGGGCGCACTTCAATTTCCTGGCCAACTGTCGCCAGATGGACACGGTCGTCGCCGACCAGGACGGAGCTTTCGACCACCCCCGAACGGCCCGCCATGATCAAATCGAAGGCAAGGCGCGATTTGCCGGCGCCGGACGGCCCGCGGATCAGCACCGCCGACGACCCGACCTTGACCGCGGAGGCGTGAACGCTCGGCCCGCCGTTGTTCAACCTGCCTTCGTTCAAACTGCCTTCGTTCAGACTGCCTTGGCTCATAGCGCCGGCAGCCTCACCACGAAGCGCGCGCCGGCAACCGTCGGTGCGCCGTCTTCGTCGGCGGGGCCAGCGCGGTTCTCGGCCCAGATCCGCCCGCCATGGGCGTCGACGATCTGCTTCGAGATCGAGAGGCCGAGGCCGGAATTCTGGCCGAAGCCCTGGTGCGGCCGGTCGGTGTAGAAGCGCTCGAAGATGCGCTCCAGCGCGTCGTCGCGGATGCCGGGGCCGTCGTCGTCGACCACGATCTCGATTTCGCCGCGGACCCGGCGGCAGGTCAGGCGCACCTTGCTGCCGGCTTCCGAAAAGGATTGCGCATTGGAGAGCAGGTTGGAGATCACCTGACCGAGCCGCGAATCATGGCCGCTGACAGCGAACGTATCGGTCGGGCTGCGGCCCTCGAAGCGTGCCTCGACGGCGACGTCGTGGCCAAGTTTTGTTTCATTGGCAACCGCTACCAGCGTGCCGAGCAGCCGCTTGAGATCGACCGGGATCGCATCCTGGCGCTGCAATTCGGCATCGAGCCGGCTTGCGTCGGAGATGTCAGAGATCAGCCGGTCGAGCCGCTTGACGTCGTGCTCGATCACTTCGAGCAGGCGGGCGCGGCTGTTCTCATTGCGCGCCAGCGGCATGGTCTCGACCGCCGAGCGCAGCGAGGTCAGCGGGTTCTTCAGTTCATGAGCGACGTCAGCGGCGAACATCTCGATCGCCTCGATCCGCTTGTAGAGCGCGTTGGTCATGTCGCGCAGCGCGCCGGAGAGGTGGCCGATCTCGTCGCGGCGGCGCGTGAAGTCGGGAATCTCGACGCGGGTCTTGATGCGGCGGCGGACGCGTTCGGCACTGTCTGCGAGCCGGCGCACCGGGCCCGCGATCGTGCTCGCCAGCAGCAGCGACAGCATGATCATCACCGCCGCGGCGACACCGCCGACCTTGAGGATCGCGAGGCGCTCGGCCGTGACCATCTGATCGATTTCATCGCCCTGGGTCGATAGCATCAGCGCGCCATGAATGGCGCGCGAGCGCTGCACCGGGACGGCAACCGAGACGATCACCTCGCCGCGCGAATTGACCCGCACCATCGAGCGCTTCTGGCCCTGGAGCGCACCGGCGACTTCGACATAGCCATTGCCGTTTTCGCGCCCGAGCTCGCGATAGAGCGGCAAGTCGCCGCGGTTCAGCCAGGTGCGCACCGCGGCCTTGACGCGCTCGATCACGCCTGGTTTTTCCGACAGGGGCGGCAGCGGAAAGCCCCGAACGACATCGAGATCGCGGCTGTCGAGCAGCACGCTTCCGTTGGGATCGAAGATCCGCGCGCGGGTCTTGGTTGGCGAGATCAGCGTGCTCAACACCGGCGCCACGCGCTCGGGGTTGATCGGAAAATCCAGCGAATCATCCACTCCGCCGTAGCTCTCGCCCAGCTTCAGGTCGAGCAGCCGCTCGGGATCGACGGTGATCGCATTGGTCTGCACCGTTGCGGATGCCCCGATGGCGCCAGCGATGATCTCGGCTTGCACCAGGAGGCTCTGCGCGCGGGCGTCGATCAGGCCGGCGCGGAACTGCGACAAATACAGGATGCTTGCGACCAGCGCGACGAGGCCGGCAAGGTTGAGCGAGACGATGCGGCGGGTCAGGCTCGAGAACGACAGTGCGAAGAAGAACTGTCCGGCGCGCTTGAGCCAGTTCAGCGGCCCCCAGCCTCTTGCAACCGGCTTGTCCTCATGGTCCGAGGCGCCGTGGGATGCAATGTCCTCGGCGTTCGAACTCTGATCAGGCTGCGTTCGGTCAAGCAATGCTTACGCCCGCGTTAGGACAGCTCGTTGCGACGGTCCCGCATCCTAGAGCAAGCCCGGTCCCGATGGAATCAGAACCAGGCTTGAGCTCTTTGTGAAGGCGCGTAGCGCCTCAGGCTTCCTTGAAGCGGTAGCCGACGCCGTAGAGCGTCTCGATCATCTCGAAATCGTTGTCGACCACCTTGAACTTCTTGCGCAGCCGCTTGATGTGGCTGTCGATGGTACGGTCGTCGACATAGACCTGGTCGTCATAGGCGGCGTCCATCAGCGCGTTGCGGCTCTTGACCACGCCGGGCCGGGTCGCCAGCGCCTGCAGAATCAGGAATTCGGTGACGGTCAGCGTGACCGGCTCGTTCTTCCAGGTGCAGGTATGGCGTTCCGGATCCATGCGCAGCAGGCCGCGGTCGAGCGCCTTGGCGTCGTTCTCCTTCGGCGCGACGGTCGGATCCTTCGGCGCCGAGCGACGCAGCACCGCCTTGACGCGCTCGACCAGCAGGCGCTGCGAGAACGGTTTGCGGATGAAATCGTCCGCGCCCATCTTGAGGCCGAACAGCTCGTCGATCTCCTCGTCCTTGGAGGTCAGGAAGATCACCGGCAGGTCGGACTTTTGCCTGAGGCGGCGCAGCGTCTCCATGCCGTCCATGCGCGGCATCTTGATGTCGAGGATGGCGAGATCAGGCTGGGTGGTGCGGAAGCCGTCCAGCGCCGAGGCGCCGTCGGTGTAGGTCATGATGCGATAGCCTTCGGCTTCCAGCGCGATCGAGACGGATGTGAGAATGTTGCGGTCGTCGTCGACCAAAGCGATTGTGGGCATGAGCCTCTGCTTTCTGCTTTCCGTTTGGGTCGTGGCTTAAACGGCGAGCAATCCAGTGATGCGCCGCATACATGGGTGCCGAATTGGCATTCGAACCTTGTCACCGAGCAATGCAAGCTGGGCTGAAGTGTGACCAAGTTCCACGAAACACGGCGGATTCGCCGCATATCGACCCATAACCGGGCTCGGGTTTACCCGAAAAAAGGCCCGCCTTGCAACCACCTGAGCCGAGAAAGCCTATGCAACCGACCCCTGATTTTGTTCCCCAACAGCTCGCCAAATCGCTGCTGAGGCGCTCGCGGCAGGGCGCGCTCGCAACCCTCATGGCTGGCAGCGGCGATCCCTATTGTTCCCTGGTCAATCTGGCGAACCACCCCGACGGCTCGCCGATCCTGCTGATCTCTCGATTGGCGGTCCACACCAGGAATATCCTCGCCGACAACAGGGTCTCCCTGATGCTGGACGAGCGCGCCTCCGGCGATCCGCTGGAAGGCGCCCGGATCATGCTGTCGGGCCGCGCCGAGCAGGCCGAGAGTGAGAAGGATTTGCTCCAGCGGCGGTATCTCAATGCCCATCCGGCGGCAGAAGCCTTTGTTTCATTTAAGGATTTTTCGTTCTTCCGGATCATCCCCTCGGGCACCCATCTGGTCGCCGGGTTTGGCCGGATTGTCGATCTCAAGCCCGAGCAGTTCCTCACGGACCTCGCCGGCGCTGAGGACCTGCTGGCGGCGGAGGAGGGCGCTGTCGAGCATATGAATGCCGACCACCGCGAGGCCATGGGCCTTTATGCAACGAAGCTGCTGGGCGCGGCCGAGGGTGATTGGCGCTGCACTGGCTGCGACCCTGAGGGCCTCGACATGCAGGACGGCCAGACCGCGTTGCGGCTCGATTTTCCGGAGCGGGTCACTGATGGCACGGAGCTGCGCAAGATGCTGGTCCGCCTGGCGGGCGAAGCGCGCGCCAAGGTGGGCCAAAAAGCGGACTAGCTGCGACACATTTTGAACGTCGCCTCCCAACGCTGCGACCCAAGATCGTGATCGGTCCGAGGTTGGCAGCGAGGGTTCATGGTAAGTCGTCGTTTGGCATTGGTCGCGGGCCTCGCGCTTGCGATCGCCGCATCCCATGCCACGCCCGGCCTCGCCCAGACGGGCAGTCTGGCCGCGCAGAGCGCGCGCATCAATGCACTGAGAACCGCCGGCAAATATTCCGAAGCCTTGCCGCTGGCGCAGGCCATGGTGGCTGCGCTCGAGAAGACCAGCAATAACCGTGATCTCGCCGCCGCACTCAACAACCTCGCGCAGATCTATGCCGACCAAGGGCACGACGATCAGGCTGAGCCGATCTACAAGCGTGCCATCGCGCTGATGGAGAAGGGGACCGGCCTCGACAGCGTCGAGATTGCGCCCGTGCTGAACAATCTCGCCGCGCTCGATCAGCGGCAGGGCCGCTTTGCTGACGCCGAGCCGCTGTTCAAGCGCGCACTGGCCATCCGCGAGAAGGCGCTGTCGCGCGAGCATCCCGATGTCGGCCAGTCCCTCAACAATCTCGCCACGCTCTATGTGAAGCAGGAGCACTTTGCGGAGGCCGAGCCGCTGTTCCAGCGCGCGCTCGCGATCTATCAGAAAGTCGGCGGTCCCGAGCATCCCGCGGTCGCGACGCTGCTGAACAATCTTGGCCAGCTTGATCGCGATCTCGGCCGTGATGCCGAGGCCGAGGCCCCGATCAAGCGCTCGCTTGCGATCCGCGAGAAGGTGTTGGGAGTTGATCATCCCGACGTCGCGCGGTCCCTGAACAATCTCGCCGGACTCTACGAACACCAGCAGCGCTATGCCGATGCCGAGCCGCTGTATCGCCGCGCCCGCGCCATCCGCGAGCATGCGCTCGGGCCCGATCATCCCGATGTCGCGACATCGACCAGCAATCTCGCTTATTTCCTCTATGCATCAGGGCGAATTGCGGACGCATTGCCGCTCGCGGAAAAAACCCTCGCGGGCGATCGCGCGCAGCTGCGTGTGGTGCTGCCGATCCTGTTTGCCGCGCGCCAGCAAGCCCTGCTGGCTGATGACAAGGTGCTGGACGAGGCGCTGGCCGCGACCCAGCGTGGCACGCAATCGTCCGCCGCTTCGGCCGTGAACAAGCTTGCAGTAAGGCTTGCCGCAGGCACCGACCGGCTCGCCGAGCTGGTGCGCAAGGACCAGGATCTCGCGGCCGAATCCGACGCGCTCGACAAGGCGATCATCGCGGCCGTGTCGAAATCATCGGCGCAACGCGACGTCGCCTCCGAGCAGCGCAGTCGTGTGCGGATCGCGGCGATCGCGAGCGAGCGCGCGGCGTTGCAGAAGACGCTTGCCGTCGAGTTTCCCGACTACGCCTCACTCTCCAACCCGCTGCCCCTGACGATCAAGGACGTGCAGCCGCTGCTGTCTAGCGATGAGGCGATGGTGCTCTATTCCGTCGTCGACAAGCGCGGCTATGTCATCGCCATCACGCGCGAGAGCGCGGAGTGGAAAGAGATTCCGCTTGGCGCAGACGCGCTGGCCCAGAAGGTGAGCGCGTTCCGCAGAGGTCTCGATGTCGGCAAGGCCCGCGATGGCTCCGGCAAATCAGGCTTGTTCGACCTTGCGCTCGCCAACGAGCTTTATGTCACGCTGCTCGGTCCCGTTGAGGCGCTGATCAAGGACAAACGCAGTCTGCTCATGGTGCCATCGGGCGCCCTGACCGCGCTGCCGTTTCACCTGCTCGTCACGGAGCCGCCGCAAGCTGCGATCCCGGATACGCTTGAGGGCTATCGCAGCGCGGCCTGGCTGCTGCGGCGTCAGGCCGTCTCGGTGCTGCCATCGGTCGTCAGCCTGAAGTCGCTGCGGGCTTTCGCGCGCAAGGACGAGGGCGTCAAGCCGATGACCGGCTTTGGCGATCCCGTGTTCAATCCCGCCGTGGGCGCTCCTTCCGATCGGCGTGCAGCAAGCGGAAAAGTTGCCGCGCGCAATCTCGCGACATCAGCCTATACCGACTTCTGGCGTGGTGCAGGCGTCGATCGTGCGCGGCTCGCACAGGCGCTGCCGCAGCTTCCCGACACCGCAGACGAATTGGACGCCGTCGCGAAAGACGTCGGCGCGAGCGATGCCGACATCCATCTCGGTCGCGATGCCAGCGAGACGACGCTCAAGCGTGCAGCGCTTGCTCAATACGGCATCATTTACTTCGCGACCCACGGCCTCGTCGCCGGCGATATCAAGGGTGTAGGCGAGCCGTCGCTTGCGCTCTCGATTCCCGATCAGCCTTCCGAGCTCGACGACGGTCTGCTCACGGCGAGCGAGGTTGCGCAGCTCAAGCTCAATGCAGATTGGGTCGTGCTGTCGGCCTGCAACACCATCGCTGGCGACAAGCCCGGTGCCGAGGCGCTGTCTGGATTGGCGCGCGCCTTCTTCTACGCCGGCGCACGCGCGCTGCTCGTTTCGCATTGGGCCGTGGATTCAGAAGCTGCCACGCGCTTGACCACTTCGACTTTCGATCTGCTCAAAAACGAACCAGGAATCGGTCGAGCCGAAGCCCTTCGGCGCGCGATGTTAACCTATGCTGATGATCCTTCGTCGCCGCGCAATGCGTATCCCGCGATGTGGGGGCCATTCGCGCTGATTGGCGAAGGCGCGGTACGATAGAGCAGCACGGCATTGTGCATCGCAAAACATTCGATAACGCCGAAAGCGGCAATTGGTTGCGCGACCATTAGTGGATTTTCGATGCGCGCGTTCAGAGCTGACATGCGCGACGTTTGGCGCGGTCCTTGAATAAACCAAATCCTGCGGGATCAGCTTGGCAACGCCAGCGTTCATCAGTATTAGGTCATCCAACCGAGGCCAATCGGCCTATAATTCATGGTGACCGCGATGGCGCCAAGCTTGGTCGCGCAGTGTGTCGCGGGTTCTAGGAGGATTTTTCGTGCAAGAGACGGGCGTGCGCAACGGTGCCTTCGGCGCCGACAAGTTCGGCTTAAAGAATCTCAAGCAGGTTCACTGGAACCTCGGCGCGCCGCAACTCTATCAATACGCGCTCTCCGCGGGCGAGGCGGTGCTGTCCGCCGACGGTTCGCTCTGCGCTGATACCGGTGAGTTCACCGGCCGCAGCCCGAAGGACAAGTTCACGGTGCGTGACGCCACCACCGACAAGAAGATGTGGTGGGCCGGCAATCAGTCGATTACATCTGAGCAGTTCGAGACGCTGTATCAGGACTTCCTCAAGCATGCCGAAGGCAGGCGCCTGTTCGCGCAGGACCTCTATGGCGGCGCCGATCCGGCCTACCGCATCAAGACGCGCGTCTTCACCGAGCTCGCCTGGCACTCGCTGTTCATCCGCACGCTGCTGATCCGCCCCGAGGCGATCGAGCTGCCGACCTTCGTGCCGGAGCTCACCATCATCGACATGCCGAGCTTCCGCGCCGACCCCAAACGTCATGGCTGCCGCTCGGAGAACGTCGTCGCCATCGACTTCGCCCGCAAGATCGTCCTGATCGGCGGGTCTTATTATGCCGGCGAGATGAAGAAGTCGGTCTTCACCACGCTGAACTATTATCTGCCCGAGCGCGGCGTGATGCCGATGCACTGTTCGGCCAATGTCGGCCCCAAGGGCGACACTGCGATCTTCTTCGGTCTGTCGGGCACCGGCAAGACCACGCTCTCGGCCGATCCGAACCGCACCCTGATCGGTGACGACGAGCACGGCTGGGGCCCGAACGGCGTCTTCAATTTCGAAGGCGGCTGCTACGCCAAGTGCATCAAGCTCTCGAAGGAAGCCGAGCCGCAGATCCACGCGGCGTCGACCCGCTTCGGCGCTGTGCTCGAGAACTGCGTGCTCGACGAAGACACCCGCATGGTCGATTTCGACGACGGCTCCAAGACCGAGAACACGCGTTCGGCCTATCCGCTCGACTTCATCCCGAATGCGTCGCGTACCGGCCGCGCGCCGCAGCCCAAGAACGTGGTGATGCTCGCCGCCGACGCTTTCGGCGTGTTGCCGCCGATCGCAAAACTCTCGCCGGCGCAGGCGATGTATCACTTCCTCTCCGGCTATACCGCCAAGGTCGCCGGCACCGAGCGCGGCCTCGGCAACGAGCCGCTGCCGGAATTCTCGACCTGCTTCGGCTCGCCGTTCCTGCCGCTCGACCCGTCCGTCTACGGCAACATGCTGCGTGATCTCATCGCCCAGCACAATGTCGACTGCTGGCTGGTCAACACCGGCTGGACCGGCGGCAAGTACGGCACCGGTTCGCGCATGCCGATCAAGGTGACGCGCGCACTGCTGACTGCCGCGCTCGACGGCTCGCTTCGCAACGTCGAATTCCGCACCGACAAATATTTCGGCTTCGCGGTCCCGACCGCGCTGCCGGGCGTGCCCAGCGAGATCCTCAACCCGGTCAACACCTGGAAGGACAAGGACGAGTTCGACAAGACCGCCCGTGCGCTGGTCGGCATGTTCCAGAAGAACTTTGCCAAGTTCGAAGCCCAGGTGGATGCAGAGGTGCGTGCAGCTGCTCCGGATGTGAAGCTGGCGGCGGAGTAAGCTCTCAGCGTTTGAAGTGCAAAGGGGCGGCCGCGAGGCCGCCCTTTTGTTTTGTGTACGCTCTCTCCATTCGTCATTGCGAGCGCAGCGAAGCAATCCAGAATCCCTCCGCGGAGATAGTCTGTATTGCTTCGTCGCAAGAGCTCCTCGCAATGACGGAGTCTGCGGAAACAGCTACGCCTTGAAATACGCGATCTGCGTCGTGGTCGCGAGCAGCCGTCCGTTCGGCGACCACAGCTCGGCGTTCTGGTCGGCGTAGCTCTTGTGCATGATCTTCGAATCGGCCGTCGCTAGCACGCGCGTGATGTCCTCAGACGCGAGCTCCTCGCTGTCGGTGTGGAAATAGGTCGTCAGCGACACCGTGCCGAACGGCACCAGCTCGCGCCTGGCGTGGAAGATGCGGCCGAAGAAGGCGTCCGACATCGACGTCAGCGACAGCATGTCGAGCTTGCGCGGTCTGCGATCGCTGATCCAGATTTTCGAGTAGGTGCTGGCGAGCTCGGCCTGCGGCGGGCCGAGCCGCATCTCGCCCTCGACGAAACGAAATTCGTACTGGTTGGCCCAGGATGCCTGGATCTTCGGGAAGGGCAGCGTCTGCTCGAACGGCCTTGCGTCAGGGTATTGCGCCACCCTGTGCTCCCAGGACGGCCGGCGCTCGGCGAATACGGCAGTGGCGAGCGTTGCGACCTCGCCGCCGCCCTGCGACAGCTCGACGCTCCAGTGCTGGCTGGAGCGGTTGGCCTTCACCAGGCGGATGTCGAGATCGAACGGGCCCTTGGCGATCGGCGCGCAGTAATTGACGGTCAGCGCCAGCGGATCGCCTGCGGCTTGCGGATGCTCGATCAGGGCGCGCAGGATGGTTGCAGCGGTGGCGCCGCCGAACGGACCGACAAAGGCCCAATAGTCGTCGCTGGTGTGCCCTTGCCAGCTCGAGTCGCCCGCGGTGATGCGGGTGGCGTCGTCGAAGGGGTGTGGAAGTTTGGCGTGCATTGGTGGTCCTCGATGCCGACTCCCTCGTCATTGCGAGCGCAGCGAAGCAATCCAGAATCTTTCTGTTGAGGCAGTCTGGATTGCTTCGCTGCGCTCGCAACGACCGGTGGTCGAGATGACGATGATCATATCATCATCCTTCCCGCGAGATGCAATGACCTCGCGGTAACGCCGCTTCCACGCTGCGGAAATATCACCCCGTGGCGTCGCGCCGTTCCTCGGCAGTCTGGAACGGCGGCGTGACCGGATTGACCGGCACGTTCCAGATCTCTTCGGCATATTCGCGGATGGTGCGGTCGGAGGAGAACCACGCCATGCGGGCGACGTTGAGGATGGAGGCACGCGTCCAGGCCGGCGCCACCAGCCAGCGCGCATCGACCGCGCGCTGCGCCTCGTAATAGGAATCGAAATCGGCGCTGACCATGTAATGGTCGAGATAGCGTAGCGCATGCGCGATCGATTCGAAGCGGCCGGGATCGCCGGGCGAGAACTCGCCGGCGCCGATCGCGTTGATGGCGCGCTGCAGCTTCGGTGAATTGCGGATGACGTCGGAGGCATCGAGGCCCTGCTTGCGCCGGATCATCACGTCGCCGGCCTCCATGCCGAAGATCGCGATGTTCTCCGCGCCGACCTGGTCGCGGATCTCGATATTGGCGCCGTCGAGCGTGCCGATGGTGATGGCGCCGTTCAGCGCCAGCTTCATGTTGCCGGTACCGGACGCCTCCATGCCGGCGGTCGAGATCTGTTCGGAGAGGTCGGCCGCGGGAATGATCACCTCCGCGAGACTGACATTGTAGTCCGGCAGGAAGACGACCTTCAGCTTGCCGCCGATGGCGGGATCGTTGTTGACGACTTCCGCGACGTCGTTGATCAGCTTGATGATCAGCTTTGCGTAGCGGTAGCTCGCCGCCGCCTTGCCGGCGAAGATCTTCACCCGCGGCACCCAATTGCCGTTTGGATCGTCTCTGATCGACTGGTACAGCGCGACCGTCTCGATGATATTGAGGAGCTGGCGCTTGTATTCGTGGATGCGCTTGATCTGCACGTCGAACAGCGCGGTCGGGTCCACCTTGATGCCGAGCCGTTCGCCGATCAGGCGCGCCAGCGCGGTCTTGTTGTGGAGCTTGACGCTACGGAATTTCTTCTGGAATTCGGCGTCGCTGGCGCGGGCCTCGATCAGCGAGAGCTGGGTCGGATCATCCAGCACGGCCTCGCCGCAGGTCTCGCGCAAGAGCTCGGTGAGCTTCGGGTTCGCCAGCATCAGCCAGCGTCGGAAGGTGATGCCGTTGGTCTTGTTGGTGATACGGCCGGGATAGAGATGGTTGAGATCGTGGAATACGGTCTCTCGCATCAGGTCCGAATGCATCGCCGAGACGCCGTTGATGCGGTGCGAGCCGACGAAGGCGAGCTGGCCCATGCGCACGCGGCGGCCGCTCTTCTCGTCGATCAGCGAGACCGAGGCACGGAAATCGATGTCGCCGGGGGCGCGGGCTTCGGCGAGCGCCAGATGCTGCACGTTGATGCGGTAGATGATCTCGAGATGCCGCGGCAAGAGACGCTCGAACAGCTCGACCGGCCAGGTCTCCAGCGCTTCGGGCAGCAACGTGTGGTTGGTGTAGGACAGCGTCGCGACGGTGATCTTCCAGGCCTCGTCCCAGCGGAAATTATGGAGGTCGACGAGGATGCGCATCAGCTCGGTGACGGCAAGGCTCGGATGGGTGTCGTTGAGCTGCACCGCGACCTTGTTCGACAGGCTGCGCAGCTGGCCGTCGGAGGCGAGATGCCGCTTGATCAGGTCCTGCAGCGAGGCCGAGACGAAGAAATATTCCTGGCGCAGCCGCAGCTCGCGGCCCGCCGGACTCTCGTCATTCGGATAGAGGAATTTGCAGATCGCCTCCGCGCGCGATTGCTCGGCGCTGGCGCTGACATAGTCGCCCATGTTGAAGGCGTCGAGCTTGAGCGGATCGGGCGAACGCGCCGACCACAGCCGCAGCGCGTTGACGTGCTGGCCGCGCCAGCCGACGATCGGCGTGTCATAGGCGATCGCCTGCACGGTCTCACCCGGATGCCAGATCGCGCGGTCGCGGCCCTTGTCGTCGACATGCTCGACGCCGCCGCCGAAATTGACGTCGTAGATTACTTCCGGCCGCTGCAATTCCCAGGGATTGCCGAAGCCGAGCCATTCGTCCGGATATTCCTGCTGCCAGCCCTGATTGATGATCTGGCGGAACAGGCCGTAATCGTAGCGGATGCCGTAACCGATCGCGGGGATCGACAGCGTTGCCATGCTCTCCATGAAGCAGGCGGCGAGACGGCCGAGGCCGCCATTGCCGAGCGCCGCATCCGGCTCGCATTTGCGCAGCTCGGGCAGCGACACGCCGAGATCGCCGAGCGCGACCTCGAAGATCTTCAAGAGCCCCATATTGTTGAGCGCGTCGGTGAAGAGACGGCCGATCAGGAATTCGAGCGACAGATAATAGACGCGCTTGCGGCCCGCATCGTAACTGCGCTTCTCGGCCGAGAGCCAGCGGTGCACGATGCGGTCGCGCAGCGCCAGCGCCGCGGCCTGGTACCAGTCGTGCCTGGTCGCCATGCCCGCGTCCTTGCCGATGGCAAGACGCAGCTTCGCCAGGATCGCACCCTTGATCTCCGCCAGCGCGAGCTCGTCGATGGGCTGATCGGGGGCGGGGAAATTTGACTGGAACGATTGATCTTGCAAGGCCGTCACTTCCTGGTCGACAGAAACACCACTGAACCCTACGCAACCTGCCCTTTGCCGGAACCATGACTGGCGCGGCAATGCACTGCGCTGGCGCAAAATTATGCAAGGAACGGGCCGCTTTGGGAACCCGGACCAGCACGGAGAAACGCCGATTTGGTGCTAGACTGGGCGTAAATTCAGCCATCACTGTGGAGGAAGCGCCCATGAAGCCACTGATGCGACTGCTGATCGAAATCGCCGCCGCTGCTGTCCTCGTCGTCTGCATCACCGCTTCCGGCGCAGCCTTCGCCGCCGACAGGCCCGGCCGCAGCGCCGATGGCCTCAGCTGCGCCGTCTCGCTCCCACAAAACGCAACGCCTGCGCAGCGCTGCGCCGCCATCAAGCGCCAATGCGGCGGCAAGTTTTACGCGAGCGCGTGCGGGGACAAGTTGATGTCGGCGGCGAATTGAGCTGACCTGGTGCGACCTGAAGGGCGTCGTCCCGGCGAAGGCCGGGACCCATAAACACCACTGTCAGAGAAGATGGGACAGATCACGCCAATCCTGGTTTTCCTGCTCAATCAAGCGAATCTTCCACTCACGGCGCCATTCCTTCAGCGCTTTTCCGCGAGCAATCGCTTCGGACGGCGATGCGTACGTCTCGACATAGACCAGCCGTGTCACGCCATACTTCTTGACGAACTTCGAACCGCGTCCCGAGCGGTGCAAACCAAGTCGATTGCTGAGGTTGTTGCAGACGCCGATGTATAGCGTGCCGTAGCGTCGGCTCGCGAGGATGTAGGCGTAGTAGGCGGCTGGAACATTCATGGGCCCCATTTCCGAAAACGTCTGGCAGCGGTGGTTATGGGTCCCGGCCTTCGCCGGGACGACCTGGATTCATCAGAACAAATTAAGAACACTTTAGCAAGTCTTTGATATATCATTATGATTCGGCGCGTTGCCGACACAATATCTAGGGTCTGACGTCAGTCGCGAGGACTACATGTCCACCATTGCCTTCGATCAATTTGCCCTCACCCGGATCGCCGATTTTGCCCGGTCGCTGTCGCGGCTGCATCAGGCGGCGCGGCGCCAGAGGATCGACGACGACCAGTTCGACCGCGAGTTCAACGCGGTGTGCCAGTCGATCTGGGGCTACACCATCGACGATATCAGCGACGATCTGTTCTCGGTCGAGGATCATCATTTCCTCGACACGCTCGACGAAGCGCATGCGCGCATCTTCGCAGCCGAGCAGGGCTATGACCTCGTCAGCGAGACCGGCATGCTGACCGACTGGTGGGGTTTCTGCTGGATGATCCTGGCCGAGAAGCGCGGCCTGCTCACGGCCGAAAACCGCGCCGCCGCGCGCGCGGCAATCGAGGAGAAATATCTGGCCGCGCCGAATGTGATCGGAGTGATTATCGGGCGGTAGTGCAACATTCTCCGTCATTGCGAGCGCAGCGAAGCAATCCAGAATCCCTCCGCGAAAAGAGTCTGGATTGCTTCGCTGCGCTCGCAATGACGGCTTTAGCCGACAGTTGGGCCTAATCCAATCCCGCCCGCCTCGCCGGCTTCACCTTCGGCACCGCCACATCCGGCAGCGTCTCGCGCGCGATCTGGGCGGCCGGGGCATCGGCCGCCACAGTCTCCGCGCGCACCGGGGCCACCTTCATCTCGCCGAGCAGGGCGCGGACCTGGGCGGTGAGGCCGGGATAGGACGCAACCGGGGTGAACTCCGCGGTCTGCTCCTGGCCGAGGCGGATGCCGGTATAGGCAACGAGGCCGTCGCTGGTGGCGATGACATCGCCGGCCTTCAGCGAAGCGTCGAGGGTCAGATCGACGGGGGCGAGTCCGGCCGGCTCGCGGCCATTGCAGGTGCAGTCGGCGCGCAGCGCCTTGCGGTAGGCGAAGGCGTTCTCGCTGTCGGCATAGCGCTCGCCGGTCTGCGAATAAGCGCCGTCGATCGAGGAGCCGAAATACACCTTTGTCGCGCTGGCAGGACAGAAGGCCTGACACATTTGCGCCGGCGAAGCGAGGCCGCGCATCAGCGGAAAATATTTGCCGTCGCAGCTGCGCACGCAGAAGGCTGGGCCGGAGCCGCCGGCCGCAGCTGTGCGCGTCGGCGGCACATATTGCGACTGGCCGCTCTGACTGGCGAAGGGATCGACGAAGGGGCTTGCCTGCTGCGGCACATCGCGCTGAGGCCGCTGCTGCATTCCGCCGAAGAAGAAGTCGAACAGACCTTCGGCCGAAACCGGAGCCGGGGTCGCCAGCAGCGGGCTTGCGAGAATGGCGGCCACAAGCATCGCGCGACGCCGCGGGCGCGCATGGGACACGATTGTACGCAACGCTTACTCCACCGACGCTACTGAACCGGCCGCGACCATCAGGCCCAGCACATGATTCACCATAAGGCGGGATGGTAAATGAGCGGTTGAAGGGGGCGCAGCGCCGTCACGCCTTCAGGAATTCCGACGCCTTGTACAGCGAGCGGAACGGCAGGCCGGCCGCGCCGAACGTATCGGTGGCGCCTTCCTCGCGGTCGACCATGGTCAGCACCAGCACCACTTCGGCGCCGGTCTCGCGCACGGATTCCACGGCCTTCATGGCCGAGCCACCTGTCGTGGTGACGTCCTCGACGATCACGACGCGCTTGCCGGCAAGCGTCTCGCCCTTGGGCAGACCTTCGATCGCGAGCCTGGCGCCATGCTCCTTCGGCTTCTTGCGCACGAAGAACGCCGCGATCGGATGGCCCTTGATCCAGGAGATTTGCGCCAGCGCACCGGCGAGCGGCACCGCGCCCATCTCGAGCCCGCCGATGAAATCGAGATTGTCGTCCTTCAGCGTCTCATAGGTGAGCTCGGCGAGCAGCGTCGCGCCCTCGGGGTCGAGCATGGTCGGCTTCAGGTTGAAGTAGAAATCGCTCTTGCGGCCCGACGCGAGCGTAACCTCGCCGCGGCCGAAGGAGCGGCGGCGGATGATTTCGAACAGGCGGGCGCGGGAGGCAGATTTCGACACGGCGGTCCCTCGAACAGCATTTTGAGAGGAGGCGGAATTTATCCGCGACCGCGGCGACATTCCAGTGGGGGTGTCCACCGTCAACAGGGATCGGCCATCCCGCTCTGTCGGTTGTGGGGGGGCGGCCTCCTGGAGTAGGTGGATGCCGGACATGCCGGGCAAGAAAACGGGCAAGAAAATTGGGCAAGGAAACAGGCAAATGACCATCGAGCTGCACACCTGGAACACGCCGAATGGCCGCAAGATCTCGGTTGCGCTGGAGGAAATGGGGCTCCCCTACAAGGTGGTTCCAGTTAACATCACCAAGGGCGAGCAGATGGCGCCCGGGTTCCTCAAACTGTCCCCGAACAACAAGATCCCGGCAATCCTCGACCCCGAGGGGCCGGATGGCAGGCCCGTCAGCATCTTTGAATCAGGCGCGATCCTGCTCTATCTCGGTGAGAAGACCGGCAAATTCCTGCCGAAATCGCTGGGTGAGCGCATTCCGGTCTATGAATGGCTGATGTGGCAGATGGGCGGATTCGGCCCGATGCCCGGCCAGGTGCATCATTTCATTGCACTGGAGAACGAGCAGGACCGCGCCTACGGCCTGAAGCGCTACATGGCGGAGACGCGACGGCTCTATGGCGTGCTCGACCGCCGCCTCGACGGCCGCGAGTTCGTCGCCGGCGACCTCTCGGTCGCCGATTTCGCCATCCTCGGATGGGCCTGGCGCCATCCCCGCCACAAGGTGGATCTGGCCGACTTCCCCAACGTCAAGCGCTGGTACGAGGCGCTGATGGCGCGTCCGGCGGTGAAGCGCGGCATGGACGCGAAGCTGGATTGAAATGACGTTGTCGTCGCCCGGCTTGTCCGGGCGACCCAGTATTCCGGAGACGGCAGTGATTGAGCCGAGAGGCCACGGCGTACTGGATGCCCCGGTCAAGCCGGGGCATGACAGTGTGCCTTCTCACACCTTCTTCGCTTCCACCGCCATCCGCAGGGCGAGCCCCGCCAGCACGGTCCCCATCAGCCAGCGCTGCACCAGCATCCAGCTCGGCCGGCTCGCCAGGAACAGGGCGATCGATCCGGCGGCGAGCGCGATCATCGCGTTGACGCTGACGCTGATCGCAATCTGGATCGCGCCCAGCACCACCGACTGCATCAGCACGCTCCCGGCCATGGGATCGATGAACTGCGGCAGCAATGCCAGATACAGCATCGCGATCTTCGGATTGAGCAGGTTGGTGACGAGCCCCATCGTGAACAATTTGGGCGGGCTGTCGATCGCGAGCTTCTTCACCTGGAACGGCGAGCGGCCGCCTGGCTTCACCGCCTGCCAGGCCAGCCACAGCATGTAGCCGGCGCCGGCAAAGCGCAGCGCGTCGTAGGCGAAGGGGATCGCGAGCAGCAGCGCCGTGATGCCGAACGCCGCGCACAGCATGTAGAACACGAAGCCCAGTGCGACGCCGCCGAGCGAGACGATGCCCGCCGCCGGGCCCTGCGTGATCGAGCGCGAGATCAGATAGATCATGTTCGGCCCGGGCGTGAGCACGAGACCGAGGCAGACGAGTGCGAAGCCGAGCAGGGCGGATGTATGGGGCATGGATGAACCGGTGCGGGAGATGCAGCAGTTCTAATATGCGACGTAGAGCCGTTCCATCGCGCAATTGCACGGAGGACAATTCATAGGCGGGGTCTCACCTCAGGTCGTCCTGGCGAAGGCCGGGACCCATACCCCCAGGAAGAAGTTGTGACGCGAGATCGTAGTGGGCAATCTTCGCCTAACTCGATCCTGTGGTGATGGGTCCCGGCCCCCCGCGCGCAATTGCGCGCTAGGCCGGGACGACACCTGTACGTGGCGTCGGCCGACTGCAGGAGAGGTGAAGAAAGAGCTCAGTGCGCCTCGTCCCAATTATTCGCCGCCCGAGCGTCCACATGCAGCGGCACGGACAGCAGCACGGCCGGGAACGGCGCGTCCTGCATCACGTGCTGCACGACGGGAAGCGTCTTCTCGACCTCCGCGTCCGGCACCTCGAAGATCAACTCGTCATGCACCTGCAGCAGCATCTGGGCCGAGAGCTTCTTCTCGGCCAGCGCGTCCTCGACCCGCGTCATGGCGCGGCGGATGATGTCGGCGGCGGTGCCTTGAAGCCGCGCGTTGATCGCCGCGCGCTCGTTGAAGGCGCGCACCGAGGCGTTCGACGCCTTGATGTCGGGGTAGTGGCACTTGCGGCCGAACAGCGTGGTGACGTAGCCGTGGCTCCGGCAGAAGTCGCGCGTCTCGTCCATATAGGCGCGGATTCCGGGGAAGCGCTCGAAGTATTTCTTGATGTAGGCCGAGGCTTCCTCGCGGGCGATGCCGAGCTGGTTGGCGAGGCCGAACGCCGAAATGCCGTAGATGATGCCGAAATTGATCGCCTTGGCGCGGCGGCGGATCTCGCTCGGCATGCCCTTGATCGGAACGCCGAACATTTCCGACGCCGTCATCGCGTGAATATCGAGGCCGTCCTTGAATGCCTGCTTCAGCACGGGAATGTCGGCGATCTCGGCCAGCAGCCGCAGCTCGATTTGCGAATAGTCGGCGGAAACGAGCTTATGCCCCGGCGTCGCGATGAAGGCGCGGCGAATTTTTCGGCCGTCCTCGGTACGAACAGGGATGTTCTGCAGGTTCGGCTCGTTCGACGACAACCGGCCCGTGGTGGTCGCGGCCAGCGCGTAGGTCGTGTGCACGCGATGGGTCTGCGGATTGACATAGGTCGGCAGCGCGTCGGTGTAGGTCGATTTCAGCTTCGAGACCTGGCGCCACTCCAAAATCTTCCGCGGAAAATCGTGGCCCTGCTCGGCGAGCTCGTCGAGCACCTGCGCGGTGGTCGACCACGCGCCGGTTTTGGTCTTGGTACCGCCTGGCAGTCCCATCTTGCCGAACAGGATGTCGCCGATCTGCTTGGGGCTGCCGACATTGACGGGCTCGCCGGCGATCTGCTGGATCTCGGCCTCGACGCGCGCGGCGGTCTGAGCAAAGTCGCCTGACAGCCGCGACAGCACCTGGCGGTCGATCGAGATGCCGCGCCGCTCCATGCGCGCGAGCACCGACACCAGCGGCCGCTCCAGCGTCTCGTAGACCGTAGACATGTGTTCTGCGACCAAGCGCGGCTTCAGCACGCGCCAGATGCGCAAGGCGATATCGGCGCCCTCTGCCGACAGCGGCGCGGCCTTGTCGATCGGCACCTGGTCGAACGTGATCTTGCCCTTGCCGCTGCCGAGCAGCTCGCCCTCTTTCAGCATGGCATGGCCGAACCAACGTTCGGACAGCTGCTCCAGCGCGTGCGAGCCGCGGCCGGCATCGAGAACATAGGAGATCAACTGCGCATCATCGGTGTTGCGCAAGGTGATGCCGTGCTGCGCCAGCATCACGGCAGCGAATTTGACGTCGAAGCCGATCTTGAGGATGCCCGGTGATTCCAGCACCGGCCGCAGCGCGTCGATGGCATCGGCGTGCTTGACCTGATCCGGTGCGAGGCCGGCGTCGAACAGTCCGGCGCCGCCGCCGGACTGCTTGTGGGCCAGCGGCACATAGCAGGCCTCGTTCGGCGCCAGCGCCAGCGCCACGCCGCAGAGATCGGCCTGCATGGGATCGATCGAGTTGGCCTTGATCTCGATCGCGACCTGGCCGGCATCATGGATGCGTGCGATGAAGGCGTTGAGCTCTTTCAGCGACTTGATGTTTTCGTATTTGGCCCGGTCAACCGGAAGCCTGCGCAGCGCCTCCTCGCGCGCAGCGGCGAGCGAGATCGGCGCGCCCTTCGGGCTCGCGGCCTTGTCCTCCTTGCCGGCCGATGCGTTGCGCTGGCCCGGCCGCGCCTGTGCCGGCGTGCCTGTTCCCGGCGAGGGCACGACGTCGGAGGGCGGCAGCGTCGTGAATACGCTGGCGCCGCTGGCATAGCCGGGATCGGCATCGACATTGGAAGGATCGATCTGCGCATAATCGGCGACACGGCGTGTCAGCGTCGAAAATTCCATCGCCTTCAGGAAAGCGATCAGCTTGCGCGCGTCTGGCTCGTGGACCGCGAGGTCGTCGAGCGGCACTTCGAGCTCAACCTTGTCATCGAGCAGGACGAGCTGCCGCGAGATCCGCGCCTTCTCGGCGTTTTCGAGCAAGGCTTCGCGGCGCTTCGGCTGCTTGATCTCGGTGGCGCGGAACAGGAGCTGTTCGAGGTCGCCATATTCGACGATCAGCTGCGCCGCGGTCTTGATGCCGATGCCGGGCACGCCGGGTACGTTGTCGGTGGAATCGCCGGCCAGGGCCTGCACCTCGACGACCTTCTCCGGCGGCACGCCAAATTTCTCGATCACCTCAGGGATGCCGATGCGGCGATCCTTCATGGTGTCGTACATCGTGACCTTGTCATCCACGAGCTGCATCAGATCCTTGTCCGAGGATACGATGGTCGTGGTGGCGCCGCGTTCGCTCGCCTGCCGCGCATAGGTAGCGATCAGGTCGTCAGCCTCGAAGCCGGTTTGTTCCAGACAGGGGAGATCGAAGGCGCGCACCGCCTCGCGGATCAGGGCGAATTGCGGGATCAGATCGTCAGGCGCCGGCGGCCGGTGCGCCTTGTAGTCGGGATAGATCCTGTTGCGGAAGGTAATTTCCGACTTGTCGAACACGATCGCCAGATGCGTCGGCCGGTTGTCCTCGGGCATCTCGCGGAGCAGCTTCCACAGCATGTTGCAGAAGCCGAGCACGGCATTGACCTGCAAGCCGTCGGACTTGCGGTTCAGCGGCGGCAGCGCGTGATAGGCGCGGAAGATGTAGCCGGAACCGTCGACCAGAAAGATATGGTCGCCTTTTCCTGCCGCCTTGGCCGCGACCGGTTTGGCAGCAGCTGTCGCCGCAGCGGGCATGGTGTCGGCTTTGGCTGAGGTTTTCGGGGATGTCTTTTGGGAGCTCTTGGGCATGGCCGCAATGTATGAATTTTTGCGGCAAAAGACAGCCTCGGGGGATCGCTATTTTGCCGACTCGCACAGCAAATCGCGGCATCAGGCCAGGCAGTCCTCGATGAAACCTGCAACAATGCGCACCGTGGGCGTGCGGCGCAGGTCGCGATGGACGACTAGCCAGACCTCGCGCCCGACGGGACGTCCGCCGATATCATGGCGCTCCAGCCGTGGATCGGCCTCGCCAAGGAATTTTGGCAGGGCGGCGAGTCCCATTCCCGTCCGCGCGGCCGCCGCCTGGTTCTCCAGGTCGTTGCTGCGAAGCACGATCTCGCGTGAGGCGGAAAAGCGCATCAGCCATCGTTGTTGCGGAACATCATCCATGCTGGAATCGTAGGCGATGAATGCGAAAGCATGCGGTGGCGTCGTCTTCAAATAGTCGGGCGAGCCGTAGAGGGCGAACTCGAAATAGCCGATCTTGCGGGCAATCAGCCCGGGCTCCGTCGGACGCGACAGCCGAAGCGCCAGATCCGCTTCGCGACGGTTGAGCGAGGCCGTGCGCTTCTCGCCGATCAGCTTGATCTTGATACCGGGATGCTGTTGTCGCAGCCGGATCAGCTTCGGCGCGATCAGGACGTTGGCGAGCGAAGGTGGCGCGCTGATCGTGATATCGCCGCCGATGCCGGATTTCGAGGCCTGCACGGCGCGCTCCACCGCAAATGCCGTGTCCGTCATCGGCGCTGCGATCTTGGCGATGCGCTTGCCGTCCTCGGTGAGCTCGTAGCTGCGCGGCCTGCGGTCGACGAGCCTGAGCGACAAGGATGCTTCCAGGGCGGCGACGCGGCGCGCCACGGTGACGTGGTCGACATTGAGGCTCCTCGCCGCGGCGGACAGGGTGCCCTCGCGTGCGAGCGCCAGGAAATGCTGCAGGTCGGTCCAGTCCATTTGTGCAAATTCTCACAACGACATCTCAATCTTGAGCAGTTTCGCAGATTTTCGCGTCATTCCATAGTCCTCCGTCATCGACAGGAGGATCCCGATATGGCCGTGATCGTGAGATTGAAGAGTCCGGGCGGCGCAGACCAGCTCGAGCTGGCGAGCGCTGATTTGCCGCCACCAGGCCGCGGCGAAATCCGGTTGCAGCAGAGCGCGATCGGCGTGAATACCATCGATATTTATCAGCGCATGGGTCTCTACGCGCTTCCACCCGATCGCATTCCCGGCGTCGAGGCGGTGGGCGTTATTGCGGCGTTGGGTCCGGAGGTGAGCGGCCTCGAAATCGGCGACCGCATCGCCTATGCGGGCACTCCCGTCGGCGCCTATGCGTCCGAGCGCAATTTGCCAGCCTGGCGCTGCGTCAAGCTTGCCGCCGGCATTCCGGACGAGGCGGTCGCGGCAGTGTTCGTCAAGGGCATCACGGCCGACATGCTGCTCAATCGTGTTTTCCCGGTTGGCCCCGGCACGACAATTCTCATCCATAGCGCGGCAGGAGGACTCGGACAGCTCCTGACGCGCTGGGCCAGCGTAACAGGGGCGACCGTGATCGGGACCGTCGGATCATCGGCCAAGGCCGAGATCGCCCGTGCTGCCGGTGCGTCGCATGTGATCATTGGGCGGGATGCCGATTTTGCCGCAGCCGTCGCCGACGTCACCGCCGGTCGCGGCGTCGATGTCGCCTATGACGGCGTCGGCGCGACGACGTTGCAGAAGACGCTGGGCTGCGTGCGACCGTTCGGCGTCGTCGCAAGCATTGGCCAGTCGGCCGGGCCGATCCCATCAATCGATGTTCACGATCTCGGGCCGCGGCGCAGCCTGATGCTGGCGCGGCCGAGCGTCATGGCCCACATGAGCGATGCCGATGCCTATCACCGTTCTGCCGCGCGGGTGCTCGCCGCAATGACCGACGGCGTGCTGCAGGTCAGCGGCACAGCCTACAGCCTGCGGGACGCGGCGCGGGCTCAGGCCGACCTCGAAGCCGGGCGTACGACGGGAGCTTTGTATCTGCGCCCCTAAAGCATGATCCGGAAAAGTGCGAAGCGGTTTTCCGAAAAGATCATGCTCAAACAATAACCTAAAGCGCGATGGCGATTCATCTTAGTCTCATCGCGCTCTAGAACGGTCTATTCCGCCGCTTGCAACACCGGCCCGGCCTTCCTCGGCGCGATCCAGAACGCGGCGGGCCGTTCGAACAGGAAGTCGGCGTGGAGCAGCAAGGCGGCCTGCCAGATCGCGAGCGATCCGAGCACGCCGACGATGGTCACGATCAGCGACATCAGGCCGATATCGGAAATGACAGATGTGTGCAGCAGCAGCGTTCGCGTTGCCGCCATCGGCAGGAAGAAGGCGAGATAGATTACGATCGAATGCTCGCCGCAGAAGCGCAGGAAATTGCACCATCCAGCGCGCGCCAGCAGCGTGCCCGATGTGATGACGGCGCCTGCGCCGGCGAAGCCGAGCAGGAGCGAGACGATCTTCCACTCGCTGGCGCCTGATGCGACGAGGCCGGCATTGACCAGCGCCCAGGTCGTGAGCGCCGCGAGTGCAAGCGCGGGGCGGCTTCGTGCGCGGTCCGACAGTGCGAACACATAAGGCGCGAACAGATAGCCGGAATAGAAGTAGACGAAGCGCGCGCAGAATTCGTCGATCGCGGTCCAGCCTGTCGTGACGCGGGCCGTCTCCAGCGCGGCCGCGATCAGCCAGATCGCGAGCGGCGGCCATCTGCGTGTCAGTTTTGTGACGATGAAGAACACCGGCAGCAGATAGATGAACCAGAGCGTGCCGAAGGGCTCGATGAAAGATTCCAGATACAGCAGGCCAACGTCGCGCCAGCCGGTTACGGCTGCGAACGCAGGCGCCTTGAAGCCGAACTGGATTGTCACCCAGACGATATAAAAATAGGCGAAATGCACTGCCTTGCGGTCGAGATAGGTTCGCCAGTCCCGATCGATCACCAGCGGCAGGAACAGGCCCGAAATCAGGAAGAAGTCCGGCATCCGGAACGGCTTTGCGAAGGCCACGAGCAGATGCATGAACCCCGGTTCGCCGGCGGCGAGCTCGACCCCCAGTACCGAATGCATCATCACGACCATGATGATGCAGATGCCCTTGGCGTAATCGACCCAGTCGACACGCGCGGCGTCCGGGGCTTTCGATCCCCCGGTCGCGGCGATAGTGCCTGGTGATGCCATGGTGTCCCTTTTCGAGGCGTATTCCGCCCGGCTCTGTGCGGGCGTGGGGCAGTTTGCCACCTTGTGGCTTAGGATTTCTTTACCTGTACAATTCGCATGCCTGATTTCGCGCCGGATGGTTTTCTTCTGCCGGGAAAATGCTAAACCGCCCCGTATCAGGGGTTTCGTTAACCAAGCCAAAGCAGGGATTTTCATGCGAATCGCGATGATCGGAACGGGCTATGTCGGACTGGTGTCTGGAGCCTGCTTTGCGGATTTCGGTCACGACGTTACCTGCGTCGACAAGGACGAGAAGAAGATCGCTAGCCTGCATCGCGGCGAGATCCCGATCTATGAGCCGGGCCTGGACGAGCTGGTGGCCAACAACGTCAAGGCCAAGCGGCTCGATTTCACCACCGACCTGTCGAAGCCGGTTGCGGATGCCGACGCCGTGTTCATCGCGGTCGGCACGCCGTCGCGCCGCGGCGACGGTCACGCCGATCTGTCCTATGTCTACGCCGCGGCGAAGGAGATCGCGCAGTCGCTCTCCGGCTTCACCGTGGTGGTGACGAAGTCGACCGTGCCTGTCGGCACCGGCGACGAGGTCGAACGCATCATCCGCGAGACCAATCCGTCAGCCGATGTCGTGGTCGCATCCAATCCGGAGTTCCTGCGCGAAGGCGCCGCGATCCGCGATTTCAAATTCCCTGACCGCGTCGTGGTCGGCACCTCCGACGAGCGCGGCCGCAAGGTGATGGGCGACATCTATCGCCCGCTGTCATTGAACCAGGCGCCGCTGATGTTCACCGCGCGCCGCACCGCCGAGATGATCAAATACGCCGCCAACGCCTTCCTCGCGACCAAGATCACCTTCATCAACGAGATCGCGGATCTTTCCGAGAAAGTCGGCGCCAATGTGCAGGAGGTCGCCCGCGGCATCGGCCTCGACAACCGCATCGGCACCAAATTCCTGCACGCCGGTCCCGGTTTCGGCGGTTCCTGCTTTCCGAAGGACACCAAGGCGCTGATCAAGATCGCGCAGGACTATGACGTCAATCTGCGCATCGTCGAATCCGTGCTCGCGGTCAACGAGAACCGCAAGCGCGCGATGGCGCGCAAAGTAAGCCAGGCGCTCGGCGGCTCCTTGCGCGGCAAGACCATCGCGGTGCTCGGCCTGACCTTCAAGCCCGATACCGACGACATGCGCGATGCGCCGTCGATCCCGCTCGTCACCGGTCTGCTCGACATGGGCGCGAAGGTGAAGGCATTCGACCCTGTCGGCATGGAGCAGGCGAAGAGCGAGCTGCCCAGCATCACCTATTGCGAAGATGCCTATTCCTGCGCGCAAGGTGCCGATGCGGTCGTCGTCGTCACCGAATGGACCCAGTTCCGCGGCCTCGATCTCGATCGGCTGAAGGCGGCCATGGCCCAGCCCGTCGTCGTCGACCTCCGCAATATCTTCCGCCCCGAGGACATGGCTACGGCCGGCTTCACCTATGAGAGCGTCGGCCGCCCGCCGGTACAGGGCTGAGATAAGTCGTAATAGACTGAAACCGTCATGGCCGGGCTTGTCCCGGCCATCCACGTCTGTTTTCTAGTCCAAGACGTGGATGCCCGGGACGAGCCCGGGCATGACGAGTGGATAGGCCTTGCCCCGCAACTTCGACACGCCCCTCCCGATCGATGCCGTGCTCGACGACCTCTCGCGCACGCTGGGTCAGCACAACGCCGCCGTGCTGGTGGCGCCCCCCGGCGCCGGCAAGACCACGCGGGTGCCGCTGGCGCTGCTCGATGCGCCCTGGGCCAAAGGCAAGAAGATCATCGTGCTGGAGCCGCGCCGCATCGCGGCACGGGCCAGCGCCGACCGCATGGCCAAGTCGCTCGGCGAGCGCGCTGGCGAGACCGTGGGCTATCGCGTCCGCTTCGGCTCGAAGATCTCGCGTGCAACCCGCATCGAGGTCGTGACCGAGGGCATCTTTACCCGGCAGATCCTCGACGATCCTGAGCTTTCCGGTGTTGCCGCCATCCTGTTTGACGAATTCCACGAGCGCTCGCTCGATGCAGATCTCGGCCTTGCGCTGGCGCGCGATGCGCAGCTCGGCCTGCGCGAAGATCTGCGCATCCTGGTGATGTCAGCGACGCTTGATGGCGCGCGTGTGGCAAGGCTGCTCGGAGAAGCGCCGGTCGTCGAGAGCGAGGGCCGCGCCTTTCCGGTCGAGACCCGTTATCTCGGCCGCAAGGCGGATGCGCCGATCGAGCGGCAGATGGCGGATGCCATCGCATCGGCACTGCGCGCCGACAGCGGCTCGGTGCTCGCCTTTCTGCCGGGTGCCGCCGAAATCCGTCGTACCCAGAATTTCCTGGCCGAGCGCGTGCAGGACGCCAGTATCGAGATCGTGCCGCTGTTCGGCGCGCTTGATGCCGCCGTGCAGGATCGCGCCATCGCACCGGCGCCGAAGGGCACGCGAAAAGTGGTGCTCGCGACCTCGATCGCGGAGACCTCGCTCACCATCGAAGGCGTGCGCATCGTCGTCGATTCCGGCCTTGCCCGGGTGCCGCGCTATGAGCCCGATATCGGCCTGACGCGGCTCGAGACGGTCCGCGCCTCGCGCGCGGCGGTGGATCAGCGCCGCGGCCGCGCCGGCCGCACCGAGCCTGGCGTCTGCTACCGGCTCTGGGACGAGCCGCAGACGGCCTCGCTGGCGCCCTATACGCAGCCGGAAATCCTCAGCGCCGATCTCTCCTCGCTGGTGCTTGATCTCGCGCAATGGGGCGTCGCCGATCCGGCCGCGCTGTCGTTCCTCGACCCGCCGCCACAGCCGGCATGGAAGGAAGCCAAAAGCCTCCTCGCCGAGCTCAACGCGCTCGATCGCGACGGCCGCATCACCGCCGAGGGCAAGAGCCTGCGCGCACTGGCGCTGCCGCCGCGGCTGGCGCGCATGATCGTGGATTCGCATCGCGCAGGGTGCGGCGAGGAAGCGGCCGAGATCGCGGCGATCCTCACCGAACGCGGGCTCGGCGGCGACAGCGCCGATCTGGAGCACCGGCGCGACCAGTTTCGCCGCGACCGTTCGCCGCGAGCGGCGAGCGCGCGCGATCTGGCGCGGCGATGGGCCTCGCAAGTGGCAGCGTCGGAGAAGCCGGGACCGCAGGAGGATCTCTCGACCGGCCTGATGCTTGCTTATGCCTTCCCGGACCGCGTGGCCCGCAACCGCGGTAATGGCAGTTTTGTACTCGCCAACGGTCGCGGCGCCGCAGTGGAGCAGACCTCGTCGCTGGCCCGCGCGCCCTACATCGCGATCGGTGAAATGACCGGCACGGCCGCAAGCGGTCGCATTCTGCTGGCAGCGCAAATTGCTGAAGAAGATATCGAGCGACATTTTGCCGAACATATCGACACCACCGACGAAATCTCCTTCGACCGCGGCGCGATGGCGCTGCGCGCGCGGCGCAAGCGCGTGCTGCACGCGATCACACTTTCCGAAACAACGCTTGCGGTGTCGCCCTCGGAAGACACCGCGCGCATTTTTGCCGATGGTCTGATCGCCGCAGGTCTCGACCGACTGCCCTGGTCCAAGGCCGCAAAGCAATGGCGCGACCGCGTGATGTTCCTGCGCAAGGCCGAGGGCGACAATTGGCCCGACCTGTCGGACGACGGGTTGATCGCGCGGCGCGACGATTGGCTGGTGCCCGCGCTCTACGGCAAGATCGCGCTGAAGGACGTCTCCGCCGGTGATCTCTCCGATGCGCTGATGGCGCTGTTGCCCTGGGACATGCGCGCGCGGCTCGACCGCGAGGCGCCGACACATTTCGAGGCGCCGACGGGCAGCGTGCTGGCGATCGATTACGAGGCCGAGCAGGGGCCGACCATCGCCGTGCGGCTGCAGGAATTGTTCGGCCTCAACACCCATCCCTCGATCGCCGCCGGCAAGGTGCCGCTGGTGCTGGAGCTGCTGTCGCCGGCGCAGCGTCCGGTGCAGGTGACGCGCGATCTCCCCGGCTTCTGGCGCGGCAGCTACGCCGCGGTGCGCTCCGACCTGCGCGGCCGCTATCCGCGCCATCCCTGGCCGGACGATCCGGCGACCGCGCTGCCGACCCGGCGGGCGAAGCCGCGCGGGACGTGAGGCGGTATTAACCGTTCGCTCATCCTTTTCGTCAAAATGACCCGGGCCCTGCCGCGGCGTCGCTCGCAGACGGGCGCGCCGCGTGGTGAAATCGAGCGTTCGGCTCGGAAGTGGTGTGATGCGTAACATTATGATCTTCGCGGCCGTGATGATCGGTCTCGGTACATTCATGGCGCAGATGGCGGACAGGATGAGTTCCGCCTCCGCCACGTCAGCGCCGCACCCGACGGTCGCAGTTGCGACCACCGCGCCGGCCGGCAGCCGCAGCCTCAACATTCCCCGGGATGTCCGCGGTCATTTCCAGGCCGAGGGCCGCATCGACGGCCAGCGCATCGGTTTCATGGTCGACACCGGAGCTTCCGTGGTGGCGCTGAACGAGACCTCGGCCGCCCGCTTCGGCCTGCGTCCCTCCCGCAACGAGTACAGCGCCACGGTCACCACTGCGAACGGCACCGTCAAGGCCGCGCGCACCCGGATCGCGATGCTTGAGGTCGGCGACCTCGTCGTGCGCGATGTCGATGCCATGGTGCTGCCGGACGCTGCACTGTCCGAGAACCTGCTCGGCCTCTCCTTCCTGTCGCGCCTGAAGCGCTTTGAGTACGCCAACGGCCAGATGGTGCTGGAGCAGTAGATCCACTCTAATTGGTCGGTGGGCCTCCCTTAAGGGCAGACGGGGTGCTATATTCCGTCCATGAACAGCCCCGAGGCGATCGACATCCTCCGACAATCCGAGCCCGCGCTACGCGAGCGAGGCGTCTTGCATGCCGCGTTGTTCGGCTCGGTGGCGAGGGGTGAAAATCGCCCTGACAGCGATGTCGATATTATGGTCGAGATCGATCCGGAGGCGCGGATCACGGTCTTCGACTACATCGAACTCAAGGAATATATCGCCAACCTTTTTGACGGGCGGGTCGATATCGTCAATCGCGACGGTCTGAAATCATACGTTGCGCCCGCCGCGACAGCCGATGCTGTCTATGCCTTCTGATCGCATCGACGGAGTCCTTCGGGACATCTTACATCACATCGATTTGGCGACCGAGTTCGCCGTAGATCTGGATCGCGAGGCATTCGCGACGGATTTACGGACGGTCTACGCTGTTACGCGATGTTTGGAGATCATTTCGGAGGCGTCTCGCCGTCTTCCAGAGGAACTGAAGGCGAGGCACCCAGCGATCGCATGGAGGCAGATGGCGGCTGCAGGCAATGTCTATCGCCACAACTATGAGGACGTCGCAGCCCGCCTTGTCTGGGAGACCGTTCAGCAGGCACTGCCATCTCTCAGGGCAGCCGTCGAAGACGAACCGGCACGCCGATAGCCGATGCGCCAGAAGCGCGGATCTCTCTCGGCGCACCATTTCCCGTTACCAAACTGCCGCAATTATCGGCCATAAGCCTTCATTCCCGCCTTCCGCCGCGCCCTGGCATTCGCTAAGGCTGCATCAATTCCCGTCATTTTCACGAGACCACCTCAATGTTCCCCAAGCCGAAATCCGTCTTGTTGCCCAACACCTACGCCTTCGAATCCGAGCCGATGGTGAAGCCCACGGGTTTCCGCGAATACGACGCGCGCTGGTTGTTCCAGAAGGAAATCAACCTGATGGGCGTGCAGGCGCTCGGCATGGGGCTCGGCGCACTGATCGCCGAGCTTGGCGTCAGCCAAGAGATCGTCACCGGCCATGATTTCCGCGGCTATTCGGCCTCGATCAAATATGCGCTGATCTCCGGCCTGATGGCGGCGGGCTGCAAGGTGCACGATATCGGTCTTGCGGTGACGCCGATGGCCTATTTCGCGCAATTCGATCTCGACGTGCCCGCCGTCGCGATGGTCACGGCCTCGCACAACGACAATGGCTGGACCGGCGTCAAGATGGGCGCCAACCGTCCGCTGACCTTCGGCCCCGACGAGATGACGCGGCTGAAAGAGATCGTGCTCAATGCCGAGTTCAAGAACAAGGCGGGCGGCTCCTACCAATTCCACGAGAACTATCCGGCACGCTATATCGCCGATCTCACCAACCGTCCGAAGCTCAAGCGCAAGCTCAAGGTCGTCGCGGCCTGCGGCAACGGCACCGCCGGCGCATTCGCGCCGCAGGTGCTGGAGGCGATCGGCTGCGAGGTGATCCCGCTCGACACCGAGCTTGACCACACCTTCCCGAAATACAATCCGAACCCTGAGGACATGGAGATGCTGCACGCGATCCGCGACGCGGTGCTGCATCACAAGGCCGATGTCGGCCTTGGCTTCGACGGCGACGGCGACCGCTGCGGCGTCGTCGACAACACCGGCGAGGAGATCTTTGCCGACAAGGTCGGCGTGATGCTGGCGCGCGACATGTCGGCGATCCACAAGGATGCGCAGTTCATCGTCGACGTGAAGTCGACCGGTCTCTTCATCACCGATCCCGTGCTGCAGAAGCAGGGCGCCAGGACTGCCTATTGGAAGACCGGCCATTCCTACATGAAGCGCCGCACCAACGAGACCGGTGCGCTCGCCGGCTTCGAGAAATCAGGCCATTTCTTCTTCAACAAGCCGTATGGGCGCGGCTATGACGACGGCCTCGTCTCGGCGATCGCGATCTGCGACATGCTCGACCGCGCCCCCGGCAAGTCGATGGCGGACCTTAAGGACGCACTGCCAAAAACCTGGTCGTCGCCGACCATGTCGCCGCATTGTGCCGACGAGGTGAAGTACGGCGTCATCGACGCCGTGGTGAAGCACTTCGAGGGATTGCAGGCCAAGGGCGCCAAGATCGGCGGCCAGGTGATCCGCGATCTCGTCACCGTCAACGGCGTGCGCGTCACCGTCGAGGACGGCAGCTGGGGCCTGGTGCGAGCCTCCTCGAACAAGCCCGAGCTCGTGGTCGTGGTCGAGAGCCCGGTCTCCGAGCAACGCATGCACGACATGTTCGAGATGGTGAACAGCGTGCTCCGGACCCATCCCGAGGTGGGAGAGTACAACCAGAAGATTTGAGGAGCGCCCTTCGCGGAGCACTGGAGGCCGCCACGCACGCCACCGTCATGCCCCGCGAAGGCGGGGCATCCAGTACGCCGCGGCCTATCGATATCCGACTGGCGTCTCTGGAATACCGGATCGTCCGCCTTCGCGGACGATGACAGCCTTGGTGGGGCGAAGGATCGCCCTCATCGAAATGTCTTAAGCCGCCACCACCGCCGGAATCGGCAGCGCCGTCACTGACTTGATCTTCTCCATCGCAAAGCGCGAGGTGACGTTCTTCAGCGGCACGGCGCTGATCAGCTTCTTGTAGAAGATGTCATAGGCCTGCATGTCGGCGACCACGACGCGCAGCATGTAATCGACGTCGCCGGCCATGCGGTAGAATTCCATCACTTCGGGCATGGCGCTGACCGCTTCGGCAAACTTCTTCAGCCAGGCGTCGGAATGATCGGAGCTCTCCACCGACACGAACACGGAGATGCCGAGCCCGATCTTGTTCTGATCGACCAGCGCCACCCGCTTCAGGATCACGCCGTCGGCCTCGAGGCGCTGGATGCGCTTCCAGCAGGGGGTCGAGGACAGTCCGACCCGGTCGCCGATTTCGGCAACGGACAGGGAGGCATCCTCCTGGAGGACCATCAGGATCTTGCGGTCGATGGCGTCCAGGCGGCGGCTGATCTCGGGGATTTGGACAGCGAGGTCGGTCATTTGAAGAACTTTGTTCCATTTCAGGGGCTGATTTCCCTGATATAGAGAAAATCATTCTATAGCAAGCCCATAATCTCGGCGGCGGGCTGGCGCAGCGTCTCAGACGCTGCGCAAAAGCTCTTCAACTTCAACACGTTGCGGTGCGGCCAGGCCGCCACCATGGCGGGTGCATTTCAGCGCCGCAGCGGCCGCGGCGAATCGCAGCGCCTCGCGCAGGCCTCCGCCCTCAGCGAGCCGGAGGGTGAAGGCGCCGTGGAAGACGTCGCCAGCGCCAAGCGTATCCACCGCCTCGACCGGGAAGGCGGGTGTTTCCTCCAGCTGGCCTGCCTCGTTCAGCCAGATCGTGCCGTGCGGGCCGCGGGTGGCGGCGAGGAATGCGGGCGTGAGCTTGGCGAGCCGCTTCAAGGCCTCGCCGTCCTCAGTGATGCCAGCGGTCTCCTGCACCTGCTCGCTGGCGAACAGCAGATGCGAGGCGGCTGTGAGCAGATCGTCGGCCAGCGCCATCGCACGATCGACGCCGACAATGACGGGGATGCCGCGCCGGCGCGCCTCGGTGCAGAGATCAATGCAGAAGGCGCCGCAGCGGCTCTCGACGAGAACCGCCTGGCAACAAGCGAGCAATTCGTCGGCGTCAGACAGCTTCACGCTCCACAGCGCGGGATCGCGGTAGATCGTCAGCGTTCGTTCGCCTGATGCGTCGATGATGATCGCCGAGACGGGCGTGGCCGCGCCCGGAACGCGCACGATGCGCCCGACATCAATCCCCTCGGCAGCCATCCGTTCGAGAATGAAGCCGCTCGACGTCTCCTGCGGATCGCCCATGGGACCTGCGAACGCGACGCGGCCGCCAAGTCGTGCCATCGCGATCGCGGCATTGAGCGCATTGCCGCCGCTTATCTCGGCAAGATGTGTCGCGTTCGCCTTGCTGCCGCGCTCCGGCACGGCCTCCACCCGGAAGGTGAGGTCGCGCACGGGAATGCCGATGCACAGGATGCGCGGCGCGATCGCAGAGTGCGCCATCGGCAGCCTCAGCTCCTGTCGTGCACCCAGCGGCCGAGCAGATGATGTGCGATCGCAAACGGATGCGGCCCGGCTAACCCGTCCGGATGCGTCCGTTTCAGCATCAGCGCCGCCTCATCGCGCGTGAACCAGCGTGCGTCCTCCAGCTCGGAATGATCGACGACGATGTCCTCGTTCAGCGCCCGCGCGCTGCAGCCAATCATCAGCGACGACGGATAGGGCCAGGGCTGCGACATGTAATACTGCACGTCGGTGCAGCGAATGCCCGACTCTTCGAGGATTTCACGGCGCACCGCATCCTCGATGGTTTCGGCGGCCTCGACGAAGCCGGCGAGGCACGAAAACATGCCGGGCGGAAACTGCTTCTGGCGGCCGAGCAGGCACTTTTCGCCCGATGCCACCAGCATGATCACGACAGGATCGGTGCGCGGAAAATGCTCGGCCTTGCACGCCGGGCAGTCGCGCTTCCAGCCGCCTTCCTTCATCGCGCTGCGGGCGCCGCAATTGGCGCAATAGCCGTGGCGCTGATGCCAGCTGACCATCGACTTCGCCATCGCGATCGCCGACAGCTGGTCGGGCGGGATCGCGCCCTGCATCGCCATGCCGCGCAGCTCGGTGACGGTGTAGTCGTCACGACCGATCAGCTTCTCGGCTGCGGCTTGCGCCAGGCCCATGCCGAAGATCGCCGCGCCGTCGCGCAAGCCCAGAAAGATCGTGCCGGGATTGGCGCCGCATTTCAGCGCCTCGTCGATCGAGAGCAGCGCACGCACCTTGTCGCCCTCGCGCTTCACCAGCAGCGAGTCGCGGTAGACGACATAGGCGCGCGACGACGGTTTCTGTTCCAGTGCAAACAGCTTTTCGTCATCGCGGCGCAAATGCGCGGCGCGGTCGAGGACGTTGGTGACGAAGGCCGGCTGCCCCAAGGGAAACGAGTCGAATGCTGACATTTCTTGTTCTTTCAACCCAACCAGATTTTCTTGCGAAGCGCGCTGATGAAATTCTGTACCTCGGCCGCGTCATGCGCCAAGGGTTTCATCACGCCCCAGACCGGCCGCGGCCATGCGGCGTCACCGGTGCGGCGCGCGATGATATGAATATGAAGCTGCGGCACGAGATTGCCGAGCGCCGCGACATTGAGCTTGTCGCATCTGGTGATCTCCTTCAGCGCGCGTGAGACGCGGGAGATCTCGGTCATCAGCTGTGCCTGCTGCACCTCGTCGAGATCGATGATCTCGACCGCATCAGGCCGCCGCGGCACCAGCAGCAGCCAGGGATAGTTGGCGTCCTTGATGACCAGCACCTTCGACAGCGGCAGGTCGCCGATGTCGATGGTGTCCTCTTTCAGGCGGGAGTGCAGCGACCAGGCGGGTTCGGGCATGAAGGTTTCCGGATGGCCCGATGGGGTCGGGCGTGTTGGGCCAGACCATACGATAGGAGGTCAGTAAGGGAAAGGATGGCAACCGCATACGCGATCGTCGTCCTGGACAAGCGAAGCGCAGATCCAGGACCCATTACCCCAGGGAGCCGTTTTGTGAAGATTCGCGGTGACCAGCTCGGGTCGCGACTCCTGTCTGGGGTAATGGGTCCTGGCTTTCGCCAGGACGACCAAAAAACTACCCCTCCGCCAGCACCCGCGCATTGGCGCGAATCGAGGCTTCGCTGACGCGGATGCCCAGGCCCGGGCCGTCGGGCACCACCACATGTCCGGCGCGATTGGCAACGCGCTCCTCCAGCACGTCTTCGGTCAACACGTGATGCGGCATGTAGAATTCGCACCCGAGCGAGATGCCCGGTGTCGCCGCGATCAGCTGCGTGCCGGCGGCGAGGCCAATGCCGCCTTCCCACAGCGTGCCGCCATAGCCGGGCAGGCCGGCGATGTCGGCGATCGCCATGATCGCCTGCGCCTCGTACAGGCCGCCTGATTTCATCAGCTTGATCGAGACGGCATCGGCCGCCTCGCGGCGCACGACCTCCATCATGTCACGGCGATCGAAGCAGCTCTCGTCCGCGAGCACTGGCGTTTCCAGCGCCGCGGTGAGCTGCGCCATCACGTCGAGAAACTTGCGCGGCACTGGCTGCTCGATGAAGGTCGGCGCAAATTCCTCGACATCGCGCAGGATCTTGATGGCGCCGAACGGCGCCAAAGCCTGGTTGTAGTCGACGCGCAGATCGACCTTGTCGCCGAACTCTTTCCGGATCGCTTCGAGATGATCGAGGTCCTCGCGATGCGGTTTTACGCCGGTCTTGACCTTGTAGATGACATTGCCCTCAGGAACCATTTTTCGCATGCGCTCGAGATCGGCGGCGAAGTCAGGATCGGCGATGGAGAACGACAGCGGGATGGTGTCGCGCACGCGGCCGCCGAGCAAATCGGCAACCGAGAGTCCCGACGATTTGCCGACGATGTCGAGCAGCGCCATCTCAATCGCAACTTTTGCTTCGGCGTGCCCAACCAGCGCGCGGTCGAGCTCAGCCATCAGCGCGCGGATGCGGCGCACGGATTTGCCGATCACGATCGGCCGCAAATAAATGTCGAGCGCCGCGAACGCAGCTTCCGGTGTTCCCGTGAACACCTCCCACGGCGCAGCTTCGCCCCAGCCGATCACGCCATCGCTCGAGGTCAGCTCGAGCAGCACGCGCTTCACGGTGCCCTTGACGTTGCCGACGCCCTGCAGGCGCGCCATCTTGATCGGGCTTTCGATCAGGAATAGGCGGAGACGCTGGATGGTTGCTTCGGTCATGTCAGGCCCCCATTGACGTGCCAGACCTGACCGGTGACGTAGGATGCTTTCGGGGACGCCAGAAAGGCGATGATCTCGGCAACTTCTTCCGGCCGCCCGCGGCGGCGCATCGGGATCAGCGCTTCCGTTGCGGCGATCTGCTCGGGCGACAGCCGGCTCTCGCCCGGCTTGTCCTTGACGATCAGGCCGGGCGACACCGCGTTGACGGTGATGCCGTCTTTTGCAAGCTCCATCGCAGTGAGCCGCACCAGCGCTTCCAGCGCGGAGCGGCTCGCGGCCGTCGCTGCGAACGGCGCGAATTCGGGCCGGATCGCGTGTGCGACGAAGGAGGACACCGCGACGATCCGCGCATCATTGCCGGCCCGCAGCAGCGGCAGTGCAGCCTCGACCATCCGTGTGAAAGCCAGCGCCGATTCGTCCATCGCCTGCCGGAACTGATCCGCCGGGGTGCCGATCGCGCTGCCGCGGCGGGCATGGCCGCCGACGAGAACCAAGCCATCGAGCCGGCCGAAAGCCGATTGCACGGCGGCGATGGCACCGGTCGCGGCTGTTTCCTCGGCGAGATCGCCAAGGCATTTGGCGACCGCGGCGCCCTTTGCTTCGGCTTCCGCTGCCGTGGCATCGAGGCCCGTGGCGTTCGAGCGCGTGTGCAGCAGAAGCGCCGTGCCGGGTGCGGCAAGCAGCTTTGCCGCGGCACGGCCGATGCCGCTGGCGGCGCCGGTGACGAGATAGACGCGATTGATCTCAGGCATCACGATGTCGCGTTGGCCGGCGGCAGCGCGCCGGTGCGGTGGAAATGGCTGAGGAAGGCGCGCGTTGCGGCTTCCCTGGGATTGTCGATCACCTGCCGCGCCGGGCCTTCCTCGACCACGACACCGTCGCGCATGAAGATCAGGCGGTCGGCGACCTCGCGGGCAAAGGCGATCTCGTGGGTCACGATCACCATGGTCATGCCTTCGGAGGCGAGCTGCTGGATCACGTTCAGCACCTCGCCGACGAGCTCCGGATCGAGCGCCGAGGTCGCTTCGTCGAACAGCATGACGTCAGGCTCCATCGCCAGCGCGCGTGCGATCGCGACGCGCTGCTTCTGGCCGCCTGACAGCGTTGCCGGATATTGGTCCGCCTTCTCCGCGAGCCCGACCTTGGCAAGCTGCGCCCGCGCGAGCTTTTCGGCGTCGGCCTTGGCCATGCGCCGCACGGTGACCGGCCCCTCCATCACGTTCTGGAGTGTCGTCATGTGCGGGAACAGGTTGAAGTGCTGGAACACCATGCCGGTGGTGGCGCGGAATTTTGCCAGGCTCTTTACGTCGGGGAGCTTTGTGCCGTCGCCGAACGCAAAGCTGATATCACCGACGCGCACGCTGCCGCCGTCGGGCACGACCAGAAGATTGATGCAGCGGAGCAGCGTCGACTTGCCGGAGCCTGAAGGCCCGATCAGCGCGACGACGCCGCCCTTGGCGACGTCGAGATTGATGTTCTTCAAAACCTCGTTGCTGCCAAAGCTCTTGCGTAAGGCCCGGATCTCGATTTTCGACGCCTCGCTCATTCGCTGACCGCCAGGTGCTTCTCGCCGCGGCGGACGATGATGGTGAGCGGGATCAGGATCGCCGCATAGGCGACCGCAACCGCGGTGTAGGTCTCCAGCGGCCGGTAGCTGTCATGAGCCGCGACCTGGCTCTGATACACGAGGTCGGGCACCGCCAGCACCGAGACCAGCGACGTGTTCTTGAACTGGATGATCGACTGGTTCATCAGCGCCGGGATCATGCGCTTGATCGCCTGCGGCAGCACGATGCGCCGCATGCTCTGGCCTGGGGTCATGCCGAGCGCGGCACCGGCTTCCGACTGGCCCTTGTCGATCGAGATGATGCCGCCGCGGATGATCTCCGAATAGAACGAGCCGCCGTAGAGCGAGAGCGCCAGCGCCGAGGCCGTAATCGGCGTCATCTCGACGCCGGCGAGGATCGGCAGCGCGTAGTAGAACCAGATCAGCTGCACCAGGATCGGCGTGCAGCGGAACGCCTCGATGAAGGCGAGGGCGACGAGCCTCACCGGCTTCAAGCGCGACAGGCTGCCGAAAGCGCCGAACAGGCCGAACACGAGGCCGAGCAGCACGATCACCACGGTGAAGCCGACGGTGACGCCAAGCCCGTTGAGAAAGAGCCAGCGATAGCTCCAGAGGATGCCGAAGTCCCACTGATACATGTGTGCGATTACTCGTCTCGTACTGTCATTCCGGGGCGCCCGGAGGGCGAGCCCGGAATCTCGAGATTCCGGGTTCGATGCTTCGCATCGCCCCGGAATGACAGCGTTGCTCTTACAGCGACACGCCCGGCGGGATGTCCGCCTCGGTCACGCCCACCAGCTCCATATTGGTGATGATGGCGTTGCGGATGAAGCCGAGGCCCCTGTTGAAGTCGATCCAGGTGTTGACGTAGTCACGCCAGGTCTTGTCGTTCTCGCGGCGGAAGCCGGCATTCGACGTCGTCGCGAAGATCGGCGTCGGCAGTACGAACTGGCCGAGCGAGGGGTTCTTCTTCAGCACGGTCAGCGACAGCATCGTGATCAGGCACTGCGCGTCGACGCGGCCGGTCTGCAGCGCGGCGGTGGCGTCGTCGGCGGTCTTCAGCCGCGAGATCTGCGCCTTCGGCGTCAGGCGGCTGACGACCTGGTCGTGGGACGAGCCCTGGTCGACCGCGATCTTGATATCGGGCGAGTTCAGCTCGGCCCAGCTCTTCGGCTTGAAGTCCTTCTTGCAGAGAATGCCGAAGGCGTTGTTGAAGACAGGCACCGAGAAGTCGACCACCAGCGCGCGCTTCGGCGTCGGGTTCAGGCCGAAGAAGATGTCGATCTTGTTGGACTGCAGATCCAGCACCGAATTGCCCCAAGTCGTCTCGGTGATCTCGAGCTCGGCCTCCATGTCGTCGGCCAACGCCTTGGCGATGTCGATGTAGAAGCCCTTCCACTGGCCGCTGGAAAGATCCTTCATGTAATAGGGCGCGCCGCCGCCGACGGCACCGATCCGCATCTTCTTGGTGCGGCGGATGCGGGCGAAGGTCGATTCGTTGGGATCGGCCGCCTGGGCCACGGCCTTCGAGGCCAGCGCGCTCGCGGTCACCGCGCCGACGGCGCCAAGTCCGACAATCGATGCAACATCACGACGTGTAACCATTGGGATCAATCGCTTTTCTGGTGAGGTGGAGTTCCGGCAGCGTTCTTACCAAGGCGGCCCTGGTAGCGAAAGCACAGCCTATCGGCTGGGCAGGTCAGGAATTGCCCGGATGCTGGGCAAGATCAAGTTGGCCGATATGATACCCGCTTGCTTTCCCGCTCCTTTGGCCCCAAATAGGGACCGGGAGATTGGCGGTGGACGAGCCACTCGCCAACCGGGTCAGGTCCGGAAGGAAGCAGCCCTAACGAGGTCCGGATCGGGTCGCTCGTCAGTCTCCTACCTGTTTTTTCGAGCGAACCAGCGCCGGCGGGCCTCCCGCTGGCGCGCTCCTGTCCGCAAAAGCCAGCCGAGAGACATTCCATTGCGGATTGACCGATGACCGACGCTGGCGCCCCTCCACCTCCTGATAGCGCCGGCCCGGCCGGCAACGCGCCCTATCGGGTGCTGGCGCGGAAATACCGTCCCTCGAGCTTCGACGATCTGATCGGCCAGGAGGCGGTGGTCCGCACCGTCTCCAATGCGTTCGAAACCGGCCGGATTCCGCAGGCCTGGATCCTCACCGGCGTCCGCGGCGTCGGTAAGACCACCACTGCGCGCATCCTCGCCCGTGCGCTCAACTACGAGATGCCGGACGGTTCGGTGAAGGGCCCGACCATCCACATGCCGACCCTTGGCGTGCATTGTCAGGCGATCATGGAAAGCCGGCATATGGACGTGCTGGAGATGGATGCGGCCTCGCACACCGGTGTCGACGACGTCCGCCAGATCAATGACAGCGTGCGCTACGCTCCGGCCAGTGCCCGCTACAAGGTCTACATCATCGACGAAGTCCACATGCTGTCGACGGCGGCGTTCAACGCCTTCCTGAAGACGCTGGAGGAACCGCCGGAGCACGCCAAGTTCGTGTTCGCCACCACCGAGATCCGCAAGGTCCCGGTCACGGTGCTGTCGCGCTGCCAGCGCTTCGACCTGCGCCGCGTCGAGGCCGACGTGCTGATGAAGCATCTCGCCAACATCGCCGCGAAGGAACATGTCGAGATCGAGCCGGAGGCGCTCGGGATCATCGCGCGCGCGGCCGAAGGCTCGGTGCGCGATTCGCTGTCGCTGCTCGACCAGGCCATCGCCCATGCGGCGGGCCGGGTGAAGGCCGATGCGGTCAGGCAGATGCTGGGCCTTGCCGACCGCACCCGTGTCATCGATCTGTTCGAGTCGCTGGCACGCGGCGACATCGCGGCTGCGTTCAAGGAGTTCCGCGATCAGTACGATGTCGGCGCGGATCCGATCGTGGTGCTGTCGGATCTCGCTGAATTCGTCAATTTCGTCACCCGCGTGAAGATCGTGCCGGCGACGGCCGACAACGTCGCCTATGGCGAGACCGAGCGCGTGCGCGCGAAGGATTTCGCCTCAAGGATCTCGATGCGCGTGCTGTCGCGGATGTGGCAGATGCTGCTCAAGGGCATCACCGAGGTACAGGGCGCGACGCGCCCGGCCGCAGCCGCCGAGATGGTGCTGGTGCGCATCGCCTATGTCGCCGATCTGCCGACGCCGGACGAAGCGATCCGGTTGCTGGAGCAGAATGGCGGCGGCTCACAGGTCGTGGGCGGCGGTGCCGCGCGCAGCAGCGCGCCGGCGGGGCCGACGGTCTCCGCGGCGCCGGCCCCGCCGGCCGCGCCGGTTCGCATGCCGACCTCGTCGCCATCGGCGTTCGGCGGCGGCGCGCGGCCGCAGATGGCGGCGCCCGCGCCGGATCCGCAAGGCGCAACACCTCAGCTGCGTGTCACCAGCTTCACCCAGCTCGTCGCGCTCGCGGGCCAGAAGCGCGACCTCATGACCAAGAGCGCGCTGGAAGGCGACATGCGGCTCGTCCGTTTCGAGGAGGGCCGGCTGGAGGTCGCGCTCGAGCCGAACGCCTCCAAGACCATGATCTCGGAGCTTGCGAAGAAGTTCGAGCTGTGGACCGGCCGGCGCTGGACCATGATCGTTTCCAACGAGCAGGGCCAGCCCACGCTCCGTTCGGTGAACCAGGCCGCCAAGCAGGAACATGCGCGCAACGCAGAGGCCGATCCGCGCGTGCAGGAGGTGCTGTCGCGCTTCCCCGGTGCGAAGGTCATCGAGGTCCGCAGGCTTGCCCCGGAGACGCCGGAGTCCAATATTAACGCTGACTACGGCTCTGACGATCCGCCCGACGGTTCCGACGCCGACGACGATCTCTGAGCCTATCTTTGAGGACGAAAACCCATGGCTGATTTTCTCGGCATGATGAAGCAGGCGGCGCAGCTGCAATCCAAGATGCAGGAGATGCAGGAGCAGCTCGGCAATGTGGAGGTCGAGGGTATCTCCGGCGGCGGCCTCGTCGCCGTGCGCATGACCGCGAAGATGGACGTCAAGGGCGTCAAGATCGATCCCTCGCTGATGAAGCCGGAAGAACGCGAGGTGCTGGAAGACCTGCTCGTCACCGCGCTCGGTGACGCCCGCCGCAAGGCCGAGACCGCGATGCAGGAGAAGATGCAGTCGCTGACCGGCGGGCTCGGCCTGCCGCCGGGGCTGTTCGGCCAGTAAGATGGGCGCGGTTGCAGGTCCTGAAATCGAGCGGCTGGTCCAGCTTCTCGCGCGGCTGCCCGGTTTGGGCCCGCGCTCCGCGCGTCGCGCGGCGCTGCATCTGATCAAGAAGCGCGAAGCGCTGATGATGCCGCTGTCATCAGCCTTGCAGGTCGCGCTGGACAAGGTCCAGGTCTGCAAGACCTGCGGCAATATCGATACGCAAAATCCCTGCACGGTCTGCACCGATGCGAAGCGCGATGGCGCCATCATCGTCGTCGTCGCCGATGTCGCCGATCTCTGGGCGCTGGAGCGGGCCAATGCAACCCAGGGCCGCTATCACGTGCTGGGTGCGACCCTGTCGCCGCTCGACGGTGTCGGCCCGCAGGACCTCACCATCGACGCGCTGGTCGCGCGCGCGCACGCACCCGAGGTGCACGAGGTCATTCTGGCGCTGAATGCGACTGTCGACGGCCAGACCACGGCGCACTACATCACCGACCTGCTTCAGGACGCCAACGTTAAGGTCACCCGGCTGGCTCATGGTGTGCCTGTCGGCGGCGAGCTTGATTATCTCGATGAGGGCACGCTATCGGCCGCCATGCGGCAGCGCACCCTGTTCTAGCCACAGACCCGCGGAACGGACGACATGACGAAACTTTTCGCCACACGATCGGCTTTGGTCGCGACGATACTGCTGCTGGTGACGCCGGCCATCGCCGCCGCGCAGCAGGAGAGCGAGGCGCCGCCGCCCTCGAAGCCCGGCAAGCCGATCAGCGCCGGCGAGGTGCTCTCGGGCGAGCTCAACGCCATGAAGATTCGCGACGCCAAGAACGCGGGCAAGCGTGTCGCGATGTACCAGATCACCTCCGAGCCGCGCCGCCTGCCGGCGCCGAACGGGCTGTGCGACCTCGAGACCGGGCCCGAGACCTTCCAGCTCGTCACCTCCAGCGACGCGCAGGCCTCGCAGCTGAAATCCTTCGTCGGCAAGGAGATCTCCGTGAAGGTAGATGAAGTCGCCTGCGCCAGCGATCCCGGCCAGATGAGCGAGGCTGTCGTGACGAAATGGAGCCTGGTGAAGAAGTAAGGGCGGCAGGCGAGGTGCCGTAGCGAGCTGCCGTAGGGTGGGCAAAGCGAAGCGTGCCCACGCACTGTTGACGACCGAGAGAGATGGTGGGCACGGCGCGTTGCGCCTTTGCCCACCCTACGGCATTGCGGCTGCGGCACGTGCTCGCCCTACACCCTCACCGGCCCCAGCGTCTCGAAATGCCCGCGCTTCTGCAGCCAGGTGAGCAACACCAGGCTCGGAATCGCCACCAGCACGCAGATCACGAAGAACAGCGGCCAGCCGGTCGCGCTGGCGACGAAGCCTGCCCCGGACGACAGGTACGTCCGTCCCACCGCCGCAAGCGCGGTGAGCAGCGCATATTGCGTCGCGGTGTGCCGCGGGTTTTGGCACAGCGCCGAGAGATAGGCGACGAAGATCACCGTGCCGATGGCGCTGGTGAAATTCTCGGCGCAGATCGCAAGCGCCAGCGCCCATTGATTGGTGCCGACCAGCGCGAGCCAGGAGAAGGTGAGGTTGGCCAGCGCCTGCACCACGCCGCCAATCCACAGCGAGGTCGCCAGCGAGTAGCGCCGCGCGACGAAGCCGCCGGCAAAGCCGCCGATCAGCGTCGCGGCAAGGCCGACGCCTTTCACGATCGCCGCATAATCGTTGCGAGTGAAGCCGAGATCGATCACGAACGGCGCCGTCATGGTGCCGGAGAACGCGTCGGTGAACTTGAACAGCACCACGAAGGCGAGCGCTGCGAGCGCGTCCTTGCGCGACAGGAATTCCGAGAAGGCGCCGATCGCCGCGTGCAGCACCCGCGTGAATGCGGTCTCGGTTTGCGTCGCAGCTTCCGCCCGCACCGACTGCTCGGGCTCGGTCGCAACAAGCGCCGTGATCGTCCCGATCAGCACCATCGCCGCCATCACCACATAGCCCCACATCCAGGCCGCGCTGCGCGTGATGCCGGTGCTCTCGAAGCCGGAGACGATGAACAGCGCGCCCGCGGTCGAAACCAGCATGCCGATGCGATAGGCCGCGACATAGGCCGCCATGCCGGCCGCCTGCTCGCTCTCCGGCAGGCTCTCGACGCGGAAGGCGTCGACCACGATGTCCTGGGTCGACGACGTCGTCGCCACCAGCAGCGCACCGAGCGCGACGTAGAACGGCGACCGCGCCGGATCGGTCATCGCCAGCAGCAGGATCGAAATGATTAGCAGCAGCTGCGAGAACAGCAGCCAGCCGCGCCGCCGTCCGAAGGCGCGCGTGAACAGCGGCACGTGCAGCGCATCCACCAGGGGCGCCCACAGGAACTTCAGCGTATAGGGCGTGCCCACCAATGCAAACAGCCCGATGGTCTTGAGATCGACGCCGGCCTCGCGCATCCACACCAGCAGCGTCGAGCCCGACAGTGCCAGCGGCAGCCCTGACGAAAAGCCGAGGAACAGCACGATCAGCACCCGCGGTTGCAAGTACACAGCCAGGCTGTCGCGCCAGGAGGTCGCGGGGGCGTCAGTGCCGGCGGGGGACGTCGTGTCGGGTGCGGTCATGGGGCGGTGTTAGCAGATTCCGGGGGAAAAGACTCGCGGCAGCCGTGTGGCGGGAATGCCTTCGGCCCCCTCAATGTCATCGTCCGCGAAGGCGGACGATCCAGTAGTCACCAGCACCTCGATTCAATCACTGCTGCCGCGGCGTACTGGATACCCCGCCTTCGCGGGGTATGGCAGTGTGCCCATATCCTATTCCCCCGCTTGCAGCTTCTTCGGAAACAGCTCGCCCGCGCCCGTCGTCACCAGCCGCGGGCCTTCCGGCGCATCGGTCTTGCTGAAATCGAGCTCCTCGATTCGTCCCGCCCGCTTCTCGATCTTGTCGGCGGAGATCAGGATCTGCCGGACGTCTTCGTTGGCGTCGGCAAAGTGCTTCTGCAATTTCAACACACGGTCGCGCAGGCGGCCGAGATCGTCGCCGAGCTTGATCACCTCGGTCTGGATCTGGTCGGCGGCATCGCGCATGCGCGCGTCCTTCATGATCTGCTGCATCACCTGGATCGCGAGCATCAAGAGCGAGGGCGACACCAGCACGACGCGGGCGCGATAGGCCTTCTGGATCACGTCGTCGAAGCCGTCATGGATTTCGGCGTAGACCGATTCCGACGGCACGAACATCAGCGCCATCTCCTGGGTCTCGCCGGTGACGAGGTATTTTTCCGCGATGTCGCTGACATGCTTCATCACGTCGCTGCGCAGCCGCTGCGTGGCGAGGCGCTTCTCCTCGTCGGTGCGGGCATCGTGCAGCGCGGTCATCGCCTCCAGCGGGAATTTCGCATCGATGCAGAGCGGGCGCTGGTCGGGCAGGAACACGACGCAGTCGGGCCGTTTTCCGGTCGAGAGCGTGAACTGGAATTCGTAGGACCCCTTCGGCAGACCGTCCTGGACGATCGCCTCCATCCGCGCCTGGCCGAAGGCGCCGCGCGACTGCTTGTTGGCGAGCACGTCGCGCAGGGTCGTCACCTGCGTGGTGAGGTCGGTGAGGTTCTTGTGGGCAGAGTCGATGATGCCGAGCCGCTCGTGCAGCGCGCGCAGGCTCTCCATGGTGTTGCGGGTCGAGTGTTCCATGGACTGGCCGACCCGATGGGTCACCGAATCCAGCCGCTCGTTGACCGCCCGCGCCATTTCGGCCTGGCGGCCGGCCAGCGCCTGGGTCATGGCGTCGACCCGGCCGGAGGCCTCGCTCTGCGCGTGCAGCACCTGGGCGAGCCGCTCCTCCAGCTCGTCGGCCCGGATCGCGCTCGCCATCGCGAGTTCCGCGCCGCGCCGCCCCGAGCGCGCGATCACGACGGCAATCACCACCAGCAGGATGAGGACGAGGGCGCCGAAGCCAATCAGCGCATCGATGGTGCGCACCGGCCAGTCGCCCAGCATGAAAATGATCTCGTTCATGTCGCCCTTCTAGCCGATTCGCGAGCCAGAGCGAACGAAGAGAGAACGATGGGCCTAACCGCCCCCCTCATTTTTATGGTTACCGAAAGGCGAAGTTTTATGGTTAGCGGAGGGTTGACGCGTTCCCGGCCGCATTGACCGCTTCTCGTGCGCAGCTTAAATCGCCCGCCATGGCCCTCAGAGAAATCATCATCCTGCCCGACAAGCAGCTGCGTCTGGTCTCCAAGCCGATCGAGAAGGTCACGCCGGAGATCCGCAAGCTTGCCGACGACATGTTCGAGACCATGTACGACGCGCCCGGCATTGGCCTCGCTGCGATCCAGATCGCGCAGCCGCTGCGGCTGATCACCATGGACCTCGCCAAGCCCAACCCGGACGGCGAGACCAAGCCGGAGCCGCGCGTCTTCATCAATCCGGAGATCATCGCCTCGTCCGAGGAGCTGTCCACTTACGAGGAAGGCTGCCTGTCGATCCCCGAATATTACGAGGAGGTCGAACGCCCGGCCAAGGTGCGCGTGCGCTTCACCGATCTCGACGGCAAGCTGCACGAGGAGGACGCCGAAGGCCTCTACGCCACCTGCATCCAGCATGAGATCGATCATCTCAACGGCGTGCTGTTCGTCGACTATCTGTCGAAGCTCAAGCGCGACCGCGTCATCAAGAAGTTCGAGAAAGCCGCCAAGCGCGCGGCGGAGTAGGTCTTTCTGTCGTTGTTCCGGGGCGATGCAAGGCATCGAACCCGGAACCTCGAGATTCCGGGTTCGGCTCTTCGAGCCGCCCCGGAATGACGGTCACATTAATTGCGTCCTTCGCAGGTTTTTCCCCGATGCCGCTCCGCCTGATCTTCATGGGCACGCCCGATTTCTCCGTGCCGACGCTGCTCGAGCTCGTCGCGCACGGCCACGAGATCGTGGCCGTCTATACCCGCGCGCCGAAGCCGGGCGGGCGGCGCGGGCTGCAGATGCAGCCGACGCCGATTGAAGAGGCCGCGCGAAAGCTCGGCGTCCCGGTGCTGACGCCGAAGACGTTGAAGACGCCGGAGGCGCTGGAAGAGTTTCGCGCCTTCGACGCCGATGCCGCTGTCGTCGTCGCCTATGGCATGATCCTGCCGCAGGCGATCCTCGATGCGCCCCGGCTCGGTTGCTACAACCTTCACGCTTCGCTGCTGCCGCGCTGGCGCGGCGCCGCGCCGATCAACCGCGCGATCATGGCCGGCGATGCCGAGAGCGGCGTCATGGTGATGAAGATGGATGTCGGCCTCGATACCGGCGACGTCGCCATGGCCGAGCGGCTTCCGATCACCGACAACATGACCGCGGCCGATCTGCACGATCGCCTCGCCCGTCTCGGCGCCGACCTGATGGTGCGCGCCATGGCGGCGCTTGACCGCGGCGGGTTGCAGCTGAAAAAGCAGCGCGAGGACGGCGTCACTTATGCCGCCAAGATCGACAAGGCCGAGGCGCGGATCGACTGGAGCAAGCCCGCCCATGCGGTGCTGCGCCATATTCATGGCCTGTCGCCGTTTCCCGGCGCCTGGGCCGAGCTTGAGAATGCGCGGGTCAAAATCCTGCGCTGCGCGCTTGCCGAAGGTTCCGGCGCGCCGGGCGCAGTGCTGGACGATCAACTCACCATCGCCTGCGGCGAGGGCGCCATCCGCATCCTCGAGCTGCAGCGCGAGGGCAAGGGCCGGATGCAGGCGGCAGACTTTTTGCGCGGCACGCCTGTGAAGCCGCCGATGCGGCTCACCTAATGCCGCGCTACAAGCTCACCATCGAATATGACGGTGCCCCGTTCTTCGGCTGGCAGATCCAGGACACGCTGCCCTCGGTCCAGGGCGCCCTGGAAGCAGCGGTGAAGGCGATGACGGGCGCCGATCTGCGCGTGCACGGTGCCGGCCGTACCGATGCCGGCGTGCATGCGCGCGGCCAGGTTGCGCACGTCGATGTCGAGAAGCAGTTTCCGCCCGGGCGGTTTCGCGACGGGTTGAATGCGCATTTGCGCCCGCATCCGATCGCAGTGCTCGAAGCCGAGATCGTGCCCGATCATTTCGAGGCCCGCTTCTCGGCGATCAGGCGCCACTATCGCTACCGCGTCATCAACACCCGCGCCAATCTCGCGCTCGACGCCGGCCATGCCTGGCGCGTGCCGCGCCGGCTCGACGCTGACGCGATGCATGCGGCCGCCCAGCGCCTGCTCGGCAAGCACGATTTCACGACGTTCCGCGACACCGAGTGCCAGGCGAAATCGCCGGAGAAGACGCTCGATCAGCTCGACGTCTTTCGCGATGGCCGCGAGATCACCATCCTCACCTCGGCGCGCTCGTTCCTGCACAGTCAGGTGCGCTCGATGGTGGGCTCGCTGGTCTGGGTCGGCGAAGGTCGCTGGAGCGCGGACGATCTCTCCGCAGCGCTTGCCGCCCGCAACCGCGCCGCCTGCGGCATCGTCGCGCCGCCGGAGGGGCTGTATCTGATGAAGGTGGATTATTAGGCGAGAGGCGCGCGGCCGTTGCCTCATCAGCGGTGTCATGCCCCGGCTTGACCGGGGCATCCAGTACGCCGCGGCCTCTCGTCCTATCGCTGGCGTCTCTGGAATACTGGATCGCCCGGTCAAGCCGGGGCATGACAGCGGAGAATGGGGCGTTGAGCGTTAAACAAAATACCTAGTCAGAATCCCGCGATACACCTTCGTCAGCTTCTCCAAATCCACCACCGGCACGCGCTCGTTGACCTGGTGCATGGTCTGGCCGACCAGGCCGAACTCGATCACCGGGCAATAGCTCGAGATGAAACGCGCATCGGAGGTGCCGCCTGAGGTCGACAGCTCCGGCTTGCGACCCGTCACCTCTTCGATTGCGGACACCGCGAGGTCAGTGAACGGGCCGGGCTTGGTCACGAACACGTTCGAGTTCGATGGCTCCCAGACAATACGGGCCTTGATGCGGTTGCCGCAGGCTTTGGCGAGACGGGTCTCGACCAACTCGCGCAAGGATGCCTGGGTGTGGTTGTCGTTGTAGCGGATGTTGAATTTGGCGCGGGCTTCGCCGGGGATGACGTTGAAGGCCTTGTTGCCGACGTCGACCGAGACGAATTCGAGATTGGACGCCTGGAATTGCGCGCTGCCATGATCGAGCGGCTCGTCCGAGATCGCCACGATCAGGCGCGAGATGTCCGGCACCGGATTGGAGGCGCGATGCGGATAGGCGACGTGGCCCTGCACGCCGTCGACGACGAGCGTGCCCGACTGCGAGCCGCGGCGGCCGACCTTGATGGTGTCGCCGAGCGTCTCGACATTGGAGGGCTCGCCCAGCACGCAATGATCGAACTTCTCGCCGCGCTCGGCGGCCCATTTCAGCAGCTTGATGGTGCCGTTGATCGAGACGTCTTCCTCGTCGCCGGTGATCAGGAACGAAATCGAGCCCTTTCCGTCCGCGCGCGGCTTGCCGCCATTGGCGGCGAGATGCTCCAGCACCGCGGCCACCGAGCACGCAATGCCGCCCTTCATGTCGACCGCGCCGCGGCCGTGCAGAAAACCGTCCTTCACCTCGCCGGAGAACGCGCCAACGCTCCAGGCGCTCTCGTCGCCTGCTGGCACGACGTCGGTGTGGCCGGCAAAGGTGATGTGCGGGCCTTCGGTGCCGATCCGCGCGTAGAGATTGTCGACGTCGGCGGTGCCGTCCTCACTGAAGGTCACACGGTGGCAAATGAAGCCGGCTGCGCCCAGCGCTTTCTCAAGCACGCCGAGCGCGCCGGCGTCTTCAGGGGTTACCGAGGGGCAGCGGATCAGGTCGCGGGCAAGGGAGAGGGCATCGGTCATGCGCCCCGCTTAACATGCATGCCGCCGGGCGGGCTAGCGCTGGGCGGGACAATTTCGAGCTCGCGGCTCTGGTCCCAGCTTTTCGCAGGGGAGGCAGCATCGTCCGCCTCTTCGGCCTCCGGGTCCGGACCATACCGGTTCGGCCCGATGGTGCCGCGCAGAAAGCCGGTCTCGACAAAGGCCGAGAGGGTGAGGACGGCGCTCGCCAGCGCGAGCGGCAGCACCCAATAGCTGTCCGGAAGGCGCTCCTCGAACTGCTTGTAGAGGCCCGGCAGCACGAAATAAGCGAGCAGCCACCAGGCGCTCTTGTCGCGGTCATGCAGCCGCTTCACCACGATCGCGAGATAGATCCAGAGCAACAGTCCGGTCGCGGCAAGCTTGAGCAGCAGCAGCGGCACATGGTCCAGCAGCGACCATCGATAGGTGGAGGGATCGACAATCGCGAAGACGTCGTCGGCATTCAGCTCGAACGATCCGATCTTGCCGCTGAACGCGACCATGACGCCCGCGCAGAGGAACAGCAGCAGGATCATGCCGCACAAGACAAAGATCAGGCTACACCAGAACCCGGCACGGCCAATGCGGCCGTCGAAGCGGAACAGGTACCAGATCCAGTTCATGCGAGAGGCTCCGGGCAGGAAGGGTCGCCCGGATCTTGGTCGCGATGGAGGGAGAGGGGGTTCGATCGCTCCTCGGCGTCGTCCCGGCGAAGGCCGGGACCCATCCCGCGAGGTCTATCGGTCTTGAGCGGTGCCCGTCTCGAAGACCACTTCCAATCTTCGCCCAACTGAGCCCTGTGGCTATGGGTCCCGGCCTTCGCCGGGACGACGATGCAGGCCGCTTTAATCCCGCAGCAGCTCGTTGATGCTGGTCTTCGAGCGCGTGCGCTCGTCGACGCGCTTGACGATCACGGCGCAGGCGGTGCTCGGGCCGATCTGGCCGTTCTTCATCGGCTTGCCGGGCAGGGCGCCGGGCACCACGACGGCATATTCCGGCACCTCGCCCATGAAGACCTCGCCGGTCTCGCGGTCGACGATCTTGGTCGAAGCGCCCAGGAACACGCCCATCGACAGCACCGCGCCCTTGCGCACGATCACGCCCTCGGCGACCTCGCTGCGCGCGCCGATGAAGCAATCGTCCTCGATGATCACGGGCTCGGCCTGCAGCGGCTCGAGCACGCCGCCGATACCGGCGCCGCCGGAGATGTGCACGCGCTTGCCGATCTGCGCGCAGGAGCCGACGGTGGCCCAGGTGTCGACCATGGTGCTCTCATCGACGTAAGCGCCGAGATTGACGAAGGACGGCATCAGCACGACGTTCCTGGCGATGAAGGCCGAGCGACGCACCACGGCGCCAGGCACCGCGCGAAAACCGGCATCGCGGAAACGGTTCGGGCCCCAGCCTTCGAACTTCGAGGGCACCTTGTCCCACCAGTTGGCCTGGCCCGGGCCGCCGGCGATTACGTCCATGTCGTTGAGACGGAACGACAGCAGCACCGCCTTCTTCAGCCACTGATTGACCTTCCACTTGCCGTCGGCCCCGCGCTCGGCCACGCGCGCCTCGCCCTTGTCCAGGGTCTCCAGCGCCTGGTTCACGGCATCGCGGACTTCGCCCTTGGTCGAGGTCGAGATGCCGTCACGCGCCTCGAAAGCGCTGTTGATGGTGGATTCCAGGGCGGACAGGGACATCGGGATTTCCTCTTGGGAGCGGGGAATTTGATGGATTGGGGCGCTTTTTCGGGATTCGGAAAGCTCAAGTCAAGCGCACAATCGTGTTTGCTGGGCTTGTCTTGGCCATCCTCAACGGTCATTCCGGGGCGATGCGAAGCATCGAACCCGGAATCTCGAGATTCCGGGTTCGCCCTTCGGGCGCCCCGGAATGACGGCGGCCGCTACGTCTTCACCGCGACAACCCCGCCAAAAACCCCGCCAGGTCCTCCGTGACGTGGTCGACATGGGCCGCATCGCGGCCCTCCAGCTCCCAATCCTCGCGCACCACGTCCTTGGTGCCGTCAGGCACCACCAGCACCGTGGTCATGCCGAGCTGGTGCGGAACGGTGAGGTTGCGGGCGAGATCCTCGAACATGGCGGCCTTGGTTGCGTCGACCGCGTGCAGATCGAGGAATTTCCGATAGGTCTGCGCCGCCGGCTTGGGCTCGAATTCGGCGGCGATGATGTCGAACACGCCGTCGAAATGCGAGCTGAGGCCGAGTCGCGCCAGCACCGCATCGACATGATCGACCGAGCCGTTGGTCAGGATCAGCTTGCGTCCCGGCAGCTTTGCGATGGCCGCGCCGAGCGCCGGATTCGGCTCCAGCGGCGAATGGTCGATCTTGTGCACGTAAGCGAGATAGTCGTCGGCGCGCACGCCATGCAGGGTCATCATGCCGCGCATGGTGGTGCCGAAGCGCCGGTAATAGTCCTTCTGGATGTTGCGCGCTTCCGCGGGCTTCACGTTCAGCCAGTTGCACACGAACTCGCCGATTCTAGCATCGACCTGCTGCCACAGATTGACGTGGTGCGGATAGAGCGTGTTGTCGAGGTCGAACACCCAGGTGTCGATATGGCTGAAGGCGCGGGGGGATTTCATCACAATTCCCTCAAATCACGGCAACGCAAAGCGCAGCGTCTTGCCGCCACTGCTCATATCCACCACGCCAAATCCCGTCGCCACAAATCCGCGCGCACCGCAATCGGTCTGCTCATTGGTCTCGAACTTGGTCTCGCGCGTGCAGAGCTGCTTGCCGCCGCCCCAGTTCAGTGGCTTGTCCTTCAGCCTGATGGCGCGGTTGTCGCTGTCCACGGCTTCCGCGAAGCTGAAGATCTGCTTGGGCTGGCCTGATACATCAGGATGCAGGCAGGTCTTGGGATCGATGCGATACCAGCCGCGGCTGGTGACGGACTTGCCGTCATCGGTCGCGATTGCCGCCATCACCTTGTGCGGCGTGTCGTTGCACCAGGTGAGACCGCTGGTGGACGGCGTCTGCGCCGCATCGACCAGGGTCTTGAAGAAGCCTGGCGAAGAGACCGTGTCGGACGACAGTCCGCGGCTCTTCAGGAACGCGGCGAGCGCTCCTTGCGTCTTCGGCCCGTCGACGCCGTCGATGGCGCCGATGTCGTAGCCTGCGATCACCAGCAGCCGCTGGATGCCGGCCAGTCGCGCCTGCTCGTCGTCATATTCGGAATCCTCGGCGAGATAGGCGACGAGATTGCCGTCGTCGGCTTGCGTCGGCGTCACTTGCGTGAACGCCGCCTGGGTCTGGCCGCTGCGGCATTGCCGCGCGGCGGCGATGACGAAATTTTCCTGCGCCACGCACAGCATGTCGTGGCCGTTCTGCGGGATCGGCGAGGCGCCGTAGACGCCGAGCGCGCGGGCGTGAAGCAGGATGCGGTCGGCGGTGAGCGTGCCCTGCACCACGACGCGGCAGGTGGCGGGATCGATCCTGAACCAGCCGCGCGTCGCGGTCGCCGCCTTGTCGTCGATGCCGATCGCGGCCTCGACCACGTAGGACATGCGGTTGCAGATCTTGAGGTCGGCGAAAGCAGGCGCGGAGGAGAAGACAAACGAGATGGCCGCGGCCGGCAGCGTCATCAGGAAACGGGTGAGGGCCGAGCGGCGTTGTTTCACCTTCGTCATTCCGGGATGGTCCGAAGGACCAGACCCGGAATCTCGAGATTCCGGATTCGCCCTGCGGGCGCTCCGGAATGACGACGCGAGGCGAGAGCTTTGGATGCCCGGGCCTTCGCCTCGCCGAAGCGGCTTCGGCCGCGCAGGCGGGTCAAGCCCGGGCATGACAAGCTTTTTCCGCTGGTCCTGCTCGCTCATCACTTGTGGATCAGCGTCCCCGTGCCTTGGTTGGTGAACAGCTCGAGCAGCACCGCGTGCTGCATCTTGCCGTCGATGATGACGACGCCCTCGACGCCCTGCTCCAGCGCGTAGATGCAGGTCTCGACCTTCGGGATCATGCCGCCGGAAATGGTGCCGTCGGCGATCAGCTTTCGCGCGTCCTTCACCGAGAGCTGGGGGATCAGCTTCTTCGATTTGTCGAGCACGCCGGGCACGTCGGTAAGCAGCAACAGGCGTTTGGCCTTCAGCGCGCCCGCCACGGCACCGGCAAAGGTGTCCGCGTTGATGTTCAGCGTCTGGCCCTCCTTGGAGGTCGCGAGCGGCGCCAGCACCGGGATCAGCTCGTAGCCGATCAGCTGGTTGAGCAGCGTCAGATCGACCTTCTCGGGGTCGCCGACGAAGCCGAGATCGATTGCCTTTTCGATGTTCGAGTCCGGATCGATGATGGTGCGCGTCGTCTTCGACGCCTTCACCATGTTGCCGTCCTTGCCTGATAGCCCCACGGCCTTGCCGCCGGCCTCGTTGATGTAGCCGACGATCTGCTTGTTGACCGACCCGGCCAGCACCATCTCGACGATCTCGATGGTGGCGGCGTCGGTGATGCGCAGGCCGGCTGCGAATTCCGAGACGATGCCGAGGCGCTTGAGCATGGTCGCGATCTGCGGCCCGCCGCCATGCACCACGACCGGATTGATCGCGGTCTGCTCGAGCAGCACGATGTCGCGGGCAAAATTCTTCGCGGTCTCCTCGTCGCCCATGGCGTGGCCGCCATATTTGATGACGATGGTTTCTTCGTCGTACTGCTGCATGTGCGGCAGCGCTTCGGACAGGATGCGGGCCTGGTCGAGCGGGGAGATGTCGGTCATGTCACGGATCTCGCTGGCGGGACTAACGCGGGTTCGCGTTCTATCTGATTGGCGGGCGAGGCGCAAAGTGGGGCTGGCATGCGGGACTTGTAGCCCGGATGGAGCGAAGCGTAATCCGGGACCGGTGCCCCGCGGAAAGAACCCCGGATTGCGCGGAGCCTGTCATCGGGCGCGCATTCGCGGGACCCGTTGGCTGCATCCGGGCTACGGTTCAGCGCGCAGGCACCACCGCTGCAATCGTCACCACCAGCCAGCTCAAGATCATCAGCGTTCCACCTGTCGGCGCGGCCATCGGAAACAGCGCGTGCCCCGCATATTGCCGCAGGGTGAGATCGCCCGCGAACAGCATAGCGCCGATCACGAAGCCGAATGCGGCGATCAGGCCAATTCCGCCGTGCAGAAGGCCGCGCGCGAGCAAGGCTACCACCGCCAATATGGCAGTTGCATGAAACAGCAGCATGGCGCTGGCGGAGGCAAGCCGGCTGGCATCCGTGCCGTGGGCGGCGGCCGCAGCCAGCGCCACGCCGGCGGCGCCCATCAGACCGGCGAGGGCGAGCTGCAGGCGGAGCATCACGCGCTCCGCTCTTCGAGCAGCTTGGCCATCGCGGCACGCAATTCAGCCATGCCGGTCGATGAGCGCGACGAGGTCGCGATCACGTTCGGAAACGCCGCCGGATGTTTTGCCAATGCAGCTTCCGTCTCGGCGATGCGCGCTTGCAGCTCGGAGGCCTTCACCTGGTCGGCTTTGGTCAGCACGACCTGGTAGCTGACGGCGGAGCGGTCGAGCGTCTTGAGTACGTCGAGGTCGACATCCTTCAGCCCGTGCCGCGCATCGATCAGCACATAGACGCGCGCGAGCGAGGCCCGCCCCAGCAGGAATGTGTGGATCAGCTCGGTCCAGGACGCGACCTGGCTCTTCGGCGCCTTGGCATAGCCATAGCCGGGCATGTCGACGAGGCGCAGGTCGGTCTTGCCGGGGACCTCGAAGAAGATCAGCTCCTGGGTGCGGCCCGGCGTGTGCGAAGTGCGCGCCAGCGCGTTACGCCCCGTGAGTGCGTTGATCAGGCTCGATTTGCCGACATTGGAGCGCCCGGCAAAGGCGATCTCCGGCCCCGCCATCGGCGGCAGCGTCTGGATCGAGGGGGAGGCCCAGATGAATTGCCAGTCGCGGGCGAACAGCTTTCGCCCGGCCTCGATCAGCTTCGCATCGATGTCGTCGGTCATGCGAAGCTCTTTTGTTGCACCGTCATTCCGGGGCGATGCGAAGCATCGAACCCGGAATCTCGAGATTCCGGGTCTGGTGCTTCGCACCATCCCGGAATGACTGTGTGTGAGAGTTACGTCGCCTTCTTCGCGAACGTCGCCTTGAGATTATCGAACAGCTCCACCTTCACGCCGTTGCGACGCATGATGAAGCTCTGCTGGATCACCGAGAGCGTGTTGTTCCAGGCCCAGTAGATCACGAGGCCCGCCGGGAAACCTGCCAGCATGAAAGTGAAGATCAGCGGCATCCAGTTGAAGATGATCTGCTGCGTCGGATCCGGCGGCGTCGGGTTCAGCTTCATCTGGAACCACATCGTGATGCCCATGATGATCGGCCAGATGCCGAGTGCCAGATAGTGGCCGAACACCGGGATGGTGGTCGGGTCGAACGGGATCAGCCCGAACAGGTTGAAGAGGTTGGTCGGATCGGGTGCGGAGAGGTCCTTGATCCAGCCGTAGAACGGCGCGTGCCGCATTTCGATGGTGACGAACAGCACCTTGTAGAGCGAGAAGAACACCGGGATCTGGATCACCACGGGAAGACAGCCGGCGACCGGATTGATCTTCTCCTTGCGGTAGATCTCCATCATCTCCTGCTGCTGCTTCACCTTGTCGTCGGGGTAGCGTTCCTTCAGCGCCTGAAGCTGCGGCTGGATCGACTTCATCTTCGCCATCGAGGCGTAGGACTTGTTCGCCAGCGGGAAGAACAAGAGCTTCACGATCACGGTCACGAGCAGGATCGAGATGCCGAAATTGCCGAAGAAGCGGTAGAAGAAGTCGAGGCCGAGGAACATCGGCTTGGTGATGAAGTAGAACCAGCCCCAGTCGATCAGGAGATCGAACTTGTTGAGGCCGAGCGCCTTGTTGTAGCCGCCGAGGCCGGCGAGCGGGAAATTGATGCCGACCACGCCGGCTTCCTTGGCGCCCGCGAACAGCCGCGCATTTGCGGTCGCGGTGCCGCCGATCGCGACGGTAACAGGGTCGAGCAGATAGTCGGTCTGGTAGGTGTGGACGTTGCCGACGAGGTTCGAGGAGAACTTGGCCTGAAGCTGCGCACTGGTGTCGGGCAGCAGCGCCGAGGCCCAGTATTTGTCGGTGATGCCGAGCCAGCCATTGGTGGCCTTGAAGTCGACCTTCTTGGCTTCGTCGATCTTCTTGTAGGCGTACTCCTGCAGGCCGTGCTCGCCGAGATAGCCGATCAGGCCTTCATGCAGGATGTAATAGCCCGAAACCTGCGGCGTGCCGTGGCGCGAGATCAGCGCGAACGGATAGAGCGTAACGGGCGCGTTGCCGACATTGCTCACGTCGTCCTTGATGGAGAAGAGATAGTGGTCGTCGACCGAGATGGTGCGGCGGAAGCTGAGGCCATCGCCATTATCCCACTTCAGGACGACAGGCGTTGATGGCGTCAGGCTGCCGCTGCCGTCCTGCTGCCAGACGGTCTGGGCATCAGGCATTTTCGACGTCACACCCGTGGCCGCCACCCAGCCGAACTCGGCGTAATAGGGCTCTGCGGTGCCCGAGGGCGAATAAAGAATGATCGGCGGCGATTTCGGATCGACCGTCTCGCGATATTGCACCAGCGCCAGATCGTCGATGCGGCCGCCCTTCAGCGAGATGCTGCCGACGAGCCGCGGCGTGTCGATCTTCACGCGCGGGCTCGATGCAATCGCGGTGTCGCGGGCGACGACCGGCTGGGCCGGCTGGTTCGCCCCTGGCGCGGTGGTCGGTGTCGTCGAGCCCGCCTGCGGCGTGGCGCCCGGCGTGGCCGAGGCCGTCGGCTGCGGATTGACCTTCTGCAGCTCGGCTTGGGCCTGCTGCTGGGCCTGCTGCTGGGCGCGCTGCTTCTCCATCGCCGGCACGTTGTAGAAGTACTGCCAGGCGATCAGCACCAGGCCGGACAGAATGACGGCGAGGATGGTATTGCGATTGTCGGTCATCACTATGGTCTCGTCATCAATCCGGTTTGCGGCTGGCGGCTGGGCCGGGCCTTGGATTTGGCCGGCGTCCCTTGTCAGATCCGTTGTCAGATCCTTTGGCCGTATGCCGCGCGGGCTTCGTGATCGCTATGCGCAGATCGTCGAGCATGGTCGTGAAGTCGCGCGAGAGCGCGCCCCTGCGTCCGACCAGCACGTAATCATGATGGGGTTGCATCGATACCGGGTCGAGCCGCTTCACCAATTCGCGAAGTCGGCGCCGGATGCGATTGCGTTCGGGAGCGTTGCCGTTCTTTTTGGTAACGGTGAAGCCGATCCTGACAGGACCGAGGTCGTCGCGACGCCGGCTTTGCAGGACGAACGCGGGACTGTTCACCCGCGCGCCATTGGCAACGGCGAGGAAATCCGCTCGCTGCCTCAGCCGATCCATAATGAAATCCCGGTAAAGGGGGTCCGGCTCAGGCGCTCAGACGCTTGCGGCCGCGGGCGCGGCGGGCGGCGAGAACCTTGCGGCCGCCGGCAGTGGCGAGACGAGCACGGAAACCGTGACGGCGCTTGCGCACCAGTTTGCTGGGTTGATAAGTCCGCTTCACGGGTTTTTCTCCGCTGACCGGGCAATTTGCCTGTAGAATTGATGATAAAGTCCGTAAAGATGCGGCCCAAAACGGGCCGTTTCCGGCCCCAGAAGAGCCGCTCCCGGTGTCGCACCGGGTCATCGCGGACAATTTGCGCGGCTTATAAGGGAGCGTCTTGTTTTCGTCAACGCCGCAGGACCGCGCAGTTCCGGTGAATATCGCTGTTTCCTTCCTGTTTCCTTCCTGTTTCCCTTGGGGTTTTTAACCCTTGAGGTGGCGGATAGCGATATCAGCGCCTACATCCCACCTTGGCAGATTAGCGATCTGTAATTTGACCGCCCCGGGGGGCGGTCGCATCCTCCATCACCAAGCTCTCAGAAGGCCAGCAGGGGCGAACTTCGTGGAAGCGACGGACCTTCAGCAGCCGGCCCAGAATCCGGATCAAAGCCTGGATCGAGATCTGGATCGGCCAGAGGACCAGCCGGGTTCGCCGGCGACGCGGTCCCGTGGCCCGGGCGGGCTTGGGCTATCGGGCAAGCTGCTGCTGCTGACCGTCCCCCTGGTCATGATCGCAGCCGTGCTGCTTTACGTCCCCGCGATCGCCAACTTCTGGGTCAACCGCCTCAACGACCGCGTTGCGGCGGCCAACACCGCGGCACTGGTGCTCGACGCGGCGCCGCTTGGCATGGTGCCGGACTCGCTGTCGCGGGAAATCCTCAAAAGCATCAATGCGCGCGCCGTCGCGATCAAGATGGGCCAGCAGCGCCGGCTGCTTGCCAGCGACAATCTGCCGTCCGCGATCGAGCATGACGTCGATTTGCGCGACATGACCGTGTGGGAGGCGATCACCGGCTCGTTCCAGATGATGCTTGAGACCGGCAACCAGCCGATCCGCATCGTCGGTCCCGGTGTCGGCAATGCCCAGTTCGTCGAGATCGTGACCGACGAATTGCCGCTGCGGCAGTCGATGTACCGCTTCTCCCGCAACGTCGTGGTGGTCGCGCTGATCATCGGTGTTTTGACCGCGGGTCTCGTCTATCTCGCCCTGCACTATCTCTTCGTGCGGCCGATGCGGCGGCTGACCGCGAGCCTGGTCGGCTTCCACGAGAATCCGGAAAGCTCGGCCCGGATCATCGTGCCGAGCCAGCGCAGCGACGAGATCGGCGTCGCCGAGCGCGAATTGTCCGACATGCAGCGCGACCTGATGTCGATGCTGCATCAGAAGAGCCGGCTCGCCGCGCTCGGTCTTGCCGTCTCCAAGATCAACCATGATCTGCGCAACCTGCTGGCTTCGGCGCAGCTCTTGTCGGATCAGCTCGCCAGCGTGCCCGATCCCCGGGTGCAGCGCTTCGCGCCGAAGCTGGTGCGCTCGCTCGAACGCGCCATCGCGTTCTGCCAGTCGACGCTATCCTATGGCCGCGCCCAGGAGGCCGCGCCCGACCGCCGCATGTTGCTGGTCGAGCCCGTCGTGCTCGAGGTGCGCGAGACCGCCGGTCTTGCCAACGACGCCACGATCGCCTGGGTCGCCGCGATCGAGCGCGGCCTTTCGGTCGACGCCGATCCCGACCAGCTGTTTCGCGTGCTGCTCAACCTCGTGCGCAACGCCGCCCAGGCGCTGGAGAGCCATGCCTCCGGCGACGGCGGCCCGCAGCAGATCCGGATCACCGGCAAACGCGAGGGCGCCGTCGCCATCCTCGAGGTGTCCGATACCGGCCCCGGCGTACCCCAGAAGACCCGGGAACACCTGTTCGAGGCCTTCCAGACCTCCGGCCGCCCCGGCGGCAGCGGGCTGGGCCTCGCCATCGCCGCTGAGCTCGTCCGTGCCCATGGCGGCGACATCCACCTCGTCGAAGGCACCATCGGCGCCACCTTCCGGATCGTCATCCCCGACCGCCCGGTGGAACTCCTCTCCATCCGCAGCGAGCGGCAGCGGGCGTAGGTCGGCCAAAGGCCGACTGAGCTGCCAGGGGGCCAACCCCTCATCCGTCATTCCGGGGCGCGACGAAGTCGCGAGCCCGGAATCCATCGGGCCGCATACGCTGAGGCGCAATGGATTCCGGGCTCGCCGCTTCGCGTCGCCCCGGAATGACGGAGATAGGCACGAAAATACGCCAAAATCTCTCCCTCCCAGACCTTGCCAACGCCGGCAAGAGCAGTTAGTCAGAGCGCTCTTCGCACCCCTCCGGCGCTGTCCGGAGGCTGCGTGCGGGCCTGGCCCGCACGAGCAGCGAAAAACGCGCCCGTAGCTCAGCTGGATAGAGCATCAGACTACGAATCTGAGGGTCGGACGTTCGAATCGTTCCGGGCGCGCCATTTTTGGCCATTCGTTGCGAGGCCCTCTCCTAGCGTTGACCACGGCTCTGGTTCGGAATTCTTGCCGCGACGTTCGGCCGGTTTTTCTCGAGCCAGGCCACGGCTTCGGGTCCGTTGACGACGCACTCGAACGTTTCCCAGGCCGGGTCCTCGATCTTGTCGGGTTGCAGTCGCTTCGCCGCATATTCAACGAGATCATGCAGGCCTTCGTATCCGCGTCGGCGCTCGAGGGAGTCGACAATCGCCGTGCTGGCCCAGCCTCGTTGGGCCAAATCGACAATGCTCGGAACGTCAGCCTCGCTGAACCAGGGCGTAGCATCGAACTCGAGGCAGCGGATGTTGTCGGCGGTATGGCAAGTCGCGTGGATCATCGGGTCCCTCCATTCGCTGGCTGACAACCATTCACCTGACATTGCATTCCAGATTCGCTCGTGCAGCCGTGCGCCCGTCAGCCTTTGACCAGGTCGCTCAGCAAGTTGGCCGCCACCATCAGCTTGGCAAGCGTCAGGCCACCAGCGGCAATCTCCTCGACCGCTCGGCGGATGCGCGTGGCTTCAGGATGAGCCACAAGCCACGTCTCGGCAGCCTGCTGACCGGATTGGCCGATGGTCAGCATGTCTGCGGCCAGTCGTCTTTCGGCAGCTGCGATCAGGTCGACGGCACGGTCGATGGCGAGGCGTTCGAAATGATCGCTTGCCGGCACGTTGCGCGCAGCGGCGGTGATGCGGTCGAGACGGAAATTGGCCTCGGCGGCAAAGAACGTCGCTGCGGCATCGCCGATGCTGCGACCGGTACCCTCGGCGACGGTCACGATATCAGGCGCCGAGTGCAGGGCATCGAGGTCGGCAAGATCTCCGGCGAGTCCGCTCGGGACGCCGGCATCGGTCAGCTCCTGCCGGCGCTTGGCTCGCGCGGCCTGCATGTCCGGCGGCAGGGCGTCGTCGAGCGAGGCTGCAACGTCGCGGACGGCAGGGCCAAACCGGGCGATGATTGCGCTCAGCCCATCCTTGAAATCGACGTTGCGCACATACCAGACCATGCGGGAGAGCAGCAGATCCTGGATCGCCGCGTAGAGGCTGAGCTGCAACTGCCCGTCGATGAGGGTGTCGAGCGCGTCGATCCCGTCGTTGAGCCGCCTGAGCTCGTAGATCGCGTCCACCGCAACCTGCGCCATGACGATGGTCGAGACATCGGCGTCGGTTTCGTCGGTCAGGCGCACGATGCAGGCTGGGCCGCCGCGATTGATCACGGCATTGACGAGACTGGTCGCGATGATCTCGCGTCGCAGGCGATGGAGCTCGACCGCGGTCGGGAATTTATCGAGAACTTCGCGCGGAAAATACAGGGACAGTCTGCGGGCGAGATAGGGATCATCAGGCACGCCCGTGACGAGCAGGTCCTCGTAGAGCGTCAGCTTGGCGTAGGCGAGCAGCACTGCAAGCTCGGGCCGTGTCAGGGCCTGGCCGCGCCGCGTGCGCTCAGCGATCGCGGCGTCGTCGGGCAGGAATTCGACGGCACGGCTGAGCAGGCCGCGCTGCTCGAGCGACTGCATCAGGCGGGTGAGGAAGCCGGTCTCAGCCATGCCCTTGCGTTCGGCGAGCGAGAGCGCCAGCGTCTGCAGATAGTTGTTGCGCAGCACCAGCGTGCCGACCTCGTCGGTCATTGCGGCAAGCAGGTTGTTGCGGTCGGCGAAGCTGAGGCGTCCCTCGCGTTCGGGGCGTGCCAGCGCGATCTTGATGTTGACCTCGACGTCGGACGTGTTCACGCCGGCCGAATTGTCGATGGCGTCGGTGTTGAGCTTGACGCCCTTCTGCGCCGCTTCGATGCGGCCGCGCTGGGTGACGCCGAGATTGGCACCTTCGCCGATGACCTTGGCGCGAACCTCGGTCCCGGTGATGCGGATCGGATCGTTGGCGCGGTCGCCGGCCTGATCGTCGCTTTCCGTCGACGCGCGGATGTAGGTGCCGATGCCGCCGAACCACAAGAGGTCGGCGCGCGCCTTCAGGATCGCCGTCATCACCTCGAAGGGCGTTGCCTGCTCCTTGTCGAGATCGAGCAGGCTGCGCACTTCCGGCGCGAGCGGGATCGCCTTGAGCGAGCGCGAGAACACGCCACCTCCTTCCGAGATCAGCGATTTGTCGTAGTCCTGCCAGCTCGATCGCGGCAGGTCGAACAGGCGCTTGCGCTCAGCGAAGCTGGTCGCGGGGTCGGGGGATGGATCGATGAAGATGTCGCGGTGATCGAACGCCGCAACGAGCTTCGTCGCCGGCGAGAGCAGCATGCCGTTGCCGAAGACGTCGCCGGACATGTCGCCGACGCCGACCACGGTGAACGGCATGGTCTGAATGTCGGTGCCGAGCTCGCGGAAGTGGCGCTTGACCGCCTCCCAGGCGCCGCGCGCCGTGATCCCCATCTTCTTGTGGTCGTAGCCCTGGCTGCCGCCGGAGGCGAAGGCATCGCCGAGCCAATGGTTGTTCTCGGCCGAGATCGCATTGGCGACGTCGGAGAAGGTGGCGGTGCCCTTGTCGGCGGCGACGACCAGATAGGGATCGTCGCCGTCGTGCCGCATGGTCAGGTCGGGCGGCACCACGATGTCGCCGTCAAGATTGTCGGTGAGTTCGAGCAGCGAGCGCACGAAGATGCGATAGGCTTCGGTGCCCTCCGCGAGCCACGCCTCGCGATCGGAGGGCGGCGGCAGGTGCTTGGGCACGAAGCCGCCCTTGGCGCCGACCGGCACGATCACGGCGTTCTTGACTTGCTGCGCTTTCACGAGGCCGAGGATCTCTGTACGGAAATCCTGCGGCCGATCGGACCAGCGCAAGCCACCGCGCGCAACCTTGCCGAAGCGCAGGTGAATGCCTTCGACGCGCGGTGAATAGACGAAGATTTCGTAGAGCGGTCGCGGCGCCGGCAAATCGTCGATCTTGCGCGCGTCGAACTTGAAGGAGATCACCGGGCGCGGATGTCCATCCGGGCCGAGCTGCCACAAATTGGTGCGGATGGTCGATTGCACCAGATTGGTGAAACGGCGCAGGATGCGGTCTTCATCGAGCGAGGCGACGGATTTGAGCTGCTCCTCGATCTCGGCAACGAGAGTTATCTCGCGCGCCGAACGCTCGCGATCGGTCAGGACAAGGCGCGGATCAAGGCGCGTCTGGAACAGCGCGACGAGGTTCGCCGTGATGGCGGCGTTCTTGCGCACCGTCTCCCACATGTAATCCTGGGTGAACGGCGTGCGAATCTGGTGCAGATAACGCGACAGCGCCCGGATAGACGAGACTTCCCGCCAGCCGAGCGCAGTGCGCAGGATCAAGGCATTGTATCCGTCGGATTCGGCGCGGTCGGTGACAACAGCCATGATCGAGGCCTCCAGGCGATGGCTGAAGTCCCGGCTGATCTCGATCGGCTGGCCGTCGCTGGTCTCAATCGTCATGTCGTGCAGCCAGACCGGCTCGGGCCTGTTGCCGGGCACGATCTGATAGGTGCGTTCGTTGACCACGCGCAGGCCGTGATTTTCGATCACGGGCACGCGGTAGGACAGCGATAGAGGCGCGGCATCCGAAAACACCCTGAGGCCGAAGCGCCTGGGATCGTCCTTCTCGAAGCGGTGAACCGAAATCGTCACCGGGCGGGCTGGTGTGAGCTTCTCGATAGTGGCGATGTCGGCGACCGCCTGTTCGGCCGTGGAAGCCTCGGTATAGCCGCCGCTGAAGGCCTGAGCGTAGCGATTTGCGAGCATGCGCGCCCGCATGCCGTCGGTCGACGCAGCCAGCGCCGCCTTCAGCTTGTCGGCCCAGGTCGCGGCAATGGCGCTGATCCCGGCTTCAAGCGTGGCGCGCTCGACGGCGGGAGTCTTACCTTCATAGCGTCCGATGATGAATTGGACTCGCGCCAGGGCGCCTTCCGGGAACGAGACGTAGGAAGCGGACAGGGTCCCCTTGTAGGCCTGCGCCAGGAAGGCTCCGACACGCGTACGGACGTCGGTGTCGTATTTATCGCGCGGAATGAAGGTGAGGATGGAGACGAAGCGATCGAACTTGTCGACCCGCGCCAGCGCCCGGACGCGGGGACGCTCATAGAGAATCAGGATCTCCATGACGAAATTGAAGAGGGTATCGACGTCGATCTGGAAAAGTTCGTCGCGTGGGTATTCCTCGAGAATATGCTGGAGAGCTTTGCCCGAATGGCTGTTCGGGTCGAAGCCGGCGCGCTGGAGCACCCGCGATACCTTGTGGCGAACATAGGGGATCTGTCGTGCCGAGCGCGTATAGGCACCCGAGGTGAACAGACCGACGACTCGCAATTCACCCTCGAGCCGGCCGTCGGGCGTATAGAGCTTGATGCCGACGTAATCCATCCGGATGCGGCGATGAACGCGGCTGCTCACATTGGCCTTGATGACAATGAGCAGGGTCGGCTCGCGCATGAACTCGCGAATCTCCGACGTCATCACCACCATTTCGCTGCCGCGGCGCAGGACCTTTACGTCGGGATCGCGGAGGATACCGAGGCCCTCGCCGGTCGTGATGTCGTCCGACGCATCCCGCCCTGGCAGGAAGCGATATTCGCGCACGCCGAGAAAGGTGAAATTGTCCGCGCACAGCCATTGCAGGAACTGGTTGGCTTCGGCGACCTCGTCGATCGGCAGCGGCGGCGGATTGGACGAGAACGTCTTGACCGCGTCCTCGACGCGGTCGCGCATGGCGCGCCAGTCCGCGACGCAGGCGCGCACGTCGCCGAGCGTCCTGGTCAGGCCGTCAATCAGCCTCTCGCGGTCCGCGTCGGCGTCCAGGCGGGTGATGTGGAGATGAATCAGGCTCTCTCGCGCGCCCTTTTCCCCTTCCGGCAGTGCCTCGCCGTAGAAGCGCAGGAGCTTGCCCTGCTCATCGCGCTCCACCGCGATGATGGGGTGAGCGACGAGGGTGACTTCGATGCCCTGCTCGGTGAGCTCCGCCATGGTGGAATCGAACAGGAAGGGCATGTTGTCGTTGAGGATTTCGAGCACTGAGATCTCGCGCCCGTCCGGCATCAGCGGATTGACGACGCGGATATCGGCACGCCCCGCCGTGCGCCGCTGCACATGCTCCCAGGCTTGCTCCGCCAGGAAGGCAAGCGAGGAGGCATCGTGACTGGCGAGATCCTCGACATTGGTGAAGGCGAACAAAAGCTCGGCAAAGCTTCGGGGGGCCTTTCCCGGCTGCACGCTTCCTGCCGCCTCGCGGATCAGAGTTGCCCGGGCCTTGTCGTCACGCCACGCCATCGCGTCCTCCATCTCCCACCGACGATCCGCAATGACGGTCGGGCATTGTGTTCTTGGAGTGCGCCTCTTCGAGCGCATCTTCTTGACCGTGTTTCAATCGCCTCGGCGAAATCTTCGGTCCTGCGGCTTCCGCGATATTAGCATTCCGCAGCCGTCATGGCGCGCGGAGTTGTGGGGCGCGCTTTGGGGCGGAACCGGTGCCGACGACCATCGTGCCGTTGGGTGCCCTGCAAAATGACGAGGAATCTCAATTGCGTCAAAGTAGCTTGAACGGCCGGGCCGTTTCGGCTGCCCGGCCGTCGCCTCCGTGAGCCAGCAAGCGCTCAGCCCGCTGCGTTCTTGATCGCGGTTTCGAAGCTCTTTGCGTCGAAGGCCGGCATACTTTGGATCCGCCCTAGACCTTGGGTCGAGTACCAGACGGAGAACGCGAGCACCGCTTCCGCATTCGGGGCATCAACGACGTCGACGAAATCGTAGTAGCCCTGCGTGTAGTGGATCGACTCGATCTTGATACCCAGATTGTCGAGCCTTGCCTTGGCCTTGCCGATCCGTTCCGATTGCCTGCTCGCCCACTCCGGGCTCAGATTGCCAAGCAGTACATATTTCATTGGCCACCTCCACGTCATGTTGATCATCGCGCGCGAAGGAACCTGACAACTATACGCCTTCCCGCGCCCTGCGTACATGCCGTTCCGTGGCGAAGGCGGCATGGGAGCCGGGCCTGGGAGGAGATTGCCCGATGACCCCTGGTGCAAATTCGAAGACTAGCCCTGCCATTGGCGACCGGACCGTGTCCCAGGCCACAACATCATAGCGCAACAGCGAGCACGCAGTGCCCATCTTCATCGGCCGTGGCGCGCCATTTCAATCTGCGCTAAGCCGCCAGGCCCCGCTTCTCGTCCCCGATCAGGTGGACCCGGTTACGGCCGGCGGCCTTGGCGTCATAGAGCGCGATGTCAGCTTCGGCGAACAGTTCGGCGATCGGCCGGCGGTGCGGGCGGCCGATCAGGGCAGCTCCGATCGAGGCGCCGACTTCGAGGCGAAGACCGTTCCAGAACAGCGGGCGGCTCAGCATCATTAGGGTCTTTTGCAACACACGTGCGATCCGCGCAGGGTCCTTCGGGGCGCGCAGGATGATCGCGAATTCATCGCCACCGAGCCGGCCGACCAGGCCGGCATTGTGGAAGGCCCGCCGCAAACGCTGCGCGACCTCGCACAGGCATGCGTCTCCGGCCAGATGGCCGAATGTATCGTTGAGCTGCTTGAAGCCATCGAGGTCGATCAGCACCAGCGCCGAGGCGAATCCGTGATTTAGGCTGTCGTTGACCACCTCGCGATAGCGGGCCTGAAAAACCGAACGATTGGCGAGACCGGTCAGCGGATCGGTTTCGGCTTGCTGCCGCATGCTCTCGAGAGCCTGCCGGTCGGAGGTGACGTCCTGCTTGCAGCCGAAGATCCGCACCGGCCGGCCGCCCTCGTGCACCGCGTTGATCGAGAGGCGCATCCAGCGCCGTTCGCCGCGCCAGGTTCGGATCTGGGCATCGAGCGTCACAGGCGAGCCGCTCCGGATCACTTCGGCTCGCGCGAGCTCCATGTGGCGCCTGGATTCGTCGATGTAGAGGTCAACGATGTCAGCGCGCCGCAGCGGGTTGCTCTCGGGAAAGCCGAAGATGTCGTAGACGCCCTGGGTCCAGCTCAGGCGCTCGGTCTCGAGCACGCATTCCCACGCGCCGATGCGCGCGGCATTCAGGGCCTGATCATAGAGTCGTACGCGAACCTCGTCCGGCAAGGTCGCATGGTCTTCTGTCATCGACGGTCCGGCAGCGTATCGCGATTTTGCCCAAAGACTTAAGGAAGCGCTCAAAGGCTAGGGCGTCTGCGTTAACGAATTCTGTATGTCGATGGGAGCAGGCCAAGGGAGCAGGCCAAGGGAGCAGGCCAAGGGAGCAGGCCAAGGGAGCAGGCCAAGGGAGCAGGCAAAGGGAGCCACAAACATGTGCCGGCCGGCGACGTGCGCCGCCTCTCGGGGGACTCAACCTCCGAATGCGGCGGCGAGGACCCGCAATTCGTCCCTGAGGCGATCAAGCACGGTCTCATAGTCACGCGTCTCGGTCTGGCGAAACAGCCGCACGCTCGGATACCAGGGGCTGTCGGTGCGATCGAGCAGCCAGCGGTAGTCGGGCGTCCATGGCAGCAGGATCCAGGTCGGTCGACCAAGGGCGCCGGCGAGATGGGCGACGCTGGTGTCGACCGTGATGACGAGATCGAGACAGCTGATCAAGGCGGCAGTCTCGGTGAAGTCGGTGAGTTCTGCGGTCAGGTCGAGAATGTCGCTTCTCTCGCGCAACACCGCCGCATCGTGCGGCCGCGGCGCCTTTTGCAGGCTGACAAAGCTGACATCGACGTCGAGGATGCGCGACAGCGTTCGCAACGGAATCGAGCGCGTCTCGTCGTTCACGTGCGAAGGATCGCCGGACCAGACCAGGCCGACCCGGAGCCTGGTGCGAGGACCAAGCCTGCTGTCCCAGGCCTGAACGCGGCTCTCCGGCGGAGTGGGCAGATACTGTCCGGACGGGATCGTGTCGAGACGGGTGTTGAAGGCGAGGGGAAGGCTCGAGATCGGGCAGTGCAGATCGAAATCAGGCAGCGTGCCCGTCGCCGACATCGGCACGCAGACAGATGCACCGCTCAAGTCAGACATCAGCCGATGCAGCGGATCCTGAACGGCAAGGAGAACGCGCGCACCGCGCGCGGCCAGCATCGGGACGTAGCGGGCGAAGTGAATGGTGTCGCCCAATCCCTCGTCCGCAGCGATCAGGATCGTCTTGCCTTCAACGTTCTCGTCACCAAGCCACATCGGTTGCGGAAAGGGAGGATATTTTGACGAAGGCAGCTTCGACCGCGTCTGGTGCCCGAGCCAGCCGGCTTCGAAATTGCCGGTCAGGAGCTGGGCCAGCGACACATTCCACGCGGTCACCTCATTGCTTAAGCCCAGCGAAATCATGCGGTCGGACAGCGCGAACAGCTCGTCGAAGCGATGAAGGTGAAACAGCGCGACCAGTCTGTTGTCGAAGGCATCGGCAAAGCGCGGCGCCAGCGCGATGGCCTTTTCGAACCAGACAAGCGCCTCTTCGTTGCGGCGAAGCCGCCTGAGCGCAAGGCCGAGATTGTTGCAGATCTCGGCATCACCGGGGTCGAGCCGGTGCGCCCGCGCGCCTTCGGTCGCGGACTCCTCGTACCGCTTCAGGCCATAGAGAACCCATGCACGCGTCCGCAGCGTCTGGGCATGGTCCGGCAACAGCCTGACGCTCTCGTCAAGACGCGCAAGAGCCTCCTCGCTGCGCCCGAGCTTGTGGAGCAGAATTCCGCTTTGGCCCCATAGGCCAGCATCCTCACGCCGAAGCTGGATAGCCTTGTCGAGCACCGCCAGTGCTTCGTCGCAACGTCCATGCAGCTGCAGCACGGTTGCGAAGCTCGCGAGATATTCCGCCTTGGGGGCGCGCCGGATAGCGCGGACGATCCATTCCAGGGCGTCGTTGTATTGCCGGGCCTGAAGATGCAGCAGCCCCATGAGATGCTGGGCGTCGGTATGCTCGGCATCGATTCCGAGGGCCTGCTGGTAGCAGGCACGCGCGTCGAGATGCCGTCCGGCCTGGAAATGCGCAAGGCCCGCTTCGCAGAAGGCGGCGGCTGTGCTCATTGCTGCTCGGTCCCATGAATGGCGAATGGCCACCTCAGCAGCACGAGATTGCGCGAGGCTTGCGGCCGCTCCGGACGGTCGATTGCGGCCATCGTCTCCCGCGCCGCCGACAAAAGCGACAACAGCGACGCGGCGCTCATGCGGATTTATCCACGAGGACGGACCAATTCTCAATCGCTCTCGAGGGTGGAAGTCGTATCCTTAACGTAGATGTAATGAGTGCTCCATATTGGTTCTCGCGCCACAAACCTGGCACCGGAGCGCAATGATGAAACTGATCAACAATCTCCCGATCGCGGCAAAATTGGGCGGGCTTATCGTCCTCGCATTGCTGGGCTTGGGGGTTGCGGGTCTCCAAGCTGCTCGCCTGATGAGCGACCAGCTCCTGGCCGACCGGACTGAGCAAGCGCGCACGATCGTGGATATCGCCAAGAATGTCGCGCTGGAGCTCCAGAAGCAGGTCGATGCCGGTCGGATGACCAAGGAGCAGGCGATCCAGGAATTTGCCAAGCGCACGGCAAGCATGACCTACGACAAAGGCGAAGGTTACCTCTTCGTGTACACGATGGACGGCGTGCTGCTGGCGCATCCTGACTTGAAGCTGATCGGCACCGATCGGCTGGATGCCGTGACTGGCGGGCGCAAGCTGATTCGCGAGTTGCGCGACGGCGTGGCCTCCAAGGGCGAAGTCACCTTGAGCTATGAGCACACAAAGACGGGCGAGACCCGGCTGTCGCGCAAGTTGACGTATGCGGCCGGCATTCCGGCATGGAGCGTGTTCGTCGGCACAGGCGCTTACCTCGACGATTTGGAGGCCAAGCTTTGGCCGATCATCCGATCGTTGGGCTTCTCGATGCTCGTGATTGCCTGCGTCACCGGGCTCGCCGCCTGGCTCACCGCACGCGGGATTACCGTTCCACTCGGGCTGCTGCGAGACAGCATGCGCAAACTCGCGAGCGGCGATCTTCAGGTAACGGTTTCCAACGGGGGGCGGCGTGACGAGATCGGCTCGATGGCCGAGACCGTTCAGGTGTTCAAGGACAACGCCATCCGTATCCGAGGGCTTGAGCAGAAGGAGGCTGAAGCGCAGCAGCAAGCCATCGCCGATCGCCGTGCGGCCATGGCGGCGCTTGCCGACGGGTTCGAACGCAGTGTCGACGGCGTGGTGCGCGCTGTCGGCCTCTCCGCGGGTGAAATGCAGACCGCCGCAGAATCCATGACGGCGACTGCCGGCGACGCCAGCCAGCGCGCGGCTACCGTAGGTCAGGCTTCGGAAAAGGCACTCGGCAACGTACAAGCCGTTGCTGCGGCGGCCGAGGAGCTTTCGGCCTCCGTCGCCGAGATCTCACGCCAAATGCTGCAATCGAGCGAGATCGCGCGCCGTGCTGTCAGCGAGGCTGAGCAGACCAATTCGACGGTGCAGCAATTGTCGGGTGGCGCCGAGAAAATCGGAGCGGTCGTCCAACTGATCCAAAACATTGCCGAGCAGACCAATTTGCTGGCACTCAACGCCACCATCGAGGCTGCGCGCGCCGGCGATGCCGGCCGGGGCTTCGCGGTGGTCGCATCCGAGGTCAAGGCACTGGCCACTCAGACCGCCAAGGCGACGGAGGAAATCTCGACCCAAGTGTCGAGCATGCAGGCGACAACCGGCGAAGCGGTCGTGGCGATCAATGGTATTGCAGGGACCATTGGCAAGATGAGCGAGATTGCGATCGCGATCTCATCTGCGGTGGAAGAACAAGGCGCGGCGACGCAGGAGATCGCTCGCAACATTCAATCCGCCGCGCAGGGCTCGAGCGAGATCACGAGCCATATCGGCGGGGTGAGCAAAGCGGCCACGGCTACCGGCTCCGCTGCGTCCGAAGTGTTGCGCGGCGCGCGCGAACTCGACCAGCAGGCCGGAACGCTGCGCATGGCGGTTGACGGATTCCTGCGCCAGGTTCGAGCGAGCTGAAAAGCTGAGGCGTCAGGTCTGAGGGCGCGCCGCGGTTCCGACCTGGTCAACTGGACGCGCGGCATCGAAAGTTTGGCCGTCCATTCCGAGGTCCTGACCCGCGCGCATCTTCTTTCGCCGGAGCCCGTCCAGGATCAGGTACATCGCCGGCGTCGAGTACAGCGTGAACAGCTGGGCGACGACCAGGCCGCCCATGATGGTGATGCCGAGCGGCTGGCGGATCTCGAAGCCGGGGCCGGTGCCGAGCGCGATCGGGACGGCGCTTAAGAAAGCCGCCAGCATCGTCATGGTGATGGGGCGCGCCCGCAGCCGTGCCGCGAGCAGGATGGCGTCGCGCGCAGCGAGGCCGCGATTTCGCTCCGCATCGAGCGCATAGTCGACCATCATGATCGCGTTCTTCATCACCATGCCGACCAAAAGGATGCAGGCGATGGTGGTCACCAGCGTGAACTGCGTTTTGGTCGCCCACAGCGCGACCAGTGCGCCGAAGGCGGTCGGCGGCAAGGTCGAGAGAATCGTCAGCGGATGGACATAGCTTTCGTAGAGCATGCCGAGCGCGAGGTAGATCGTGATCAGCGCTGCCGCGAACAGCGCCGCCTGCTTGACGATCGATTTGTCCGCTTCCTTGGCCTCGCCGCGGAATTCGGCCTTGATGTCGTCGGGCAGTTTTGCAGCAAGCTCTTCCTTGCGGATCGAGGCGATCGCGTCGCCGATCGAGGTGCCGGGCTTGATGTCGAACGAGATCGTCGCGGCCGGAAACTGGGCGCTGTGACGGACCCACATCGCCGCATGCGCGCGCTGCGGCCGGGTCAGGGCCGTCAGCGGCACCGCTTTGCCGCTGGCGCTCGGCACGTAGATCTGGCTGATGGACTCGGGGCCGGTTGCTGCCCGCGGCTCGACCTCGAAGATCACGCGCGAATAATTGGTCGGCAAGAACAACAGATTGACCTGTCTCTGGCCGAAGGCGTCATTGAGCGTGTTGTCGATCGCAACAGGCGTGACGCCGAGCATTGCGGCGCGAACGCGGTCGATGGTCAGCCCGGCCTGCAAGCCGCCGGTTTCCCAGCTCGGGATGATGTCGATGATTTGAGGTATGCCGCGGACGCGGCGGATCATGTTTTCCGCGGCGCGTATCACCTCGTCCTCGTCGATGCCCCAGAGCGTATATTGATAACGCGAGCCGCTGGACTGAACGCCGAGATTGAGATCCTGCAGCGGCACGAAGAAGACGCGGACGCCGTCGATCCGGTCCATGCGCTCGCGCAAGCGCGCGATCACCTGCTGGATCGACAGCTTGCGCACGTCGGGCGCCTTGAGCGCAACCAGCATCTGCCCGACGCTGAGCGCATTGCCATTGCCCTCGCCGATGAAGGACGTCAGGCCCGATATCGCGGGATCCTGCAGGATCGCCTCGCCGACGGCGCGCTGCCGGTCCTCCATGGACAGGAACGAGATGTTGGAAGGAGCCACCGTCCGCACGAACATCACGCCGGTGTCCTGGGTCGGCATGAAACCTTTCGGCAGTTGCAGATAGAGCCAGACGCTGGCCCCGGTCAGGGCTGTGATCACAAGGGCGGTGAGAAAACGATGACGCAGCGTCCAGTCGAGGCTGCGCGCATAGAAGGTGCGTCGCTCGGGGAGCGCGTCGGGATTGTGCAGCCGCCGCCGGCCGCGATCGAGCAGATGACCGCACATCATCGGCGTCAGCGTCAGCGAGATCACCGCGGAGGATACGATGGCGACAACCAGCGTCACGCCGAACTCGCGGAAATAGCGCCCGACCACGTCGGGCATGAACAGGATCGGGATCAGCGCCGCGATCAACGCGACGGTAATGGCAACGACCGTGAACGCCATCTGTCGCGCGCCGTTGATGGCAGCCTGCAGCGCCGGCTCGCCCTCGGACATGCGGCGGATGATGTTCTCGATCATGACGATGGCGTCGTCCACGACGAAGCCGGCGGCGATGGTCAGCGCCATCAGCGACAGATTGTCGAGGCTGAAGCCGCACAGGCTCATCACGAACAGGGTCGCGGCCAGCGAGACTGGAATGGTGACGCTCGGGATCACGGTCGCCCAGAACCGCCGCAGGAACAGCGCGATGACCAGCACGACCAGCACTGATGCGATCACCAGCGTGAGCTTGACGTCGTTCACGGCGGCCCGGATCAGCGTGGTGCGGTCGTAGACCGTGTGCAGCTTGATGCCGGGCGGCAGCCAGCGCTGGATTTCCGGCAGCTCGGCCTTGATGGCATCGACGGTCTCGACGATGTTGGCGTCCGATTGCTTGTAGACGAACAGGACGATGCCGCGCTCGGTGCCGTACCATCCGGCAAGGCGATTGTTGATGACGCTGTCGGTGACCGATGCGACGTCGCCGAGTTTGACAGGGGCGCCGTTGCGCCAGGCCAGCACGATGTCGCGATAGTCGGACGCCTGAAGCAACTGGTCGTTGGCCTCGATGGTCAGGCGCTGACCGTCGACCGACACGGCGCCCTTCGGCAGGTTCTGCGATGCATTGAGGACCGCGATGCGCGCCGCTTCCAGCGACAGGTTCATCGCGGCGAGCCGGGCCGGTGACGCCTGGACGCGCACCGCGCTTCGCTCGGCGCCGCTGACGACGATGCGCGCGACGCCCGGAAGCTGCGACAGTTTTGGCGAGATCACGCCGTCGGCGAGACTGTACACTTCGCCCGGCGTGAACACGTCGCTGGTCAAGGCGAGTGCCACGACTGCAGCGCCCGCCGGGTTCGCCTTCCAATAGGTCGGCGGCCACGGTCCCTTCGGCAGGTTGGGACCCGCCGCGTTGATAGCGGCCTGGACCGCGCCGGCGGCGGCGTCGAGGTCGACCGAGAGCTCGAACTGCACCGTGATGCTGGTGCCGCCCATGGCGCTGAACGAGGTGATTTCGGTGACGCCGGGGATCAGCGCGAGCGTGGTCTCGAGCGGCTGCGACAGCGCATTCGCAACCGTTGCCGGGCTGGCGCCGGGGAACGGTGCGTAGATCCCGATCGTAGGCCGCTCCACCGCCGGCACGGAGGCGATCGGCAGGCGGAAATAGGCGACGCAGCCGAGCAGGAACACGCCGATCATCAGCAGCGTCGTCGCCACCGGCCGCAGCACGAATTGTGCGGTGATGCTCACGGCACCGGCCGCTCCGCCTGCGGCAGCGCCGCCGGACTATCGGCGGGTGCGGAACGCCATCCGAACCGGGTGCGCAGCGAGGCAAATGCCAGATAGACAACGGGCGTCGTATAGAGCGTGAGGATCTGGGAGACGATCAGTCCGCCCACGATGGAAATGCCGAGCGGCTGGCGCAGCTCCGAGCCCGTGCCCGCGCCGATCGCCAGCGGCAGCGCGCCGAACAGCGCCGCCATCGTCGTCATCATGATCGGACGGAAACGGAGGATGCAGGCCTGCCTGATCGCGTCGAACGAGGACGCGCCCTCCTCGCGCTCGGCCGCGAGCGCGAAGTCCACCATCATGATGGCGTTCTTCTTGACGATGCCGATCAGGAGGATGATGCCGATCAGCGAGATCAGATTGAGATCCTGCCGGTACAGCATCAGCGCCAGCAATGCGCCGATGCCGGCCGACGGCAATGTCGACAGGATCGTGATCGGATGGATGTAGCTCTCATAGAGCATGCCGAGGATCAGGTAGACGGTCACGATCGCGGCCAGCAGCAGCCACTTCTCGTCGCTGAGCGAGTTGGCGAACTCGGCGGCGGTGCCGATCAGCTTGGTCGTGACCGCATCCGGCAGTCCGATGTCGCGCTCGGTCTTGCGCAGCGCCTCCGTCGCCTGGCTCAGCGACACGCCGTCGGCCAGGTTGAAGGAAATCGTCGTGGCGGGAAACAGGCCCTGGTGCGAGATCAATAGTGGGGCGTGCTGCCGCTCGATCCGCGCGAAAGCCGACAGCGGCACCGGCGCGGAGGCCTTGCTGAAGGCGCCGCTGAAGCCGCCGGTCTGCTGATCGATGGTGCTGGCCTGGGCCGCGGCCGCAGTCAGATAGATCTTGCCGAGGATATCAGGATCGTTGCGCAGCGCCGGATCGACCTCGATGATCACGTGGTACTGCGTCAGCGGTCCGAATACCGTTGCGATCTGGCGCTGGCCGAAGGCGTCATACAGCGTCTGGTCGATCGTGTTGAGGCTGACGCCGTAGCTCGCCGCGAGCTGGCGGTCGATGGTGACGGACATCTGCAGGCCTTCGTCCTGGCGATCGTCGGCGACGTCGGCGAGCTCAGGGCGCTTGCGTAAGCCGTCGACCAGGCGGCGGCTCCAGAGCCGGAGCTCGTCCTCGTCGAGATCCTGCAGCGCATATTGGTATTGCGTGCGTGCGACGCGCGACTCGATCTGAAGGTCCTGCGCCGGCTGCAAATGCAGCGTGATGCCGTGAACGCCCTCGACAGCATGTTGCAGCCGCGCCATCACGGCCGCCGCGGACGATTTCCGCGCGTCGGGGCTGCCGATATCGATATAGAGCCGGCCGCTGTTCAAGGTCGTGTTGACCGAGCCGATGCCGACGAAGCTGCCGACGGTGACGACGTCGCCATCGCGCGCGATCACGGCGGCGAGCTGTTGCTGCCGCTCGGCCATCGCCGCAAAGGAGATGTCCTGGGCCGCATCGGTGGTGCCGATCAGAAGACCCGTGTCCTGCAGGGGCAAGAAGCCCTTGGGGATCGCGACGTACAGCATTCCTGTCGCGACCAGCGTGAGCACGGTGAAGACCAGCGTGAGGCCACGGTGCCGCAGCACCCAATCGAGCCCCCAGAGATAAAAGCCAGCGGAGGCGTCGAAGCCGCGCTCGCTGATCCGGTACAGCAAGCCGTGACGTGCATCGGGGTCCTCGCGTCGCAACAGCTGTGCGCACATCATCGGGGTCAGGGTCAGCGAGACGAGGCCTGAGATGACGACGGCAATGGACAGCGTGATGGCGAATTCCCGGAACAGCCGGCCGACCACGCCGCCCATCAGCAACAGAGGGATGAACACGGCGATCAGCGAGATCGTCAGCGAGACGATGGTGAAGCCGATCTGCCGCGCGCCCTTCAAGGCTGCTTGCAGCGGCTCCTCCCCGTCCTCGACATAGCGCGCGATGTTCTCGATCATCACGATGGCGTCGTCGACAACGAAGCCTGACGCAATCGTCAGCGCCATCAGCGAAAGATTGTCGAGGCTGAAGCCGCACAGCGCCATGACGCCGAAGGTCGCGATCAGCGACACCGGCAGCGTGACGCTCGGGATCACCGTCGCCCACAGCTTGCGCAGAAAGATGAAGATGACAAGCACCACCAGTGCGACGGTCAGCACCAGCGTGAACTGCACGTCGTGGATTGCGGCGCGGATCGTCGTGGTGCGGTCGCTGACGACGGAGATCTTCAGCGCTGCGGGCAAGGAATCCTGCAGCTTCGGCAAGACGCTCTTGATCGCGTCCACGACCTCGATCGTGTTGGCGCCGGGCTGGCGCTGGATGTCCAGCAGCACGGCGCGCTCGCCCTGGAACCAGGCCGCCTGCTCGGAATCCTCGACACTGTCGATGGCGGTGCCGACATCGCGCAGCAGCACCGGCGCGCCGTTGCGATAGGCGATCACCGCGTCCTGATAAGCCTCCGCCGTAAAGAGCTGGTCGTTGGTGTCGACGTGAAACGCCTGCCTCGGACCATCGAGCGAGCCCTTGGGATTGTCTGCGGTGGTCGCGGCGATGCCGCGGCGGACGTCGTCGAGCGAGAGGCCGAGCCCGGCCAGCCGGGTCGGGTTCATTTGCAGGCGCACCGCGCGGGTCTGCCCGCCCTCGATGCTGACGGCGCCGACGCCCGGAATCTGCGACAGCTTCGGCACCAGAATGGTCGCGGCGTGATCATTCGCCTCGTGCAGCGCCATCGTCTTCGAGGTCAGCGCCAGGATCAGCACCGGCGTATCGGCCGGATTGACCATGCGATAGGTCGGCGGGCTCGGCAGCTGCTCGACCGGAATCCAGCCCGCGGCCGCATTGATGCGCGCCTGCACGTCCTGCGCGGCCGCGTCGATCTTGCGCGAGAGGTCGAACTGCAGCGTGATCTGGCTGTAGCCGTAGGAGCTGGTCGAGCTCATGTCGGTCAGCCCTGAGATCGTGCCGAAATAATGCTCCAGCGGCGCGGTGATCGAGGTTGCGACGACGGTTGCCGAAGCGCCGGGATAGCGCGTCACCACCTGGATGGTGGGAAAGTCGACATTCGGCAGCGGCGCGATCGGCAGCTCACGATAGCCGAGCATGCCCAGCAGCACGACCGCGACGATCATCAGCGTCGTTGCGATCGGCCGGAGGATGAAGGGCGCGGACATGGCGGACCTCAGTCAACCCGCGGCTCGGAACGCGGCTGAGCGGTGGGCTGCGCCTTGGCGGTCGGCATCTGGCCCTCGATGGTGATGCGGGACCCGTTCTCGAGTCGGTAATAACCGTCGGTGACGACGCGCTCACCCCTCGCGAGGCCCTTGTCGATCAGCGCGCGCCCGTCAAAGATCTGCCCGACCGTGACGGGGCGGAAGGCGGCGGTGTCGTCCGCCTTCGCGACCCAGACGAAGTCGCCGCGCGGCCCGTGCCGCACGGCAATCGCGGGCGCGGTGATCGCGTTCTTGCGCGTGTCCACCGTGATCCGCCCGTTGGCGAAATTGCCCGGCCAGAGCTTGAGCGCCTTGTTGGGAAAGCTCGCCTTCAGCTTGATCGTGCCGCTGGCCTGGTCGACCTGGTTGTCGACCAGCGTGATCGTGCCCTTGTCGAGCTCGACCGAGTTGTCGGCGGTGAGCGCGACCACCGGAGCCTCGGTCTGGCCGAGGCTGAGCCGGGTCTGACCGACCGCGACTGCGGCGAGCGTGTAGATCACCGAGATCGGCTGCAATTGCGTCACGGTGACGATGGTCGTCGGCGACACCGCGCGCACATAATTGCCCTGGTCGACCAGGCGGATGCCGAGCCGGCCGCTGATCGGCGCGCGAATGTTGGTGAAGCCGAGCTGGGTGCGCGCATATTCGATCTGGGCGTCGTCGTTGCGGACCTGCGCCTTGTACTGCTCGACCAGCGCATGCTGCTGGTCCACGACCTGCCGCGAGATCGCGGCGGTCTTGATCAGCGCGTCATAGCGCTCCATGTCGATCTGGGCGCCGTCGAGCAGCGCCTGGTCCTTCTGCCGCACCGCGATCTGCTGATCGAGCTGGGCCTGGAACGGGCGCGGATCGATCACGGCGAGAATGTCGCCCTGCTTGACGTCCTGGCCTTCCTGGAAAAGGATTTGCACGATCTCGCCGTCGACCCGGCTCTGCACGTTGACGGTGTTGGAGGCCTGGATGGTGCCGATACCGGTCAGGTAGATCGGCACGTCCTCCGCCTTCGCGGCGGCGACCTTCACCGCGACCGGCGGCCTCGGCGGAGGCGCCGCGGCGGGACCTTGCTCGGCTTCTGCCGCCGGCATGAAGGGCACCGCGAAAGGGAGCTTGAGGCCCTTGATGTCATCTCTGAAATGATAGGCGGCATAGCCTGCCGGCAGCACGACCAGCGCGCCGATGAGGAGTTTTGCTGCGCGTTTCACGTTCAAACCCATCACCTGAGCTGACCAGACGCCGGGTCCGACGAATCCGGACGGCGCTTCCCTGGCACGAAGCAACCTGACATTGCTGTCGCCAGGGTCCATGTGCTACCGTTAGTAACATTAACACGTGTAGCATATCGAGATCAACGGTGCTGGCGTTGATTGAACGCTTGATTGGCTGATCGACTGTGACGGGGCGGGCCGCTGACTCTAGACGACTTCGACGGTCGCAGCGTCGAACTGGGTGCCGGCCGTGCGATGGCGGCCGAGCACTTCGGCAGGCAGCTCCGTGACTGCGTTTTGCGCGGTGCCGTCCAGCATCGCGTGGACGCGCCTGGCTGAAGCCTTCAGCATTGCCGGATCGAGCTTGCCGGAATCGACGCCGTTGATGATCGACTGGGCGAGGAAGCGCGCGCGCTCGGTGTCGGTCAGATGCGAGCAGATCATCAGCATGTCGTTGCCGGCGGCCATGAAGCGCGCGCCGGAGTCGGGCGCATCCAACCGGCCCGCCATTGCGCGCATGCCGACGTCGTCGGACACGATCACGCCGTCGAACTTCATCGCCTCGCGGAGCAGCCCGTGCGTGATCGCGCGCGACAGCGTCACGGGATCGTTGCGATCGAGCTTCCGGTACAGGATGTGCGACGTCATCATCATGCCGATGCCGCCGGCGATCGCGGCGGCGAACGGCTTCAGCTCGCGCGCCTTGATCTGCTCGAGGTCGAGATCGAGCACCGGCAATTCGTGATGCGAATCCACCTGCGTGTCGCCATGTCCGGGGAAATGCTTGCCGCAGGCGCGCACGCCGCGGCGCTCCATCGCCCTGGTGAAGGGCAGCATCGACTTGATGACGTCATCGGCGGTGCGGCCGAAGGCGCGCTCACCGATCACAGGGTTGGCGGGGTTGCTGTGAATATCCAGCACCGGCGCGAAATTCAGGTTGCAGCCGAGCGAGGCGAGCTCGGCGCCCATGGCGTCGCCGACCTGCTCCGCGGTGCCGGCCCAGCGCGCCGCATAGGAGAAGCGCGTGATCGGCGCCGGCGTGCGGCAGACGCGCCCGCCCTCGTGATCGATCGCGATGAACTGCTTGTCGCGCCGCGAGGCGTCGCGGATCGCAGCGATCAGGTCGCGGTGGACCGAGAGCCAGTCCCGATAGGGCAGATCGTGGCGGAAATTGCTCTTGTAGAGAATGACGCCGGCGGGCCTGAGATCCCGCAGCAGCGCGCGGTCGCGGTCATCGAGGACGCTGCTCGGCCGCAGGCCAAGGAAGAAATGGTCACCGACCGTTGCAAGAAGGGAATCGCTCATCCGCTAGCGCCGCCACAGATTGTCAGGGTTGATTGAGATGGAGCTGGACGCAACGCGAACTCTTGAAGCTCCGGCGCGGGCCTGACGAGTCGCCCGCTTCGTCACCACATTATTTCAAATTCCTTAACGGAATCAATCTTCGAATCCAGCGTACGAGGAACCGGCGCCGGCAAGGTGAGTGCCTTGCCGGCGCCCCATTTTTCACGCCGCAGCCAGCTGCGGCTGCACCGGCCGCCTGCCGATCATCAAGGACAGCACGGCGGCGACGATGCCGGTCGCACCCGCGATCATGAAGGCTTGCAGGTAGTCGCCTTGCGACGAGCGCATGAAGCCGGCGAAGAACGCGGCGCAGGCTGCGCCCAGCTGATGGCCTGCGACCACCCAGCCGAAGATCAGCGGCGCGTTCTTGTCGCCGAAGGCCTCGTTGGCGATGCGCACCGTTGGCGGCACGGTCGCGATCCAGTCGAGGCCGTAGAACACGGCGAACACGGAGAGGCTGACGAAAGAGAAGTCCGAGTAGGGCAGGTAGATCAGCGACAGGCCGCGCAGGCCGTAATAGAAGAACAAGAGCTTGCGCGGATCGAAGCGGTCGGTGAGCCAGCCCGACAGCGTGGTGCCGAACAGGTCGAAGAAGCCCATCAGCGCCAACAGGCTCGCCGCCTGCACCTCGAAGATGCCGTGGTCGCCGCAGAACGCGATCAGATGGGTGCCGACCAGGCCGTTGGTGGTGAAGCCGCAGATGAAGAAGGTCGCGAACAGGAACCAGAAGGTCGGCGTCCTCGCGGCGCGGATGAGGTTGCCGATCGCCGCGACGAACGGATTGCCCTGCGCAGGCGCGGCCGGTTGATCCTCATGGGTGCTGCCATAGGAGCGCAGGCCGATCGCAGAGGGGCGCTCCGGCACCAGGAAATACACCAGCGGGATCAGCGCCGCGCAGCAGGCGGCGACCGTCAGCACCACCGGCTTCCAGCCGCCATATTCGACCAGCGACGCAAGGCCCGGCATGAAGATCAGCGTGCCGGTTGCGGTGCTCGCCGTCAAAAGTCCCATGACAAGGCCGCGATTGGTCGTGAACCAGCGATTGACGATGGTGGCGCCAAGCACGTTGGCGACCGCGCCCGAGCCAATGCCGGAGAGCAGGCCCCAGCTCATGAACAATTGCCACGGCGCGGTCATGAAATAGCTCATGGCCGTCGAGACCGACATCAGCATGAGCGCGCCGAGCACGGTACGGCGGATGCCGAAGCGCTGCATCACCGCCGCGGCGAAGGGACCGGCGAGGCCATAGAGGAAAATGCCGACAGCAGCCGAGGATGAGATCACGCTGACGTCCCAGCCGAAGGCCTTCTGCAGCGGCAGCATGAGGACACCAGGCGCGGCACGCAGGCCGGCCGAAGCCAGCAGCGCCAGGAAGATCACGGCAACGACGACGAAGGCGTAGTTCTGGCCGAACGGCCGCCGCAAGACCGCGGAGGATTGAACGGAGGCAGGTTGAATAGGGGATGGGGGCATGTTACTTACCGGTACGTATGGCGATGCGGTATTTGTACGTACCGGTCAGTAACATTGTCAAGCCTGTCTTGGAGGCACGGGAGTCAGATGACGAAAAAAGCCGAGAAACCCGCCAACGCCCCGCTGCGGGCTGCCGACCGCATCCGCGCCTCCGCCAGCGAGCTGTTCTACCGCGAGGGCATCCGCGCCGTCGGCGTCGACGAGGTGGTGGACCGCGCCGGAGTGACAAAACCGAGCCTTTATCGCAGCTTCGCCTCCAAGGACGATCTCGCCGCCGCCTATTTGCGCGACTACGAATTGAACTTCTGGGAGAATTTCGAGCGCCCCGGCGGCAAGAGCTACAGCAATGCGCGCGACCATGTGCTTGCCTATATCGGCCAGCTTGCGCAGCGCGCGGTGGCCAAGGGCTATCGCGGCTGCGGCCTCAGCAATGCCGCGGTGGAATATCCCGCGCGCGGCAATCCCGCCCGGCAGGTCGCCGAAGCGCACAAGAAGGTGTTCCGCAAGCGCCTGCGCGAACTCGCCGCGCAAATGGGCGCGCGCCAGCCGAACGTGCTCGGCGACGCGCTGCTGCTCCTGATCGAAGGCATCTACGTCACCGGCCAGCAATCCGAAGACGGCCCCGCCCAGTCGGCGCTCGCCGCCGCGAAGCTGCTGATCGATGCAAGCGTGAAGGCGGGGTGAGGAATCCCGTGAACGCTGCGTCAGGCGGCGGATAGCCGCACCCGGAATTTGCTGCCGGTCGCCTCGACGTAGCGCAAATTGTCTTTGTGCTCGGTAGCGTCTGTCCGCTGTCGAGCCAGGCAATCGTCGACTGGCTGGTGCCCGTTCGCTGGGCCAGCTCGGTCTGGGAGAAGCCGGCTCTCGACAACGAGCATTCCTGGGTGACAGGAACTTCCATTTTTTCCCGACGTTAGACCGGCGGCGCGCACGAGCGGCCGGCTTCGACATGAAGAACTTTGCCAACGCGGAATTTTCTCCCGAGGTGATCGAGCTCATGACCACCGCCCTGGAAGCTGCGGTCGCGACCCTGCCGGAGCCCGTGCATTCCGCCCATGTCAATGCGCTCGCCGAGTCGATCCTGCGTACGGCCGGAGCGGGCGAGCGCGATGTGACGAACTTGCAGAGGATCGCCTTGCTGGAGCTGCAGCTTGCGCCACGAAACCGATGAGGCTGACATGAAGACGAGAGCTGCAATTGTCATCGCACTCTTTGCGGCATGGGCCGTTCCAGCGCAGGCGAGCAACTGGACCACCTATCGCATTCCCGAATCCGGAACCTCCATCGACATTCCCACCTCGATCTTTACCGAGCAGGCCGGAAAGCCCGACGGATACGGCCAGCAATTTCGCACATCCGACGGTGCTGCCGATCTCACCGTGCAGGCCGTTCCTCGCCAGCCCGGGATTTCGCCCGCCGCATTCCTCAAAGCGAAACAACCACCGTCGGGAATCGTCTACAAACGGATCGCGCCTGATTTCTTCGTCGTCTCCAGCATCAAGCGTGACAAGATCTGGTACGACCGCTGCAACTTCACCAGCCGTTACGTGCATTGCGTGCTGATCAATTATCCCGCGACCGAGAAGCGGCAATGGGACGACGTGGTCACGCGCATCAGCCACAGCCTGAGTGGCGGCTGACCGAAAGCAAAAAGGCTGCCCGAGCAGGTCGGGCAGCAGGTCGTGAGGACCAAATTGCTTGCGCGGATCTAACGCACCGTCGTCGACGTGGTTGACATGCTCGGCTTCGAGCCGGGCGTGTGCGACATCGTCTTGGTGGTCGAGCCCACCTCTTCGCCGGCCTTGACCTTGGTGCGGGTGTGCGAACGGCTGAACGTGCCGCCCTCATGGGCCTGCGCCCGGGCGTTGGAATTCAGCACCGGGCCGTTGCCCTTGTTCATGCTGACGCCGGTGTGGGATTTGCCGTTGACGGAAGCGGCGCTTCCGCCCGCAGCGATCGACGAACCCGTGCTGCCGGTGGCTGAGGTGGAGGTGCCGCCGGTGCCGACCGTGGAAGCGGAAGTGCCGCCCACTGCGGCCGAGCCGCCAGTTCCGCCTGTCATGCTCTTCTGCGCGAGGGCGGGCGATGCGGCGCCGAGCAGAAGTGCGAGCGCCGCGATGGTCAGATGTGTTCTCATGTTTCAATCCTCAACAAATCTTAAGGTGACGAGGTCGATATCGTGCAGCCGTTGACGGTGATGGTGCTGGCACTTGCGGAGCCGGGACCGCCCGCCGTTGAGGACGAGCTCGATACGTTGCCGCCGCCCGCCTGCACATGCACCGACGATCCGCCCGCCGAGCTGGAGCTCGACAGCGAGCCGCTGGATGCGGTCGATCCGGTCGTGCCTGAGCCCGACGCGCCCACCGCGCTGATGCTGCCGTCGGCATGCTTCTCGACCTTGACCTTGCAGGTTTCGCCCGACGCGGTCGTGCCTGACTTCTCGGTGGTTTCGGCAACAGCGGTGGAGCCCATCAAGGCCACGGTTGCGATCGCAATGATTGATCTGTTCATGCGAGTTCTCCTCAACACAGACGAAGGAGCGGCATTGCTGCCGCTCCGGAAAGTCAAGGCATCAATCCTTGTCCTTCTTCATCTCGTCCTTGTGGTGGCCCTTGCCTTTTTCCATGCCCGTGTCGCTGGCATGACCCGCAGACGAGCCGGCCGCGCCGACGGTCGAGCCGCTCTTGCCACCGCCCGCGGACGAGCCGCCGGTGCCTACAGTCGATGCCGAGTTGGATCCCGAGCCGGCCGCGGAGCCACCGGTGCCGACGCTGGACGAGCTCTTGCCACCGCCCGCGGACGAGCCGCCGGTGCCGAGCGTCGAGGCCGAACCGCTGCCCGAGCCACTGCCGGCCGCAGAGCCGCCGGTGCCCACACTGGACGAACTCTGGCCGCCGCCCGCGGACGAGCCGCCGGTCCCGAGCGTCGAGGCCGAGCCCGAGCCGCTACCCGATCCCGCCGAAGAGCCGCCCGTGCCGATGGTCGAGTTGCTGGTGCCACCGCCGGCCGAAGAGCCGCCGGTGCCGACCGTCGAGCTCGATTGCGCAACGGCGAGAGCCGTGCCGGCCAACAGAGCAGCCGCAGCCGCAGAAAGTTTCCAAATCCTCATCTTTCGTCTCCTCCAGTTTCTTTCAAAGAATCGCCATGCAGGCACGGGATAAATTGGCAATCGCGCAAACGTTCCTGCGGCGCGATGTCTGCAGCTGATGTTCCGAATTTGAACTTTTGCAACGCACCGAGCGCGACGACATCATCGCGTCTATTCATCTGATGTTCATTCGCTGCCTCACGGCGTGCGAGAGCGAAACGAACTCAAGGTGCACGGCTACTTTCCGCCGGCGACGTGGAAAATCAGGGAGCCTGATATCGAAAGGCTGCTGGCGCTGCCGCTCTTTCAGCAGGAGCTGACGAGTCTCGAAGTCCGATATGCCAGGCATCCACGTTTGACGGCCTCGCTCGGGAAGATCAGGCAAGTCCTGCGCCGTGGGGCGGCGGGCTGCCCTCACCGCCGCCCGAGCGCCGGCGCCACATGCTTCAAGATCGCCTCGATCGCGTGCGCGCAGGAGTCGATCCGAGCTGTTCGGGATTGTCAGCAGCGGCGTATCCGCCTCGGCGGGCCTCGGTCCGGCTATCGGTCCCGCACCCGAACCGTGATCCCGAGGGCATCCAGCAGCCGAAACATCTGATCGTCGTTGATCTTCAAGCCGGCAAAGTCGGCAAGTCCCATCAGATTCAATCCGCTTACCTCGGCTCCCGTGAGGTCTGCGCCGGCGAGCTTCGTGCCGTCGAGAACCGCCTGGAACAAATCGCAGTCCGTCAGGTCCGCGTCTGTCAAATCCGCGCCTGACAAATCGGCTTCGCGAAGACGGCAGCCGGCAAGGTTGCAACCGGCCAGCTTCGCTTCGGAGAGGTCGACGAAGTCCATCTTGCAGGCGAGAAAATTCGCTCGCGTTGCGGTGTGCTTTCGGCTCAGGACGCGGCTGAAGTCGACCTTGTTGAACGTCGCTCCCGTCAGATTGCAATCGCGCATCTCGACGGCAAAAAGCTCCGCTCGGTCGAAGCTGGCCAGAGAGAGATCGCAGGACGCGAACGCAGCCCGTTGCAGATCGCTGAAGGCAAAGCTGCATCCTTTCGCGCCGTCACCCGCAAAGCTGCACCTCTCGAAACCGGCGCCCGGGAGTTCGGCGTGCGAAAAGCGGCACGATACGAACCGGCAGTTGTTAAAGCGCGCTTCCGCCATGACCGGGTTGGAGAACTGAACCCGCTCGAACACGCAATCAACGAACGACACACTCTCGCAATCGAGGTCCGGCCAGCTATCGTCGACCATCCGCAGCGACCGGACGGGGTTGCCGGCGCCGATCTCTCGCGCGAGCTCGTCAATCTCCATACCTATTCCCTGCGCGGTAGCAAATGACCGGCCTTATCGGTCCTGAGACGATCTTTCCGGGATCGAGCCGAGTCCGTCAACTCGCGAATCCGCGCCTCTCGGCCTGGCTGCGGTCACCGCCACCCCAGCGCCGGCGCCACATGCTTCAGGATGGCCTCGATCGCATGGGCGCAATAGTCGACGCCGAGCTGGTTCGGAATGGTCAGCAGCAGCGTATCGGCTTCCGCGATCGCCTCGTCCTGCCTGAGTTGCTCGATCAGCACCTCAGGCTCCGCCGCATAGGAGCGGCCGAAGATCGCCCTTGTCTGTGGGTCGATGAAGCCGATCTGGTCCTCGCCGCCGCGCTCGCGGCCGAAATAGGCGCGGTCACGATCATCCATCAGCGCGAAGATGCTGCGGCTGACCGAGACGCGGGGCTCTCTGGCATGACCGGCTTCTGTCCACGCGGCGCGATAGGCACGGATTTGCGCGGCTTGCTGCACGTGAAAGGCTTCGCCGGTCTCGTCGTTCTTCAGCGTCGAGCTCTGCAGGTTCATGCCGAGCTTTGCCGCCCACACCGCAGTCGCGTTCGAGCCAGCGCCCCACCAGATGCGTTCGCGCAAGCCGGCCGAATGCGGCTCGAGCCGCAACAGGCCCGGCGGGTTCGGAAACATCGGCTGCGGATTGGGCTCGGCGAAGCCTTCACCGCGGAGCAGGTCGAGAAACACCTCCGCGTGGCGTCGGCCCATGTCGGCATCGCTCTGGCCCTCCGCCGGGCGATAGCCAAAATAGCGCCAGCCGTCGATCACCTGCTCGGGCGAGCCGCGGCTGATGCCGAGCTGAAGCCGTCCGCCGGCAATGAGATCGGCGCTGCCTGCGTCCTCGACCATGTAAAGCGGGTTCTCGTAGCGCATGTCGATCACGGCCGTGCCGATCTCGATCGTGCTGGTCCTGGCGCCGACGGCGGCAAGCAGCGGGAAGGGCGAGGCCAGCTGCCGCGCGAAATGATGGACGCGGTAATAGGCGCCATTGGCGCCAAGCTGTTCGGCCGCCACCGCAAGCTCGATCGATTGCAGCAACGTGTCCGCCGCCGAGCGCGTCTGCGACTGCGGCGAGGGGGTCCAATGTCCGAAGGACAGAAATCCGATCTTTTTCATCAGCGTCATTTAATGCTGGCAGCAGCGGCGTCAACCGCCCGCGCCGGCGGCGCGGCTATGCGTTGTAGCGGGCACAAAGTGCCCGGCGCGCGTCGCGACCAGATAACACGGCAGCCACAATCAATCTCCGACCTCGGGTATTCTGGTTTCCTTCCATGGATTTTTTGCGCGCTTGAGCTTCTTTGCAGAATCTGTACCGGCTATCAGCCTTTGAAGAAGGCACTTCACCAAATCCTCGCGCTCCGATTTTTTCTTGAGCGAGTAATGCTTGATGGTGATCTCGAGGCGATCTCGCTTGGGATGGTATTCATGTTGAATGGACGGCCTTTTCGACATTGTTGACCCTCTTGGTTCGTCTAAGCATGATTCGGAAAAGTGTGAAGCGGTTTTCCCTCGCGACATCAGCGGAACGCGTTTGCGCGGAGATCATGCTCAAACAAAGAGCTAAAGCGCGATGACGGTTCAACCGAATCTCATCGCGCTTTAGTCGTCGCGCAATTCAGTTCCACCACTGCGCCCGAAGTCTCCGCGACGGGACATGAACCGATCATCCGTCATGCATGCTTGAGTGTACGATCGGCAGCCGTTCGGCACTGTGATTTAGCTTACATTAGCTCGAGCGAAGTCCTGCTACACAAGACCTGCTGAAAGAGCACCGGGGCATCGACCTTGGGCCAGGCTGTGCAGTCGTCCGCGGCCACGCAGCTGAAAAGGCAAGAGTTGAAATCACGGAACGTCAGGAATCTTCGCGTGCTACAGCGATCACGCGAGGAGGACCCGTGTTCTATTCCCCTTTCGGGAGCTTTTCTATCATGAACGCCAAGGTGATTTTGGTCATGCGGCACGCCGAAAAGTCGGACGATCCGCTTGATCCCGACCTCACTCCCGCCGGCAATGCCCGCGCGCAACGGCTGGCTCAATACATTCCAGCGACATTTGGAGCGCCGAAGTGGTTGTTTGCAACCGCTGCTTCAAAGCACAGTCGGCGTCCAATTCAGACGCTGGAGCCTCTTGCCAGGCAATGTCACCTGACAATTGATGAAACCTACGCCGATCAGGACTACGGCGCGCTGGCGCACCACCTTCGCAAGAGCGACGCCTTCGATGGCGCGCTCGTCGTAGTCTGTTGGCATCACGGAAATATCCCGCCGATGATGCATGCGCTGAAGGCATCGGCGGACGCTTATCCGGACCCTTGGAAAGGCGATGTTTTCGATCTCATTCTTCAAGTCAAGTTTGCGAAGGATCGGGAAACGCCTGAGGTCACGAAAGTGCGGGAGCCGTTCTGACGTTGCGCCTGCCGCCGGGCCGGTGAGTGAAAAGTCAGATCGACCGTCGCGGTGAACATTGCGAGAGGAAACAATGGGTCGGTTGCCGAAGCAGCGAACGGCTATTCTGGTGACAGCAGCGTTTTGTCTGGCGGCTTTGGCTGCGGCTGATGTGCCGGCTCCCTTGCGCGCCGCGCCGCCCGGTTACGAGATCCAGAGCTTTCCTGTGCTGGAAGCGCTCCAGTCGGAGGGCCGGTCGCTTTCGGCGGACAGCAAGGATTGGATGAAGAAGTGGAGGGGAATGAACCTCGAGGATAGCGCCCTCTATACATTCAAGGAGCTGTCCGGTTCGACGTCGATCAATATGAAGATCGAGAAGATCGATGCGTCGGATCCGAAAGGCTACAAGTCGCGCGGATCCTTCGTCCCACGGAATAGTTCCGCCAATCCCGACATCGAGATAGCGGCTTTCAATCTCAGTGCCATCCTTGGATACGACCAGATCTATCGACCCGCCGCGCGCTACGAGCTTGGTCCGATCGCGAGCCAGGCGTTGAAATCCCTCATCGGAAAGTACAACTTTCATGGTTCCGCGCGGTTGGCCAACAAGGCCCGAATATTGAAGGCCATAGACTCCGGGTCAGCCCTGAAGGGATGTGTCAAGGCCAAGAAGGACGACACGGGCGTCGCGTTCGACGCGATCGCCAACACCCACGCCGCGTCAAATGGCGCCCCGAACGCCGGTCACCCGATCATTCGGTTCCTGCAGGCGGCGAATGAGAAACCGACGGCAGGCAAGAGTCTGACTTTGAAAACCGGCTATGACGGCGACGAACTCGAGCTCGCGCGGGAGTATTCGGTCATCATGACGATCGACGCCATCACCCAGCAGTGGGACCGGTACAGCGGCGGCAACGTGGCGATCCGGAAAGACGATCAAGGTCGCGCTCATTTCTACATGACCGATAACGGCGGAGCCGATCTCAGCGACAGTTGGAACGCGCGGAATCTGACCTGGTTCAGCCGCTTCGATCGCGGCGTCATCCAGAAACTGGCCGATCTGAAACGATTCCTCGACACCCCCGCGACCGGCTATCTCGGCTATTCCGATCCTGAAGTGTTCGTCACCGACCTTGGTCTCTATTCCCAGAACAGCGCGGCTATCAATGTTCAACGGCTCAGAAGGAACCTGGGCCTTGTGCTGGACTATGTCCGAGCGACCGAAACCAAGTTCGGCGATAAAGCCTTCTTCGACTGAGTCTGCCATCGACAATCAAATGGCGCAGCTGATCGGATTCGCCTGCGGCTGCTGCGGCAGCGGAGCTCTCACGGCTCGCAACTCCTGACTTTGACTGTTTGGGTCGAGAAATGGGCCTGCAGATCCAGGTCGAGCTTCAAGACGCCTTTGAGGCATGCTTGATGCAGCTTGGTCGCAAGGTCCTTCAGATTCCTTCGGATGTTGGCGTAATCGTCGGCCGTAAAAACCAATTCCCGGACGAAGAAATCCTTCGTTTCAGTCGAATCGGCAACGGCGTCAAATTGCTGGAGAAGCAGGTAGGTCTCGGGATCAATGTGCGCGATACGATCGGCCAGGCCGACTCGATTTGCAATATTCTCCTTTGCGACCCCGCAGTCATTGTCTTTCAGGAGCATCTTCTTGAGCTGAACAGCTCCCAGTCTCGCAGCCTCTTCGGGCGTCAAGTCCTTGCTCGACTTCAGCTTGGCGCTGCCATCCCCTGCAAGGTCCGCTGCATCGAGGTAGTAGTAGGTCGTAAGATAGTGGATATTGCCGAAGCGATCCTGCTGGTTCATCAGCGTGTCGATCACAATCAAGTCCGCGGCATCCTTGAGCTGCACCATCTTCTGAACGTTTTCGGTGGTGAAGCTTCGTCCCACCAACGTATTGATGTCGACGTTGCGGGCCAGCATTTGCACGACCGGGTTCCTGTCGCGGAAATTCAACGCGCGGGCTACGTTGTTGGCTCCGCCGTTGAAGAACTCCTTGTAGAAGCTTTCATGCTTTGGATTTTCGCTAAGGGCGCCATACGACTGGGTGAAGTCGTCGGTCAGCAGAAAATCCCGCCTTTTGCCGTTCGCGCCTGCTGTCAATTGCGCCATCAGGCTTGCCCAGGTCTGATGAATAAGACCGTTCGAGGCGGTCTCCGCCAGTGCCGCGCGACCGAGGGCAATATGGTTTTGCAGGTCGAACGTGCGCAGAACTGCCGGAGGTACGTCAGCGATGCCACCAAGCATGCGCGACAGATGGTAGTAGCCGAGGATGGATGGCGTGTAGCTGCAGCTGGAGCTCAGCTTGTATTTGGCTATCTTGTGCGCGCCGGCAGTGTTGCAACGAGCGGCCTCAACCTGTTCGGGAGTGCCTCCTTGAGGGAGTGAATAGAAGTCAAGACCCGGATTCGTGCTGTTGAGTTTCGGACAAACAGCCGAATTCTTGTGCTCATCGATATTGCAAAGCCGAATCTCGATCTCGCTGTCCTTGTCGAAATATCTCCCACCGGCGAGATGCTTGGGAACGACGCAAATCTCGGCATGTCTGCCTGGCACCGGAATCTGCAGGGTCTGTTCGCCGCGCGCAGGGTCGACGGATAGACCGGCATGGGCGTATGCCGGAGCCAGCAGCTGCAGCGGCAGCAATAGCAGCTGAGTGAAACGCACAGGTCTCATGGCGTGTCTTCCCAGTCTGGCGTGGCACGTGGAGGAAAACCCGCGGAGCGAGGTTTCCGATCGGTTTGCAGGCGCAACGTCCATCCGCTGCGCCGACCGCGGCGACTGGCTTCAGTTCAGCGCGGAGCGCCCGCAGCGGGAATTCCTTCGCTGTCCGCGGCTCCTTTGCATGTTTGCGGTGGGCGCATGGAAAACGTTCCTGGAAGCCTCAATGATATTGCGGACAAACGCGAGCCGCGTCCTGCTCGGAGATTTGCAGCTCCGGATCGGTGAAGCGGATGAAATTCGCGACCTCGTCGTGCTCTTTTGGATAACGAATCTTGGGCGGGATCACGCTATCCCAATATTCGGCTGCTTTGCGGGAATCCCATCCCGCTGGAGCGCAAAATTGAGCGAGGGAAGCGGCCGAGATAAAACCGGACGCGTGCAGGCCATACCAGCAATGGACGTACATCGCACCCTTGCCTTGAGTGATGATCTCATGGAGCTTGGTGAACACCGTCTTCAACGCCGCGCGGTTGTCCCACTGGTGATAGTCATATTGGAGCGAATTGCCGACGCAGCTGACATTCTCGGTACCGTTCCATCCGGTTCGATACGCGTACACCGCCTGCGAGAAGCCGGCTTTGCAAAGTGCCTGAAGAGACTGATTTTGCAGCGGTCGGCGTGGACCGTCGACACCAGCGCGAGACCCTTCGGTGCCGCCGCGATAGAGGACCCCGGGCATGACGACGCGAAAGTGCGTCAGTCCTACTCCGTTTCCAACTGGAAAGAGCTTCTCTTTCTTCATATCGGCGTCGTCGGTTCCCACAGGCTGCGCAAGAGCGCTTGCTGCAACTGACAGTCCCAACAGCAGAACCGAACAAAATCCTGGGATCTTGGACATGGCGTCTCCTCACCAAAGATAGTCAGTCTTGACGTCGCGTCGGACCTTGATTCCCTCCTGAAAGCGAAAAGAGCGAGGTGGCTCCAGCGCATCCTCGGCAGTTCAGCAGATCGCGCTGGTCTCGACGTTAGAGCAGCCAGCGACCAAAGGTTGTGAACCACTTCACATGGCCGGAAAATGCGATTGAGCTAAAGTTGCAATCTCAAGTGAAGGTCGTTTGGTGCAGACCTAGGTTCATAGGTTTCGCGAGGACCGGACATGCCAGCAACGCCCAATTTGCCGACGCCCGATTTCAGCTTCGATGCCGACCAGCCCGGCGCATGTATCGCTGGCGTACGGCCGTATCGCAATGGATCCTACCGTCTCGACGCCGAGACGATCTCCAGCAAATTCTTCGTCCATAATTACGGGCATGGCGGCGCCGGCATTACGTTGAGCTGGGGCTGCGCCTCCAAGGTGCGGGATATCGTCAGGAGCCATCTGGTTGGCTCGCCCGATACGAAGGTGGCCGTCCTGGGTGCAGGGGTGATGGGCCTGACCGCCGCCACGCTGCTTGCCGATCTCGGTCTGACGGTCAGGATCTATTCGGACCGCCCGCCGCTGCAGACCACGTCATCCAAGGCCGGCGGCCAGTGGGCGGTGTCGGTGGTGGAATTCGCGGGCAAGCAACAGGAACTCACTGACATCATCAAGTTCGCATACACGACCTTCAAAGCCAGCATCGGCCAGGGCTTTGGCGTCAGCGAGCGGCCGAACTATTCGGCCACGCCGTCGCATAATCTGGATGTCGTGATCCAGCTGGCGCCCGGTCTCATCAAGCCAAGGCAATCGCTTCCAAGGGAGCCGTTCGAGGGCCATACCAAGCCTGGCTTCGTCTACCAGACCTTGTTGATCGAACCGCCGATCTTCCTTGCGAAGCTCGAAGCAGACCTGCGGGCGCGCGGCATTACGTTCGTGAACAAGAGATTCGTCGACAGGTCGGATATCATCGCGTCGGTGCCGGAAACGATCGTCGTCAATTGCACCGGGCTCGGGTCGATGATGTTGATGAGCGATCCGAAGATGGTCCCGATCAAGGGGCAGTTGGCGATGTTGCCGCCGCAGCCCGCGTTGCAATATTTGTATGGTCAGGACGGATATTTGTTCCCGCGCGCCGATCACGTCGTCATCGGCGGGACGTTCGAGGTCGGCGTGAACAATGAGACGCCAGACAAATCCGTGTGCCAGGATCTCGTTCGTCACATCGCCTCCCAATTTGGCAAGGCGTCGGCGAAGCCTCTTCCGGACATCCATATCCACAACCCGGACCACGCGCCGATCGTCAATCCGCAAATCCCGGAGGTCTGAGTAGCGAGGTCTCGTAGGGTGGGTTAGCCCTGAAGTTGCGCGGAGCGCATCTGCAGGGCGTAACCCACCAGCTTCGGCGCGCTCGCGGCGATGCAGGTTGGCGCTCCACCCCCTACGAGCTTCAGTCTATGACCCGAGCTGACTTGGCGGCTAGATCCCCAGATGATCCTTCCGCGCTCTCAACGAGAACGACAATGGAAGGCGGGGATGTGCATCTGGAAGGCGCCAACGCCGATCGGATGAAGGAACCATCATCGGCAAAGCGCGCCAGGGCAGAACTTCATGTTCATGGAACATCCTGATTGTTAGTCCGGCCTCGATCAACGCGCCAAGGATCGCGGACATCGAATGGATCCATTCGCGGGTCGATTGATGCGTCATCACGGTTGGATCACCAGTGTAGGTTCTCTCGCTTGTGAATTCGAGTGGACGATCGACGGGCGTTTGAAAATCGTAGGTCGGCTCGAGCCTGCCTTCCCGTTCCTCCATGAGCACGAAGCTCGGGTGGGCATCTGCGCAATACAGTTCTCCGCCCGGCGCAAGGACTTTCGCAATGCCACGCGCCCAAACCGTGAGGTCCGGCAGCCAGCAAATGGCTCCCCACGTGACATAGACCAGATCGAAAGGTCCCGGCGTCAGCTCAGGCGCGTCGTCCACTCGGCCCACCACGAAGTCGGCTTTGACCCCGGCCTCGTCGGCGAGCCGTCTCGCCGTGCGGATGGCTTCGGCGGAGAAGTCGAGACCGATGGCGCTCGCACCCAGCCGCACAAGGCGCAAGGTGTCGGTCCCGATGTGGCATTGAAGGTGAAGGACCTTTTTTCGAGAAATGTCTCCGAGTTCGGCGGCTTCGATAGAGTGCAACCGGTCATCATCGGATCGCACGCGATCAAGCCCGTAGAACCCCGTCGTATCCCGCGCATGAATGGCTGCACGTTCATCCCAGTTACGACGATTGATTTCGATCGGATCAGTCATGAACGGATGCTCGATTTGCCGCAGCGAGGTCTCGTAGGGTGGGTTGGCCCTGCAGATGCGCGAAGCGCATCTTCAGGGCGTAACCCACCAACGTCGTCCCGCCTACGCTGAAGCACGGTGGGTGACGCCTTCGGCTAACCTACGCGCTGCCTGCCGCATCGCCAAATCGGGTGGCCCGCTCAGGTGTCCTTCAGAAAAATGGGATCGATCTCCATTGATGGAGGGGCAGCGGCGCTCATGAATACGGGCTGGAGCGTGTGTGACTTGAACCGCCACACATTGTCTTCGTCGAGCACGCACTCATTGGTCAGATCCGCCACCATCATGGGAGGATTTGATTGACGCGTGGATGGATAAGTGAGGCCACCGTAGAAGACAATGATGCCCAGCACGGTCGCGGAGCGTTCGCGGCTCGATGCCACGTGCAGGTTGGTGATCAGGTGGCGCACGGCCTTCACACCGCTGATCCCCAGTCGATCCACGGCGCTCTCGCCGATCTGACTGGCCCGCCACTCATAAAACGCCCGGATCTGCTCACGTCCTTCGAACCGGTTGTGACCCACTATCTTCACGCCATCAGGCGTGAAGAATTCATGGGCCGTGCGCCCATCGTTGAAGTCGACGTCATGCCAATACGTCACCTCGATGCGGTGAAGGGCATGCCAGAGAAGGAGGTCGTCGTGCGGCGTCATTGGCATCTGGGCTACTCCCGAGAGTTGGCTGCGGAGAGTTGGCTGCCCCGCTGCCGGCCTGTTCGCGCGAGCGGACGCGAGACCATCTATTCTCCACCACAAATCGCGCGGCGAATTGCTCGAATTATGGCGCCTCCATCCAGCGTGGAACGGGCAAGTTTTTCTGGCGCAGGAATTCCGGGTTGAACAGCTTGGATTGATAGCGCTGTCCGCCGTCGGCGAGGATGGTCACGATGGTCTTGCCGGGACCGAGGTCCCGCGCAAGTCGCATGGCTCCGGCGATGTTGATGCCGCTCGATCCACCGAGCACCAGTCCTTCGTGCTCGATCAGGTCGAACAGAACTGGCAGCGCCTCCTCGTCCGTGATCCGGTACGCCGCATCGATTGGCGTGCCTTCAAGATTCCTGGTCACACGCACTTGTCCTATCCCTTCGGTAATGGAGTTTCCTTCGCTCGTCAGCTCGCCCTTGGTGAACCAGTTGTAGAGCGCGGCCCCCATGGGATCGCTGAGCGCAATCCTGATTGCTGGATTTCGCTCCTTGAGGGCTCGTGCGACCCCACCCAGCGTTCCGCCACTGCCGACGGCACAGGTAAAGCCGTCGATCTTTCCGCCCGTTTGTTGCCAGATCTCCGGCCCGGTCGTGCGGTAGTGGCCCTCGCGATTGGCAACGTTGTCGAACTGATTGGCCCAGAACGCACCGAGCTCTTCGGCGAGCTGGCCGGAATAGCGCGCGTAATGACCGGGATCCGAATAGGGAACGGCAGGGACCAGTCGCAGGTCTGCACCGCAGAGGCGCAGCATATCCTTTTTCTCCTGGCTCTGCGTGTCAGGCATCACGATCACGCTTCGATAGCCGCGTGCATTCGCCACGAGCGCAATGCCGATGCCGACATTGCCGGCCGTGCCTTCGACGATGACGCCGCCCGGTGCGAGCTTGCCGCTTCGCTCGGCATCATCGACCATGGCGAGCGCCGCACGATCCTTGATCGACCCACCTGGATTGAGAAATTCGGCCTTGCCGTAGATCTCGCAGCCCGTGGCCTCCGAGGCCATTCGCAGCCTGATCATTGGCGTATTGCCGATGGAGTCCAAAAATCCGGTTCGGATGTCGTTCATCGCCTGCCCACCTTCGCGCGCTCGTGCAACTTTAGGCTGGCAAGCAGACAATTCCGTTCCCTAGTTTGGGCGATATGGGCAACGACTTTGGCGTTCAAGCTACTCGATCGGCAATTCCATTCCTGCGCCGTCTTTCACTCCGCTGCCGACCCAAAGCCGCTGCGTCCGCGTGTCCAACAGGCGCGAAACGCGAGCGCTGCGCCGGATTGCGACATCGTCGACGGCCTGTCGCGCCTTGCGGGATGCATCGCAAGGTCACCCGCCGGGTCGGTGTCGGCGACCACACTCTGATCATCACCGAAGCCTGTATGCGGTCACCATGCGGTGAGGCGGGGAGCGTCCCTTACGCCGCTTTTTCCGACTGGGCGAGATTAGGCTGTGTACTCACCAAGGCTAGCCGTCTGATGTCCGCTCACCCCGAACGGCAGCGGAGAACCGGACATCTCCGGATGTCGCAGAAGGGCCAGAAGCCGACCTCGCGATTGGTTTATGGGCCTGGCACCATCATGGTCGGCTCTTCCAGCAGGGAAAAGTCGTAGCCCTCGCAGCTAACATTCGGGTTGGTGGGCGCAAACATGCCGAGCGGGTTCTCCTTGAACAACCAGGCATGCAAATCATAATGTACAAACTCCTTTGGAATGAGCGGCCAGTGTCCTTCCATCGGGCCCATGAAGGGTTGGTCGAAGAGAGAGGGGCGCTGCTTGGTATCTGCCGTCAGAGGCACCAGCCACTCGACAGCCACGAGCTTCAATTCCTTGCCCACGGGTTCGTAGATCAAAACGTTGGGCTTCATCGGATCGGGAGCGCCCTGCACTGTAACATTGGCAAAGTGCACTCCCATAGCGCCTTTGGCATACTCCATGTGGTGCGGTAGTTTCTCACCAGAATAGTGCACGCAGCCCACCGTCGACAGGTAACGGTCGCGCACGGCTGCCTTGTAGTCCTGATATTTCTCCAGCGATTTTCGCAACGTGTCGAGTTGAGCCTTGTAAGGCTCTTCGGCTGCAATTGGTCTGAGGGTTGCACCGATAAAGGCAAGACCTAGCACGGCGACAAAGGTACCACGGACAGATTTGCGCATGTTCCCTCCTGGCTTTTCATCAATGCGATGTCGGAATGAGCTGCCCTAACGAGACCGCGCCCCAGCGCCAGCAATGGCATCAGCTGAAGCCCCATAGCCGCGATCAGCGAAATCCAACCCAGGACCAGCACGCCACAAGTCCCCCTTGCAGTCCCCGAACCAATTATTGCGCCTATGAATGTGAGTACGTTTCGGCTGCTGCGAGGTTCACTTATCAACTCAAGGCGCAGCACCCGTTGCGATTTCGACCCGACTGATGTCGGCTCGGGGTCAAAGGCTGCCCTCGACAGCCAGCATGCCCTTGGTCGGGTCACCTCTCAGGAGCCGACATCGCCGCGCTCCGGACTGAGGTCAGCCAAGGGCCACGTCCGGACGCCGAGGATGCTGCCGCTCGCCGGAGCTGTTATGATGATGCGGTTTTGGGGATGGATCGTCCGGAAGAGGTAATGATCATGTCTTCAGAAGGATTGTCGAGCAGCGATGCCGAACGACTGCGTGCTTTCGAACGCCAAGGTCATGACGCTCTGGCAAGGAGTTATGTACGAATTTTTTGCAGCGGTGACCACTCTAGCTACCGAGCCGCTTCTCGACGCCGTACGTTTGCAACCGGGCGCAAATCTGCTGGATGTCGCGAGCGGGCCCGGTGCTCTTGCGGCGGAGGCGGCAAATCGCGGCGCGCGCGCCGTGGGCGTTGACTTGTCCCAACGGATGGTAGAGCTGGCACACCAACTGCATCCTGCCATAGAATATCGTGAGGCAGACGTAGAGCATCTCCCATTTCTCGATCATATGTTCGACGCGGTCGTCTGCGCCTTTGGGCTTGGACATTTTCCCCAGCCGGAACTTGCTGTCGCAGAGTGCGTCCGAACCTTAGCGCCAGGCGGACGCATTGCGTTCGCTTGGTGGGATGATCCGGCGCGCCAGCGGATCCAAGGCCTCTTCCGTGAAGCCATTGCCGGGGGGGGGGGGGGGGGGGGGGGGGGGGGGGGGGGGGGGGGGAGATCGGAGTAGCGTTACCGAAGGACGTCCCACAGGGCCACAATGTGTTTCGTTTCTCGGACTCGGACGAATTTCTTCGGTTACTAAGAGGAGCTGGGCTCACGGCGGTGGCGGTCACCGGGCATGCAGCCTCCTTTTTCGTTCCGGACACGGAAACTCTTTGGCGAGGTGGGTTAGGCAGCCTCGTTCTAACTGGCGCTGTCATCAGGCACCAAGATCAGGCAACTCAAGACTTGATCCGAACCGCGTTCGAACGTCGCGCTAAAGTCTACAAATCTGCCCATGGGCTGACGCTGCCCATCGCGTTCAAAATTGGCTCCGGCCAACGACCGACTTGAAGGGTGCTCAAGCGAAAGGTCGGCTACGGGTCAAACTGAGAAAAGCTCGACGCGAGCATTTTGCGTCCGCTTGACCAGGCGGAGCAGACCTCAAATCGGCGAGCCGCGACTTCGCCGAAGGGCCAAGGCACAAAGTCGCTGCGCTCCAGCCCGCTGCGCGGGAGCAAGAGCCGAGAGGCCGGTAGCCAGTTGAGACGATAGTGGTAGCACGGGACTTGATCCGAACCGCGTTCGAGCGCCGCGCCAAGGTCTACAAATCGGCCCATGGGCTGACGCTGCCTATCGCGTTCAAAATTGGCTCCGGCCAGCGATCGACTTGATGGGTGCTCAAGCGAAAGGTCGCCTTTGGCTCAACTGCGTCTTCAACTCTGTTCGAGCGCTGTCGGACGCAGCCAGGTTCGCGTGGAGATCAGCAGCGGGCCAAGCTAGACCTTTTGAGTTAACACCGCTAACCTTAGGTTGATCTCGAGCTTGCCCAGTTCAAGCGCGGAGCGAATTTTTGAGCGTTGAGCCGGTCATGAAGATTGAAGTGGTGACCCCGGAAGATTGCACGGGCACCGTCATCAGCGACCTGAATGCGCGGCAGGCCCGGATTCGGGGCCAGGACGTGCGCGGCAACGCAAGCGTTATCACTGCGATGGTGGCACTCGCTGATATGTTCGGCTACGCCGATAGCCTGCGCTCTTTGAGCCGAGGGCGTGCGACTTTCACGATGGGTTTCGACCACTATGCTACGCCCAAGCCATCGAACGACGCTTAGGCCATCGAATTCCGACGCCACATTTGATTGGACGCGCGACTAGCGAGAGCATGATGTTGATAACCAAAGGACGGAATTTTCCCTCACTGTCCACAAAGCGCCTGGTGCTGCGCGCCATGAAACCCAAAGATGCCACCGCCTTCGGAGCACTCCTGTCGATACCGGAAGTAACCCGTCATTCAAACTGGCCGGATAAACCCAGCAAAATTCAAAGCGAACGGTATGCAAGGTGGATGGTGAAGCTTTACGCCTCCGGCAAGGGCTGCGCGTGGATCATCGAAGACCGAAAGTCGGAATCCCTCATTGGCGCGATCCGCTTCAATAGCTTTGATAGAAAATGGAGTTCCGGCGAGATCGGGTACGAGCTGCACCCGCAATTTTGGGGAAAGGGCCTGATGTCCGAGGCGGTCTCCGCCACGGTGGCATGTGGTCACGAGATTTTTGGGCTCAACCGCATTGAGGCCTGGACGCTTCCCGGAAACTCGGCGTCAGACCGGGTCCTGGAAAAATCCGGATTTCGATACGAGGGCACCCTTCGACAGAAGGCCTGGTTCAAAGGTGCGTATCATGATTTCCGAATGTTTGGACGGATTGCGGGCGACCCACCGGATTAAATGGATCGGTTACGCGGCTCTTTTGCGGAACGGCGCCGACAACTTCTCAGGCGGAATCACGGTCGTTTGCACCTTGGAATTTGTTTCACTCGTCCGGTAGCAATTCGGACAATGGAATAGATGCGCGATGGTATCCGAGGCGACCAGCGCGGACCTCGTCCATCTCATTTCAATGTGACAGGCAGGGCAGATTGGCTGCTCCAATTGCTCCAACGCCTGTTTAAGCTTGTCCACCACGGCAACGCGCCCGTTTCTTATCCCCTTACCTCTCCAATAATTTAGAACACTCACAAATTCAACTTAGCGGTACCCGGCGGGAATCCTGATCAGGACAGCACCGCCAAGGGCCAGGGACTGAGCTCTCGATCCGTGCCGCATTGGTCCTGGTTGGTTCACAGCCGTATTACTACGGTGTTCCTCGCTGGGAACAGTAAGGCTATCGAAATTCGGCAGTTCGGGCGGAGATCGCCGCGTTCGCAGGCATGGAGTTACATGTGCCCACGCACGCCCTCCACGGCACGGTATGCCGGAAGCAACGAAGTCCCGACACTAGCTTTCCGCCACCATGTCCAGGCCGCCGCGCCCAATGCGGTCTTCCGGGCTAAGCAGTCCTGTCATCAATGAAACTGGAAATCGAAGTCGTGGAGCTGCTGGTGCAAACGGCCAACGCTTGGCTGTTTGAAGGTCAGCATTCGGGTCTCAGCGACCGCGAATGGATGGCGCTGCGTTTCCTGGGCCGTGCAAACAGGTTCTCCAGGACACCATCTGGTCTCGCCGGGTTTCTCGGGACGAACCGTAGCGGAGCATCGCAAATCGCAGCAGTTCTAGAGAGTAAGGGATTGGTGACCCGTGAGCCATCTCCGGAAGACAAGCGGTCAATAGTTTTGAGCGTTACATCTCAAGGCAAGAAATTGCTTGAGCGTGATCCGGTAAATGTCCTCCGAGATCAGATCGCGACCCTCGCTGTTGACGATCGATCCCGAATGCGTGACATGCTCCGACATGTTCTGTCTCGACATGACGTTGTGCGGGGCCGCCATCACGCCGACGTTTGCAGCGAGTGCATATTCCTGGCCGAAAGTGGATCGGGAAGTGATCGCCAGTTCAAATGCCGGTTCTTCCGGAAATCCGTTTCCTCAAAAGACACATCATTGCTGTGCAGCCATTTTGAAGGGAAAACGCCGAGCACTGTCCCCACAACCGAATAGCCCCCGGGTCGCTCTGACCGGATCTGGTTGATCCTGCTCGCCGTCATGTCGAAGGTTTCTCAGATGGTGTCGTGCGGAATGCGGCTCGGCTCATCACGCATTTGCTGATTGGATCGGCGAGCAGATTGGTGTCCAGCCGTCACGGGAGCGGGGACTTGCCGCAGGCCGCGATGATGCCATCCTACACCTGTTTTGCCCGACGCCTCAAGCGATTTTCGGTTTTGCGTAAATTTTGTGCGAGCCGACCCGCTCGGGCGCGATGACGACGCGACTCGGCCTCTTTGCGCTTCAAGCCCTTGATTTCGCTGTCGCCGGCTACTGTGCATGGGGTTGTTTTCGACTTTTCGTCGCGAGGGTGCAAATATCTGCCCGAGCCCGAAATGGTCCGGCGCTCGCGTTTTTCAATCAATCCATTTTCAGGAGACGCACCATGCAGGTTTACAACGTGGTGAAGTTCAAGGTGAAGGCCGGCGAGGAGGCCGCCTTCCTCGATGCGCACCGCGGCGGCAAGGCGAAATGGCCGGGCCTCGAACATGGCGTCATCATCAAGACCGGCGAGCAGACCTTCTGCCTGATCGGCCGATGGTCCAGCCAGGACGCGATGGTCGCGGCACGGCCGGCGATGATCAAGACGCTCGACAGTTTCAGGTCGGTGCTCGAGGACCAGGGCCAGGGGCGTGGCGTCACCGATGCCGTGTCAGGCGCGGTGGTGCTCGATCTCTAGCAGGCGCGATAGCCTGCTACTTCATCAGCCGTATGCCCTTGGTCGTGAACTTCTGCGTCCTGCCGCCTGATCGAACGGGGCGCCTGGTGCCGGCGGCCTTGCCGGTGCCGGGCGGCTGGTGCGCCGGGACCAGCTGGTGCGGCTGCGAGCCGATCAGGTCGCGGCGGCCCATCTCGATCAAGGCCTCGCGCAGCACCGGCCAATTGTCGGGGTCGTGATAGCGCAGGAAGGCCTTGTGCAGGCGGCGCTGACGCAGGCCCTTGATCGCCTCGACCTTGTCGCTGCCGCCATGGCGCACGCCGCGCAAGGGATTGACGCCGGTGTGGTACATCGCCGTGGCGGTCGCCATCGGCGAGGGCAGGAAGGTCTGCACTTGATCCGCGCGATAGCGGTTCTTCTTCAGCCACAGCGCGAGGTTCATCATGTCCTCGTCGGTCGTGCCCGGATGCGCCGCGATGAAGTAGGGAATGAGATAGTATTTCTTGCCGGCCTTTTCAGCCGCTTCATCAAACATCCGCTTGAACTTGTTATAGGCGCCGATGCCGGGCTTCATCATCTTGTCGAGCGGGCCGCGCTCGGTATGTTCAGGCGCGATCTTCAGGTAGCCGCCGACGTGATGGGTAACGAGCTCCTTGATGTATTCGGGGCTCTCGACCGCGAGGTCGTAGCGCACGCCCGAGGCGACCATCACCTTCTTGATGCCTTTGGTCTCGCGCACCTTGCGATAGAGACGGATGAGATCATCATGCGAGGTGTTGAGGTTCGGGCAGATCTCTGGGAAGACGCAGGACGGCCGGCGGCACGCGGCCTCGACCTTCGGGTCCTTGCAGGCCATCCGGTACATGTTGGCGGTCGGGCCGCCGATGTCGGAGATCACGCCGGTGAAGCCCGGCGTCTTGTCGCGGATCTTCTCGATCTCGCGCAGGATCGAGCCTTCCGAGCGGTTCTGGATGATGCGGCCCTCATGCTCGGTGATCGAGCAGAAGGTGCAGCCGCCGAAACAGCCGCGCATGATCGTGACCGAGAACTTGATCATGTCCCAGGCGGGGATCTTGGCATCGCCATAGGAGGGATGCGGCGCGCGCGCGTAAGGCAGGTCGTAGACCGCGTCCATCTCCTCAGATGTCAGCGGGATCGGCGGCGGGTTGAGCCAGAGGTCGCGATCGCCGTGACGCTGCACCAGCGGCCGCGCATTGCCGGGATTGCTCTCACGATGCAGCACGCGTGAGGCGCGGGCATAGGCTTCCTTGTCCTGCTCGACCTGCTCCAGCGCCGGCAGGCGGATCACGGTCAGCCCCTTCTGGCGCGTGGCGCCTTCGTCGGCGGAATCGAGATCGTCGGCGTGCAGCTCGGTGTAGTCTTCAGGCACGCGGCGAAACAGCGCGACGCCCCTGATGTCGTCGAGTTCGCGCGGCGCCTCGCCGGCGGCGAGCCGATGCGCCACCTCGACGACGGCGCGCTCGGCATTGCCGTAGAGCAGGAGGTCGGCCTTGGCGTCGGCCAGCACCGAGCGACGCACCTTGTCCGACCAGTAATCGTAATGCGCGATCCGGCGCAGCGAGGCCTCGATGCCGCCGAGCACTACAGGCACATCCTTGAACGCCTCGCGGCAGCGTTGGGCGTAGACGATGGTGCAGCGGTCCGGCCGCTTGCCGCCTTCGCCGCCGGCGGTGTAGGCGTCGTCGCTGCGGATGCGCCGGTCCGCGGTGTAGCGGTTCACCATGGAATCCATGTTGCCGCCGGTGACGCCGAAGAAGACCTTTGGCTTGCCGAGCGCCTTGAATGGCTCGGCCGAGTGCCAGTCCGGCTGCGCAATGATGCCGACCCGGAAGCCCTGAGCCTCCAGCAGGCGCCCGATGATGGCCATGCCGAAGCTCGGATGGTCGACATAGGCGTCCCCGGTCACCAGCACGATGTCGCATTCGTCCCAGCCGAGCGCGTCCATCTCGGCGCGGCTCATCGGGAGGAACGGCGCGGGCTTGCGCGGGCGCGCGCTCGCCATCAGGGGCTTTTCGGCGGTGATGATCTGGGTGTCCATGGCGCCAAGGCATAGGACTCCGGCCGCGCGAATACAACCGACGCTCGCGTGAAAGATGCCGGTTCCGTCCTCATTCGGGCGCATTAACCCTTCGCCTACCCGGCCGGGCTCGGGCGCCGTGGCTGGCTCGCCTGCCGCGGTTCATTTGCAGGAACGATCCGGCTCCGCGCACATTCTGACTTACGGGATCGTGGCGAGCCCCGCTTGCGCGCGCCCGTGTCCGGGATCTGCCTCGATATTCGCCTCGGGCGATGGGGGAACTGTGAGTACAGTCATAGAGAACTTGCTGTCGCGGAAGCAGAAGCTTGTCGAACAGCTCGAGAAGGCGCAGGCGGTCGAGGACCGCGACAAAATTGAGCACCAGCTCGAACAGATCAACACAGCGCTGGATTTCCTCGACAGGCCGGGGCCGGAGAGCGGGAAGTAGAAGCCGCTCAATTCGCCGGCGTCTCCACCTTCAACGCTTTGGCGTAGACCACGCCGGAATTCGTGATGTGCGTCGTCATCGTCGCTTCGAACGCCGCAAATTCGCCGCGCGCGAACAGATCGAGCAGCTTGCGGTGCTCATCGAATGACGAGCGGGTGCGCACGTCGATCGGTGAGGTCAGGTTGGTGCGCAGTGCCGCCACGCGCCCCGAGACGAGCTGGTAGGATTCGGCGAGGTAGCGGTTGCCGCAATGCACGAACAGGCCTTCGTGAAAGGCGGCGTCGGCGCGGCCATAGGCGATGTTGTCCCTGGCCTCGACCGCCGGCTCCATCGCCGCGATCGCATCGCTCAGCGTCGCGATGGCGCCGTCGCGATCGTGGCGGAACGCGAGCTCTGCGGCCTTGGGCTCGAGCGCGATCCTGAAAGTGCAGAGCGCGGTAATGTCCTCCGCGCTCGGCGTGAACACGAAGCTACCCACCTGGGGCCGGATCACAACCAACCCCTGTGCCTGCAACTGGCCCATCGCCTCGCGCACCGGCGTGCGGCTGACTCCGAAAGAGTTCGCCACCATCTCCTCGGAGATGGCAGCCCCGAGCGCGAACTCGCCGTCGATGATGGCCTGCCGCAGCCGTAGCATCACCCGCTGCGACAGCGATTTCGGCGTATCGAGCCTGAGCGATCGCATGGATGCTCTCAGATCACCTTGCCGGGGTTGAGAAGATGATCGGGATCGAGCGCGGCCTTCAGCGTCCGCATCAGCGCGATCTCCGCCTCGCTGCGGGCGTGGCCGAGCCACTTCTTCTTCAGCGTGCCGATGCCGTGCTCGGCCGAGACGCTGCCGCCCAGCTCGCGCACGAGGCCATAGATGATCGCGTCCATCTCCTCCTTCGGCTGCTGCTCGACGGGAAGGCCCGTGACCCAGGAGACGAGGTGCAGATTGCCGTCGCCGATATGGCCGTAATAGACGCTTTCGCAGTCCTTGATGCCGTCAGCGAGCGCTGCCTTGCAGCGCGTGACGAACTCGTCCATCCGCGCCACCGCAAGACCGATATCGTAGGAGATGTGCGGCCCCAGCACCTGGCCGAACTCGGCGCAGATGTCGCGCACGCGCCAGAACGCCTGCGTCTGCGCCAGCGATTGCGCCACGGCCGCATCGACCAGCAGCCCGCGCTCCATCAGCTCTTCGAGCCAGGCCTGGAAGCGCGGCGCATCGACGCTCTCGTCGGTGCCCTGCGCCTCGACCAGCACGTAGAGACCCTGGTCCGCGGCGACCGGCGGCTTGACGCCGGCGCGGGTCGTGATCGCGTCCCAATAATCCGGCCACATCACTTCGAATGCAGAGAGCAGCGGGCCCAGTCCGCTGCGGGCGGCATCGAGCAGCGCGATGACGGCGGCATAGTCCTTCAATGCGCACAGCGCAGCCATGGTCGAGCGCGGCTTCGGAAACAGTTTCAGCACGACGCGGGTGATGATGCCGAGCGTGCCTTCCGAGCCGATGAAGAGATGCTTCAAATCGTAGCCGGCATTGTTCTTCATCAGCTTGTTGAGGCTGGTGATGATGGTGCCATCAGGCAAGACGACTTCGAGGCCGAGCACCAGCTCGCGCGTCATGCCGTAGCGGATCACGCGGTTGCCGCCGGCATTGGTGGAGAGGTTGCCGCCAATGGCGCAGGAGCCGCGCGAGCCGAGGTCGAGCGGAAAGAAGAAGCCGGCCTCGTCAGCGGCTTTCTGGATCGTCTCGAGCGGCGTGCCTGATTTGACGGTCATCGTCATCGACGCGCGGTCGATCTCCTCGATGCCGGTCATCCGCTCCAGCGAGATCGCGACCCAGCCCGCCTCAGGCGAAGCGCCGCGGCAGAGCCCGGTCAGGCCGCCCTGCGGTACGAACGGCAGGCGCGCCTGCCGGCAGGTCGCAATCGCATCGGCAACGCCCTGCGCATCGAGCGGGCGGATCACCGCAAGCGGCGTTTGCGGCAGGCTCGCGCTCCAGTCGTTGCAATTGCGCGCGGGCACTTCGCTGCCGGTCAGCACGGCCGCAGCGCCGAGCTTGTCGCGCAAGGCGGCAAGCAACGGCTCCGGATGTCCGACGGGGCTCACCATATTCATGCGAGACCTCCTCCAAATTTGGCTGCGCCTCATGCGCGCCGTGACGGCTGAAATGGTTTGCGTTCATCTTGTATGTAAGGTACAAGACGAAAAGTAAAGAAAAAACAAGGTCGATAAGCCCTCGACGATCGCGAGTTTATTCGGGGAGCTGCAACAATGGGTGGCGCTATGACGGAGGCAATTCGCGGGTTCTGGGTGGCGTCGGCAACGCCGCTGGCGGCAGACGGCAGTGTAGATTCCGTCAAGCTTGTCGCCCATGCCCAGCAGCTGTTCGGCAAGGGCGTGGACGGCGTCGTGCTGTTCGGAACCACCGGCGAGGGCACCTCCTTCAACGTCACCGAGCGTGTCGCCACCATCGAAGCCGTGCTCAAGGCCGGCGTGCCGGCGGAACGCATTGGCATCGGCGGTGGCTTTCCTGCCATCAGCGACAGCATCGCACTGACGCGCGCCGTGCTCGGTCTCGGCCTGCGGCACGTTCTGATCCTGCCGCCGTATTTCGATCGCAGCGCCACGCCTGAAGGTATCGAAGATGCCTTCGCCGCCGTCATCGACGGCGCAGCCGATGATCGCCTGCGTGCCTATCTCTATCACATCCCGCAGATATCAGGCGTCGCGATCCCGACACGCGTCGCCGCGAGTCTGCGCAAGCGTTACGGCAAGGTGGTTGCGGGCCTGAAGGACTCCAGCGGCGACTTCAAACAATTCCAGGCCTTCCGCGCAGCGGCGCCCGAGCTCGCCATCACCGTCGGCAACGAAACCGACATCGCGCGCGCGATCGCTGGAGGCGGCGCCGGCACCATCTGCGGCATGGCCAATATCGCACCGGAGCTGGTCAAGGCGATGATCGACGGCAAGGACGTCGAGGCGCGCATGCAGGCCGCTGTCGATATCGTGGTGAAGTCGCCGTCTTTCCTGACGACGCTGAAGGCCATCCTCGCCGCGCAGACCGGGGACGCCGGCTGGCTCCGCGTGCGTCCGCCGCTGCGCGCTTTGTCTGACGGAGCCGCGCTCAAGGCAAAGCTCGACGAGCTGACCCGGCCTGCGCTGGTCTAAGCGCGCGCTTGATCGCTCTGATCAACCGCAGTGCTCGCCGACATGGCGCGGGCCACGACCAGCGCCGCCGCAAAACCGGCCACAGCCCCCACGCCGAGCGCCCAGCGCGGGCCGAGATGATCTGCGACCCATCCAACGATTGGTGCGCCGATTGGCGTGCCGCCCAGCGCGACGCCGAGCCGCAGCGCCATCACCCGCCCCCTCATGTGCGGCTCGGTGGAGAGCTGCATCACGGCGTTCGAGGTATTGGTGACCGTCAGCGCCGCGACTCCGATCAGGACCAGCGTGCCTGCGAACAGCCAGTAGCTCGGCGCAAGCGCGGCCAGCGTGCACCCCGCCCCGAACGTTGCGGCGCCCATCAGCAACGAGATGAAACGCGGCTGGGCGCGCCCGGCGGCCAATAGCGCGCCGGAGATCGTGCCGACCGCCATCGTCGACGACAACAGCCCAAAGCCGCGTGCGTCGGTGTGGAAGACGCTGACCGCCATGGTCGAGATGAAAATCCGGAAGTTCAGCCCGAACGTGCCGATCAGGAAAAGCATGATCATGATCGCCCTGAGATCCCTGCGCGACCACACGTAGCGAAACCCTTCCGTCATGCCGCCCTTGATCCGGTGCGCGCGTGCATTCGGGCGAAGCTCCGATTTGCGCAGCAGTGCGAGCGAGCAGGGCACCGCCACGAAGGATGCGGCGTTGAGCAGGAAGGCCCAGCCAGTGCCGATTGAAGAGATGACGATCCCCGCGATCGCCGGCCCGACCATGCGCGCAGCATTGAAGGACGTCGAGTTCAAGGCGATCGCATTGGAGAGCTCCCCGTCACCGACGAGCTCGGCCACGAAAGTCTGGCGCACCGGGGCATCGAAGGCCGCGGCACAGCCGAACAGGAAGGCGAACACATAGACGTGCCAGAGCTGCACAAGGCTGGTGACCGTGAGAAGGCCGAGCACCAGCGCCAGCAGTCCCATCGTCGCCTGCGTAGCAACCAGAAGCCGCCGCTGATTGAAGTGGTCGGCGGCAAAACCGGTCCACGGCATCAGCAGGAGCTGCGGTCCGAACTGGAGCGCCATCACGATGCCGACGGCCTGCGCATTGTGTCGTGTCAGGTCGGTGAGAACGAGCCAGTCCTGAGCCGCGCGTTGCATCCAAGTTCCGGTGTTGGATACCAGCGCCCCTGCAGCCCATACACGGTAATTGTAGTTCCGCAGTGAGCGGAATGTGCCCGCGCCCGGCAGGCTCACGAACCCGTGGGCAGGTTGCCACCATGGAACCTGCCGAACCGCCGCGCGAGAAAGAGGCTCAGAAGCAGCGCGCCGAGCCCGAGCGCGATGACATCGCCGGTGTCCAGCAAGGCGAACTCTCCGACGCGGCAGACGAGGAGATATCCCACGATCAGGTTGAAGGATCCCCAGAGCACATTCACCGTCGACGAAGACAGTCCTTCTCCCGGCGGCTTCGCGAATGGCGTCTGGAACGGTTCCCCGCGCTGGCCGCTGACGAGATGAGGAACCGCGTTCGCAAGAAATGCGCCGCCCCAAAAATAAGAAATGAGATGAAGCCAGTTCATGCCTGCGCACTCCGTGTTGCCAGAAAATCGATGATCGCCTGTGTCGGGCCGCTCTCGCCGAGCCGCGGAAAAACATTTGCGATGCTGTAGTCGTGCGCCTCGGCGCGCCGATCGGTCATGGCGTCGATGGCGAGGGTAACATTGAAGCCCGCTTCGTAAGCCTGCCGAGCAGTGGATTCGACGCCGGTGCCGGTAGCGATACCGGCGATGACGACCTGCGTGACGCCGCGCCGCCGCAGCTGGTCCTCAAGGTCGGTGTTGACGAATGCGCCCCAAGTCCGCTTGGTCACGATGATATCGCTTGGCTGTTGATCGAGTTCGGGAATGAGATCGGTCCATCCGCCGGGGAATGGACCTCCGGGACGCGGCCGCTCGGTGCGGCCCGGCGCGCCGCCGGCGACATTCACCAGCACGACCGGCAGGCGATGCCGCCGAAACGTGGCCGCAAGCGTGCCGGCGCGCGCGATGACATCTCCGATGGGATGGACGGACGGGAGACCGACGATGCCGCGTTGCAGGTCGACGATGATGAGCGCGGTGATCGGGTCGAGCGTTGTTAGTACCATCGTGGCGTCCTTCCGGTAGCTGCAATGAGGCAGCTTCAATCGTCGACGAGCCGCTTGAGCAGGGAGACGGCGGCGGCGAGTTCGTCCTGCTCTCGCGGTGACAGCCGGGCCGAAATGGTCCGTGAGAGCCAATCCTGACGGGCGGCGCGACCAATCCGGATCCACTCGCGGCATGCCTTGGTCAATGACAGGATGGTTTGACGGCCGTCGCTCGGATCGGGCGCGCCACCGACGAGGCCCGCGGCCAGAAGTGCGGCGACCGCGGTGCTCATCGATTGCGGGCGCATCTTCTCCGATCGCGCCAGGCTCGACACCGTGGCGGGGCCATCCTTTTCCAGGCGCAGCAGGATCGACACCTGGGATGGCGTCAATTCTTCTGGGCCTGCCTGCTCGCGGAGCCGGCGCTTCAGCTTTCCGACCAGGGAACGGAGGTCTTCTGCAAGTGCGCCCGCGCGCGCGGACGGGCGTTGGTCCGATGAGCCGATCATCGTCGAATGCATGGCATATGTGAAGATAATCTGCAAAGCTTAGCTGAGCAGTTATTCTGAACAAAAAGACGTGAGGCGGGCGCCCGCCGGCGCGGAGGCGCCGGGTAGCGCTTGCGCGAGCGCGCGGGGCTTGCGGAGCAGAATGCGGCACCGTCTCGCGTCATTGACGTAACGTCAGCCTCGACAATGAGCAGATGCGCTTGGTTCATGCGTGCCTCATTTGCGGATGCTGCAATTCGCGCCCGCGCGTCGCGACTACGGTCAGCGCGTCATCATGCGATCGTGCCCGTTGTTAGAACCATTCAACACTAGAGCTATTCAAGTCCGCCGACGGTTCTCTTCATTCGCAGCCGCTGCTAGATGCGCGAGCGCCAATGCTGTGACTTGGAAGTGAATCGAAAGTGCGTGCCCTTGTGGATGGCTCTCGCGTCAGAGGTCATCGAAATCGCTGCGGCAGGAGCCGCGCCAGCCTGCTCGTCGGCGCAGCCTTGCTGCTCGCTGAAATTCCTCTCAACCGCGCGATCGCGCAGGCGCAAACAGCGCTCCCGCCGGTGAATGTGGATGCACCGGCGCCGCGGCCGAAACCGTCGCGCGCGTCGCAGCAGTCCCGACAACGGACGCAGGCGCTTGCGCGCCGCACCCCAACGGTCATTCCGCCCGCGCTCCCGACATTGTCGGAACGCGCCGCGGCGGAAGCAGCCGCACAGCAGGCCGCAAGGCTCGGCTATCGCGCGATGCCGAGCGCGAGCACGTTGCGCTCGGGCGCATCTCCGCTCGACACCTCACAATCCGTCAACGTCGTGCCTGCGCAGGTCCTGAAGGATCAGTTGCCCCGCAATATCGACGATGCGCTGGTCAACATCAGCGGCATCACCCAGACCAATACGCTCGCCGGAACGCAGGATGCGGTGATCCGCCGCGGCTTCGGCGACAATCGGGACGGCTCAATCATGCGCAACGGCATGCCGCTGGTGCAGGGGCGCAGCCTGAACGCAGCCGTCGACAGTGTCGAGGTGCTGAAGGGACCGGCCTCGCTACTCTATGGCATCATGGATCCCGGCGGCATCGTCAACACAATCAGCAAGCGTCCCGAGCTTTACCAGCACGGTTCGGTCACGCTGCTCGGCTCGACCTACGCCAACAACCGCAACGGCGCCGACGGCACGCTCGACGTCACCGGCCCGATCGGCGATGGCGGGCTCGCTTATCGCTTCATCGGCTACGGCGTCAGCGAAGACTATTGGCGCAATTTCGGCCGTCACCGGGACATGCTGGTGAACCCGTCGCTCGCCTGGTACGGCGAGACCACGACGGTCCAGCTCACTTATGAGCATCGGGAGTTCATCACCCCGTTCGATCGCGGCACCGCTTTCGTCAAGGGCGCGCCGCTGGCGATCCCGGCGACGCGCCGGCTGGATGAGCCCTTCAACAATATGTGGGGCTCGTCCGATCTGGTGCAGGGCTCGGTCGAGCAGAAGCTCGATGATCATTGGAAGGTCACGACGGCCTACAGCTACAACACCGAGACCTACAGCGCCAATCAGCTCCGGATCACCGGCATCAATGCTGCGACCGGTATTGAGACCCGCAGCAATGACGGCACCCAGAACTCGCTGAGCAACGTCAGCTACGGCACCTCCTACATGCAGGGGGACGTCTGGGTCGGCGGCTTCCGCAACGAGGTCCTGTTCGGCGGCGAGGCAATGTATCGCACGATCGATCGCCACGATTTGATCCGCCAGGCGACGCCGAGTTTCAATTTCTACAACCCGGTCTACGGGCGCGTCATACCCGGCACGACCATCTCGGCGACCGACAGCGAGCAGACCGACAAGCTCGGCACCCGCGGCTTGTTCGCGCAGGACACGTTCCATCTCACCAACTGGCTGTCCGTCGTCGGCGGCGTGCGCTGGATGCAATACGAGCAGCTCGCCGGAAAGGGCCGGCCTGTCTTCGTCACCAACACCAACCTTTCCGGCGACAAGGTGCTGCCGCTCGGCGGTGTCATCGTCAAGCTGAACGACGAGCTCTCTTACTATCTGAGCTACACGCAGTCGCTGAAGCCGACCTCGACCATTGCGCTCTTCACCGGTGCACCTATCGGCTTCGTCGTCGACTCCACCATTGCGCCTGAAGAAGGCACGCAATGGGAGACCGGCGTCAAGTTCGACGTCAACAAGCGGCTGTCCGGCACGCTTGCGGTCTACGACATCGAGAAGAAGAACGTGCTGGTCGCCGATCCCTTTAGCAGCGGTACGGTCTTGGTACGAACATCCGCGAAGGCGCGGTCGCGCGGTGTCGAGCTGGACGTCACCGGCCGGCTGACCGACGAATGGAGCATGATCGGCAGCTACGGCTATACCGACGCACGCCTGATCAACGATCCCGTCGTCGGCAACGCAAAATTGCTGAACGCCGCGATGAACACGGCCTCGCTCTATCTGGTCTACGATTTCGGCGACCGGCTCCCCGGTCGCCTGCGACTCGGCGGCGGCGCACATTATGCCGGTGACAGGCCGGGCGACTCCGCCAACACGTTCTTCCTTCCCGCTTATACCGTCGCGGACATCTTCGCGACCTACGACACCAGGGTCGACAAGGTGCCCGTGACCTATCAGTTCAACGTCAAGAACCTGTTCGACAAGGTCTACTACACCTCCACCACCGGAAACGCCCTGAACGTCGCGATGGGCGATGGCCGCCGAATCTCGCTGTCGGCGACGGTGAATTTCTAGCCATGGCGATACGACATCAGGCCGGACGCAAGATCAGCGCCGCGCTGCTCCAGGTCCATTCCATCGCGGGCCTCGTCCTCGCGCTGCTGCTCTCCTTGATCGCGCTCACCGGCGCGGTCATAAGCTTCGAGGACGAGATCGTCGACCATCTGAACGCCGGCATCATGCAGGTCGCGCCGCGCGCGATGCCGGCGCTGTCACCGGACGAGCTGGCGTCGCGCCTGAAGGTCGTGCCAGATGTTGGCAGGGTCGCCGGCATGACGCTCTCGAGCGATCCTGCGGCCGCCGTGCACATTCGCTTCGCGCGCGACGAGCCCGGCGGGCGGCCGTCGTCGCTCTATGTCGATCCCTATGACGGCCACGTCCTGGGTGTCCCGCGTGGCGAGGAATTTTTTGCGACGGTGCGCCGGCTGCATCGCTGGTTGCTGATATCAGGCGATGGCAAAGGATGGGGACGCCAGATCACAGGTGTTGCGGCGCTGGGTCTGATCCTGATGCTGGTCTCGGGCCTCGTTCTGCGCTGGCCGCGTCGCGCGAGCAGCATGAAGATGTGGCTGAAGCCGAATCTTGCGCTCAGCGGCCGTGGCCTGCACCGTTCGCTGCATGCCGTCATCGGCACCTGGGTGCTGCCGGTCTATCTGGTGATGGCCATCACAGGCCTCTGGTACTCGTTCGACTGGTACAAGGACGGCGTCGTCTGGTTGCTGGCACGCCCCCACGTGGCGGCGGCGAAGATGCAGCCGAAGCCGCCGCGTCCAGCCGGCCGGGCCGAGACGGCCGAGGCCGTCGGGTTCGATCGCGCGTGGGCGACCATCCAGCGTGAGAGTGGCGGTTTCGCCAGGGTTCAGCTCATCCTTCAGGCAGGTCCGGGCACGGTGATGCGGATCCGGTCGTGGCCAAAGGGCTCCACGCTCGAAAGCGAGCGCGACGAATTCCGCATCGACGCTGCGACAGGCCAGGTGATCTCCTCGGAACGCTACGCCGACAAGACGCTGGGCGAAAAAGCCATCGCAGGCGTGTTCGACATCCACCGCGGCGCGATCCTGGGCTGGCCCGGCAAGCTTGCGTTCATGATTGCCGCGGCGCTGATGCCACTGTTCGCGGTCACCGGCGTGCTCCTGTACCTGTCGCGCCGGAAGCTGCGGCCGTCACGCCAGCGCGCAGCGCTCGGCGATGATGCCGCCGATGGCGCGGGCGAACGGCAGGTTGCAGCCCTCGGCAATACCAAGAGCTAGCTCGACGGCGTTGAGTCGCGGCAGGCCCGCCAGATCACTCGCCTGCTGCAGCGATTTGCGCGCCCCGAGCTTGACCGGCAGCGCGGCATAACCAAGGCCGGCATTGACGGCGCCGACCAGCGCGGAAAGGCTGCGCGCCTCGCAGGCGACGCTGCAATCCCGTCCCATCAGGCGCAGGCTGCGCAGGGCTTCGCCACGATAGGCGCAGCCGTCCGCAAAGGCCACCAGCGGAACGGTATCGTCGGACCGGTTTGGCGCCGGCACCTTGCCGAACCATGCCATTGGTTCGAACGCGATCGCGGCGTCCGCGGCGTTCGAGGGGGCGCGCTTGTAGAAGGCGAGATCGAGCCGCCCATGATCGACGTCTTCGGCGAGTCGAGCCGACAGGTCGGTGCGCACCGATAGTTGTGCCTTGGGAAAGCGCGAGCGGATCTCGCCGACGGCAGACGCGAAATCGCGCTCGAGAAAATCGGCGGGCATGCCGAGCCTGATCGGCGCGTCCGAGGCCGGCCGGCGCATCGCGGTAACTGCACGCTCGTTGAGCGCGATCATCTCCCGCGCATGCGCGACGAGCTCGGCGCCCTTCACGGTTGGCCCGAGCACCCGGCCGCGCGCCCGCTCCAGCAAGGGACGGCCGACCATGGCTTCGAGCCGGGCGATCTGCAGGCTGATCGCGGATTGCGATCGCCCCAATCGCTCCGCCGCGCGCGAAAAGCTGTTGAGCTCGACGATGGCGAGCAGCGCGCGGAGCGTATCGAGATCGAGGGTTGTCGGCATGGAAAGCTCCGGCGCGGCGGGCGGTCAGAATGAGATTTATCAATCAAGCCATTGCAGAAATCAATTTCTCCCATGAGGCAGGCGCGCGCTATCAGGCATGCGCGCCAGTCGCAACCAGAGGCGCGGGGGAAACACATGCAGCGCCGCAACGTCCTGAAGGGTCTGGGTCTGACCGCTACCGCCGCCATCACGAACACTCCGGCGTTCGCGCAAGGCGCGGGAAGCGCTGCCAGCACTTCGCCATCGCCCTGGCCTTCACCGCAACTGGCGACCGGCAACCGGCTCGGCCATTGCCGCATCGGCAACGGATCCACGGTGTGCGTGGTGCTGCACGAATGGCTTGGCGATCACGTCAATTGGGAGCCGGTGCTGCCTTATCTCGATCCGGCACGCTGCACCATCGTGTTTGTGGATCTCAGGGGTTACGGCTGGTCGCGCGGCGAAAGCGGCAGCTACACGCTGGATGAGGCTGCGGCCGACGTGCTGCGTACCGCCGATGAGCTCGCCATCACCCGTTTCCATCTTGTCGGTCACTCGATGTCCGGTCTGGTGGCGCAGAAGATCGCGCTTCAGGCCGGGAGCCGGCTTCAGACCGTGACGCTGTTCTCGCCGGTGCCACCGACCGGCTTCCGCGCCGACGAGGCGGCGATGAAGGCGCTCAATGCCGTCATCGATGAGGACGAAGCGGCCGGGCGCGCGATCACGGCCCGCACCTCCAGCCGCTATGGTGCCGGCTGGTTGCGCCGCAAGCTCGCCATCGCGCGCGAGGCCTCGACGGTCGAGGCCAAGCGCGGCTATCTCACCATGTTCACGTCCTCCGCCATATCAGGCGAAACCCATGGGCTGGCCGCACCCCTGCATGTCGTGACCGGCGCGTTGGATATTCCGTTCTATCGCGGCGAGCCGCTACGCAATGCCTTTGCGCTCGCTTATCCCCGCGTTACCTTTGAGACCATCGACGACGCCGGACATTATTCCATGCTGGAGACCCCGGTGCGGGTTGCCAGCATCATCGAGAAGCAGTTGGCGGGCTGATCGGGCCGCCATGCGGCCGAATGACTAAAGCGCGATGAGATTGGGCTGAATCGTCATCGCGCTTTAGCTCTTTGTTTGAGCATGATCTCCGCGCAAACGCGATCCGCTGATGTCGCGAGGGAAAACCGCTTCACACTTTTCCGGATCATGCTCTAGCCAAGCTCGCTGCAATCGTTCAAAAGCCCATGGCCTGTCCTTACCAGGGTTCACGCCATGAAGCTTACGACCGTCACTCCCGCCGATGTCCGCCGCGCGCTCTTGTTGCGCGAGGAGATTGCGCTGCTCGATGTCAGGTTCGAGGCGGCCTTCGCCACCGGTCATCCGCTGTTTGCCGCCAACATGGCCGTGGACCGGATCGCGATCGAGGCCGCGGTGCGGCTGCCGCGCAAGAACGTGCCGGTGGTGCTCTATGACGATGGCGAGGGGCTGGTCGCTGCAGGCGCCGAACGCCTCGCCGCGCTCGGCTACGGCAATGTCCGCGCGCTCGATGGCGGGCTGAGGTCCTGGCGTGCGGCGGGCTACGAGGTGTTCGAGGACGTCAATTCCTATTCAAAGGCGTTCGGCGAGCTGGTCGAGGCGCGCCGTCACACGCCCTCGCTCGGCGCCGACGAGGTGGCAAAGCTGATCGCGGACAAGGCCAACATTGCCATCCTCGATGTTCGCCGCTTCGACGAATATGCGACCATGAACATCCCGGGCTCGATCAGCGTGCCCGGTGCCGAGCTGGTGCTGAGGGCCGGGCAGGCTGCGCCCGATCCAGACACCACCATCATCGTCAATTGTGCCGGCCGCACCCGCTCGATCATCGGCACCCAATCGCTGATCAATGCCGGCGTGCCCAACAAGGTGCGGGCGCTGCGCAACGGCACGATCGGCTGGACGCTGGCGCGGCACACGCTCGATCACGGCGCGGACAGGCGCGGCGCGATCGGCTCGTTCGAGGGCGGCCCGGCCAATGCGCGCGACGTCGCCTATCGCGCCGGCGTCCGCCATGTCGGCGCGAACGAGATGGCGGCGCTGGTCGCCGATACCAGCCGGACGCTCTATCGCTTCGACGTGCGCGGCGCCGAGGAATATGCGGCCGGTCACCTGCCGGGCTTTCGCCACTATCCCGGCGGCCAGCTGGTGCAGGAGACCGACATGGCGGCTCCGGTGCGGGGCGCGCGCATCGTGCTGACCGACGATAAGGGCGTGCGCGCCGACATGACGGCGTCCTGGCTCGCGCAGATGGGCTGGGAGGTTTATGTCCTCGAAGGCGGCTATGATGGCCCGCTCGAGGCCAGCCCGCCGCTGGTGCTGCCGAAGCCCGATCCGGCGCATCGCTACCGCCGGCCCTATGAGGGCACGGATGTTGCGGAGCAGGCGATGCAGGCCTATCTCGACTGGGAATATGGCCTCGTCGAGCAGCTCCGCCGCGACGGCACGCACGGGTTTTACGTGATCTGACTACCACCAGGCCACGATATTCCCGTATCCAAACCCTATTGTGCTCGGCCTCGTCCACGGTCTAAGAGCTGCGGCAAAGCCGTCATTTCAGGAGATTCCATGCCAGCCGCAGGCCAAAGCCCTGAGCGGAGCGCGAAGGCGCTGCTGCTTGAAGGTGTCAACGATAGCGCCGTGGATCTGTTCAAGGGCGCAGGCTTCACCAATGTCGAGCGTCTGACCAAGGCGCTGGATGGCGAGGCGCTGCGCCAGGCGCTCAAGGGCGTGTCGCTGCTCGGCATCCGCTCCCGCACCCAGATCACCGACGAGGTGCTGGAAGCGGCTGACGGGCTGCTCGCGGTCGGCTGCTTCAGCGTCGGCACCAACCAGGTTGATCTGCTGGCGGCGCGCAAGCGCGGCATTCCCGTGTTCAACGCGCCGTTCTCCAACACCCGCAGCGTCGCCGAGCTCGTGATCGGCGAGATCGTGATGCTGCTGCGGCAGATCTTTCCACGCTCGGTATCGGCCCATGGAGGCGGCTGGGACAAATCCGCGGCCGGCAGCCGCGAGGTGCGCGGTCGCACGCTCGGCATCATCGGCTATGGCAATATCGGCTCGCAGCTCTCGACGCTCGCCGAAGCCATGGGCATGCGGGTGATCTATTACGACCGCACCGACAAGCTCCGCCACGGCAACACCGAGCCGGTGGAGAAGCTGGAAGAGCTGCTGGCGCAGAGCGACATCGTCAGCCTGCACGTGCCGGAGACGCCGGAAACCGCGGGCATGATCGGCGAGAAGGAGCTGCGGGCGATGAAGTCTGGCGCGTTCCTGATCAACAACAGCCGCGGCACGGTGGTCGATCTCGATGCGCTCGCGGGCGCCTTGCGCGATGGCCACATCGCCGGTGCCGCCATCGACGTGTTTCCGGTCGAGCCGTCGTCGAATTCGGAGCGCTTCAAGAGCCCGGTACAGGGCCTCAACAATGTCATCCTCACTCCGCATGTCGGCGGCTCGACCGAGGAGGCGCAGGAGCGCATCGGCGGCGAAGTGGCGCGCAAGCTGGTCGACTATTTCATCACGGGATCGACCATGGGCGCGGTGAATTTCCCGGAGGTGCAGCTGCATCTGCGCCCCTCGGGCGCGCGCTTCAGCCACGTCCATCGCAACGTGCCGGGCATGTTGCGCCGGCTGAACGAGGTGTTCCTCCAGCGCGACATCAACATCGCCGCGCAATATCTGGAGACTGCCGGCGACCTCGGCTATGTCGTGCTCGATGCCGATCTCGGCGGCCAGGACTCCGGCGCGCTGCTGGCGCAGATCCGCGCCCTCGAAGGCACGGTCGGCGCGCGGCTGGTGTTCGAGCACTAGAGCATGATCCGGACCCGAAGGACCGGGTTAGCGCAAAGTGTGAAGCGGTTTTCCGAAAAGATCATGCTCAAACAAAGAGCTAAAGCGCGATGACGATTCTCGCGCTTTAGGTCTCGTCACGTTCCGGTTGCATTGTCCGGCCTAAACTCTCTAAACTGTACCGGCTTCGACGTGTTCCAATCACGTCGAATTTGAGCTTCAGTTGCGCGAGTGTCCGCCATGGAACGCGACGCCGTCCTGATCGATCTCGCACTTCAAGGCGGCGGTTCGCACGGCGCTTTCTCCTGGGGCGTGCTCGACCGCCTGCTGGAGGAGAACTGGCTCACCATCGCCGCGATCTCCGGCACGTCGGCCGGCGCGATGAATGCGGCGGTGCTGGCGGACGGCTGGACCGCCGGCGGCGCCGAGGGCGCGCGCAAGGCGCTTGAACGATATTGGCGCCGTGTCTCGAAGGCTGCCGCCTTCAGCCCATTGCAGCGCTCACCGCTCGACCGGCTGATGGGACGCTGGACGCTCGATACCTCGCCCTTCTACATCCTCACCGACCTGATGTCGCGGGTGCTGTCGCCCTACGACCTCAATCCGACCGGCTACAATCCGCTGCGCGCGGTGCTGGCGGAGAGCATCGACTTCGAGCGGCTCGCGCGCTCGCAGATCCAGCTCTTCGTCACCGCGACGCGCGTGCGCACGGGTCGCGGCCGCATCTTCCGCAACGCCGAGATCACGGCCGACGTGCTGCTCGCATCGGCCTGCCTGCCGACCATGTTTCGTGCGATCGAGATCGACGGCGAGCCTTACTGGGACGGCGGCTATGCCGGCAACCCGACCATCACGCCGCTGGTTCGCGAGAGCGACGCGCATGACACGATACTCGTTCAGATCAATCCAACCGAACGGCCGGAAGTGCCGCGCACCGCGGCGGAGATCCTCAACCGGCTCAACGAAATCTCCTTCAACTCGCCGCTGATGAAGGAGCTGCGCATGATCGCGCTGCTGCGCCAGGCCGCCGATCCCGGCAGCGGCGAGGGGGCGCGCTGGGCGAAGATGCGGACGCACCGGGTCAAGAGCGACATGCTGGCGAAGTTTGGCGCTTCGTCGAAGCTCAACGCGGAATGGGAGTTTGTCTCGTTGCTCCGCGCCGAGGGACGCCTGGCCGCGGATGCGTTTCTCCGCGAGCACGGCGCCGATGTCGGCCGGCAATCGACTGCCGATCTCGATGTTCTGCTGGCGGAGTGTTGAGGCATGGGTCTTCTCGGCCTGCTCGTCGGGCTCGGCCTGCTGGTGCTGTTCGCCTTTCGCGGCTGGAGCGTGCTTCTGCTCGCGCCCTTCGCCGCGCTGGTGGCGGCGTTGTTTGGCGGCGAGCCGCTGCTGGCGAACCTCACCCAGGTCTTCATGACGAATGCGGCAGCATTCCTTGCGCAGTTTTTTCCGATCTTCCTGCTCGGCGCCGTATTCGGCAAGCTGATGGATGACAGTGGCGCGGTGACATCGGTGGCCGACTTCATGGCCAAGCGTCTCGGTGAGCGCCGCGTGATCCTGGCCGTGGTGCTGGCCGGCGCCGCAGTGACTTACGGGGGTGTCAGCCTGTTCGTCGCGTTCTTCGTCATCGTGCCGATGGCCCGCTCGCTGTTTCGCGCGGCTGAAATTCCGCGCCGTCTGATTCCCGCTGCAATCGTGCTGGGGACGTCGACTTTCACCATGTCGGCTTTGCCGGGCACGCCGTCGATCCAGAATGCGATCCCAATGCCGTTCTTCGGCACGACGCCGTTTGCCGCGCCGGGCCTCGGGATCGTCGCATCCCTGATCATGCTCATGACCGGTTTGTGGTGGCTGCATCGCGCGGAGGCCAAGGCCAGGCGCGCCGGCGAGGGCTATGGCGACGAAGTCGAGGATGTGACCGAGCGCGCCGCGTCCGACGAGTTCGTGCGCGAGCGTGCGACGACGGCGCGCGAGTTCGATCCGGCGGAGCTGCAACATGGCCATCGCAGCGACCGAGCGTCGCCGATCCTGAACGCCGTCCTGCCGTTGATCGTCGTCGTCGCCGTCAATCTCCTGATGTCGCTCGTGGTGCTGCCGCGGCTCGATGTCAGCTACCTTGCCGAGCAACGCTTTGGCGAGACGTCGCTCGCAGCGGTTGCCGGCGTCTGGTCGGTCGCCGTGGCGCTAACCGCCGCCATCGTCACGACCATCGTGCTGAACTGGTCCCGCCTGCCGGCGTTGCGGCAGACCATGGACGCCGGCGCCAACGCCTCGGTGCTGCCGGCATTCAGCGTCGCGAGCCTGGTCGGGTTCGGCGCGGTCGTTGCCGCGCTGCCGGCGTTCACGACCGTGCGTGACTGGGTGCTGGCGATCGAAGGTGGCCCGCTGGTTTCGCTGGCGGTCGCGACCAACATCCTGGCCGCGCTGACCGGCTCGGCGTCAGGCGGCCTGACCATTGCCCTCGATGCGCTCGGCCAGACCTATGTGGAGCTGGCGTGGCGCACCGGCATCGACCTTGCCCTGATGCATCGCGTCGCTGTGATCGGCTCGGGAACGCTCGACATCCTGCCGCACAATGGCGCGGTGGTCAGCCTGCTCGCGATCTGCGGCCTGACGCATCGCGACAGCTATTTCGACATCGTGATGGTCGGCATCGTGACGTCGCTGCTGGCACTGGTGGCCGTGATCGCCCTGGGCAGTATGCTGGGATCGTTCTGAGACGATTGCGCAGGCGGTGGCGGGCGGCCTCGGCGGCCGTCAAGCGTGACGGCCGCGACAATTTCGTGGTTGTTTTCTGCTAGTGCGCGCCGCCCCCGCCGGCCGCCTTCACCCGCCGCGTCAGCAGCACCGCGATCGCGGCCAGCACCAGCACCACGCCGATCACCGCAAAGGTGTCGGAGAAGCCCATCACCAGCGCCTGACGCTTCACCGTCTTGCCGAGCGCGATGATCGCCTGCTCGCGTGCGGCGTTGGGGTCGGGCACGCCGTGGGCGATGAAATAGTCCGTCATCTGCGCGATGCGGGTGCGGACTTCCTCGCGGCCGAGCGTCACGGAATGGCCGATGATGTTGGAGTGGAACTGTTCGCGCTTGGTGACGATCGTCGCCAGCACGGCCGTGCCGATGGCGCCGCCGAGGTTGCGCATCATGTTGGAGATGCCGGAGGCCGCGGGCGCGTCCTGCGGCGCGACGCTGCCGAGGCTGAGCGCGGACAGCGGCGCCAGCGTCAGCGCTTGGCCGACGGCACGCACGACGTTCGGTATGAAGAACTGGTCGCCGGAATAGTCGAGCGACATCTCGATGTTCAGGAAAGAGCTCACCGCGAACAGCAAGAGGCCGACGGTCGCGATGTAGCGCGCGTCGAAGCGCTGCATCAGCTTCGGCACGAGCGGAATCAGCAGCAGCTGCGGCAGGCCGGTCCAGGCCAGCACATTGCCGATCTGCTCGGCATTGTAGCCCTGCACCTGGCCGAGATAGGCCGGCAGCAGATAGACCGAGCCGAACAGCGCAAAGCCGAGGAACACCGCGGCGATGGTGCCGACGCCGAAATTCCACTGCGTCAGCAAGCGGAGGCGAAGCAGCGGCTTCTCGACCACGAGCTCGATGGTGATGAACAGCGACAGGCTGATCGCGGCGATGACCGCGAGCCGCACGATGAAGGGCGAGCCGAACCAGTCGTTCTTGTTGCCTTCCTCGAGCACGGCCTGCAGCGAGGCCAGGCCGACCGCCATGGTGGCGATGCCGAACCAGTCGCCTTCACGCAGCAAGGCGAGATTTAAGGGCGCACGCTCCAGGGTGAGGAACAGAATGCTCACCATGACCGCCGTCGGCAGCACGTTGACGAAGAAGATGGTCTGCCAGCCGTAATTCTCGGTGAGATAGCCGCCGATGGTCGGGCCGATCGCAGGCGCGAACGTCACGGCCAGCGAGAACATCGCGAGCCCGATCGGCTGCTGGCCCTTCGGCAGCTTGGTGAAGACAAGCGTGAAGGCCATCGGGATCAGCACGCCGCCGAAGAAGCCCTGGAAGCCGCGCATCGCGATCATCGACGGCAGATCGTGGGTGAAGGCACAGGCGACCGAGAACGCCGCAAACAGCGAGGCAAAGCTCAGCATGATATTGCGGAACGAGAACACCCGCGACAGATAGTCGGTCAGCGGAATCACGATGATCTCGCCGATCAGGTACGACGTTGAGATCCAGGATCCGTTGTCGACACCGGTGCCGATGCCGCCCTCGATATTGAGCAGCGAGGCATTGGTGATCTGGATGTTCAGGATCGCCATGAAGGCGCCGATCATCGCGGCGAAGACGGCGATCCAGACTGTGGCACTGGCCCTGTTGGGATCGGCGGCGACGCGATCAGGCGTCGCGGCCGGTATGGTGGGCGCTGACGTCGAGATTGCGAGGCTGTTGGACATGGCACGACCCTCCGGAAACAAGCTTGGCTTTGGACTGGGTTGAGGGCGTCGTTGCCGCTTGCGCGGTCGGCGCTGAACGGGTTGCGATCGTCGGGATCACGGACATGCCGGGCCGCAGCTCGATCGCTGGCTGCGTTTCGGCATCCAGCGCGATCTTCACGGGGATGCGCTGCACGATCTTGGTGAAATTGCCGGTGGCGTTGTCAGGCGGCAGCAAAGCAAATTCCTGGCCGCTGGCCGGCGCGATGGAATCGACGTGGCCATGCACCACCTGGCCCGGGAACGTATCGACCTCGATCTCAACCTCTTGTCCGGCGCGGACGTGGGTGAGCTGCGTTTCCTTGAAATTGGCGACGACATAGGCGCCCTCGACGGGCACGATCGACATCAGCTGCGTGCCGGCCTGCACGAACTGGCCGACGCGCAAGGTGCGGTTGCCGATGACGCCGTCGATCGGCGCGACGACCGTGGTGTAGCCGAGATTGAGCTCGGCCTGATGTTGAAGCGCGGTGGCGCGGGCGGCGGCGGCATTGGCCTGCGCGATCTCGGCCTTCAGCAGCTCGACCTGCTTGAGGGCTGAGGCGAGATTGGCGGTATCGCGCTGGATCGCAGCCTCGGCGCCGGCGTTGCGGGACTGCGCCTGCTGCGCATTCTGCACGCTGCCATAGCCGGTCGCGGCGAGATCGGTGTAACGCTTGTTCTCCTGTTGCGCGAAGATCTTTGCGGCGGTGTCGACATCGATGGTCGCCCGGGCTGCGTCGATCACCGCATCTTGAACCTCGAGCTGCGCCTGCTTGCTGGTGATCGTCGCATTCGCGGCGGCGACATCGGCCTTGGCCTGGTCGAGCGCGACGCGGAAGTCGCGGTCGTCGATCCGCGCCAGCACCTGGCCAGCTTTCACATGCTCGTTATCGCCGACCAGGACACGGTCGAGATAGCCGCTGACCTTCGGCGCGATGGTGGTGTTGTCGGCCTTCACATAGGCGTCATCGGTGGAGACCAGGAAGCGGCCGACGGTCCAGTAATCGTAGCCGTACCAGCTCGCGCCGGCGAGGGCGGCGAGGGCCACTCCCGCAAGCAACAGCTTGCGAAGGTTGAGCTTTCGGCTCGGGGCGGCGGTCGGCGTGGTGGGCATCACGCCCTCCGGCACGGGAGTTGGAACCACGGCGCCTTCGGATTTCGCTGGATTGGTATGGACGGTCATGGCCGCCTCCCTGAATTAGGAAACTTGACGATTTCCAAAATAGGAATAGCTTTTAGACTGTCAATGGAATGACAGGCATCATTTAAAGACATGGCTCAGACAAAATCGTCATCAGAGGTTCGTCCGCGCGGACGGCCGCCGGTGCGCAGCGACGAGGAGACGAAGCGGATCGTCCTCGAGGCCGCGAGGCACGCCTTTGCCGTCGATGGTTACGCAGCAACCAGCACCGAGGAGCTGGCGCGTGGCGCCGGCATCTCCACCAAGACGCTCTACCGGTTGTTTCCGGGCAAGGCGGCGCTGTTCGAGGCGATGTGCGCTGACAGGCTCGAGCGGCTGCTCTCCGACGTCAATCTTCAGGCCAGCAACCAGGCCGACATCGAAACAAATCTTGCTGCCGTCCTGGTCGCTTGCGCCGATCTTGCGCTCGATCCTGAAGTGGTGGCGCTGCAGCGCATGGTGCTGCAGCAATCGGCGACGTTCCCCGACCTTGCCGCGAATTTTTATCGGGATGGCATCGCCCGCACCGCGGCGGCGCTCGCGGGCTGGCTCCGCGATCAGGTCAGGAAGCAGCGCCTCGCGCTCGACAATGTCGATGAAGCGGCCGGCATGATGATCGGCATGATGGTATCTGCGCCGCAACGCGCAGCGATCTACGCAAGCGTGACGCTGCCCTCCCGCAAGGAGATCGAGCGGCGGGCAAAGGCATGCGCCGCAATTCTGCTTGACGGCTGCCGCGGGCCGTCGCGCTAGCGACGGCAGGCTTTGACAATCCGACGAAGCTGGATTATCTATTTCGCATGCGAAATAAATCGCCTGAGGCGAAGCATCATCGGCTGATTTATTTATTGAACGTTGCGCAGCGGCGCTTGCAGCGCTGGATAGCGGCGCAGCGCTCGAGCGAAGTGACGCCGGCGCAGGCGGGGCTACTGTTTATCCTCGGCAAGCAGGATGGCGTTCTGATGGGTGAAGCGGGCGCCGCCCTAGACATGGGACCGGCCGGCATTTCTGGTCTGGTCGATCGCAGCGCTGCGGCAAGATTGGTCGAGCGGCGAGCTGACCGCGAGGACGGCCGCGCCTTTCGCGTGTGGCTGACGCCGAAGGGCCGCACTGTGCTGGCGCAGGCGAGGGCCGATACGGCTGCGATCAATGCCACCCTGACGGAAGGATTTACCAGCGCCGAGATCGATATCGTCGCGCGCTGGTTGACCAGCATTCAGGACAAGTTTCCAAGAGACTCCATAAGAGACATCGCAAGAGATCCAGAGGAATAAGAGGAGACACTCATGACCGAGCATGTGCGAGTTGAAAACAACAACGGAATTCTCACCCTTACCCTGGCGCGCCCCGACAAGAAGAACGCGCTGACGGACGCGATGTACGGCAAGCTCGCCGACACCATCGAAGCCGCCGAGTCCGATCCCTCCGTGCGCGTGCTGCTGATCCGCGGCGAGGGTGACATGTTCACCGCCGGCAATGACGTCGGCGAGTTTGCGGCCGTCGCATCAGGCAAGTCCGAAGGCAGCCGCAATGTCGGACGCTTCATCCAGTCGCTGGCGCGTTGCACGCGACCTCTTGTTGCAGCCGTGCAGGGCCGTGCCGTCGGCGTCGGCACCACAATGCTGCTGCATTGCGATCTGGTCGTGCTGGCCGAGAATACGCAGCTGTCGACGCCCTTCGTCAGCCTCGCACTGGTGCCGGAAGCTGCCTCCAGCCTCCTGATGCCGGCGCGCATCGGTTATGCCCGCGCCTATGAGATGTTCGCCCTCGGCGAGACCGTGCCGGCCAAGTCTGCGCTGGAATGGGGCCTCGCCAACCGCGTCGTGCCGCTTGACAGGCTCGATGCCGAGGCGCTCGCGCTGGCCCAGCGTCTGGCCAAACAGCCGGCCGGCGCGCTCATCGCGACCAAGAAGCTGATGCGCAATGGCGAGGCGCTGGTCGCGCAGATGAATGCCGAGGGCGAGCAGTTCGCCAGGCGTCTGCGCACCGCCGAGGCGCGCGAGGCATTCACGGCCTTTGCCGAGCGGCGCCCGCCTGATTTCACGAAGGTTTCGTGACATCTGGGCCAACCTCAAGGGGGGCTGGCAAATCGCGAACACCCGCATTTCACTAAAACCTTAACGGAACATTGGCATGTCCCGATGCAAGGTGGCCTCTCCTGGACAAAGGCCCCCTTGTGACCCATGGCAATGTTTAAGAAATCGGTAAGCTCGCTGCTCCTGACCTTGATGGCCCTGTTGGCGGCCGGCGCGCTCGCCTCCACGGCGATCCAGATGGTCGGGGCCTTCGGCCGCTATAACGACAGTCTCGAGACGGCGCGGCTTGCCGCCGCCGACAAGGCGATCTTCCACGGCGTGGTAGCGCTCCGCCAAAATCGCGGCGACGCCCAGAGCGCGATCCTCGGCGAGGACGACCCGCGCGCAAAGCTCGCCGAGGCGGAGAAGGCGGAGCAGGGCGGCTATGAAGGTGTCATCGCCGCGATGGCCAGCGTCGACTTTGCCCGCCGGGACGAGCTGGCGACCAAGCTGAAGCAGGGCTGGAGCGAGGCCGCCCCGCAATTCCAGCTGTTCTATGATGAAGCCAAACGTCCGCGCGCCGAGCGCAAGATCGAGCGCGGCAACCCCTGGTACGATGCCGTCACCAAGGTCATCGACACGGCGAACCTCGCCTCGACCGCGGTGTCGAACCAGGCCTGGATGAACGATCCCTTCATTGCCCGCATGGTCCAGGTCCGCCGCCTCGCCTGGCAGGTGCGCGACCGCTATGGCATCCATTGCTCGTCGCTGCGCTCGAACGTCAACAGCAGCAAGCCGCTCGACGACACTCAAAAGCGATCAGTGGCACAGTGGGACGGCACCATTGCCTCCAGCTTTGCCGGCATGGCCGAGTTGCTGGCAGCCCCCGATGTTCCTTCAGAATTGGTTAGCGCAGCAAGGGACGCGCAGGCCAAGACCGACGGTGTTCTCAAGCAGATCGGCGATCTCACCAGGAATTTTGATGGCAGCGGCAAGCCGGCGATGGCGGCGGCGGATTGGAATGCGCTGTGCCAGTCGCCGTTCCCGCTCATTGTCGGTATCGCGACCACGGCGCTCGACCAGTCGATCGTGCGAGCCGAGACCGTTCAGGCCAAGGCGCTGACCAATCTCATCGTGCAGTCGCTCGCGTTCCTGCTGGCGCTGTCAGTGACGCTGGCCGGTGTCTATGTCGTGCGCAATCGCCTGATGCGTCCGGTGCGCGCCATTCTGGAGGCGATCGCCCGGATCAGCGCGCGCGACTACGCGACGCCGGTTCCGCAATCCCGCTATCCCGACGAGTTCGGCACCATGGCCGCCGCGCTCGAAAGCCTGCGCGAGAGCGCGGCCATTGCGGAACGGCTCGGCCAGGAACGCGAATCGCAGCAGGCGCTGCAGCTCGCCCGCTCCGGCGCCGTCGACGAGGCATGCCGTAGCTTCGACGACACCGTGCAGGCGGTGATCCAGAGCGTCGCGGCATCGGCCAAGGAGCTCGATGCCACTGCGACCGACGTGCGCACGCTGACGTCGGAATCGAGCAGCCAGACGGCCGCGGTGTCGTCCGCCGCCGAGCAGGCGACCAACAATCTCGAAAGCATCGCGGCCGCGACCGAGGAGCTCTCGGCTTCGGTCGGCGAAATCTCCGCGCAGGTGCAGTCCAGCGCACGCGATGCGCGCGAGGCGGTGGCGCAGGTCGAGCAGACCAACGCCACCGTCGAGATCCTCGACCAGACCGCCGGCCGCATCAGCGAAGTCGTGAAGATGATCCACGCCATCGCCGGCCAGACCAATCTGCTCGCCCTAAACGCCACCATCGAGGCGGCGCGCGCCGGCGAGGCCGGGCGCGGCTTTGCGGTGGTTGCCGGCGAGGTCAAGAGCCTGGCGTCGCAGACCGCGACCGCCACCGAAGAGATCTCGCGCCAGGTCGAGGAGATCCAGAGCGCGACCGGCCAGGCCGTTGCCGCCATCCGTTCGATTGGGGGCGCCATCAGCGGCATCGACGAGAAGATGACGGCCATCGCCGCCGCCGTCGAACAGCAGCGCGCGGCCACCACCGAGATCTCGCGCAACTTCCAGCATGCCGCCCAGGGCACCCGCGAGGTCACCGACACCATCGGCAGCGTCGCCCAGCTCAACCAGGAGACCGGCAATGCCGGCACGGTGCTGTTCCAGTCCGTGACCAAGATGTCGGCCGACGCCGACCGCCTCCGCGTCGCGGTGGAGGGCTTCCTCGGCGCCGTGAAGTCCGCCTAGGGCTTCTTTCCCAGCTTGATGGAACGTGGATCGGCATTGCCGGGCCTGGCTGCGACCTGTAAATGGTAGCGGTACCAAGCTCCAACGACAGGACGACAGGGAGATGTCTTCGATGCCGGTCACCCCACATAAGGCCCAGCGCCCCTATCGCGGCGTGTTTCCGGTCGCACCCACCATCTTCGATGAGCGCGGCGAGCTCGATCTCGAGGGCCAGCGCCGCTGCATCGATTTCATGATCGACGCCGGCTCGAACGGCATCTGCATCCTCGCCAATTTCTCCGAGCAGTTCGTGCTGACCGATGCCGAGCGCGAGGCCGTGATGCATGTGGTGCTGGAGCATGTCGCCGGCCGCGTGCCCGTGATCGTCACCACCACCCATTTCAGCTCGGCGGTGTGCGCGGCGCGCAGCAAGCAGGCCGAGGCCGCCGGGGCCGCCATGGTGATGGTGATGCCGCCCTATCACGGCGCCACCTTCCGCGTGCCGGAGAAGGGCATCGTCGAATTCTTCAAGGTGCTCTCGGGCGCGATCACCATCCCCATCATGATCCAGGATGCGCCGGTTGCGGGCACGCCGCTGTCGGTCGAGCTGCTGGCGCGGCTGGCGCGCGAGCTCTCCAACATCCGCTATTTCAAGATCGAGGTGCCGGGCGCGGCGTCAAAGCTCCGCAGCCTGATCGAGGCCGGCGGCAAGGACATCGAGGGCCCCTGGGATGGCGAGGAAGCCATCACGCTGATGGCCGATCTCGATGCCGGCGCGACCGGCGCGATGACCGGCGGCGGCTATCCCGACGGTATCCGCCAGATCATCGATCCCTATTTCGCGGGCGACCGGGAGAAGGCGAAGGCCGCCTATGAACGCTGGCTGCCGCTGATCAATTACGAGAACCGCCAATGCGGCCTGATCGCCTGCAAGGCGATGATGCAGGCCGGCGGCGTGATCAAGTCCGACGCGGTGCGCCATCCGCTGCAACCGCTGCATCCGGCAACGCGCGCAGGATTGCTGGAACTAGCCAAGGAGCGCGACGCGCTGGCGCTGCGCTGGGGAAAGTAATTCTCTCCCTCGTTATTGCGAGCGGAGCGAAGCAATCCAGGAATGTGTCCGCGGAGACAGTCTGGATTGCTTCGCTTCGCTCGCAATGACGGGGTCTGCCAATTTCGGCTGTGAGGCGTCGAATTATCGCGGTTACGCCAGTTTCGCGCAGCCCGGCGATGGCATATTGTACGCTCGCCAACCGGCCCTGCGGAGAATCCCAAGTCATCGCGTAACAAGTCATCGCGTAACAAGTCATCGCGTAACAAGACATCGCGCAACAGCTCTTCTTTTGCCGTTATCCCGAGCCAGGTTGGAGCGAACCGACAGAACAGGGAGGCAGTGCCATGACGATGAGGCCGGATCCCACCTTTCACGCATCGCCCAGGCTTGCGATGGAAGCGCCTGCGGAGAACTTTGCCTACACCTTGCTGCTCAGTCCGGATTTCTCGAAGCCGGACGCTCTCGCGGTCATCGACGTCAAGCCGGGATCGCCGACCTATAGCCAGATCGTCCACACCGTGACGATGCCCAACAAGGGCGATGAGTTTCATCACTTCGGCTGGAATGCCTGCTCCTCGGCCTTGTCGCCGCTGGCCGGACACGCCTTCATCGAGCGGCGTTATCTCATCATTCCCGGGCTGCGCTCGTCGCGGATCTACATCATCGATACCAAGCCCGATCCGACCAAGGCCAAGATCCACAAGATCATCGAACCCGAGGAAGTCTTCAAGAAGACCGGCTACTCGCGGCCGCACACCATTCATTGCGGGCCGGACGGCATCTATGTGAGCACGCTGGGTGGCGGGGGCAAGGATGGCACCAATGGCCCTCCAGGCGTCTTCATCATGGATTGCGAGACATTCGAGGTCCTTGGACGATGGGAGATCGACCGCGGTCCGCAGACGCTGCACTATGATTTCTGGTGGAACCTGCCGCGCGACTACATGGTGACGAGCGAATGGGGGTTACCGCCGCAGTTCGAGAACGGGATCGTCCCGGAGGATCTGCTGTCGAACAAATATGGCCATCGTCTCCACTTCTGGGATCTCCGCGCCCGGCGCAACGTCCAGACCATCGACCTCGGCGCCAATCATCAGATGGCGCTGGAGGTGCGGCCCGCGCACGATCCGGTTCGCGAATACGGCTTCGTTGGCGTTGTGGTCGACACCACCAACCTCGAAGCATCGATCTGGACCTGGTGGCGCGAGGGTGGAAAATTCCATGCCGAAAAGACGGCCACGATCCCTCCCGAAGCCGCGCCAAAGGAGAAGCTCCCGCCGCTGCTGCAGGGATTTGGCGCCGTGCCGCCGCTGGTGACGGACATCGACCTGTCGATGGACGACCGGTTTCTCTATGTCTCGTGCTGGGGCACGGGTGAAATGCGCCAGTACGACGTCAGTGATCCCAGAAAGCCGAAGCTTGCGGGCTCCGTCCACATCGGCGGCATCGCGCGGCGCACGCCCCATCCGAACGGCAAGGCCTTTGCGGCGGGTCCGCAGATGGTCGAGATCAGCCGCGATGGCCGGCGCGTATACTGGACCAACTCTCTCTATTCCACCTGGGACGACCAGTTCTATCCCGACGGGGTTCCGGCGGTGGAAGTCATGGCCAATGTCGGTCGCAACGGCGGCATCGAGCTCGACAGGGACTATTTCGTGAGCTTCCCCGACGGATATCGTGCGCACCAGATCAGGCTCGAGGGCGGCGACTGTTCGACCGACTCCTTTTGCTACCCGTCGGTCTAGATGGGACGCATGCGGGCCCGGCGGTTGGCTGGCTGTGGCTCGCGCTTGCTGCGAGCGGTTTCTACCACGGAGTCAATCCGGGAATGGGATGGCCGCTCGCAGTTTCAGCCGGGCTCATGGACAAGAGCCCGCGCGCGCTCTTTCGTGCATTGTGGGCTCTGGCGGCCGGGCATCTCCTGGCAACGCTTCTCGTGCTGCTGCCATTCGCGTTTCTGTTCGTGCTGGCCGAGTGGCAGCGTCCAATCCAGCTCGGTGCGAGCCTTCTCGTCATCGGCTTTGGCGTCTATCGGCTGATCGAGCGTCGTCATCCGCGCGCGCTGGCCCGAATTCCGCCGACACAACTGGCGCTCTGGTCGTTTGCCGTCGCCATCGCTCACGGCGCCGCCCTGATGCTGGTGCCGATCTATCTCGGGCTCTGTCAGGCCTTCGATCTCGATGCCGGCCATGAGGCGGCGGGCGCGCTGATGAAGGCGAGCCCTATTGAGTCAAGCCTCGGGATGGCGGTGCTGGTGTCCTTGGTGCACGTGACCGCCATGGTCGGCGCCAGCGGGTGTCTGGCGTGGCTGGTCTACCGCCATCTGGGATTGAGGTTCGTCTCGCGAAGCTGGTTCAATCTCGATGCAGTCTGGGCGACCAGCCTCGTTCTGGTCGGCGCGGTGGCGCTCGCTTTCAATCTCGTGAGCTGGCGCTGAGTTCCAGCCGCGCCAGAGCCCACTCGCCGATGATGCGAAAGCGCGCCTTGGCATCATCCTGCCTGAACAGCGCGATGCGGTCGATCGCCAGCTTTTCCAGCTTCAGCCTCGCAAAGCTTGCCCGCAACATCTCCAGGATCGGGCCGCGCCGCCCGGCATCGAGCCGCCCCGTCAGCGTCATGTGGAAGCGGAATTCTTCCATCACGTAAGGGTAGCCCCAGCGATCGAGATAATCGCGCTGGCGCTCGCTGAGCTCTTCCGGCTTGCGCCGCGCGCGGTCTTCCGCGGTCAGGGGCTGGCGGAAGCAATCGAAATCGCGGACGCCGTCGGCGGCGAGCTGTTGCAGCGCGCCAACCGGCTCGGCTGGAATGACGGCGATGAAGCCGCTGATGGAATCGACGATTGGGCGGATCACCGGGATCTGGCGCGCCTTGCCGGCGAATGTCGCGCAGGCCGCGGCGAGTTCGGCCTCTGTCTTGCCCGCTGCCAGCGCCATCGGCGCCTTCAGCGTGCCGTGAAAACCGTATTTGCGGGGATCGGCGGTGACGTCGCGCCAGTCGGCGGCGACGCCCAGGGCGTCGCCGGGAAAGGGCAGTTCGTCGCCGGTGTAGGCATCATAGCCGAGCAGCTCGGCGCCGAAGCGGGAGAGCGCGTGGTCGGCGCCGGCGGCAAAATAGATCGCGTAGCGGGGAAAACCTGTCATTGCCCAAGCATAACTAATTTATGCTGCAACAATAGTCTCGCGCGGTGTCGCCGCGATGCCAGCCAGACGCGTCGCATCGGTGAGATGGACGAGCTTGCCGGCCGCGATCACCGCGACCAGCCGCGGCCGCAGCGGCATGCTGTCGTCGACGAGCACAATGTCGGCTCGATGGCCTGCGGCGAGCGTGCCGCGATCGGTGAGGCCCGTTGCCTGCGCCGGCGCCGACGAGATCAGCTTCCAGGCCGCTGCCAGCGGCAGCACGCCGTCGGCGGCGAGGCGGAATGCGGCGAGCAGCGGCGCCGGATAGTAATAGTCGGAAGCCAGCACCGTGCAGAGCCCCTTGGCGATCATGTCTGAGGCTTTGGTCCAGCCGGTGTGGCTGCCGCCGCGCACGACGTTCGGTGCACCGTAGACGATGGCATCGCCATGATCAGCTGCCTCGCGCGCCGTCTCCTCGGTTATCGGAAACTCGGCGAGCCTCACGCCCATGGCGCGAAAATTCCGGCGCATCGCCGGCGTCGCATCGTCATGCGACAGCATCCGCACCTCGGCCGCGCGGGCCGTAGCAGCGAGCCGGACGATCGAGGCCGGAACCTCGGCTGCGCGCGACACGATATGCGCGACAAGCTTGTCGAAATCCTCGCCCGACAGGCCGGTGCGCTCCACCATGCGGTTGCGCTTGCGCGGATTCGAGATGTCGGCAACGACCCCGTCCATATGGTCGTTGAAGGCAAACAGGTCGACGCGGCCCTCGGCCAGCCACTGGCCGATCTCGTCCTCGGCATCGAGATTATAGGTCTCGTGGCGCAGGTGAAAACGGGTGTCGGCAGCAAAGTGCGGACGCTGCCGCTCGATCGCCTCGAGCAGGCGCCTGGCATTGTCGCCGCTGCGCAGGCCCGGCTCCCATGACCAGGTGGTGGCGTGGAACACCGTGGTGATGCCGTTGCTGATGACCTGGCGGTCGGTGTCATCAAGCGCGACGTCTATCGGAAGATCGACGCCGGCGCGCGGCATCATCTGCCGCTCGAAGGCATCGCCATGCAGGTCGACGATGCCGGGCAGCACCAGCAAATTACGCGCATCGATCGCCAGCCGCGCGCGACCGCGTGCCGCATCGATCTGCGCAATGTCGGTTCCGGATACGGAGAGGGAAGTTTCGGCGAGCTCGGAGCCAATCAGGGTCCGGCCGCCCTCGATGAAAATGTCTGTCACGCGACCGCACTTCGTTTGCTGGAAGGAAGACTTGTCCCTGCTTCGTATGCCGACAGGAAATCTTCAATCGCGAGCGTGCGGAAATCGGGCAGCGCCGCACGCAATTTGTCGTGATCCCAGTCCCACCATGCCAGCCTGGCCAATGTCGCGTCTCTTCGAGCGGCACAATGACGGTGTCATGACGATATGATGACAGGGGATGAAGTGTGTAGGATCGCCACGCCGCATTGCACGTGTCATACAAGTGTCAACCGCCGGGGATAGCGGTGGGCTCCAGCTACTCTGGAGCCCTGCATGCTGGTGGTTGAAGGTCTGACGTGCCGCTTTGGCGCAAAAGCCGCGGTGGACGAGGCTTCGTTTCAAATCTCCCCCGGCGGCTTCGTCGGCGTGATCGGGCGCTCCGGCGCCGGCAAGTCGACCCTGCTGCGCGCCATCAATCGTCTGGTGACGCCGACGCAGGGCCGCATCCTGTTCGAAAGCCTCGACGTCACCGCGCTGCGCGGCAAGGAGCTGCGGCAGTGGCGGGCGCGGTCGGCGATGATCTTCCAGCAGTTCAACCTGGTCGGCCGGCTCGACGTGCTGACCAACGTGCTGATGGGCCGTCTTGCCGCCATGCCGGCCTGGCGCTCGCTGTCGCAAGTATGGCCCGAGCAGGACAAGGCGCTGGCGATGTCGGCGCTGGAACAGTTCGACATCGCCTCGCTCGCGGCGCAGCGCGCCGATCAGCTCTCCGGCGGCCAGCAGCAGCGCGTGGCGATCGCACGGGCGCTGGTGCAGCAGCCCGACATCATCCTCGCCGACGAGCCGATCGCCTCGCTCGATCCGCGCAACACCAAGATCGTCATGGATGCGCTGCTGCGCATCAACAAGCATTTCGGCATCACCGTGCTCTGCAACCTGCATTCGCTCGATCTGGCGCGCAGCTATTGCGATCGCCTGATCGGCATGGCGGCGGGCCGAGTGGTGTTCGACGGCGCGCCGTCCGCGCTGACCGACCTTGTCGCGCGTGAGCTCTACGATCTCGAAGCCGCCGATGTCATGGGCGGCACGCCTGCGCCGGTGCCCGAGGGGGTCCCGGCACTCGGAACGGCTGCGGCGGCCTGAGCCGCGTCGCATCCGTCATGACCAGTTTTTGCGTCAACCGCTCCTATCAGATGAAGAGGGCATCATGATCACTCGCAGATTAGTTCTTGCCGGCGCCGCCGCGCTGACCTTTGCCGGATCCGCTTCCGCCGAAGACTGGAGGGCGAAATATCCGGAGATCACCTTCGCCGCGATTCCGGCCGAGAACGGTTCGGGCGTGACCGAGCGTTACGCCCCCTTCATCAGCTATCTGTCCAAGGAGCTCGGCGTCAAGGTGACGCTGCGTGTCGCCAACGACTACGCCGCCCTCATCGAGGGCCAGCGCGCCGGCAACATCCACATCGGGTATTACGGCCCGGCCTCGTTCGCGCGTGCCCGGCTTACCGGCGTCAAGACCGACGCCTTCGTCATCGACGTCAACTCCGACGGCTCGAAGGGTTATTACTCGGTGTTCTACGTGCTGGCGAAATCGCCGTACCAGAAGATCGAGGACCTCAAGGGCAAGAACCTGGGCCTGGTCGATCCGAACTCGACCTCGGGCAACAACATGCCGCGCTTCAAGCTGAACGCGCTCGGCATCGATCCCGATGCCTACTTCTCGAAGGTCGTCTTCACCGGCAGCCACGAGAATGCCGTTCTCGCACTTGCGCAAGGAACCGTGGACGTCGCTGCCAATTGGTGGAACGCGGACGACGATTCCAACCTGACCCGCATGCTCAACAAGGGTATGGTGAAGTCGGCCGACGGCACGCTGATGAAGAAGGAGGACTTCCGCATCGTCGTGAAGTCCGACCTCATCATCAACTCGCCCTACGCCTATGAGCGACCTGCCTGAGGACATGAAGGCGGCCATCAAGAAGGCCTTCCTCGATGCGGCGACCAAGGACCCCGAGGCGTTCAAGAAGCTCTCCGACGGCAAGAACAAGCCGTGGGAGCCGATTGCGAACGACGATTACAACAAGACCATCGATCTGATCAGGTTCGTCGATAATCTGCGTAAGAAGGCGTCCTGAGCTCGTCGGGACGAGGCTACTCGAGCCGGGTCGATGGACCCGGCTCTTTTCTTGATGGATCTGTGCCTTCGATGACGGTTGCGGTTTCGATCCTTCCCGAGCAGCAGCTCGCCGCCCTCAACGCCGCCTATCGCGAGGCAGTCGCACGCAAGCGCCTGCGCCTGCTGGCGGGCTTCACGTTGTTCGTCGCCGCGCTGATCGTGGCCTCGATCGGCGCCGAGGTGAATTTGCGCACCTTCTTCACTTATTTCGGCAACTTCGTCAGCTACTTCAATCGCATCCTCACCCTCGACAGCGGCCAGCGGGTCTGGACCGATCTCGGCGAGTGGTTCTGGGGCCTGCACAAATGGCTGAAGCTGCTCGGCGAGACGCTGCTGATCTCCTATGTCGGCACGCTGATCGGCGCCGTTCTTGCCTTCCTGCTCAATTTCTTCTCCGCCGAGAACACCTCGCCCGCGCCCTGGCTGCGCTTCACCGTCCGGCGCCTGCTTGAGTTCGCGCGCACGGTGCCAGGCATCGTGTTCGCGCTGATCTTCGTCATGGCCTTCGGCCTCGGTCCGGTCGCGGGCGTGCTCGCGATCGCGATTCATTCCACCGGCGCGCTCGGCAAGCAGTTTTCCGAGATGGTCGAGAACGCCGACATGAAGCCGGTCGAGGGCATCCGCTCCACCGGCGCGAGCTGGGTGTCGTGCATGCGCTTTGCGATCCTGCCGCAGGTCTCGGCGGGTTACGCCAGCTACGCGCTGCTGCGTTTCGAGATCAATGTGCGCGAGGCCTCGGTGATGGGCTTTGTCGGCGCCGGCGGCATCGGGCAGGAGCTGATCGTCGGGATCCGAAAATTCTACTACTCCGACGTCAGCGCCATCCTCGTCACCATCATCGTCACGGTGTTCCTGATCGACATCACCACCGGCTGGGTGCGCGGCCGCCTGTTCGGCAAGGAGGCGCGGAATTGAATAAGCCGCAGGACGTCAACACCGAGAAGCTCCGCGCGCGCTACCCTGACGTCTTCGACCGTCCGGTATCGGCACGCCTGGCGACGCCGGCGATGCTCATCGCGGCTCTTGCGATCTTCGTGTTCGGCCTGGTCGATCTCGATTTCTCGCCGGCGCGTTTCATCTCGGGCCTAAGCCAGCTCGGCTGGATCAGCATGATGATGATGCCGCCCGATCCCGGATCGTCGCTCCCGCTCTATCTCAAAGCGCTGGGCGAGACGCTGTCGATCGCGCTGCTCGGCACCACGCTGGCCGCCTTGCTGGCGCTGCCCGTCAGCCTGCTTGCGGCCCGCAATATCGTCCCTAACATCGTCCGTTTCCCGGTGCGGCGGTTCCTGGATTCGATCCGCGGCGTCGATACGCTGATCTGGGCGCTGGTGTGGATCAATGTGGTCGGGCTCGGCCCGTTCGCCGGCGTTCTCGCGATTGCCGTGGCGGATTTCGGTGCGTTCGGAAAGTTGTTCTCGGAGGCGATCGAAGGCGCCGATCAGAAGCAGGTCGAGGGCATCCGCGCCTCCGGCGGCAGCGCGCTGCACGAGATCCGCTTCGGCCTGATGCCGCAGGTGCTGCCCGTCATCGCCGGCCAGGTGCTGTATTTCATCGAATCGAACACGCGCTCGGCCACCATCATCGGCATCGTCGGCGCCGGCGGCATCGGCCTCCAGCTCGCCGAGCAGATCCGCGTGCTGGAATGGCAGAAGGTGTCGTTCCTGATCCTGATGATCCTGGTCGCCGTCGCGGGAATCGATTTCATCTCGGGCAAGCTGCGCTTTGCGATCATTGGTAAGCGGGCAGTGGCCTGAGCACCGCTGCCGTAGGGTGGGTTAGCCGTAGGCGTAACCCACCACTGTCCGTCTCCGCGGAGACAAAAGAGGTGGGTTACGCCTTCGGACTGCGCTTCGCGCAGCCGCAAGGCTAACCCACCCTACGGCTCTGCGGTTCGCGATCATTGGGCGAAGGGCGGCGGCCTGAGCACCGCTGCTTTAGGGTGGGCAAAGCAAAGCGTGCCCACCATCTCTAGCGATCGAGAAAGACGTGCGCACGGCGCAAGAGCGCCTTTGCCCACCCTACGGCTCCGTTTTCCTGGAGAGAGCGAGCTCCCCCTACGGCTCCACCAAAAACTCCACCCGCTCTGCGGCAAAGCGCGAATGCTTCGTCACCAGCGGCTTGCCCTCGAGATCGAGGTCCGTCGCGTCGACCACCAGGATCGGCCGTCCCAGCGGCAGATCGAGCCGCGCGGCATCGGTCGCATCGACGATGCCGGCGGTGATCCTGGTGGCGCCGCGGCGGTAGTCGCGGATCCCGTAGTGCTCGAGCATCTTCGTCATCGAGCGCGTGGCTGAGAACACCGTGCCGGCGCCCGGAAATCGCTCCGCCGACAGCCAGGTGGTGGAGACGCAGATCGGCGTGCGGTCGGCGAGGCGGATGGCTTCGATCCGCACCAGCGGCGCGCCGGTCTTCACGCCCAATTCCCGTGCAAGCTCGCGCGTTGCGGCATCCTCTGACGCCTCGATCAGCCGGCCATGCGGCTCGCGGCCCTCGGCGCCGACGATCTCCGAGAAGCGCGTGCGCGAGCGCAAGGGATAAGCCAGCTTCTGCGCCTCGACATAGGTTCCGCTGCCGCGCTCGGCGCGCACGATGCCGCGTTCGGCAAGGGCTGCGAGCGCGCGCCGCACGGTGTGGCGGTTGACGCGATAGGTTTCGGCGATCTCCATCTCGCCCGGCAATTTGTCGCCGGCGGCAAAGCGGCCGTCGGCGATGCCGCGCTCGATGCCGTCGGCAACGAGGCGCCACAGCGCGACGCCCGAGGAAGCGGTGTCCTGCATGCTCATCTCGGCGATCAGCCTAGCCCTAAAATCACACGCTTGTCACGAAACAGTCATGGCGTTTCCGTATGAAGTTGTCTATTATCATAGACAACTTCAATTCGGCAAGTTTGGTGGAAGGCCGGTGGATTCGGTGACCCAGCACAATACCCAGCAAGCCCAGCGCAAGGCCGCCATGGCCGTGCTGGCGCACGCGGAGGCAGGCGAGATCGCCGCTTGCCTCCGCACGATTCCATTGCCCGGCCATCAGGATTTGCGCGAACCGGAAAACGGCCTGGTGATGCTGCGCGGCCGAGTCGGCGGCGATGGCGCGCCGTTCAATCTCGGTGAGGCGACCGTGTCGCGCGCTGCGGTGCGGCTTGCCAGCGGCGAGGTCGGCTTCGGCTACACGCTCGGGCGCAACAGTGAGAAGGCACGGTTGATCGCGCTGTGCGACGCGCTGGTGCAGTCGCCCGATTTCGGCGTCGCCGTCGAGCGCGACGTAATCGCTCCGTTGCGTGAGCAGCTTATGGTCAGACGCAAGCAGCAGGCCGAAGAGACGGCTGCGACCAAGGTTGATTTCTATACCATGGTGCGCGGTGAAGGGTGAGGCCATGACAACGATTGCGGAACTGCCGCCGGGATTCGCCGACAAGGTGTTGTCGGCGCAATCGACCTTTCGCTCGGTCATGGACGCAATGGCACGGCCCGGCACGGTCCAGCGCATCGTGCCGATTGCGGGAACGCCCGATACGATGATGCGCGGCACCGCCGCGATTGCGCTGACGCTGTTCGATCACGACACGCCACTATGGCTCGATGCGCGCATGGCCGAGAGCACCGACGTTCTGAAATGGCTCAAGTTTCACACCGGTGCGCCGGTGGTGCAGGATTCGTCGATCGCAGCCTTCGCGCTGATCGGCGACGGCGTGTTGCTGCCCAATCTTACGCGGTTCGCGCTCGGCACCAACGAATATCCGGATCGTTCGACCACCGTGATCATTCAGGTCGAGAGCCTGGACGCAGGACAAAACTTCGAGCTCCGCGGTCCCGGCATCGACTGCGTCGCGACGCTTGAGGCGTCGTTCAAGCCGTTCGACCTGTTCGAGCAGCTGCGCTTCAACGAGACGCTGTTTCCGCGCGGCATCGACGTGGTGCTGGTCGCCGATGATGCCGTGGTCGCGATCCCGCGCACGACCCGAGTTGCGAGCAAGGGAGGCTAGAGGCATGTATGTCGCAGTCAAAGGCGGCGAACGCGCCATCGAGAACGCCCATCGCCTGCTCGCCAATGCCAGACGCGGCGATCAAAACGTTGCGGAAATCTCGCTCGACCAGATCTCCGAACAGCTTGGCCTCGCCGTCGATCGCGTCATGAGCGAGGGCTCGCTCTATGACCGCGAACTCGCGGCGCTCGCGATCAAGCAGGCGCGCGGCGATCTGATCGAGGCGATCTTCCTGGTCCGGGCCTTCCGCGCCACCCTGCCGCGCTTCGGCGCCAGCGAGCCGGTCGACACCGGCGCGATGCGGGTGCAGCGGCGGGTGTCCTCGACCTTCAAGGACATTCCCGGCGGCCAGATCCTCGGGCCGACCTTCGACTACACGCATCGCCTGCTCGATCCCTCGCTCGCCCAGGGTTTTGTGCCGGAAGCTCCGGCCGTGGGCGAAGCCTCAACGGCGCCGACGCCGCGCGTGACCGACATCCTCGGCCGCGACGGGCTGATCGAATCCTCGCCACAGGCTGAAGACGGTGCCGTCGTCGGCGATCTCACGCGGGAGCCGCTGAACTTTCCGGCGGACCGCGACCTGCGCCTGCAAAATCTCGCGCGCGGCGACGAAGGCTTCTTGCTGGCGATGGGCTATTCCACCCAACGCGGTTACGGCCGCAATCACCCCTTCGCGGGCGAGATCCGCTTCGGCGAGGTTGAGGTCGAATTCGCAGCTGAGGACGTCGGCTTTGCCGTGCCGCTTGGTTCGATCGAACTGACCGAATGCCAGATGGTCAACCAGTTCAAGGGCTCGGCAACCGAAGCGCCGTGCTTCACCCGCGGCTATGGCCTCGCCTTCGGCCAGAGCGAGCGCAAGACCATGTCGATGGCGCTGGTCGATCGGGCGCTGCGTTCCCGCGAGCTCGGAGAAGAGGCCCTCGCCCCGGCGCAAGATGAAGAATTCGTGTTGTCGCATTCGGACAACGTCCAGGCGACCGGATTCGTCGAGCATCTGAAGCTGCCGCATTACGTCGACTTCCAGTCCGAGCTTGGCCTCTTGCGCAAGCTGCGCAAGGAATTTGCCGAAGCTTCTGCCGAAGCCAATACGCCCGATGCCATGAAGGAGGCCGCGGAATGAACGCGCCCGCCTACAACTTCGCTTATCTGGACGAGCAAACCAAGCGGATGATCCGCCGCGCCATCCTGAAAGCGATCGCGATCCCCGGTTATCAGGTGCCGTTCGCCAGCCGTGAAATGCCGATGCCCTATGGCTGGGGCACCGGCGGCGTGCAGGTGACCGCCGCGATCCTGGGACCTGGGGACGTGCTGAAGGTGATCGATCAGGGCTCGGACGACACCACCAACGCGATTTCGATCCGCAAATTCTTCGCCAAGACCGCGGGCGTCGCCACCACGACGTCGACCGACGAGGCGACCGTGATCCAGACCCGTCACCGCATCCCGGAGACCGCGCTGCACGAAAAGCAGGTGCTGGTCTATCAGGTGCCGATCCCCGAGCCGCTGCGCTTCCTCGAGCCGCGCGAGACCGAGACCCGCCGCATGCACGCACTCGCCGAATATGGCCTGATGCATGTGAAGCTTTATGAGGACATCGCCCGCTTCGGTCACATCGCGACTGCCTACGCCTATCCGGTCAAGGTGAACGCGCGCTACGTGATGGACCCGTCGCCGACGCCGAAATTCGACAATCCGAAGATGGACAATTGCCCGGCCTTGCAATTGTTCGGCGCCGGCCGCGAGAAGCGCATCTACGCGATCCCGCCCTACACTCAGGTGGTGTCGCTCGATTTCGAGGATCACCCGTTCGAGCCGTATCGTTTCAACGCGCCCTGCGCGCTGTGCGGCGCCGAAGACTCTTATCTCGACGAGATCGTCACCGATGACAAGGGCAGCCGCATGTTCGTCTGCTCCGACACCGACTATTGCGAGGGCCGTCAGGCCGCCGGCCATCACGGTGCCCTGAGCGCTGCGCCCTACAAGGACAAGGCGCCGGAGGCATCCAATGGCTGATCAGGATATTCAGGAAGCCGATCAGCCATTGCTGATCGCAAACTCCCTCAGCAAGTCCTACGGCCGCATCGCCGCCTGCCGTGACGTGTCGTTCGCGCTCTATCCGGGCGAGGTGCTGGCGATCGTCGGCGAATCCGGCTCCGGCAAGTCGACATTGCTGCAAATGCTGTCGGGCCAGCTCGCAGCGAGCGACGGGCAGGTATTCTATCGGATGCGCGACGGCGTCACCCGCGATCTCGCCTCGCTCGGCGAGGCCGAGCGTCGCCTCTTGTTTCGCACCGATTGGGGCTTTGTGCATCAGGACCCCGCGCAGGGCCTGCGCATGGCGGTCTCGGCCGGCGCCAATGTCGGCGAGCGATTGATGGCCGTGGGCTGGAACCATTACGGCCGGATTCGCGAAAGTGCTTCCGATTGGCTCACCCGGGTCGAGATCGACGTCGCGCGTATCGACGATGCGCCGCGGACCTATTCCGGCGGCATGCGCCAGCGCCTCCAGATCGCGCGCAACCTCGTCACCGGGCCGCGGCTGGTGTTCATGGATGAGCCGACCGGCGGTCTGGATGTCTCCGTGCAAGCGCGCCTGCTCGATCTCCTGCGCAACCTCGTCGCCGAGTTGCATCTCGCGGTCGTTATCGTCACCCACGATCTCGCGGTGGCGCGTCTCCTCTCGCATCGCGTGATGGTGATGAAGGGCGGCCGCGTCATCGAGACAGGTCTCACCGACCAGGTGCTCGACGATCCGCGTGAGCCCTACACCCAGCTCCTCGTCTCCTCGATTCTGCCGCCATGAGCTCTGCAATGACCGCCATGATCGACATCGCCGACGCCGGCAAGACCTTTACGATGCACCTGCAAGGTGGCATCGAGCTGCCTGTCGTGCGCGGCGTGACCTTTCAGGTCCAGCCGGGCGAGTGTGTCGTGCTGTCCGGCCCGTCAGGCGCCGGCAAATCCTCGATCCTGAAGATGATCTTCGGCAATTACCGCTGCGATTCCGGCCGCATCGGCATCCGCCATCGCGGCGAGGTGATCGATCTCGCCACCGCCGAGCCACGGCAAGTGCTCAACGTCCGTCGCGCCACCATCGGCTATGTCAGCCAGTTCCTGCGCGCGGTGCCGCGGGTGGCGACCATCGACGTCGTCGCCGAGCCGCTGATCGCTGGTGGGATGAGCCGAACCGATGCGCAAGCCCGCGCCGGCGAGCTGCTGCATCGCCTCAACATCCCTGAAAGGCTCTGGCGGCTGCCGCCCGCGACTTTCTCCGGCGGCGAGCAGCAGCGCGTCAACATCGCGCGCGGCTTCATCTCGGACCTGCCGATCCTGCTGCTGGACGAGCCGACCGCGTCGCTCGACGCTGCCAACCGCGCCGTCGTGGTCGCGCTGATCGCCGAGAAGAAGCGCCAGGGCGTCGCCATGGTCGCCATTGTCCATGACGACGAAGTCAGGCATTTGATTGCCGACCGCATCGTCGACGTCACCAGCTTTGCCGCCGCGGCCTGAAGGACATGGAAATGAAGCCGAAGGACACAGTGATTGCCAACGCCAGGATCGTGCTGGCGGACCGGGTGATCGAACAGGGCTGGCTTGCGCTTGCCGACGGACGCATCGCCGGGATCGGTGAGGGCAGGGCGCCCGCGGGTGCGGAGGATGCCGGCGGCGATCTGATCATGCCCGGCCTGATCGAGCTGCACACCGATCATCTCGAAGCGCATTACGTGCCGCGCCCAAAGGTATTCTGGAATCCCGTCGCGGCCGTGATCTCCTATGACGGCCAGCTTGCGACCTCAGGCATCACCACCGTGTTCGACTCGCTCCGTGTCTGGCGCGAGGACGGCGCCGAGGAGGTCGATGGCCGCGCCGGCGTGCTCGCTGCGGCCATCACGACCGCGCGCGATTCGCATCTGTTGCGCGCCGACCACTTCCTGCATCTGCGCTGCGAAATCCCGATGCCGAGCGTGGTCGAGGAAGCCAAGGAGCTGATCGACCGGCCCGACGTCAAGCTGATGTCGCTGATGGACCATACCCCCGGCCAGCGCCAGTTCCGCGATGAAGTGAAGCTGCGCGACTATTATCGCGGCAAGGGCGGCGGCATGACCGACGCCGAGCTCGACGAGCTGTTCGCAAGGCGCTTCGATTATCAGAAGAAATACGGCGCGGCCAACATGCGCGAGATCGTGGCGCTGGCGCATCGGTACAGGATTCCGCTGGCGAGCCATGATGACACCACCGCGGAAAACGTCGCCGACGCCGTGCGTGACGGCGTCGCGGTGGCGGAATTCCCGACCACGCTCGAGGCCGCGCGCGGCCTGCACCAGGCCGGCATCGACATCCTGATGGGCGCGCCCAACGTGGTGCGCGGCGGCTCGCATTCCGGCAACATCGCCGCGATCGACCTTGCCCGCGAAGGCCTGCTCGATATCCTGTCGTCCGACTACATCCCGTCCAGCCTCTTGATGGGCGCGCTGCAATTGCCCGAGCATGCGCCGTCGATCAGCCTGCCGGCGGCGGTGCGCACCGTGACCAAGGCGCCGGCTGATGCGGTCGGCCTCACCGACCGCGGCGAGATCGCAATCGGCAAGCGGGCCGATCTGATCCGCGTCCATGTCGCCGGCAGCGTTCCCGTGGTGCGCAGCGTCTGGCGCGAAGGGGGCCGCGTCGCATGAGCGAGACCACGGCCACGGCGCAGGGCAAGGCGGCGGCGATTGGCCCCGGCCGCCTCGTGCTCGTGGTCGGGCCAAGCGGCGCCGGCAAGGACACGCTGTTGCGGCTGGCGCAGGCAGCCTGCGCCGATGATCACGATATCGTCTTCCCGCGGCGTGTCGTGACGCGTGCCGCCTCGGCCGACGAGGACAATATCGCAATGAGCCCGGACGAATTCGCCCGCGCGCGCGAGCACGGCGATTTCGCCGTGCATTGGGACGCGCACGGGCATTCCTATGCACTGCCGCTGGAGATCAACGACGACATCCGCGCCGGGCGTGCTGTCGTCGTCAATGTCTCGCGCACCGTGATATCAGCCTTGCGCCAGGCCTATGCCAATGTCATCGTGGTCGCGATCACGGCGCCGCCGGACCTGCTGGCGCAGCGACTTGCCGCGCGGGCGCGAAACAGCGACGGCAACATCGCCGACCGGCTCGCGCGCAACGTCGATGACACGGCGGCGCAGGCTGATGTTACAATCTTCAACGCCGGCAGTGCCGATGATCACAGCCGCCAGCTCGTGCGCGTGATCAGGGATGAAGGCTGGCGCGAATAGCGGGCAGAACGGGAGAAAATGGAATGACGGTGATCAAGACGGTCGAGGAGTTAGAGGCCATCTACGGCGCCACCAACGACGCCTCGACCGTGAAAGTCGCCGACCACGTCACCCCGCTCTACCGCGTCTTCATTGAGAAGGCGCCGTTCGCGGCGCTCGCCACCATCGGCCCCGAAGGCATCGACTGCTCACCGCGCGGCGATCTTCCCGGCTTCGTTCGTATCCACGATCCCAAGACGCTGATGCTGCCGGATCGCCGCGGCAACAACCGAATCGATTCCTTGCGCAACATCGTGCGTGACCCCCGCGTGTCGCTGATGTTCCTGATCCCCGGCTCCGGCAACGCGGTCCGTGCCAACGGCCGCGCGCATCTCTCTGTTGATCCGGAGCTGCTCTCTTCGTTCAAGGTTGAAAGCAAGGCGCCGCGCAGCGTCATGGTGATGCATGTGGACGAGATCTATTTCCAATGCGCCCGCGCCATCGTCCGCGCCGACCTCTGGAATCCCGACAAGCGCGTCGACCCGAAGACCTTGCCGACGCCTGGGCAGATCCTTGCCGAGATGAGCGAGAACAAGGTCGGCGGCGCGGAGTATGACCGCCTCTGGCCGGAGCGCGCCGCCGCGACGATGTGGTGAGCTCTCTCCACGAATTCGGAATCGTAGGGTGGGCAAAGGCGCACTTGCGCCGTGCCCACCACCCGTTCGACATCGCAATAGAAGGTGGGCACGCTTCGCTTTGCCCACCCTACGGCAATCTCCGAGCTTGGAAGAGGGTGCCTTCAGATTGACCACGATGGCGTGGCCGCCCTGCCGTGTCGTCCTCCCGCGTTTCTCTGCGGCCCCTCTGGGCAACGGTACCACGCTAGGGACCCCCTGCGTGTTGACATCATCGCGAGATGATTTCGGCTGCGGCGGCTTGCGCGCAGAGAAGCGCGCACACGCGACCGCGGCAAATATGGATAGCCATTTCATTGACCGATCGGGTCAATCCCTCGATATTCGAAACGTCGGAACTGCATCGTCGAGCCGAAGGCTGCCGGATGACATCGAATGACCAGCGAGTGAGAGGCGACATGCGCAAGCGCATGATGCGTCGCTGCGTCTCGGCCGCGACCGGCGCCTGTTGTTGCTGCTGATCGCCGAGCCAAAATCCCGATCGCAGTCTCTTGACAGGAACGCCGACCCGTTCGGCGAACGAGCAGCCATGCCCAAAGCCTATATCATCGAAGTTCACGACCGCACCGCCGGCATCATCGCCAGCGACGAGCGCGGTTTCCGCTTCTTCTCCTCAGAACGCCTGTTCGACAGCCTCGAGGGCCGCCAGTTCCGGTCGGCCCGGGATGCCGAACGCGCCGCACGCGCCGTGTTCGCGGAGCGCCGGCACCTTGTCACAATCTGAGCACCAGCAGACCGAAAGGACTTTGCAAATGATCACGCGACGACACATCATCGCCGGCGCTCTGTTGCTGGCAGGTGCGGCGGGTTCGCCCGTGCGCGCCGAGGACAAGCCGGCCGAAATCCGCATCGGCACGCAGAAGGGCGGTTTCTTCCCCGCCGTACGCCAGCGCCAGACGCTGGAGAACGCCTTCAAGCCGCTCGGCATCGAGATCAAGTGGATCGACTTCCAGTTCGGTCCACCGCTGCTGGAAGCCATCAATGTCGGCAGCGTCGATTTCGGTTATGTCGGCGATGCGCCGCCGATCTTCGCGCAGGCCGGCGGCGCCAGGATCCGCTACGTCGCTGCGGTGAAATCGGAAGGCAACACCCAGGCGATCATCGTGCCGAAAGACTCGGCCATCAAGACGCTGGCCGATCTCAAGGGCAAGCGCGTCGCCTTCGGCAAGGGATCGAGCGCGCATAATCTGCTGGTCGCCGCGCTCGAAAAGGCCGGCCTGTCCTGGTCCGACATCACGCCCGCGCCACTCGCGCCGGCCGATGCGACGGCGGCCTTCGTCAAGGGCTCGGTCGATGCCTGGTCGATCTGGGATCCGTATCTGGCGCTCGCCGAATTGAAGGAGAACGCGCGCGTCATCGCTTTCGACAAGGACGTGCACAAGCCGAACGCCTTCTACATCGCGAATACCGATTTCGTGGAAAAGTATCCGTCGCTCGTCGCGAAGCTCAACACCACCTTTGCCACCGAAGGCGCCTGGGCCAACCAGCACCACGAGGAGGTCGCCAGGGCACAGGCGGAGGCAACCGGCGTCGATATCGAGGCCGTCAGGCGCTTCGTGGATCGCTCCAACTTCCGGGTCGTGCCGCTTGATGCCGAGGTGATCGCAACCCAGCAGGCCGTGGCCGACCGCTTTGCCAAGCTCGGCTTGATTCCGAAGCCGGTCACCGTCTCCGACATCGTCTGGAAGTGGACGCCGGGCTCCTGAGGCGGATCAACTCCGGCGGCGCGCCCTGGTGCGCGCCGCCTTCTTTGCGGCGGCGGAGCGGACCCTGGCACCCTTGGTTTGGCTCGCTTTGCGCGCAGCCGCCGAGCGGGACGCAGCGGACCGCCGCTTTGCGGCGCTTTTGCCCTGCTTCGACAGCGCGCTCCGCGATGCGGTCGAGCGTGGCTCCTTCTTCAGGACCCTCTCGACGGCGCGCGACACTTTCGGCCGGCGCTTCGGCGTGCGTTTGCCCTGACCGACCTCATAGGCATATTCTGCGCTTCTGCGCGTCGACTTCTTTGCGCCTTTGCGCGGCGGCGGCAGATCGACCCCGGCGCGGCGCGCCTCGGACAGGCCGATGGCAATGGCCTGTTTGGTCGAGCGTGCGCCGTGCTTGCCTTTCCTGATCTTGTCGATCTCGTCCTTGACGAATTCGCCGGCCTGCGTGCTGGCCGATTTGCCGGCGCGCTTGTCCTGCTTGGCTTTGCGAATGATTTCCTGTCTTGGCATGCGTCGAGTTCCCTTTTGCAGTCGCAGGGATGTTCGACAGCAACGCGCCGACGCGACAATTGATCCGATCAGCCTTTCAGTGCCGCGAGCAGCTCATCCGGACGCTCCGCCATGATCATATGGCCCGCGCCCGGCACGACGACGGTCTTCGCATGCGGGATCGCCGCCGCAAGCGCCTTGCCTGCCTTCGCGGGGGTCATCATGTCCCGTTCGCCAAGGATCAGCGTGGTCGGAACCTTGACGGTCGCGGCCGCCGCAAGCGCATTCGCATAGGCATTGCAGGCCGACAAATCCCTGAACAGCACGCCCGGCTCGCAAGCTTGCAGCACAGCCTGCGCGCCGCCATGCATCCACAGGCCCGGCGCGAGGCTGCCGCCGAGCTCGGCCTTGAAGCCAAGGCCCCAGATCGAGACCATGTCGTTGGCATCCTGCGAATTGGCCTCGGCGGCCTTGAGCAGGTCCGGGCCAACCGTCATGGTCGCCGCCGTGCCGATCAGGCTCAGCGCCGAGACCTTGTCGGGATGACGCGCGGCCGTCTCCAGCGAGATCAGCGATCCCATGGAATGGCCGATCAGATGCGCTTTCGCAGCTCCCGCCGCATCGAGCAGCGCCGCTGTCCAGTCGGCCATGTCAGCAATGCTTCCGAGCGAGGGTCCCGCCGAGCGGCCGTGACCGGGCAGGTCAGGCGCGATCACGCCGAAACCATGATGGGCGAACCAACGGGTATGCAGCGCCCAGCTCGAATGGTCGAAGCCGGCGCCATGCAGGAAGACCACCGTCGGCAGGGATTTGTCGAATTCACGGCCGCCGGTCGCGGCAAATATTTCGGCGCCGTTGACGGAAAGCATCATGGTGTCAAACCTTCTGCGAGATGCGCAGCGCCTGCGCGAGATCGTCGATGATGTCGGAGGCGCTCTCGATGCCGACCGAGAGCCGCACCAGTTCCTCGCCGATGCCGGCAGCCCTGAGCTGCTCGGCATCCATCTGCTGATGCGTCGTCGAGGCCGGGTGGATCACCAGCGTCTTGGCGTCGCCGACATTGGCGAGATGGCTGATCATGCGCAAGCTTTCGATGAATTTCCGGCCGGCGGCCCGGCCGCCCTTGATGCCGAAGGAGATGATCGAGCCGGCGCCGCGCGGCAGCAGCGTCTTGGCGAGCTGATAGTCCGGGTGATTCTCCAGCGCGGGATGCAGCACCCAGTCGACCGCCTTGTTGGACTTCAGCGCCTCCAGCACGGATAGCGTATTCTGCATGTGCCGGTCCATGCGCACGCCCAGCGTCTCGACGCCCTGCAGCAGCTGGAACGCGTTGGTCGGCGATAGACACGCGCCGAAATCGCGCAATCCTTCCGTGCGTGCGCGCATGATGAAGGCCGCGGTGCCGAACTGCTCGTCGAAGACGATGCCGTGATAGCCGCCATAGGGCTCGGTCAGCACGCCGAATTTTCCGGAGTCGCGCCAGTCGAAGCGGCCGCCGTCGACGATGGCGCCGCCGATCGCAATGCCATGGCCGCCGATCCATTTGGTGGCCGAATGCATGACGATGTCGGCCCCTAGCTCGATCGGGCGGCTGAGATAGGGCGTGGCAAAGGTGTTGTCGATCAGCAGCGGGATTTTGGCCTCATGCGCGATTGCCGCGACCTTGGGTATGTCGAGCACCTCCAGCCCTGGATTGCCGATGGTCTCGCCGATCACCAGCCTGGTGTTCGGTTTGATCGCGGCGCGGAACGCGTCGAGATCGCGCGGCTTCACGAAACTCGTGGTGATGCCGAAGCGCGGCAGCGTATGCGCCAAAAGGTTGATGGTGCCGCCATAGAGCGAGCTCGACGCCACGATGTGGTCGCCCGCGTTCAGCAGCGTCGCGATGGCGAGATGCATCGCCGCCATGCCGCTCGCGGTACAGATCGCGCCGACACCACCTTCCAGCGCCGCAAGCCGTTCTTCCAGCACGCCGGTGGTCGGGTTGGAGATGCGCGTGTAGATGTGGCCGGCGCGCTCCAGATTGAACAGCGCCGCCGCATGGTCGGAGTCCTGGAACACGTAGGACGTGGTCTGGTAGATCGGCACCGCGCGGGCGCCGGTGGCTGGATCCGGATGCTGGCCCGCATGCAGGCTCAGGGTCTCGAAGGCAGGCGGTTTTGGCGCGGGCATGCGTGGCCTCAAAGGTCGGTCGGTGATAGCGGCCCTTGTGCCACAAAAACATGCGCGACGTCAGCCCATTGCTGGATTGAAGTGAGCTCCAGCTACGCGGGCAGTGCGCTCCCTCTCCCGCCTGCGGGAGAGGGTCGGGGTGAGGGCTCTTTCCTCAGGGGATTGTCCCATCGCGGAGACACCCGCTCCCCAACCCTCTCAGCGCGAGCGAAGCTCGTCGCGCCGCAAGCGGGGGAGGGAGCGCACCTTCATCGCTGTACGATCACGCCGCCCGCTGCTTCGCAATCCGGTCCCGCACTTCGGCCGCGATCTCGAACGAGCGCAGCCGTGCGGCGTGATCGTAAATCTGGCCCGTGGTGATCAGCTCGTCCGCCGCGGTGTCGGCGATCAGCGCCTTCAGCTTCTCCTCGACCACCGCGGGCGAGCCGACGGCGGAAATCGCCAGCGACTGCGCGACGCCGGCTTTCTCGGCCGGCGACCACAGCGCATCCATGTCGTCCACCGGCGGCGGCAAAGGTCCGGGCGTGCCGCGGCGCAAATTGATGAACTGCTGCTGCAGCGAGGTGAACATCCGCTGCGCCTCGACATCGCTGTCGGCGGCAAACACATTGACGGCGACCATGGCATAGGGTTTTTCGAGCTGAGCCGACGGCTCGAACCGCGCGCGATATTCGCGCAGCGCCGGCATCAGCATCTGCGGCGCGAAATGCGAGGCGAACGCGAACGGCAGCCCGAGCATCGCCGCAAGCTGTGCGCCGAACATGCTGGAGCCGAGGATCCATAGCGGCACCTTCGTGCCCATGCCGGGCACGGCGCGGATCGCCTGGTTCGGCTTGGGGTCGCTGAGCAGCGCCTGCAATTCCAGCACGTCATGCGGAAAGTTTTCGGCAGCCGTCGCCAGGTCGCGCCGCATCGCCCGCGCGGTGAGCTGGTCGGTGCCCGGCGCACGGCCGAGGCCAAGATCGATCCGGCCGGGATAGAGCGACTCCAGCGTTCCGAACTGCTCGGCGATGACAAGCGGCGAATGGTTCGGCAACATCACCCCGCCGGAGCCGACGCGGATCGTTTTCGTGCCGCCCGCGACGTGAGCGATCACCACAGAGGTCGCCGCGCTCGCAATCCCCGTCATGTTGTGATGCTCGGCGAGCCAGAACCGCTTGAAGCCCCATTGTTCGGCGTGCTGCGCCAGATCGAGCGAATTGCGAAACGCCTGCGCGGCGTCGGAACCCTGTTTGATGGGCGCGAGGTCGAGCACGGAGAAGGGCATCATGGGGGACTACCGAAGTGTGGGAACCGCGCGTCTGAGAGAGCGACATGTAGTGTCGCGGCGCGGGATGGGTAGAGCCTCCTTCACAACCCTGTTATGGCGGCCCATGACGCCCGTCGTCTCAGCTGGGCGTTTCGTGCCTGTTGGTGTAGCCTCTGTGCCGCGCCACCGTTGCCAGGAGGACAGACATGACCCTTGTCGTACTCAACCGCCGCAACCTGCTCATCGGCGGCGGCTCCGTGCTGGCGTCGGGCGTCCTGGCCGCCGGCGCATCCGGGCTGCTGCCTGCCCGCGCGGAAGGCCTCGCGCCGACGGAGTCGATGACCGGCGGCGCCAACAACTACCGCAAGGGCGCGCCGATCGTGGAGCGCATCGGCAAGGGCGGCTTCTGGATGAGCGGCACCGTGCGCCGCGCCGGCGATGGAGCACCGCTCGCCGGGCAGCGCATCCAGATCTGGGCGCACACGGTCGAAGGCCAGGAGCACGAGCCGCAGAGCCACGGCGCCACGCTCACCGACAAGGACGGCGCCTTCCGGCTCGAAATGCCGCAGATCATTCCGATCTTCGGCCAGCCGCATGGTCACCTCGCCTATGACAGCGGCGAGTTCAAGACCGTCTTCCTGCGGCCGATCATGCGCAGCGCCAAGGACACCAGCCTCGAGGCGCACTTCGTGCTTCAGCCGGCCTGACCGGGTTGCAGGTGAAGGGCGGAAGATTTCTGATCTGGCCCGCCCTCGCTGTGGCCGTCGGCGTGCCGATCGCACTCGCCGCGACGAGCGAGCAGCTCGCATGGCGCGGCCCGGTCTACATCCTCGCAGGTTTCGCTGGCATCGTCGCCCTCGCTTTGGTGCTGGTTCAGCCGCTGTTGATCGGGGGAGTTCTGCCGGGACTATCGGCCTATCGCAACAGGCGCGCCCATCACTGGATCGGCGGCGCGCTGGCCCTGGCCGTGGTGATCCACGTCGCCGGCCTCTGGTTCACCAGCCCGCCCGACATGATCGACGCGCTGACTTTCTCATCGCCGACCCCGTTCTCTCCCTTTGGCGTGATCGCCATGTGGGCGATCTTCGCCGTCGCGCTGCTGGCACCCCTGCGTCGGCGGCTGGGCCTGCGCCTGCGCACCTGGCGGTTCATCCATATCCCGCTCGCGATCGTCATCGTCGTGTGCGGCGTGGTCCATTGCCTGCTGATCGAGGGAACGATGGAGACCATCTCGAAGGCGGCACTGTGTGCGCTCGTGCTCGCGGCAACCGGCAAGGTGATGGTCGACCTGTGGCGAAAACGCACGCTGCGCGGCGGTGAGTTGAGTTCGTAGCCGCTGCCATCTTGCCGCAACTGATGAGGAGACTTATCCTCGCGCCATGACGGCCAGCTCCCCCGATCTGAAAGCGTTCCTGCTCGCGACGCCGTTCTTCGGCGGCCTCACCGACGCGAGCCTCGACCTGCTGATCTCGATGCTGGTGGAGTGCCGCTTCGATGCCGGCGCGACCGTGGTGGCGGAGGGGGAGCAGGGCCGCTCGATGTTCATCGTCAAGTCCGGCCGGCTGGCGGTCAGCAAACGGGCGGATTCGGGAAGCGTCATCCCGATCTCCGTCCTGGAGCGTGGTGATTTCTTCGGCGAGATGACGCTGATCGAAATGCAGAACCGTTCCGCCACGGTGGTTGCGGAGAGCGAGACCGTGCTGTACGAGCTTTCAGCGCAAAAGCTCTACGCCTGCTACAAGGCCGACATCCACGCCTATGTCATCGTCCTGCAAAACATCAATCGCGAGCTGTGCCGGCGGCTAAGGCGCGCCGACAATCGCATCACGAGGCGTCAATTGGGCGGCGAGGACACCTCCGCGAGATGAATCTACGCGTAACTCCCGAGCTCATTATTTTCGATTCTGATGGCGTTCTGGTCGATAGCGAGATCATCGCCCTCACGGTCTTCGCCCGCGTCGCAGCCGAGGAGGGCGTCGCGATCAGCGTCGAGGACGCCATCCGGTCATTCCGAGGGGTGAAGATGGCCGATTGCGTGAGCGAGATCGAGCGTCGTCTCGGCCGCGGCGTCAGGGAGACGTTCGTTGCCGACGTTCGACAGGCAACGGCGCTGGCGTTTGATGCCGAACTGAAGCCCGTCGAAGGAATTCATGGCGCGCTGGCTGAGATCAAAGTTCCGGTCTGCGTGGCGTCCAACGGGCCGATGTCGAAGCTCACGCATGCGCTCGGATTGACGCAGCTTCTTGCGCACTTCCAGGGCCGCATTTTCAGTGCCTACGAGGTCGGCTCGTGGAAGCCGGATCCCGGCCTGTTCCTGCATGCCGCGCAAACGATGGGTGCTCATCCCTCGGCCTGCGTTGTTGTCGAGGATTCGTTGGCCGGAGCCCGCGCAGCAAAGGCCGCGGGAATGAAAGTCTTGGGTTTTGCCGGCGGTCATCCGGACGCCGCGCAGGAGTTGGCCGCGATCTGCGACGACGTCTTTCACCGCATGGGCGATTTGCCGGCGTTGCTGGCAGGTCCCTGGAGAGAGAGCGTAGTGCGTAGGATGGGTTGAGCTCTAGCGAAACCCATCATGCTTTGTTGCCGAACGAGAGGCTGATGGGTTTCGCTTCGCTCTACCCATCCGACGAAGCTACGAAGCAGCTCGCTGATCCGCCTACAGCAGCGCCAACGAGTGCAGCGAATTTCTATGAAGGCCGAAGGCCACCAGGCCGGAGAGAAGCAGTGCAGTCCCAGTCACGATCAGGCAAAACGCAAACACTGTCGGAAGCCCCTGGTTCGTCTTGAATGGCCGGGACGATAATGGATAAAATTTTACCGACAATCGAAAGGAACAATTAACCTTACCTGGGCGGTCGAACACGCGGTGCGTGGGATGGGTAGAGCGCAGCGAAGCCCATCGTGTTCGTAGCCCGGATGCAGCGAAGCGCAATCCGGGAGGACCAACCCGTCGGGCAAAACACCCCGCTTTCTACCAAACCCCGTCAATCCCCTCCCGCAAAAATATTCCACTTTACCGAAATTCGGTTTTACGGCATTCTCTCGCCATCCCGGCCCGGTGGAGAGGGGCGATCGTACGTCGTCACGAACGTGGGTCGGGGAAGCGGTGGACGCAGCAAGCGCCGGCGCGGATGTGAGGGCAGGGGCGGAGGATTGAGCCGAACCCCGTGAGCCCGGCACAAGCCGTGTCGTACGAACGGCGCCTGTATCCGGCGACGCTCTCGGCCCAGGCCGGCTTGTCCGGCGAGGCCCTCTTGGGCGAAGACGGGCTGCGTACGGCAAAACCGTGTGGTCTCGGCCGTCGTCGCTACGGTCAAGCCTCGCGAATGCGGCATTGGCGTCAACCGGCGCGGTGGCGGTGAATTTCGTGAGGTGACGGAGGCAAAGGGAATTCGTCTCCGGGGAGAGCACGGCATAAGCCGTCCAACCATCGCGCAGGGAAGGCCGCGTGTTCGGCGTCACCTGTATGCTGCTGTGCGGTCTCCTTGCGCTACACTTTCGCGCAGCGGACCGCGGGTGCCCGTCGGCACCCGGTCTTCCCTGCGCCCTCTTCAAGGAAGGAGGGCAATGGAGACGCGCAAACTCGGGCGTTTCGTGCCGCGAGAATGCCTGCTCACGCTCATTTTCGAAGATGAAAAATGGTGCTGCCAGACAGGATTGAACTGTCGACCTCTCCATTACCAATGGAGTGCTCTACCACTGAGCTACGGCAGCATGTGCTGGGATCAGAATCGGCCGCTACGGGGGGCCTACCAAGCGGGCCGATATCTGCCACAGGCCTCCCCGCTGTGCAAGCTTGCATGACCCGTCCAAACGAGAAAATCGGGCCGATATCGGGGTTATTACGGCTGTTTCGGCTCGAAACGACCGACTTTTCGGCCGATTTCGGTTCCGGCCCCGCCAACTGGCCAGTTGGCCGGTGCGACGGATTCGCCCCATTTTGGATTTCGCACGATTGGGACCATCAGGGCCTCTTGAGCTGCCGCAATCGCTGGGCATGTTACTGCGGACCCGCTGTATGGACCCGCGATGGCTGACCAGACCGACAAGACGACGAGACAGGACCGCACATCGCGGGACGATCGCCTGAAGTCGGCGCTGCGGGAGAACCTGAAGCGGCGCAAGGCGCAGGCGCGCGAGCGCGCCGCAAGCGCCGACCCCTCGCAAGATGGCGATGGGTCCCTAGATGAGGGCACCGCCGGCAAGACCTGAGACTGAAAGCGGGCGGCTGAAAATTCTTGGAGTGCATGCAGTGACCACGGGGCAAGACGAATCACACCGAACCGATCGCGACGCGCAGATGGCGCGTTTCACCCGCCCCGAGCAGACGTTTCCGACGCTGACGCCTGCCGAGATCGAACGTCTCAGGAATTTCGGCGAGCTTCGCACCTACAAAGACGGCGAACTGCTGTTCGAGACCGGCAAGCCGGGGCCGGGCATGTTCGTCGTGCTGAAGGGCGATGTCGCCATCAGCCAGCGCGATGGACTCGGCAATGTGTCCCCGGTGATCGACCAGGGGCCCGGCCAGTTTCTGGCCGAGCTCGGCCAGCTCTCCGGCCGCCCGGCGTTGGTCGATGGCCGCGCCGAAGGCGAGGTCGAGACGCTGCTGTTGCCGCCGGAGCGCCTGCGCGCACTGCTGGTTGCCGAAGCCGAGCTCGGCGAGCGCATCATGCGCGCGCTGATCCTGCGCCGGGTCAATCTGCTGCAGGCCGGCGTCGGCGGCATCGTGCTGATCGGCCCGTCGCATTCGGCCGGCGTGGTGCGTTTGCAGGGCTTTCTCACCCGCAACGGCCAGCCGCATCATCTGCTCGATCCCGACAAGGATCGCGACGCCGCCGAGGTGATCGCGCGCTATTCGCCCAAGCCGGAGGACTGGCCGCTGGTCGTCACCCCCGACGGCGCGGTGCTGCGCAACCCCGGCGAAACCGAGCTTGCGCGCGCGATAGGCATGATCGGCGGCCCGCGCAATGACCGCATCTACGACGTCGCGATCGTGGGCTGCGGCCCGGCGGGGCTTGCGACCGCCGTGTATGCGGCGTCCGAAGGACTATCGGTCGCCGTGCTCGATATCAGAGCCTTCGGCGGCCAGGCCGGCGCCAGCGCCCGCATCGAAAACTATCTGGGCTTTCCGACCGGGATTTCCGGCCTGGCGCTGACCGCGCGCGCCTTCAACCAGGCGCAAAAATTCGGCGCCGACATCATGATCCCTGTCACCGCGAAGTCGCTCGACTGCTCGCGCAAGGACGGCGCGTTCGCCGTGGCGCTCGACGGCAGCGATCCCCTGCGGTCGCGCTCGGTGGTGGTTGCCAGCGGCGCGCGCTATCGCCGGCCTGATATCGCCAATCTCGACAAGTTCGAGGGCCGCGGTGTCTGGTACTGGGCCTCTCCGGTCGAAGCAAAACTGTGCGCCGGCGAGGAGGTGGCGCTGGTCGGCGCCGGCAATTCGGCGGGACAGGCGGCGGTGTTTCTCTCGGGCCACGCCCGCAAGGTGCTGATGATCATCCGCGGCGGCGGCCTTGGCGCCAGCATGTCGCGCTATCTCATCGAGCGCATCGAGGCGACGCCGAACATCGAATTGCTGTTCAACACCGAGATCACGGCGCTCGAAGGCGACGAGGCCTCGCTGCTGCGGCGGATCCGCTGGAAGAGCCGGCTGTCCGATGACGAGGATTCCGCCGATATCAAGAACCTGTTTCTGTTCGTCGGCGCCGACCCCGCCACCAGCTGGCTCGACGGCTGCGGCGTGACGCTCGATCGCGGCGGGTTCGTGGTCACGGGCGCGCAGTCCGAGCTGAACCAGGGCAGGCCGGTGGCGCCGCTCGAGACCTCGGTGCCCGGCGTCTACGCCGTCGGCGATGTCCGCTCCGGCTCGGTCAAGCGCGTCGGCGGCGCCATCGGCGAGGGCGCACAGGTGGTGGCCTCGCTGCACGCCTATCTCGGCGACGCCGCAAAACCGGCGCTTTAGTCAAGCAGAAGACAAGCAGACGGCAAGTCGAATGAGGCTTGCAGTTTTGTCGTCAACTGCAGACTATCTCCTCACCATGAGGAGCTAAAAACAAAACGCCAACGGGAGGACTCAATGGCCGAACTCGTCGTGCTCTACAAGACGCCCAAAGACGCTGCCGCCTTCGACAAGCATTATGCCGAAACCCACATTCCGCTCGCCAAGAAGCTTCCCGGCCTGAAGAAATACGCCGTCAGCACCGGGCCAGTCGGCTCGCCCGCAGGCGCCTCGGGCATTCACCTCGTTGCCATCCTCACCTTCGACACCGTGGGCGACATCCAGAAAGCGTTCGGCAGCGAACAGGGCAAGGCGGCAGCCAGCGACGTGCCGAAATTCGCCAGCGGCGGCGCCGACCTCTTGATCTTCGACACTAAGGAAGTGTGAGCGCTCCATCCGAGCTACAAACTGCTGCCGTTCGTGACAGCGCTGCAAAAAATTCAGCCATGCGTTTGTCGATTCGCACGATCACGCATGGCTGGACGCTCATGTGTGATCGTGCCGCATGTGGCAATTCGATGAGGAGCGTAATATCAATCCTTTGATCTCAACGCAGAGATAGGAGAGATGCCATGGTTCTCGGGATGAGCCTGCAAGCCTTCACACTGGTCCATGTCGTCATCAGCCTGATCGCTATCGCGGCCGGCCTCGTCGTGATGTTCGGCCTGCTCGGCTCGAAGCCGATGCCGGGCCTCACCGCGATCTTCCTGCTCTTCACCATCCTGACCAATGCCACGGGCTTTTTGTTCCCGTTCAAGCAGCTCTTGCCCTCCTACATCATCGCCGGCATCTCGCTGGTGCTGCTCGCGATCGCCTGCATCGCGCTCTACGGCATGAACCTCAAGGGCGTCTGGCGGCCGATCTACATCGTGACCGCGATGATCTCGCTCTACTTCAACGTCTTCGTGCTGATCATCCAGTCGTTCCTGAAGATCCCGGCTTTGGCCGCGCTCGCACCCGCCGTGCCACCGGCGCCGCCGTCGGGCCCCGTGTTCGCCGTGGTGCAGGGCCTCGTGCTGGTGTTCTTCGTGGTGCTGACCATCGGCGCCTGGCGCCGCTACAAGCCGATGGCGTTCGCCTGATCGCCAGCTCGTCGTCATTCCGGGGCGTCGCGCAGCGACGAACCCGGAATCTCGAGATTCCCCGGTGCGCAATTGCGCACCTGAGGTTCACGCTTCACGTGCCCCGGAATGACTAAACTTACTAAAGGAACCCCCAATGCCCACCATCACCACCAAAGACGGCGTCGAGATTTTCTACAAGGATTGGGGCTCGGGCCAGCCGATCGTGTTCAGCCATGGCTGGCCGCTGTCGTCGGACGACTGGGACGCGCAGATGATGTTCTTCGTCACGCGCGGCTATCGCGTCATCGCCCATGACCGCCGCGGCCATGGCCGCTCGGCACAGGTCGCCGACGGCCACGACATGGATCACTACGCCGACGATCTCGCGGCGCTGACCGCGCATCTCGACCTCAGGAACGCCCTCCATGTCGGCCATTCCACCGGCGGTGGCGAGGTCGTGCATTACATCGCCCGTCATGGCGAGTCTCGCGTGGCGAAGGCCGCGATTCTTTCTGCGGTGCCGCCGCTGATGCTGAAGACCGAGGCCAATCCCGGCGGCCTGCCCAAGAGCGTGTTCGACGGCTTCCAGGCCGCGCTCGCCGCCGGCCGCTCGGCGTTCTATCGCGACATCGCGGCCGGTCCCTTCTATGGCTACAACCGTCCCGGCGCAAAACCGTCGGAAGCGGTGATCCAGAACTGGTGGCGCCAGGGCATGATGGGCGGGGCGAAGGCGCATTACGACGGCATCGTCGCGTTCTCGCAGACCGATTTCACCGAGGATCTGAAGAAGATCAACGTGCCGGTGCTGGTGATGCATGGTGACGACGACCAGATCGTGCCTTATGCGGATTCGGCGCCGCTGTCGGCCAAGCTGCTCAAGAACGGCACGCTGAAGACCTACAAGGGTTTTCCACACGGCATGCCGACGACGGAAGCCGAGACCATCAACGCGGATCTGCTGGCGTTCTTCAGGAGCTGAGCGGATCGCTCTGCTTGCGGGCGGGGGTGGGATGTCTCAGCGACGCTGACCAGTGTATCCTTCGAGCTCGCAGCCGCCGCGCCGGCTGCGAGCTTTTGGATATTTCGGCGCCGGCGCGCGTTGAGGCCTGTTCGCCCCTCGAGGAGAAGTGCCGGTGATGTCTCCCCCGCTCAAACTGATCGCGCTCGATGCCGACGATCTTGCCGTGATCTCGACCCATGTGCAGGACGCCCGCGTCCAGCCGTCCGACATCATTTGGCGGCAGGGCGAGAAGCGCCTGGTGGTCGGCATGAGCCGGCTGGACTGGGAGCAGACGCTGGCGGGCGAGACCGAGCCGCGCCGGCTGGTGTCGGCGCTTCGTTTCGACCGGGTGCTGGCCTGCAAGTCGCGCAACATCGACCTGGCCGCGCCGGACAAGATCCTGGACCTCGTCGGCATCGAGTTTCATCCCCAGGACGGCCGCAACGAGGAGCCTGGTGGTAGTGCATTGCTGCTGTTCGCCCAGGGCGGCGCCATCCGCCTCGACGTCGAATGCCTGGAGTGCGAGCTGACCGATCTCGGGGCGGACGAACTGGGAACGGGGGTAGGGATCGAGGGGGAGGGGTGAGGCGGCCGGTATACCAGTGCAAGCAGCTCAGGTTGCCGCCGAGCCTGCCAAGGGTTGCAAAGGGTTGACGCAGCTTCCCCGCCGCGCCATTGAGCAGGGGGCCGGTGAGCCGGACTGCGCCCCCTAAACCAGCAGAAGCCAAGCCAAAATGCCCGTTCGTCTCGACCGCAGCAGTGCCGATTTTGACCAGCGATTCGCAGCCTTTCTCGCCACCAAGCGCGAGGTCTCGGCCGACGTCGAGGCCGCCGTGCGCGCCATCGTCGACGATGTGGCAAGGCGCGGCGACGCCGCCCTGCTCGAGGCCACGGCCAAGTTCGACCGGCTGACGCTGGATGCATCCGGCCTTCGCGTCTCGGCCGCCGAGATCGACGCCGCGACAAAGGCCTGCGATGCGGCGACGCTGGATGCGCTCAAGTTCGCGCGCGACCGTATCGAGACCTATCACCGCCGCCAGCTGCCGAAGGATGAGCGCTTCACCGATCCGCTCGGCGTCGAGCTCGGCTGGCGTTACACCGCGATCGAATCCGCCGGCCTCTACGTGCCGGGCGGCACTGCCGCCTATCCGTCCTCGGTGCTGATGAATGCGGTGCCGGCCAGGGTTGCGGGCGTGTCGCGCCTCGTGATGGTGGTGCCGTCGCCGGACGGCAAGCTCAATCCGCTGGTGCTGGCAGCGGCCTCGCTCGGCGGTGTCACCGAGATCTACCGCGTCGGCGGCGCGCAGGCTGTCGCCGCGCTCGCTTACGGCACCGCGTCGATCGCGCCGGTCGCCAAGATCGTCGGCCCCGGCAATGCCTATGTCGCCGCCGCCAAGCGGCTGGTGTTCGGCAAGGTCGGCATCGACATGATCGCCGGCCCCTCCGAAGTGCTTGTCATTGCCGACGACACCGGCAATGCCGACTGGATCGCCGCTGACCTGCTGGCGCAGGCTGAGCACGATGCCAGCGCGCAGTCGATCCTGATCACGGATTGCGCGCGCCTGGCCGCCGATGTCGAGAAAGCCGTTGAAGCGCAGCTGAAGACGCTGCCGCGCGCCGCGATTGCCGGCAAGTCCTGGGCCGATTTCGGCGCCGTCATCATGGTGAGGAATCTCACCGACGCCATCCCGCTTGCGGACACGATCGCCGCCGAGCATCTCGAGATCATGACCCGCGATCCCGACGCGCTCGCCGCAAAAATCCGCAACGCCGGCGCAGTGTTTCTCGGTGCACATACGCCGGAGGCGATCGGCGATTATGTCGGCGGCTCCAACCACGTGCTGCCGACGGCGCGCTCGGCACGATTCTCTTCGGGCCTTGGGGTCGCCGATTTCATGAAGCGCACCTCGATCCTGAAATGCGGCCCGGACCAGCTGCGTGCGCTGGGGCCGGCTGCGATGACGCTCGGACAAGCGGAGGGGCTGGACGCCCATTCGCGCTCGATTGGATTGCGCCTCAATCTGTCATGACAAAGCCGCCCGAACAGGACGACTCGACCAATCGCATCGTTGCGGTCACCCTCGACGAGGACTCGATCGGCCGTTCCGGGCCCGACATCGAGCATGAGCGTGCGATCGCGATCTATGATCTGATCGAGCAGAACCTGTTCGCGCCCAACGGCGCCGAAGGGAAGGGCCCGTTCACGCTGCATATCGGCATCAGCGGCAACCGGCTGATGTTCGATATCCGCCGCGAGGACGGCACGCCCGTGGTCGCGCATCTCTTGTCGTTGACGCCGTTCCGGCGGATCGTGAAGGACTATTTCATGATCTGCGACAGCTACTACCAGGCGATCCGCACCGCGACCCCCGACAAGATCGAGGCCATCGACATGGGCCGCCGCGGCATCCATGACGAGGGATCGCGCACGTTGCAGGAGCGGCTGAAGGGCAAGGTGCGGGTCGATTTCGAGACCTCGCGCCGGCTGTTCACGCTCATCACTGTCCTGCACTGGAAGGGTTAGGTGCGATGGCGGGTCCGCCACGCGCACGCGATCCGCAATCGGTGCTGTTCGCCTGCGCGATGAACAGCGTGCGCTCGCCGATGGCCGCGAGCCTGCTCCAGCATATGTTCCCGCAAGGCCTCTACGTAAAGTCCGCCGGAGCCAGGAAAGGCGAGCTCGATCCGTTCGCGGTCGCTGTCATGGCCGAACTCGGCCAGGACATCTCCAGCCACAAGCCGCAGACCTTCGAGGAGCTGGAGGACTGGGAGGGGCTGAATTTCGACCTCATCATCACGCTGTCTCCGGAGGCGCATCACAAGGCGCTGGAGCTGACCCGCACGCTCGCCGCCGACGTCGAATACTGGCCGACGCAGGATCCGACCACGATGGAGGGCAGCCGCGACCAGAAGCTCGCCGCCTATCGCGAGGTCTGTGACCAGCTCCTGATGCGGATCCGCCGGCGTTTCGCGAAAGTGGGCGCCGCGAGCGGATAGAGGCCGTAACACCTGCGTCACAGACCAAGGGCACACGCATGTCGGAAACCTCGAATCAGCAAAGTCCGGGTTCCGGGTTGTGAAATCAGCCCCCTTCCGATAGGTTCCGCGCGCAATTCACCCCTGCCTGATCCCCCAAATCACCTGATGCTCGGCCGCCCCAAATTCGTACTTGCCTCCGGTTCGCCGCGGCGCCTGTCGCTGCTCAACCAGGCCGGCATCGACCCCGATGCGCTCCGGCCGGCCGACGTCGACGAGACGCCGCGGCGGGGCGAGCTGCCGCGCGCCTGCGCCAACCGCCTCGCGCGGGCCAAGGCCGATGCCGCGCTCAAATCCGTGCAGCTCGACGACGAGCTGCGCGGCGCCTTCATCCTCTCTGCCGACACTGTGGTGGCGGTCGGCCGCCGCATCCTGCCCAAGGCGAACCTGGTGGACGAAGCCGCGCAGTGCCTGCGGCTGCTGTCGGGCCGCAACCACCGCGTCTACACCGCGATCTGCCTGGTGACGCCGCGCGAGGCCTTCCGCCAGCGCCTGGTCGAGACCCGCGTCCGCTTCAAGCGGCTCTCGGAGGACGACATCCAGGCCTATATCGGCTCCGGCGAATGGCGCGGCAAAGCCGGCGGCTATGCCGTGCAGGGTATCGCCGGCTCGTTCGTGGTGAAGATGGTCGGCTCCTACACCAACGTGGTCGGCCTGCCGCTCTACGAGACCACGACGCTGCTCGGCGGCGAGGGCTTCCCGATCCGCTTCGGCTGGCTCAACGCCACCACGGTCTGACTGGAATCTCGAAAACAACCCCATGCACAGTAGGATCGGCCGGCGCGGATTCTGCGCAGCGGCCCGAGAAACCCGTTTGCTGCCGGGCCCTTGAACGCCCCGACCTCGTGTACAGCTATCCCGACCATGGACGACCAAATCAAAAAGCCCACCTCGCCCCTCAAAACCTGCCCGATCTGCGGCAAGCCGCAGGCGCAAGCCACCCGCCCGTTCTGCTCCTCGCGCTGCCGCGACGTCGATCTGAACCGCTGGCTGAAAGGCTCCTACGTCATTCCTGGCAGGGATGACGAGGTGGATGATGTAGAATAGCAAGCAATATCAATATCTTATTTTGGCGGCCGGCATGCGGCGGCAAGCCCGCCCGAGCTTGTACACAGCCGGGCCGCGCCCCGCGAAGCCGAAGGCGAAGCGTGGGTGGACAGGCCGCTCCGAGCCCACTATAAACCGCCCGCTCGATGGGCTTTGGCCCCTCTCTTGGAGCACGCCCAGGTAGCTCAGTTGGTAGAGCATGCGACTGAAAATCGCAGTGTCGGTGGTTCGATTCCGCCCCTGGGCACCAGCACCTCCTCCAGCGGATCGAAAAGAGCGGACGGCAGGAGACCGCTCATCGCCTTCGCGGAACGCTCGCTACCGTTTTCCGATACGCCGTTAGAACTCTCCGTGCGCCCCTCGATCCTGCCTCAGCGCGAAGAGGCGCTCTCCTAAAGGTCGAAGTGACCCACCGCCCGTCTATCACAGATGAGGTGAAGCTTGGCTGAATGCCACAAGCCGAGGGCTCGTCCTGACTCGCAAATGTCGAAGATAGAACGTGTAGGCGAATGACGGTCTCGATTTCCAGACGACCCATCTAGGCCGTCTGGACGCTCCCAAAAGCTAGAGGGGAAAGCGAGATGGACGGCCCAACGCGAGCACTGCTGAAGTCGACCGGAATGAATGCGGCGTGGCTGCTTTCGAGCGGGCTCTGCTATTGGCTCGTGACGCCCTCGCCCGCGACCGCCATCGTTTCACTCATCGCAGCGATTGGCTCGGGTCTGCTGCTTCGGCTGGCCATCCGGATTTTTTTGCGGTGGTTCGAAAGCATAAAACAACATCCGCCAAGCAATTTCGCTGTGCCGGCGATCACTCTCGTTATCTATTTCTTCCTTCTGATCGCCATGTGGTCTTACTTCTACGTTTTTCTCGCGCGGACGGCAGAGGACTTTCCGTTCTGCTCCGGCGCTGACCCGATTGATCCGAAACAGTTTGGTCTCCCCGAATCGTTCTATTTCACCGTCATCTCGTTTGCCACGGTCGGCTACGGAGATATCTACGCGTGCACGAGCGGATCGCGATGGGCGGTCGTGGTGGAACTTTCGAATGTCGTGATGATCGGTTTCATCGGGCTTCCTGCCCTTGTCAACCTGGTGATCGATCTCGCCCAGCGGAGGTTTGAAAGCATCAAATCTGCCGATGGCGACACCGACATACCCCTTGCCACCCTGACCATCGTCGTCGGTATGGCTATCATTGCCTCGGCTGAGCCGCTGACATACAACCTTCTGGCTGCGGGAAACACGGCGGATGGCGAGATAGTGCAGATATACGCTGGGATCAGCGCTGTGATGCTCATCGGCATTGCGTTCGGCGCGCTGATCGTGGCCACCAACCGGATGCTCGGCGGGCATGACACGCGATCGATATCGCTCACACACGCGATCCAACTTGTCGTCTTGGCCTACGTGCTTTTTGTCGAAGGCTTCGCTTACCTCTACCTTCTCATTGATCGACCTGGCGCGAATGCCTTCGCCTTTGCACGAAGCACCGAGCATCGACTCGATTTCGGGAGTGCAAGCTACTTCAGTCTGACGACGCTCACGACGACGGGTTTTGGCGACATCGCGCCACTATCGCCGACAGCGCGGATCGCCGCGATCGGGCAGATCACGATAGGGATTATGTTTACCTTGTTCGCTTTCGGGCTCGTCACCTCAGCCATCGTGAAGCAGCGCGCGCAAACACGCGCTTGAACCAAACGCCCTGTTTCCAGTTCGCCTTTTGGGACAGGAGATCCTCATCGCATCGCAAGGCACTGGATCCGACAGAAAAGAGCCCGCCGGAGCGGGCTTTTGTAGTCTAAGCTGTTAGTGCCGCGGACGACGTTGTTGGGCACGTGGTTGCCCGATGTCCCGTCTCATTGCAGATCGAGCATTTGGGACCGCGGCGCTCGCGAGCCGCGCCACCAAGAAGCTCATTGAGCTCGGTATCCAACTCCTCACGCTTCGCGATGAGTTCCTTCACTCGCGCGATCTTTCCGTCCAGGTCCATGTGCACGGAGAACAATCGATAGTGCTGACGCCAACTCCTGGGCGGACATACCTATGTATAGCTTTGCGAGGTCAAGCTTCGATGAAAGCCTTAGAAGTGCCGTTTCATTTGGCGGGTTCACCCGCGCTGGGCCCGCAGCATGGCACTTGCGGCCAGAGATCGTCCATCATGTCAGGTCCCAGCAAGATTGCGCTTTTCATCGACGGAGCCAATCTCTATGCCACGGCGAAGACACTCAACTTCGACATAGATTACAAGCGCCTACTCAGTGAATTTCAAAGTCGCGGGACGCTGCTGCGGGCATTCTACTACACTGCCATTATCGAGGATCAGGAATATTCCTCGATCCGTCCGCTGGTCGACTGGCTAAACTACAATGGCTACACCGTCGTCACCAAGGCCACCAAGGAGTTCGTCGACCCCGCCGGGCGCCGCAAAGTCAAAGGCAACATGGACATCGAACTCGCCGTAAACGCCATGGAGCTCGCCGAGCACATCGATCAGATGGTGCTATTCTCGGGTGACGGCGACTTCCGCCCCCTGGTCGAGGCCGTCCAGCGCCGGGGCGTGCGGGTCACGGTGATCTCCACCATCGCCAGCCAGCCGCCGATGATCGCCGACGAGTTGCGCCGCCAGGCCGACGTCTTCACCGACCTTCTCGAACTCCAAGCCAAGATTGGTCGCAATCCGTCTGAACGGCCGGCACCCCGTGAGCGCGAGTCGCGCTATCGCTCGCACCAGGTCCCAGAGCGTGAGGCCACCCCAGAGCTCAGGGGAAATGATAGCGCGCTCGAGGACTGAGCTACGAAGCGAGATTGCTCGTGTGATCCCAAAGCCATATGACCGGCTCCTCCGGCGCACGTGCTCGCTCCTTGGAGCTGAGCCGCGAAGACGGGCGCAACGAATAAGCCCGGCATTTGCGCCGGGCCGATCGCTAATATGGTTCGGTTCTGAGCAACGGACCAACTAGACAAGACTCGGTCGCGTCCAGTCGGTTCGGATTCCGACATTACAATGCTTGCCCACGAGCTTCGCATAGCTTGTTGTTACTCCGCGCGCCGCCCGACACCCGTCTCGCGATTGCCGGCAGGTGCGCTTTGACGCGCAGGAAGGTCCCAGCAAGTAGCATCCGAAAGTGATGTGAAGCTCGAACCGAAAATGGTTCCGGCAAGCTGCGTCGAGGGAAGCTAACTGACCGCCGCTACACGACAAATTAGGTTAGCGACGAGCCGATCGCTTTCCCAAAGCTCAACGTCGTGCTCGCCATACATATGCTCGGCTCGACATCTCGCAGCCTGCTCATCGATGCAATCGAACTTCGCGGCGCAGATCACTCGCCGGCTGCTGTCCACCACGAACACTTTGTACCGCATGACCACAGTCCCATCCCAACGGGGTCGTCATCCGTAGTCAATGTCCGCCTGAGGCAGCACCAAACTCAACGAATGCGCGCGGAACCTTTGTACCTGTGGCCATTTGGTATACGGGCGCCTGGAACTCTTCCGTCGCACGGCAGCGCGTCAGGTACTCTGCCCAAGCGTAGCGGCTTCAGTAGCGCAATCTCACCGCATGCCGAAGCGAGCGGCTCGTGCTTAAGATGGAGAGCATCCCCAGCATCATCAGGAGTACGCCGAGCCAAGTTGCCGTCCGGCTCGCCGCCTCGTTACCAGCCTCCGCGAGGCGTACGCCGATCGGCATAATCGGAGGTTCGGACGAAGTCACCACATCGGTTGCCGGCGCGGTCGCGAGAAGTTGCTCGACATCGATTTGGCCGGGCACGAGGGGCGTCGGCCGGCGGCCATGCGCAGAGATGAGGTCCGCCGACATCAGAGCGATGTCTCTATCGAGATCGGAGTCAGCATCAGCTACCTTGACTTCAGGGTGAGGCGGCTGAGACGGCTCGGCCGGTGCCGAGCTCAGCAACTCCGCGCGCGCACCAACGACCCCGATCTGCCGGGGCCGCACGGTCCCGCTCCGGTCCAAACTGGCGGTGCTATCTTTGGCCACGCGCCGAGGAACGGTCTTCACCTTCGCGGTACTCTCGGTCAGGAACCAGCATTTGCGGTGCCCGTCCATTCGATAGACCCAATGCTGGCCGGCGGGGCTCGAGCTGCCGGGGCGTGCCACGCATTCCGCTTGCGGCGGAGAGGGCACAGCAGGTTGTGGTGCAGCGGTATTGAAGATGTCCGCAAGAGGATTGGAGGACGCAGGCGCCGTCGAAAGAATTTCAACAAGAACCAAGCTGACGAAGCACAATCGCAAATAACCGGTCATCGAAAACTCCCGGTGTTGCGCCCCCGGCCAGCATCACCGTTCGCGCCAACCTGGGCCATCATGCGGCTTAAATCTGGCCGCACAATGAATTAATTGTGCTCTCGATCTTCGATTTAATACGCTCGCCCTAGCGCTAGGCTGCTACACGCTGCATCACAGCTCGCCTGTAGTCGCCCCGCACCAAATAAATGCGCCGCCATGATATTACCCCCGTCCTGCCTTTCTCCGATTACCTCCCGGAGTTAACTGTGGCTGTGCGACCAAGAGGAATGGAGATTTGTCTGCTCGTTAATTCCCAAATTGTCTGCGCGGGCTTTCTCTCCAAAGAATTCGGATTGAGCCATGGACACTGAGCATTTCAATTCGCTCTCCCTTGAGGAGCTCTGGAGTCTGCATCAACAAGTTGTCGCCAGCCTCGCTGAGAAACTCTTGCTGCAAAAAGCGCGGTTGGATGAACGGCTGCACAAGATTGGCTTGGCTGATGCGGTCACACGGTTCGACCGCAAGCGCCGACCGTATCCACCCGTCCGACCCAAATATCGCAATCCGAAGAACCCGGCGGAGACCTGGTCGGGACGCGGCAGGCTGCCCAGGTGGCTGCGGCCGCAACTTCGGAGCGGCCGGAAATTGGACGATTTCCTAATCGACCAGGCTGCGGCTCAAAAGCGGCAGGCAAATTGATCGCCCAGTCCCGATGATACTGGGAAGAACAAGCCAACGAGCAAATCACGTAGCGTTACTCATACAAAGATGGGTTGGAAGAAAACGAGACCTTTCCGCGCTTGAGCTCGCAGCTGGGATTGCGGTCCACGTCGGCAACCGCTCGCATGATGGCGTCCCGGCAGGTCATAGTATCGTTCCAGCAAGCGAAGGCGCGTCCATCATCGCAGACACGTTGTTTGCGGTGCGGCGACGCTCTCTGAATTGATCGCGTCTTGCTCGAACGCTGGAATGTGCTTCGCAATCAGCTCGGCAAGGCTTTGCTTGTTCGCGCATCCGTAGCACTCGTCACGGACCGATCGTGCGACTTGCCATAGATAGCAATTGTCCACGACGCCGATCACGAGCTCTTTGATTTCCTCCTCGCTGATGCGGGCGTGGAAACCGTCGAGTTCTGTGTTCTCGCGGAAGCACAAATTCGCCATCCACTTCGCCAGTCGTTTGCGGATCACCCATCACTTATCAGTTTGTCGAATTGATCGGGGGACATAATTCTAAGGCGACGGAGCTCCATGACAGCACACATCTGGACGGGTAGGAGTATGGGTAGGGGATTTCTAGTCGGCAGAATTGTGAAGTTATATGAGTGGTTTTGGCGCCCAAATATGGTCCGCCCCTGCGCACCAGCACGTCCTCCAGCGGATCGAAAAGAGCGGACGGCGGGAGACCGCTCATCGCCTTCGTGGAACGCTCGGTACCGTTTTTCGATACGCCGTTAGAACTCTCCGTGGGCCCCTCGATCCTACTGCAGCGCCAAGAGGCGCTCTCCTAAAGGTCGAAGTGACCCACCGCCCGGCTATCACAGATGAGGTGGAGCTTGGCGGTCTTATGCTCGCAATCGACGAGTACGATGGCTGGCCCACGCTCCCTGAAGCTTCGCAACCTCAGCTTCCGCGTTCCGGACCGGATAGACCGAGCGCCACCCGGCAACAGACTACGATTGTTTTGGCTACTCGATGACCTTATCAGCACGGCCCAGCAATGTTGGAGATATGGTGAGGCCTAACGCCTTCGCCGTCTTGAGATTGACAACCAATTCGAATTTTTGGGCTGCCTGAACCGGCAGGTCTGCCGGCCGGGTACCACGAAGAATGCGATCGACGTAGTCTGCTGTCTGCATGATGGTATCGCTGCGATCGATACCATAAGTCACAAGCGCTCCCGCGTATGCGTGGGCCTCGAATGCAAATATTGTTGGCATGAAATTGGCGGTCGCCCGCTGGATTATGAGATCGCGATTGACCTCGGTGATGGCGTGGGGCAACGCAATGACGCCCCCTCGACTTCCGCTCGCAATGAACTCGGCGAATGCGCGCTCTACTTCGGCGCTGTTGTGGATACCGGCAGCAGTTACCTGAATCTTGAGTGGTCCAGCCAAGCTCTCTATCGCCCCGAAGAATTCCTTGTGTGCGGCCGTTTCGGGATGCATGAAGACCAACACCCGAGTGGTGTCCGGTGCAGCTTCCCTGAGCACCTCAAGCCACTTGCCACCCATCGAAGCCTCAAAATTGGTGAAGCCGGTTATGGTGCCGCCGGGCCGAGCCAGATTTTGGATGAAGCCGCTTCCGGCCGGATCGGCAACCATCCCGAACACGATGGGTACGTTGCCGCCGAGCGGCTTCAGGATGGCAACTGCCGGGTTACTTAGCGCCACGATAACATCAGGGTGCGCAGCGACCAACTCGCCTGCTTGCAGGCGCATGCTGCCGGCATCGCCGTCCCAAGCGCGAACCAGGAATTGGACGTTTCGGCCTTCGACCCAACCGAGTGCCTCAAGGCGGGCCTTATAAGGCGCCAGTATCTCGCGCACTTGGAGCGGGCTCCACCATATGCCGATCGTGCGCAAACTTCGCTGCGCGAGAGCCGCCGACAGATCTCCGTAAGCCGCGGCCCACAAGCCCGCAAGAAACACCCGTCGTTTCATCGATGAGCCAGCATCAGATCATCCATCGGAGGCACATTGTACCGAATTTGATCGATCTAACTACGTCATCGGCAGCACATAGTCGCATCCTACGTCGGGAGCGCATGGCCCGCTGCTGGCAGTCGCAAAAGCCGTTTGGGTGAGCGAATCGCGTGTCACTTGCGGGCACCCCAGGTTCGCGTTGCGGTGCCGGATCGATGCTAAATCTTCGGCGCGATGGCGCAGATCACGTTTGTCTCGACTGACGTTGTACCGCTCTCCCGCAGCTTCTTCAGGTTCGCGGCTTTGACCCCCGCTCTTTCGCCCTCGCTCATCTGCTCGACCGTCCAGCGGTAACCTGAACCGAGCACTATGGTCCACCAATCCTCCACAGACTCAAGCCGCTGCCGGCCGTCTTCCGAGGTCACCTCAGCGCCACTGATCCCACTCTCCGACAGAAGCTGGCGCAGCGCGTCCGGCCTGGTGATGCGCTCCCAGGGGCTGACGGTTGCGACGAGATCGGGACGGAACTCCTTCACCGCCGACCAGAATGCTTCAGAGCCAGGCTCGAACATTCTTGGCCCCCAGGTGGTGATGGCGAGCTTTCCGCCGGGCCGCAGCACGCGCCACAGTTCGCGAATCTCAGCGACCATATCGGCCACGAAGAAGAGCGAAAACACCGAGATCACGGCGTCGAATGATGCATCTGGGTAGCTCAGTGCCGTCATGTCAGCACGACGGAACTCGACGTTGTGCAGATGTTGCGCGAGGCTTTTCGAGCGCGCGATCGTCAGCAGCCGTTCTGCAAGGTCGATCCCAATAACTCGCCCCTGCGGTCCGACATCGATCGCGGCTGGTATGGCGGAAGCGCCGCTCCCGCAACCTACATCAAGCACCGCCGATCCCGGTGCGAGCGAGAGCCTTTGCAGGGTGAGCCGACCATAGCGATCCCAGAACGCAAGCGGGCCATCATCGAAGTGGTCCGCTGCCGCGTTATACGTCGCCTCTGCCTTCAGCTTGGCTGGGTCGCTGACTGGATCCATTTCGTAGATCCCCTACAAACCGTAGGCTACGTTACACGCGCTTATATCAAAAGCGGTCCCAACTTGGAAGGTCCGGCTGGGTCAACAGCCGACGTTCACTGGCCCTTACTGCCGTCAGGTTGAATGGGAGAAGGCGGGCCGCCCTGGGGTATGAAAATAAGTCCCGATCAACGAACAGTCCGAACGCTGACCAGCGGATGAGCGCGGCGCCAAACAGCACTATGGCCGTCGAGCCAACCAGCACTCTTTGACCTCACGGTGCATACCGCATTCTAGTTGCCGCCTGCTGTCAGGCCCCCTTCCGTTGCTCCCGCTCGCTCCCTTCAGGGTAGCTCGTTCGACGGCGGTTTGAACTCGATATCATCGGGAAACGAACGCGATTGCCGCGCCCGCCCCAGGACTTCGCCAGCGGCCGACTTAACGGTCACCTCATATTGGTAGACACCGGGGTTGCAAGGTCCGAACGTCCGAAGAGCGCCAGCCGGAAGGATGCCGTTCTTTGGCAGGAGAACTTCCTGGCCGCCGTATTCGTGATCAGCTTGGGTAAGCTGCACGAGGATTGAAGCCGCTCCTTGCGGAACGTCCTTAAGTCGGATTTCTGGATTTTCGAACAGGCTAACGCAGGGCCTTGAGGTGAGAAAGGAGAAGCTCATTGTCATTCCTGCACTGGCCTGTCGTGAGACCAAGCCGTGCTGAAGCTGCTGCCGCGCGGCCGTTTGGGCCGCTGCCGAGGTGGCCCAGATCAGGACCAAACATGTGACTGAAATTTCTCGCATTGGCTACGATAGCACAGGCCGAGAGACGAGTCTGATCTATTCTCGATCCGTTGCTATGGCGGTCCGTCTTCTGATCTCGTCCTCGATTTTCTCAAGCAAGTCCAGGATCTCGGGACTATCCAAGTCCTCGACCGCGGCGCGCGTATAGCGCTCCACGATCGTCAGCTCAGTCTCTGAGAAAGGTCCAGCGCCGTTTTGCATCACCATCTCCAGTCTGTACGAAGCGGGAGCATTCGGCTCTCGGTCACCGATAGATGCCGCGGACCGTGCGGTGATATCAAACGTTAGCACGCCGTAAGCGACCTCGTCCAAAGCAAATCAAGCGATTTAAATGACTCGCATTCCGGCTGCTTTCGGATAAGGATTGGGTGTCACAGTGCGGATCGTGGCTTTTGCCTGTGATGAGAACGCCCGGTGCGCTCCCGCCTTCCTCTAGGAAAAGGAGCTTGCCATGCTGTCCCAGGGCCATGTTCAACAGGCAGCGGCACTTGAGGAGCGTCTCATAAGAGAGGCGCAAACTCTACGAGCGGAGGCGAAGCTCCTGCCCGAGGGCTTGCTCCGTGACGCTGCCTTGAGAAAGGCGCTGCAGATCGATACGGCTGTGATCTGGTTCAACTCTCCGGGCGTGCGGCAGTCGAACGGCAGCGATAGCGATTGATATCCCCCTTGTCTCAGCGGCGCCTGCTGAGTAGTCCTCGAGACTTAAGCCCAATCGCCAACATCCCGTTCACACCTCATCGGGGTGCTCACAGCGCCATGGAGAGGAGGACGAGCAGCCCGGCGGCAGTCAGCGCCCAAACCAGCGAGAGCGGACCGGACTCTCCATCGGCGTTTCTGGCGGGATCGAAGGCGCGAATAGCGATTCATGACGCCCCTTGAGCGCAACGATCTCGCCTTTTCGAACCGCGAAAATGTGGTGATTGTCATGACGCAGGTGATCGGGCCGACGGGTGAAGCGTGTGACGATTTCGCGATTTTCGTCGGGCTTTGCCGCGCGTCTCGGTGTTGAGGAAGAGTTCACCGGCGGGCGGAGAAGGCATTCACGCCGCCAGCAATTGTGCCGGCGCCATCGCGAGATTCCGACGCTCACAAGAGTTGAGGCGGGTGCCTGGTCATGCCGCGCCTGCGGTTCCGTATAGGATCGTTGCAGCTGCCGGCTGCCCACGCGGCAATCAAGGTGAGAGAAGTGTTGAGGACATCCAAACAGGGGAGATTGATCAGCTCCTTCCATAGGCCTACCGCCGTCAAGACTTCAAAGGAAGGGCCTGACCTGCTAGGCGAACAAAGGCGCTTTCGATTGCCTGACAGGGCGAAAGTTGCAAACTGGTGTGCGTCCAGCAGATAGTGACAGCCAATGATCGAAATCAACGACGTTTCCTTGAGCTATGATGGGTTCTCAGTACTCAGGAATATCAATCTAACGCTCTCCGAACAGCGGATCGCGATTGTCGGATCGAACGGGTCGGGAAAAAGTAGCTTTGCGCGCTTGCTCAACGGCCTTCAGCTGCCGACTGAAGGCAAGGTCGTCGTCGACGGATTCGACACAAAAAGGGACGGCAAGCAGGTTCGCAAGAAGGTCGGCTTTGTCTTCCAGAATCCGGACAACCAGATCGTTTTTCCGGTTGTGGACGAAGATCTTGCCTTTGGGCTAAAGAACCTAAAGCTTCCAAAGGAGCTCGTCGATCAGAAGGTCACCGAGGCACTGAGCCGATATGACCTGCTGCCATTTCGCAAGCATGCCTCTCATCATCTGAGCGGCGGCCAGAAGCAACTCATAGCGATTTCCGGAGTGCTGGCGATGGAGCCAACCTATGTCGTGATGGATGAGCCGACAACGCTCCTTGATTTGCGGAACAAGAGACGCATTGCTGAGGTCATCGACTCGCTCGAACAGACCGCGATCGTAGTGTCCCACGATCTTGACTTCCTTCGCAGCTTCGATCGAGTCATCGCGTTCGAGGACGGAGGAGTTGTGATCGACGACAGTCCGTCTTCGGCGTTAGCGCGGTACGTAGAGCGTCTCTCATGAGCCTAGGCACGTACCTTCATCGGGACTCGATTATCCACCAACTGCCTGCCGGGATCAAAGTCCTTCTATTGCTGGTCGGCGGTACAGCACTCTTTCTAATTCACGACATTTGGATCATCGGTGCTGTCTTGAGCGGAATCGTATGGCTGTACGTTCTCGCTGAGATCCCCGGCAGAATCCTCATAGCGCAAATTCGTCCCGCCTCCTGGATATTCTTGGTCATTTTCCTGTTCCAGCTGTTCACCAGAGACGCGGTATTCGCGGGGCTAGTGGTCTCGCGTTTCGTTGCTCTTCTCCTGTTGGCATCATTGGTGACGTTGAGCACGCCGGCTTCGTCCATGATCGAAGCCGTTGAGGGGAGTATCGGGGGGCTGCGGCGTATTGGCATCAACCCAGCTAAGGTCAGTCTCGGACTGTCGCTGGCGCTTCGTTTTATTCCAGTGGTTGCAAAGATCACGGCCGAGGTCAGAGAGGCTCAGCGGGCTCGCGGTTTGGAGCGGAGTGTGATCGCGGTAGCGCTGCCGGTCATCATAAGGACTCTGAAAATGGCGGACGATGTCGCCAATGCTATTGATGCGCGAGCCTACGACCCGTAGAATGCTCTGGTTGTGGGGGAGCCATGGCGACCAAAGATATCGTTTACATCGCTCTGTTTGCAGCGGTGACGGCTGCCGTCGGGTTGTTTCCGCCATTTCCATTGCCAGTCACTGGCGTTCCAATCACAGTGCAAAACATTGGCCCGCTCCTGGCAGGGACAATTCTCGGCGCGAAGCGCGGCCTGCTCTCGCAGGTTCTGTTCATTATCTTGGTGGCGGTCGGTCTACCGCCGCTCGCGGGTGGCCGCGGTGGCTTCGCGGTGTTTTTGGGGCCGACCGGAGGTTTCCTTCTCGCCTGGCCCGTGATTGCCTTGTTTGTTGGCTACGCGGTCGAGAGCTGTTGGAGAAATCTGACGCTACCCAAGACGATCGCGTTCTGCGTCATAGGCGGGCTCGGAATTAGCTATCTGATGGGAATTCCCTGGATGGCCGCCTTGCTACACCTGAGCCCGAACCAGGCGATGCTTGGCTCGCTACCTTTTGTGCCTGGCGACTTGGCTAAAGCCGTTCTCGCCTCGGTTATAGCCATGTCCGTACGACGTTCATACCCGATCATTAACCGCGAGTAGAGTTGCCGGTAGACGGACAGCTGGATGCAAGGTCGCAGGAAGGAACATGATCGGTCGATCTAAGTGCGCTATTCCTATTCACGACTATGATGAGTTGGATAGCACCAATGCTGAGGCCAAGCGCTTGGTCGAGCTTGGAAGCGACGGTGCATTTGTGGTGTCTGCGGCCAAGCAAACGGCCGGAAGAGGCCGTTTTGGTCGCGTCTGGCACGCCCCAAAGAACAATGTCGCAATGACAATTACGCTGCCCCATAATGCGGAGCATGAAGATTTCACGACTTTGCCATTGACGACTGGCCTCGCGATACACGACGTCTTGCGAGATCTGATCAATGATCGGGCTGCGGTGAAGATCAAATGGCCGAATGACATAGTTGTTGATGATGCAAAGATCTCTGGAACTCTCATCGAGAGCGACGCCAACAGGATCTATGTCGGGATCGGGGTCAATCTTGCATCGGAACCGGAGGGGGTAATCTACCCTACGACTTTCCTCGGTCGCTTCTGCGACATCGAACGATTAGCTCTCGTTGAACGGATCGCAAGTAGCTGGTTGGCGCGCTTTGAAAGCTGGACCCAAGCCGGTTTCGTGCCGATCGCAGACGCCTATAGTAGAAATATCTGGCGATATGGACAGTCCATATCGATTGCGCTTAACGAGGCTCGGACAGTCCGCGTCGAAGGGCTCTGTCGTGGCGTGAGCAACGCAGGGTTCTTGCTTCTCGAATTGCCCGGAGGTGAAGTGCGGGCGTTCTCGACCGGTGATGTTGGCGCGTAAAGTTGCGGTAGCCGCGGCCAAGTAATTCGCACGGAGACCCTGACTGGTTGGGACCTCTCGCGACCCCTGCGAAGAAGCAGCCGTTGGATGGTCTCCTCTTAGGCCCGGCAGGCAGCGTCTCGGGGGGCAAGTCGGATCACCGGCAGGTGAAACACTAAGAAATCAAAATCCCGCTCAGTCGGCCAGAGCAGATCAGACGGAAGCGGCTAGCGCGACAATAGGCCGTGCGAAAACTCCATTCGGACGCATCGCATGACATCGCCCGCTTCTCGAAATTTGCGGATAATTGTCTCCCAGTGTAAACTAAACCTCTGGTAGTTCCTGTTTGTTTTGATAAGTTGGATATCCAGGGTCTTGGATGAGTGACGAAATCAGGCATCACGCCCGCGTCCGAGGCGCTGTGCGTGCCGGTGCGACGTGCACCGACCTGCGCTTGACGCCGGAGTAGATCGCTAGCGACGAGTCGGGTTTTACATGCCGTTTCATCAACAGCTTCATCACCACGCCGCGGCCACCCCAGATAAGCCCGCCTTCATAATTGATGGCAAGGTGCGCAGTTTTGCCGAACTGGAAAATCGATCGCAATTATTCTGGGCTTATGTCGCGTCGTTGCCAGGGAGCCGGAAGGAGCTTCCCATCTTGAATCGGGTTGAAAAGGTCGTTGCGCTCGATCTCGGAAACCACCTGCTCTTCCCTGAATTGTTTGTTGGCGCCACTCACGGAAATAACGTGTGCGCGGTTCTTGATCCCAAGATGCTGCCCAGCCAGCTTCAGGATATACTGACAAGACTGAGGCCGGATCTGATCGTCACAGAGACGACGAGCACCAGCGTTGCAGATATTGCAAGGCGCATGGGATTTAACGTCGAGACTGCCGATGCGTTCGTGAAGCCACGTCAAGGCAATCCGCCGGCCGACCCTAAACAGCCGCCAGAGACCGAAGACGGCACCTTCTTGGTGAATTTCACCTCCGGCACGACCTCTCAACCGAAAGCCTATAGTCGGTCGCGCGCGGCGTGGCGCGCAAGTCTGGCTCGTGGAGTGCCCCTGTTCGGCCTGCAGGATGCTCCTGCTACTGTGTGCCCGGGCGCTCTCGCCCACGGTCTGGCGTTGTACTCTCTGGCTGAGACCCTTCACAGCGGCGGCACGTTCCACACTGTGAAGCAATGGAATGCCGATCTCGTGGCGAACGCGCTGAGCCGTGGCGACATCGACAGATTAGTCGCGGTCCCAACGATGGTCAGCGCGCTCGCGGAGCGGGTCTCACCCCCATCCCCTGTCTTTCCGTCGATTCGGGACGTGCTGACTGCAGGCGCCAAGCTCAGCAGCAAGCACGTTGCGCTGATGCGCAGCATGTTCCCCCAAGCTCGCATCATGGAGTACTACGGAGCATCAGAACTGGGTTTTGTTTCCGTTTCGACCGTGCATCCCTCCGACCCCGAAACGCCAATCGGCACAGTTGGGAAGGCGTACCCAGGGGTCGAGATCAGTGTACGGCGCTCCGAGCAGATGCTTGGCGATGAGACCGCAGGAACCATCTACGTCAAGAGTGACCTGATTTGCGACGGGTATCTTTGGGGCGATGATGGCAAAGCCTTTAGAGTCGATTCGAGCGGAGCAACCGTGGGCGACATTGGCGAGCTCAAGCCAAACGGTGCCCTGACGGTGATGGGGCGAGAGGGAGGCATGCTGATTACTGGCGGCTTCAACGTATACGTCTCGGAAGTGGAAGCCGTGCTGAAGAATATTGCCGAAGTGGATGAAGCCGTTGTTCTTGGCGTCGATGATGCGTATCTGGGGACGCGTCTGGTCGCGATACTGTGTGGGGGCTTTGAGGGTGGCAAAGGTATCCTCGAAGAAGCGGGCAAATCGCTTCCACGGTACAAGATACCCCGAGACCTCTACAGGACATCGTCATGGCCGATGACAACCAGCGGCAAAATCGCCAGGGGAAAGATCGCAGAACTGCTTCAAGATGGCCAGTATGACTCCATCGAACTTACAACCTGATCGTCAGCCTATCGTTGTTTCGGCTTTTCGTACACCGATTGGTCGTGCCTTCGGAGCATTCGAGGACGTCGAGCCACACGAACTCGTCGCACCAATCATCCGCCATATGCTCAGCAGAATTGACGCTCGGCCCGGCCTGATCGACGACGTCATTCTTGGCAATGCGATGGCGGCTGGCGGCAACATAGCCCGACTTGCGGCGTTGGCGTCTGGCCTGCCCGTCAGTGTCCCCGGGCTAACCGTAGACCGTCAGTGTGGCTCAGGATTGGAGGCGATCATTCTTGCATGCAGGCTGGTGCAATCGGGCGCTGGCGAGTGGTACGTTGCGGGAGGCGTCGAGTCGACTAGCAGGGCTCCTTGGCGGATTGAAAAGCCGCGCACCAAAGGCGGTCTACCTCGTTTCTACAACAGGGCGCGCTTTTCCCCCGACGACATCGGCGATCCGGAAATGGGTGTCGCGGCAGAAAATGTAGCCCGTGAATGCAACATTACGCGCGAGCGCCAGGACATCTTCGCTCTTGCTAGCCATCAGAAGGCCATCGCGTCGATCGATGCGGGGTCTTTCGAGGAGGAAATTGTTCCCATCGAGACTCGACGCGCGGTGATAGATCGTGATGAATGCCCGCGCCGCAACACGTCGTTGGATGCTCTCTCGTCGCTAAAGCCCGTCTTTGTCGAGAACGGAACCGTCACAGCCGGAAATTCGTGCCCGCTCAACGATGGCGCCTCCGTGACGATGATCTTGAGCAGGCGCCTGGCCCGTGAGCTTCGCCTGAAGCAGGGGTTGATGTTCATCGACGCGGCCTCGGCTGGAGTCGATCCAAATCTGCTCGGTCTCGGGCCCGTCGACTCGACAAATCGGCTGTTGCGACGATTGCCATCTCTCACGCTCGACAAAGTTGAACTGATCGAGTTCAACGAGGCATTTGCTGCGCAAGTTCTCGGCTCGCTGGATCGCCTCGGTATTGCTGCCGATAAGGTCAATCACGAAGGAGGCGCTCTCGCTCTGGGACATCCCTTCGGCGCATCTGGTGCGATACTCGTGACGCGGCTGTTCTCCCAATTGTTGCGCCGGCGAGCAGATGGCGCTCTTGGAATGGCGATGCTCGGGATTGGTGGCGGGCTTGGGCTCACCACGCTGTTTCAATGGGTCGGAGAACTCTAATGCAGACAACTCCAAAGAGCGTCTTTATTACGGGGGCCTCTAGCGGGATAGGCGCAGCCCTGTCGGTGGCCTATGCAAGTCCAGGTGTGCACCTCGCCCTTGTTGGTCGCGACGATCGGCGGCTTTCCGATGCCGCCGCTCGTTGCCAAGCCCGCGGAGCTGATGCTTCGGCGCTTGTTCTGAATGTCGCAGACCAGGCCGCGATGGCGAGTGCCATCACAGCAGTTGACCACAAATATCCCTTGGATCTGGTGATCGCGAACGCTGGTATTGCCAAAAGCCAGGAAGATTCAGCATTTGCCAGGCAGTTGGTGAGCACGAATATCTTGGGTGTTCTGAACACTGTCGAGCCGGCAATAGATGCGATGCTCTCCAGACGGCATGGGCATATCGCGATCATGAGTTCGCTTGCCGCTTTCCGGGCGTTTGGAGGTCCGCCGGGATACGCAGCAAGCAAAGCGTGGGCGCGTCTCTATGGAGAGGCGCTGCGCGGACGATTGGCCAGCAAGGGAATCGCGGTCAGCGTTATCTGCCCCGGGTTTGTTTTAACCCCAATGACCTCCGCCGCTGGCAAAGACGGCATGTCTGCCGAAGACGCGGCAGAAGCGGTCAAGTCCGGAATTGAACGAAATTTGGCGCGGATCAGTTTCCCGCGAGGTATGGCCGGCAGCACGTGGTTGTCCAATATGTTGCCGAGTTGGTGGACTGACCGCAAAATCAAACGGAAATGGCAAATGTCGCGGCGGCATTAGGGCAATTCGAACATTGGCTCGTTTGTCCCTTTGCCACTTCTCGCGGTCATGAGCTTCTGGAGTTTGGCTCCGGCGGTCACGTTACGGCGCGAGTCGGTGAGGTATCCTCTTCGAGCTAGCGATGCATCAACTTGAGGATATTCTGGCCGGGGTCGATGGTGAGGGGGGCATGATTTGCGGGGCATAGGCTCTGTCCTTCATTGGTTCATGTGAGACCGGACGCGTGTGCTTTCCCTCCGTTGGCACCGAATAGTGTCATGTCGACTCTACCACTGGATTTATCATGGCCGTTCTGCTACCTTACCAAGTCTTATCTCTGATCGGAGGTGCTCCCTATGACCAAGGAAATTCTTGCGCGCCTTGATGGTGTTCTTTTGAAAGTTTCGGTCAAGGAAGGGCAGGTCGTCAAAGCGCGTGACGAATTGTACGTCGTGGAATCAGTCAAATCGGAACTGTTCGTTCGCGCGCCGTACGATGGAAAAGTCGAGCGGATTCTCCGTTCACCCGGCACGAGTGTTAAGGGTGACGACATCGTCTTGGTGATGAAGACGACGTGAACCGTTCAGCGTAGGTGTAGGAACTATTCGAGCACGCCACGCTCGCCAACACGACCAAAAGGACGCGGCGTCCGATCTTCCTCGGGCGTCCCAGGGCTTCGTAGTGTCGACGGCCTAGCAGCTAGACCGCTGGATGAAAAGCGTTCGGGGCTCAAGAATCAGGAGCTCATATTTAGAGCGGCTGATATTGCCTGGCGCGTGCCGCTGGGAATTGAGGTCGCCGTCCGGGTCTTGGTGTCGACGCATACCCAAACGACGGTCCCTAGCACGGACACGGCGTTGTCCGACTCGCGCTCTATAGAGCCCTCAAAGGTGAGACTGGAATTGCCGATGCGCCCAACGCGCACCCGCGCCACGACGGCCTCGTCGAATCCAAGCGGGCTTTCGTAGGTCAGCTCAGTCTTCTTGACATGGTAGCTACGGCCCTCGGCCCCCGGCACGAAGTGGCCCTCCAATCCAGAATGGCGAAGAAAATCGTTTATGGCGGTCTCGATGTAAGAAAGATAAGCGCCATTGTGGACATGGCCATGCATATCCACGTCCCGGAACGGGATACGAAATCGAGAACTTATTGGATTGGACGAAGAGCCGCTCTGCATGTCAATCTTGGGACGTGCGTTTAGAACTCGATGGATACCATACACTGCGATGCGTTCGGAAGACGAGTATTATCAGCGCGCAATCGTTCGAAATTTCGGGCCGGCCGAGCGCGTAGTCAAAATCGAGACATATCGTCCTCCACCTCTTGCAACTGACCACGTTCTGGTGAGGATGACGCATTGCGCAATCAATCCCTCTGACATTATTACAATCTCTGGCGCGTATGCCCACCGGACTGAACTGCCTTTTGTGCCTGGCTACGAAGGCGTAGGTGTCGTCGAGGCGACCGGCGGTGATTCCTTGCTCAATGTTGGCGACCGGGTTTGGCCTCTGGGTAGTGCTGGCGCTTGGCAAAAATTCAAGGTGACGGACAGCCGGTGGTGTTTTCGCGTTCCCGCAGGCCTATCGGATGAACAGGCCGCCTTCGCCTATGTGAACCCGCTGACAGCCCTGTTGCTGAGTAGGTCGCTTATGTCGTCGCCTGCTTTGCACGTGGCGGTAAACGCAGCCGGATCCGCAATTGGTCGGATTCTGATCAAGTTGGCAAATCGGGTCGGGATACGTCCGATTGCCATCGTGAGAAATCCAAGATCACTTCAGCTTCTTTCCGACCTCAACTTGCGTGTTACCCTTGTGGAACCGGGCGACAGGCTATCGGCTCTCATTGCTGAAGTCACAAGCGGCGCCGGATTGGATATCGTGTTCGACGCGGTTGGGGGCGAGGAGGGGGCGCGACTGGCGTCGGGGCTGCGCGTAAATGGCGTGCACTTGCATTATGGACTGCTGTCGGGGACCCCGCTGCCCGTGTCATTGACCACGACGCGTCCCGATATCGACCTTCGCTTTTTTCGCCTTCGCGACTGGGTACATTTCGTGGAGCGCGGCGAGCTTGCGCGGGAAATGACTGCTGTTTCGAATCTCATTCAATGTGGCGTAGCGGCCACCCCTGTCGAAGCTTGCTACCCTCTTGCCAAGATCGGCCAAGCGCTCGCGCACAATGCTCGTGAAGGTCGTCGAGGCAAAATCCTCGTCACATGCTAGTGTCGTTATGCATCCGTTTGACGCAACAAAAGAGATTGTATATTGAAGGTTGTGCTTTGAGGTTATGCCAACCGAGGTCTTGTTCTATGCTTCGATTTATATCGGCCTTTTTGCTTGTTGTCGGCTTGAGCCTTTCGAGTGCTTCTGCGCAAACGCTACCGCTTCCTTCGGTTTGGAAGAATGCGCGTGGTTCGGAGATGAGGATATGGCCCGGTGCGGCGGCCGGCTCCTTCCGAGGCGTATATACCAACAATGCGGCTGGATTTGATTGCCAAGGTATTCCGTTTGACTTGGTTGGCGAGACCAGCGCGAATGCGGTTAGATTCGTGGTTGTGTGGAAGAACGCCATGAAATCCTGCAACTCTATCACCGCATGGGTCGGAAGCTTGATTGGCAATGATATTCTGAGGACCGGTTGGGAGCTTGCTTATGTGGACAGGAATACCGGCCTTATGAAAACTCTGCGAGGAAGCGACGTTTTTCGTCGGGTGCCGTAGCGGTTGTCGTACGCTCTCCGTTTCCCTCAATACGACTGTGGCCGCAGCGTTATGATTTCGCTGGCCCCGGTGTGAGCGGGCCGCTCAGGTAATTGCTAGATTCCAATCGGAAAGCCCATTGCGATGACACCAAGATCCCGATCCTGGTGAGGGGCAAGACGGACGAAGGGCAAGACGGACACCGGCCAGATCTGAGCCTATGTCCGTGATACTCTTGCGTCAAAAATCATAAAGTCATTCCAATGAGACGAGTTCGTAGTTTTGTTCTGAATGGCGCACCATCTCTGTGATTCTCTACCCCCCGGGGCACCACGTCCCTCGGATCTCGCGACAAGTGCGCCAGACGCGGCTCACTCGACTGTGCCGGCAAGCCGCAGATTCGGCACGCCGACGCCGCGGACGCGGATTGGTGCCGAGAGCTCCGCTCCGCTGACGTCGAGCACGAGGCCATTATCGTCGCGGCGCTGGCGGAATTCGATCGTCCTGCCTGTCTTGCGCCAATCCGACGTCTCGCCATCGTCGACATAGACAAGACCGGAACCACCGCGATCGGGCGCGCCGAACACGATGGCGGTCAGCCCCCTGTCGTCTTCAATCGGAACGATCGAGCCCGCGCGCGCGAACAGCGGTAGCCGGCCCAGAGGCGCTGCCACGGTGATGGTTCGCCCGCCTTCGAATGGCGTCCCGTCATGCCAGTCGTACCAGCCGCCGGGATGAGCGGGCAGATAGACTTCGCGCGTTGTCGCCCCCTCACCGAGAACCGGGGCGACAAGGAGATCGGGGCCAAGCATGAACGCGTCTTCGACGGTCGCAGCAATCGCGTCGAAACCGAAATCCCACAACAGCGGCCGCACCGGCGGCACGTCTTCCACTGCCGCACGCCACATCTGCGTATAGAGATAGGGGATCAAGCTGTGGCGAAGCTCCATGACGGATCGGACTTGCGGGAGCACGCTCGCATGCATCCACGGAGTGTTGACGATGCCGCTCGACTTCCAGGAATTCATCACCATGCGCGGCCACAGCGCGCAGAACTCGACGAAACGGCAGAGCAGTTCCGGTCCCGGCGAAGGACCATGGAAGCCGCCAACGTCGTGGCCGATGTTGTAAAACCCTGATAGGCTCATGTTCAGGCCTTGGGTGAGATTGTAGCGCAGCGTCTTCCAGGCGGTCTCGTTGTCGCCGCTCCAGGTCTGGCCGTAGCGGGCGATGCCGGCGCCGCCGGCGCGCGTGATCGTATAAGGGCGTTTGCCGGGCGCCTGCGCGGCCTGCGTCTCGTAGGCGAGCTTGTGCATCAATAGCGCCTGCGCGGGGCGGGCGAGTGTCTGCGGGAACGGACGGCCGTCGCCGTTGCAGACCGCGTCCTCATCCCAGATCTCGTACTCGTTGTTGTCGCTCCAGACCGCCGTCACGCCATAGGCGAGCAGCGCGTCGCGGATGCCGTCCGCCCAAAACTGCCGGCCTTTCGGGTTGGTAAAGTCGACATGGAAGCCGAGACCATCCCAGAATTGCGCGACCGCCGGCTCGCCGGTCCCACCGTCCGCGACGAGGATGCCGCGCGCCTTGGCTTCGCTGAGTCGGGGATGATCATCGAGCAGGCAGGGCTTGATGTTGGTGACCGGCTGCATGCCCGATGCCTTGAGCCGCGCCATCGTCGCGGCCGGATCGGGGAATTTGTCGCGATTCCAGTTGAAGACGTAGCGACGGTTGCCGATCGAGGTGTAGCCGGAGCCGAAGTGAAAGCTGTCGCAACGGATGCCGTGGCGCCTGCAATCCTCGATGAAGCCGGTGATGCGCGCGTCCGCGTCCGGTGCGTCGGCGATGGTCATCGTCGTCATCGCGAAGCCGAGCGTCCAGCGGGGCGCGAAGGCCTGTCCGCCGGTCAGCCAGGAAAACCGGCGCGTGACCTCTGATACGGTCGGTCCGGCGAGCACGTAATAGTCGAGGTCGCCATCCTCGGCGCGATAGAAGCGGAAGAGGCCGTGGTAATTGTCGATGGTGCAGCCGAGGTCGACCGAGCCAAGCGCGAGATTGTCGTAGAAGATGCCGTGCGCGCCGCGTGCGCCGTCGACGATGAAGAACGGCAGCATCTTGTAGAGCGGATCGGACAGCTCGGCGTCGAAGCCGCAGGGATCGACGGCATCGATCGAAAAGCGCCGGCCGGTGCGATCGAGCGGACCGGCCTTGTCGCCGAGGCCGTAATGGCGCTCGTCTTCATGCCGTTCCATCGCGTGCAGCAACGCATTGCTCTTGCGCGACAGGAGATAAGCCTGGGTCGGGCGGTCCTGCAGGAATGGCTGGTCCTCGCCGTCGCGGTACCAGGCGATGCCGAACGGATCGAGCCGCACGCGTGCGCGAAGACCCGCGGCGGCCAGCGTGACGATGCCGCCGTCCTCCGACGCGGTCGTGGCCGGATTGGCAAAGCCGGAGATGTCGTCGCGCGGCCGGCCCTCGAATGGCGGCTCCATTCGATCGGGCGCGATCGCCCAGCCGCGATCGAGCCGATAGCCCTCCGGCCGGCGCAGGGTGACGCGACCGATGTCGCGCTCGAGAATCGCGATACGCAAGGTGGCGAGCGGGGCCGCCGCCGGCGCGGTCGCGAGGTCGAACAGCGCGGCGTGGCCGTCGAGGCCGCGGAAGCGGCCGTGGGTCAAGGCTTTCATTTGATCAGGCTCCGGAGACGATCACGGCCGGGCGAGAGCCGCGCCGGTTGCGTCGAAGATATGCGAATGGTCGGGTGCGAAGCGGATCGCGACGGCATCGCCGCGGTCAAAGCGCGACTGGCCATTCTGGCGCAGCGTGATCTGCGGCAGGCCGGGAGGCGTGGCATAGATGAAGGTCTCGCCGCCAAGCTGCTCGACCAGATCGACTGTCGCGGCGAGCATGCCCGCATCGGGGACGACGTCGATATGTTCGGGCCGGATGCCGAGCGTCACGCGCGCCCCAGTGGCAAGGCCGGACGCGGTGCGAGGCAACGCGATGTCGCGTTCGCCAACGCTGAGGCGCAGCGTGCCGTCATCGGACAGCACGGTCGCGGGCAGGAAGTTCATGCGGGGAGAGCCGATGAAACCTGCGACGAAGGCGTTCGAGGGGTGGTTATAGAGTTCGAGCGGCGTGCCGACCTGCTCGATGCGGCCGGCTTTGAGCACCACGATGCGATCCGCCAGCGTCATGGCTTCGACCTGGTCGTGCGTGACATAGATCATCGTGCCGCCGATATTGGCATGCAGAGCGGCAAGCTCCTTGCGCGTCGCGACGCGGAGTTCGGCGTCGAGGTTCGACAATGGCTCGTCGAACAGAAAAATCTTCGGATCGCGCACGATGGCCCGGCCAATGGCGACGCGCTGCCGCTGCCCGCCGGAGAGCGCCTTGGGCTTGCGGTCGAGATAGTCCGCCAGACGCAGCATGACGGCGGCGCGGTCGACCCGCGCCGCGATCTCGGACGGCTTCAGTCCCATGTTCTCGAGCGCAAAGCCCATATTCTTGCGGACGCTCATATGTGGGTAGAGCGCGTAAGACTGGAACACCATGGCCAGCCCCCGCTCGGAGGCGGGCAGGTGGGTGACGCGTTCGCCGTCGATATGAATCTCGCCGCTCGTCACGTTTTCGAGGCCGGCGATGACGCGCAGCAGCGTCGACTTTCCGCAGCCCGACGGGCCGACGAAGACGACGAATTCGCCATCCTTCACGGCGAGATCGATGCCGTGCAGCACGTCGATGCTGCCGAAGGATTTTCGCGCGGCGGTGAGTTTCAGGTCAGCCATGATCGATTGCCCGATTGGTCATTTCATTCCCGTCGAGCCGATGCCCGTCGTGATGAAGCGCTGCAGGAACACGAAGACGAGGGCGACGGGGGCGAGCGTCACCACCGTCATCGCGAGGAGGTAGTGCCACTGGGTCTGCAGCTCGCCCTGAAAGGCATTGAGGCCGATCTGGAGCGTGTAGACCTCGGTCTTGGTCAGGACCGCGAGCGGCCACAGGAATTCGTTCCAGCGCCACATGATCGAGAAGATCGAAAGAACCGCCAGGGCCGGCAGGGTCAGCGGCACGACGATGCGCCAATAGATCTGCCACTCGGAAGCCTTGTCCATGCGCGCCGCCTCGATCAGATCCTTCGGCAGCGTCAGCATGTATTGCCGGAGGAGGAACACGCCCGTCGGCGTCGCCGCACCCGGCAGGATCACCGCCCAGAGCGAATTGGAAAGGCCGAGCTCGGTCACCACCAGATAGACCGGCACCAGGATGATGGTCATCGGGATCATCAGCGTTCCGATCACCGCAAGCGTCGCCGCCTGCTTGCCGGGAAACGCGTAGATCGCGAGCGCATAGGCCGCCATGGAATTGATCAGCAGCGTGATCAGCGTGGCGACCACCGTGACGAAGACCGAATTGAACAGGAAGCGGATGAAGGCGAAGCGCTGCAGCGGCTCGGTGTAGTTCTCGGTCGCGAGTGCGACGCGGCGCACCGGTTCGCGCTTGTCGATCGCCACGCGAAACTGTTTTGAGGGATCGGCGGGATCGACCATCTGGGCGACAAGCCCGATGCGCCGAACCTGCGCCAGTTCGCGCACCGAGCCGTCGGGAAGCGTCGTGCGGAACAGCGGCAGCTTCTGGGGTTGGCCTGATACCGTCACTTCGACCTGTGCGAAGGGCAGCAGCGACGGCGGAAACTCCAGGAGCGCACTCTGGGTCTTGAACGATGACAGCACCAGCCACAGCACTGGCCCGAACATCAGCACGACGCCGAGCGCGAGATAGGCATAGGCTGCGATGTCGGTCCAATGCAGCGGCCGTCCGGGGCCGTTGCGACGTTGACCAAGCAAAATCCCAAGGCGCATGGCGGCTACCTCAGATCTCTTTGCGCCGCGCGGCGGCGAATTGCAGGAGCGTCAGGATGAAAAGCACCAGACCGAGCACAACCGACGCGGCGGCGGCGAGACCGAAATTCTGCACCTGGCTGGCGAAGCCGGTCTCGTAGATGTACTGGACGACCATCAGTGTCGCGGTGCCCGGACCGCCGCCGGTCAGCACGAAGACCTCGTCGAAGGTCTGCGCGCCCTTGATGAGCGCGAGCACGATCACGACGATCATGTTCGGCCACAGCAGCGGCAGCTTATGCGTGTCAGCACGCGCCAGCGCGGCGTTGCGTCCATCTCCGCAGCCTCGTAGAGGTCCGCGGGGATCGCCTGCAGGCCGGCGAGCAGGATCAAGGTGTAGAACCCCATATGCGCCCACACCGATACGAACACCGCCCAGAACATCGCCCAGCTGGGATCGACGAAGAACAGGATCTTCTGGCCGCCGAGCGTGGTGATGGCCGCGTTGAGGAGCCCGTCGCGCTGCAGAATCCATTTCCAGATCAGCGCAACGACGACGGGCGACAGCAGGACTGGGAAGAAAAATACCGCGCGGAAAAAGCCGCGCCCGCGGATCTTCATGTTGAGGACCAGCGCGGTGATCAGCGAGAACAGCACCATCGCGGTCACCTGAAATACGACGAACTTTGCCGTATTGGCGACGCCACGCCAGAAGTGATCCTCGCGGCAGCTGGCCGGGTCGAGAAAGGAGCCGCAGTCGAACAGATAGGCGAACTGGTTGCTGCCGACATAGGGACGCTCGGAGGGAAACAGCGCCGAGCCGCCGGTCACCGAGAACACGATGTTGATGCCGATCGGCAGGAACACGAACAGGCCGAAGAATGCGAAGTTGGGCAGCAGGAACACATAGGCCATGCGCCGCACGCCGATCACGCGCTGCAGCCAACGCATCGGCGGATCGAACAGGCGCAGCGCGAGGTCCACGGGCAGGACCGCGACGCGCGCGAGCGCGCCTGCGGCCATGCCGGGCTGCGGGCGGGCAGCGGACGGAGTGTCCGACATCGCGGTGATCCTTCGATCCTGTGAACCCGTCGCCGTCACTTCTTGTTGCGCTCGGCGATCTGCTGCGCGACATCAGCGGTGATGCGCTTCTCGGCGTCTTCGAGGCTCGTTTCGCCTGACACCGCCTGCCCGAGCCGGCTGATGACGGCGTTGAAGATGATCCGGCTGTTGATGTAGCCCTGGGTCCGGTAAGCGAGCGGCGAAACCTGGGCGGCGCTTGCGGTGAAGATCTTCAGCGCCGCGGCGGCTTCGGGGCTCGCCGTCGGATAATCGAGGCCTTTCTTGGCGAGCCCGAGATGGCCGGGCACGAACAGCGAGCGCGCACAGAACTCCGCCAGCACCGGTTCGCTTGCGAGATAATCCATCAGTCGCGCCACTTCCTTGGGATGCTGGGTCGACTTGAAGGCCATGAGAGCGCCGCCGCCGGGCATGCTGCTGCATCCCCCCGGCCCGCAAGGGTTGGGGACCGCCACCCAGTCGAAGGCGTTGTCCACGGTCTTGGCGAACTGGGCGATCTGCCACGATCCGGACAAGTACATGACGACCTGCGCGTTCTTGAATTCGTCGTTGGCGCCGCGATAGGCCGTGCCGGAGACCGAGCCCCACAGCTCCTTCGACATGACGCCGGACTTGTGCCAGTCGTAGACCAGCTGCGCGGCGCGCTTGAAGCCCTCGTCGACGACATCAGGCTCGCCGTTCGCGGCGAAAACCTTCGTGCCTTGCGACACGGCAAGCGCATAGAAGCGATGGCCCGAGCGGTCGAGCGCGAGCGGGAACGGCGCCTGGACCTTGCCCGCAACCTCCTTCACCGCCTTCGCCCAGTCCTCCCAGGTCGCCTTCTCGCCCGGCATCGCGACCCCGGCCTGCTCGAACAGGGTCTTGTTGACGAAGGGGCCGGTGACGGTGAGCTGGGTCATGAAGCCCGGAATGGCCTGCGTGTCGCCCGCCGGGCGCATCCATTCGAGGAAGGGGCCGAAATTCGCCTCCCAATAGCCGGGGTCCTTGAGGAAGGGACGCATATCGAGCGCGAAGCGCGACAAGCCGCCCATATCGACGACACGCGCGATGTCGGGGCCCTGGCCTGAGGCCAGCTGCACCGGCAGATTCTCGTTGACCGCCTTGTAGGGCACCTGATCGAGAACGACGTCGATGTCCTGGTTCTGCTCGTGGAAGCGCTTGAGCAGGTCGGCCATCACCTCGCCTTCGTTGCCGTCCGAGTACCAGGCCATTCGGAGAGTCGTCGTTTCGGCCGCGGCAGGCCCGCCGAGTACGCTGGCGGACAGAAGGGACAGCGCAAGAGACGTGATGACGGGGGTGATGGCACGCATGATCGTTCCTTCCTCCACACTCGCCGGCCCTGCTGGGGCCGCGTGAGACAGGCGCAACGGGTCCGTTCTCCGACGGATCCTTCAGCACCAGACGTTTCCTTCCACATTGGCGTCCGCCCCCGGGGCGGCGGATGCCGTTTTGTCACGCGCTTGGGCGCCCGCTTCCGCTGACGCGGACACCAGGGGCAGACCCAGTGGCGCTCCTAATGGCAAAACGATCTTGGCAAACGTTTGCCAAGCTGTCAATCGTGGTTTAAATCGTCATGGCGGGCCTCGGAAGCAGGCTCAACTGTCGCTATAGGTTGCATTCGGACCAGTCCCCATGGAGGCCGATGCCGGAAGACGTCTCACTTGCCACCGTTGCGGCCCGGGCCGGCGTCTCCGTTTCGACCGTATCGCGGATCGTCAACGGTGAGATGCGCCGCGCCTCCCCGGCGACGGTGGCGCGGGTGCTCGATGCGATCGAGGCGGTCGGCTACCGGCCAAACCCGGTCGGACGGGCGCTCAAGAGCGGACAAAGCCAGCTTGTGGCGATGATCGCGGCCAATCTCGACAATCCGGCCATGGCGACCATCGCGAGCTCGACCGAGGCCGCATTGCGCGAGGCCGGCTATGTCATGGTCCTGTGCGATACGCACGACCGACCCGAACTTCAGGACGAATATCTCTACGCGATGCGGGCGCAGATGGTGCGCGGCTATGTTCTCGTTGCGGCCGTCGCCAGCCCCGGGTTGAGCGAGTTGTCCGCGTCCGGCGCCCCGACGGTCTTCGTGACCCGCCGCAATCCAAGCGGCAATGGTCCGTTCGTCGGTATCGACGATTCCGCAGCCGGCGCGGCCGTCGCCGACCACTTCGCCGATCTCGGACGGCGCGCCCCGGCCGTCGTTTTTCCGCGGCTGGGCTCGTCCGCATCGCGCGACCGTGTGTCGGGCTTCCTGGCCAGACTGCGGGAGCGTGGATGGTCCGACGACGCGATCATCCGGGCCGATGGAGACGGGCGATCGCATCTGCAGATAGGCTACGATGCCGGTGCGCGAATTTTCGGCGGCCGCGACAGGCCGGACGCCATCCTCTGCGTGAGCGACCAGATCGCCTATGGCGTGAACCGGCGCGCGCTTGAACGCGGCCTGAAAATCCCCGGCGATTGCGAACTGGTCAGCATCGACGGCACGCCTCTCAACCAATGGGTTGCACCCTGGCTGAAGTCGATCGAAATCCCCTACGCCATCTACGGGGCGGAGATCGTCGCGGGCCTGCAATTGATCTGGCGCGGCGAAGCTTTCGGCGAACGCCTGCTACCCTACAAGTTCGGCTGACACGCGAACGTTCATGGTTTGCCACAGGACGCGCGTCCGACTATCCTCCAGGTTGTAGCGTCTGCACATGAATTGCCGAGCGGCGCTTCGACGGCAACAATCCGCTGGCACCTGCAACATCTTGGGTTTCGCCGGTGGGAATCACGGACAGCATGGAAGCCACCGCACTTGACCTCGGCCTGCGCGGCGCAGTTGCCGGTCTTTTCCTGATGATGGTGGTCGTAACCCTGGGGCGTGTTCGCCCGCTGGATACGATCAAATGGCTCAGCGTCGCCATGGCCGCTTCGGGCGCGCTCTACGCAATCGTGACGGCACCGTTCGTGCCGAAGGCAGCGGTCTGGTGGATCATGCCGGTCCTCGGCGCCAATCCGGTGCTCGTATGGTTGTGGGCGCGTGCGAGTTTCGACGACGATTTCGTGGTTCGGCGCTGGCACGGCGCCCTGTGGCTGGCCGTCGTCGCCGTCTGGTTCTCGGTGATCTTCACCTGGACGACGTGGCCGATATTCGCCAAGGCAGGCGTTCGATCGATGTCGATGCTGGCGATTATCCTGTCGCTCTCCGCAGCCGTGCAGACGGTCAGGACGTGGAAGACCGACCTTGTCCCCGGCCGGCGCCGGCTGCGGCTCGCAGTCCTGATTCTCGCGCTGCTCATTGTCGTCTTGCTGTCCGTCCCGGACCTGACCTCGATCTCGGCCAGGAGCGTCGGCATATCAGCCAGCCTGGTCGCATCGGCCGGTCTGCTGGCCATCGCGGCACTCGCCGGATGGGCCCTGTTCCATCCGCCGCCGGCCGTCCCCGTGATGGCAGCGACGACTACCTCCGAAACTGCGGATCGGATGCTTCCGATCAAAGCGGCCGGCGGCCGTCGCGATGCCACAGCGTCGCTGCTGTTGCGCCGGCTCGACATCTTGATGACGGTCGAACGGATCTATCGGCAGGAAGGTCTCACCATCGGCGCCCTCGCGGCCAAGCTCGACCTGCCGGAATACCGGCTCCGCCAGGCCATCAATGAGGGCCTCGGCTATCGCAACTTCAATGCCTTTCTCAACCGTTATCGCATCGACGAGGCCAAGGCGGCGTTGTCCGATCCGGATCAACGGGACGTTGCGGTGCTGACGATCGCCATGGACGCCGGTTTCCAGTCGATCGGACCGTTCAACCGTGCGTTCAAGGCGGAAGTCGGCCTGACGCCGACCGAATTCCGTCGCGATGCGCTGGCCCGGTCGGCGGCCATGGCGTTGGAAAAGATGGCCTCGGAAAAGATGGCCTCGGAAAAGATGGCCTTGGAAAACGACGAAAACTTCAGAATCGGCCAATCCCGTTGAAAATCGGCTAGCCGAATTCTGTATCGGGCGAGAGAGCGCTTGCCGGACCGGACAAGCTCTCGAGATGGATGACAGGACGCGCTCGCTCCGCTCGCTCATGATCGACCGGCCCCCGCCGGCCGGGCCTTCGTCGCGGCCGCGACGATGGCTGCTTCGGGCCATCGGGAGTTTGATCGTCCTGATCGGGCTGGGAAGCGGCGTGGTGCTTTGGCTCGGCAGCCCGATACAGCCGGCGCAGGCACCAGCCGTCGAGGGACCGTCTCCTCAGCTCGTCCGGTCCGACAATACGGTTCAGAGGAGCGTGGCGCTTGCGCCTGGCAGCACGGGCAGCCTGATCGCGTCCGGCTATGTCGTGGCCCGCCGCAAGGCCACCATCGCGGCCGAGGTCACCGGCAAGGTGGTCGAGCTCCTGGTCGATGAGGGCATGGTGGTGCAGGCAGGCCAGGTTCTCGCCAGGCTCGACGATGTCCTCGCCGACAAGGATTACGCGCTGGCGCAGGCGCGCGCCGAGGCTTCGGAAGCGGCCGCGGCCGCCATTGCCGCCGACCTCGCCGACGCCGAGCGAATCCTCACGCGTACCCAGACGCTGTCGGGGAAGAACTATGCCACCGAGGCCGATCTGACCAAGGCGCAGGCGAGAGCCGGCGTGCTGCGGGCCCAGCTCCACCAGGCGGAGGCGCAGCTGGCGGCGGCCCGGCTCGAGGCCCAGCGCTACGGCGAGGTGCTCGGCAAGCACCGGATCCGCGCGCCGTTCGCCGGCGTCGTGGTCGACCGCAGCGCGCAACCCGGCGAGATGATCTCGCCGCTGTCGGCCGGCGGCGGCTTCACCCGCACCGGCATCTGCACCATCGTCGACATGGACTCGATCGAGGTCGAGGTTGACGTCAACGAAGCCTCGATCGGCCGCCTGCATGCCGGCACCCGCGTCGAGGCCGTGCTCGACGCTTATCCGGACTGGCGCATCCCGGGCGCCGTCATCGCCATCGTGCCCACCGCCAATCGCGAGAAGGCAACCGTCAAGGTCCGCGTCGGCATGGACGTGAAAGATGCGCGCATCCTGCCTGATATGGCGATCAAGGTCACATTCCTGGACGACGGCGCGCCCAACGCGGCGCGATCCGATTCCCCTTAAGGCACGCGGGAGCAAGATCCATGTTATCGCCGACCGATCCAATCGACCCGATGATCGACATCGTCGACCTGTGCAAGCGGTTCACCAAGGGGAAGGAGACGATCACCATCTTCGATGGTCTCAACCTCGCCATTCCACGCGGCGATTTCGTCGCGGTGATGGGACCCTCGGGATCCGGCAAGACCACCCTGCTCAACCTGCTCGGTGGCATCGACCGGTCCGACGCCGGCGAGATCGAGGTCGCAGGTGAGCGTCTTGATCGCCTGTCCGAGAGCGAGCTTTCGCGCTGGCGCGCATCGCATATCGGCTTCATCTTCCAGTTCTACAATCTGATGCCGATGCTGACCGCGGCGCAGAATGTCGAATTGCCGCTGCTGCTGACGCGGCTCGGCCGCAAGGAGCGGCGCCAGCGGGTCGAGACCGCGCTCGGCGTGGTCGGGCTCGCCGAACGGGTCAAGCACTATCCCAAGGAAATGTCGGGCGGGCAGCAGCAGCGCGTCGCCATCGCGCGCGCCATCGTCTCCGATCCGGCGCTGCTGCTCTGCGACGAGCCGACCGGAGATCTCGATCGCACCACCGCCGACGAGGTGCTGTCGATCCTGCAAGTGCTCAACCGCGATCTCGGCAAGACCATCGTGATGGTGACCCACGATCCGGCGGCGGCGCAATACGCCAGGCGATCGCTGCATCTCGACAAGGGCCACTTCATCGAGAAGGAGCTCGCGGCGTGAACGATCTGGTCCTGATCCGCAAGAATCTGTTCCGCCGGAAATTGCGGGCCATCCTGATGATGGTCTCGATCCTGATCGCGTTTGCGATCTTCGGCGTGCTGGCGAGCTTCGAGCGCGCCTTCAACGCGGGGCAAGACCGCGCCACGCCCGACCGCCTGGTGGTCCTCAACAAGATCAACTTCACCCAGCCCTTGCCGATCTCCTACTACAATCGCGTCGCCGCCATCGACGGCGTCGCCCAGATCACCCATTTCAGCTGGTTCGGCGGCTACTACCAGGAGCCGAGGAACTTCATCGCTGCCTTCGCGGTCGATCCCGAGAACTGGATGAAGCTTCGCGACAGCGACTTCGTGTTCTCACCCGGGGCGCGCGCCGCCTTCATCCGCGAGCGAACCGGCGTTCTGGTCGGAGCGCGCCTGATGGAGAAGTGGGGCTGGAAGGTCGGCGATCATATTCCGATCTCGAGCAGCATCTGGTCGCAAAGGAACGGCTCGCACGCCTGGGACTTCATCATCGTCGGCAGCTTCACTGCCCGCATTCCGCAGGCCGACACCAACGTCATGGTGATGGGCTACGACTATTTCAACGAGACCCGCTCGTTCGGCAAGGACCTGATCAACTGGCTGGCGCTGCGCACCACGTCGGTGGCCGCGAACGAGCGCGTGATCGACGCCATCGACGGGATGTTCGCCAATTCGCCCTACGAGACCACGACCGACAGCGAGAAGGCCTTCAACAAAGCGTTCGCCGCCCAGCTCGGCAACGTCGCCCTGATCGTCGAGCTGGTGGTCGGGGCCGCCTTCGTGACCATCCTGATGATCGTGGGCAACACCATGGTGATGACGGTGCGCGAGCGCACCAGCGAGATCGGCGTGCTGAAGACGCTCGGCTTTTCCGGCGGCCGCATCCTGCGCATGGTGCTGGGGGAATCGATCCTGCTGGCGTTGCTCGGCGGCCTGCCCGGCCTCGGCGTCGCGCTGCTTCTGATCACGCGGGTGCGCGATAGCCTGATGAGCTTCGTTCCAACGCTATCGTTATACCCCGATATCGCAGCGGCGGCCGTGGGATTAATGGTTGTGTTCGGCATCATCACGGGCCTGGTGCCGGCGCTCAACGCGATGCGCCTCAATATCGTCACTGCGCTCGGACGGAGTTGACCCGATGCGCTCGATGATCCTGCAGATCCTGGCGGTCACCGCCATCAATCTCAAGAGCCTGCCGCAGCGGCTGTGGCTGTCGCTGGCGACGGTGATCGCGGTCGGCCTCGTCGTCACGGTCCTTCTGGCGTTCCTCTCCATGGCCAACGGCTTCAGGCGCACCATCGCGGATTCCGGCGCGGAGGACATCGCGGTCGTGCTGCGCAGCGGCGCGGTTTCGGAGATCAACAGCGTGGTGTTGCGCGACCAGGCCCGGCTGATCGAGGACGGCCCCGGCATTGCGAGGGGATCCGACGGCAAGCCGCAGACCTCGGGCGAGCTCTATCTGACCGTCAATGGAATCAAGCGCAGCACCGGGACCAAGGCCAGCCTGCCGCTGCGCGGCCTCGGCCCGCAGGGCCCGGGCTTGCGCCGCGGCGCCGTCATGATCGCGGGCCGGATGTTCAATCCGGGCAGCAACGAGATCATCGTCGGCAGGGCGCTGGGCAAGGAATTCGAGGGCTTCGAGCTCGGCCAGACGGTGACGTTCAACAATGTCAGGTGGACGGTGGTCGGAATCTTCGGCACCGACGGCAGCGTGTTCGAATCGGAAATCTGGGCAGATCTCCCGGTGCTGCAGAGCCTGTTCAACCGCGCCGGCGCCGTCCAGACCGTGCGGGCGCGGTTGACCAGTCCGGCGGCGATCGAGACGCTGCGCGCCTACAGCGACAACGATCCACGTCTCAAGCTCGACGTGATGTCCGAGGCCGCCTATTTCGCCCAGCAGGCGTCGAACACGTCGGACCTGATCCAGAGGCTCGGCTGGCCGCTGGCGATCGCGATGGCGTTCGGCTCGCTCGCCGGCGCGCTCAACACGATGTACTCCTCGGTCGCGGCGCGGGCGACCGAGATCGCGACCCTGCGCGCCATCGGGTTCGGCGGCTTTTCGGCGTTCGTCGGCACGCTGGTGGAGTCGCTGATCCTGGCTGCGATCGGCGGAATGATCGGCGCCGCAGCCACCTATCTGGTCTTCGACGGCTTCACCGCCTCGACCATGGGCGCAAGCTTCAGCCAGGTGGTGTTCAACTTCGAGCTCAGCCCGCGCCTGATCGGCCAGGGCCTGTTGCTCGCGCTCGCCGTCGGCTTGTTCGGCGGATTGTTTCCCGCCGTCCGCGCCGCCCGCATGCCGATTGTCGCCGGGCTCTATGGCTGACTCGCGACCTGCCCCACCTTCTTCCGCTGCCCCAAATATCGCAGCGCCAGCTTGATGAAATTGTGCACCACCATCGAGGTCTCGTCTTCCCGAAATACCAGGAACACGTCGGCGGCGGGCGGGGAGGGGCGGATGGGGCGAAAGGCGATGTCTGACGTCGTGAAGCGCGCGATCGACTGCGGCACGAGCGCGACGCCGAAGCCGGCTGCAATCAGGCTCGGGATCGACTGCGCGTCGACGACCTGCTGGGACACCTTTGGCAGGAAGCCGGCATCGACACAGCAGCTCTGCACATAGCGCGCGAAATCGGAGCTGTCGGGGTCGAGCACGACGTGATCCTCCGACGCCAGCTCGGAAAGCGCGACGCGCTTGCGCCTTGCCAAGGGGTGAGTGCGGGGGACGGCGAGAACGACTTCTTCCCGCCATGCCAGTCTGCTGGTGAGGTCGCGCTCGGTGGGCACGCCGCGGATGAGCGAGATGTTGGTGGTCCGGTTGAGCAGGGCCGCGATCTGCAGAGCCGGTGCCTGTTCGTGCACGGTCATCTTCACCAACGGCGCGACCTGCCGGTAGGCCGCAAGCAGCTCGGCGAGAGGACCGCGCAGGATGGACCCGGTCGCGCCGAGATCCAGCGTTCCCACCAGGCCGGCGCCGATCGAGCGCACCTCGTCTTCCGCTGACTTGACCTGTTGCAGGATGGCGCGGCCGCGCAGCAGCATCGCTTCGCCAGCCTGCGTCAGCTCCACCTTGCGGCTGGTCCGGTAGAGCAGCGGCGTGCCAAGCTCGGCCTCGAGGGCCTGGATATGCTGGCTCAGCGGCGGCTGCGACAGGTTCAGCCGCCGCGCGGCGAGGGTGAAGCTGCGCTCTTCGGCCACCGCGATGAAGTACCTGACCTGGCGAAGATCCATAGCGAAAACCTATCAATCGTGTCGTTCTATATATTGGACTTGATGTCGTGCCTGGTCAACGAATGACCGATGCAGCCGTCGTCCGCCCTGAAAGCGGCCAGTAGCCCTGCACGCAGCGCGTCGCGGCGCCAACGACAATAATGGCGAAAGGCTCAAGTCGCCGACCAAGCCAGACCGACACCAATCCCGCCAGCCGAGGAAAGCCATGCCCAGGATCTTCAAGTCACTCTTCTTCCAGGTCGTCGTCGCACTCGCGCTCGGCATTGGGCTCGGCATGGCCTATCCTGATACGGCCTTGCAGATGAAGCCGCTCGGCGACGGCTTCATCAAGCTGATCAAGATGCTGGTGCCCGTCATCGTGTTCTGCGTCGTGGTGCACGGAATTTCGGCGGCGGGAGACCTTTCGAAGGTCGGCAGGGTCGGCATCCGCGCGCTGCTCTATTTCGAGATCGTCACCACAATTGCGTTGGTGTTCGGCATCGCGCTCGCCTATTACTTCCAGCCCGGCGCCGGAATGAACATCGATCCCGCGACGCTCGATGCCAAGGCGCTCAGCGGCTTCAGCCAGACCGCGGCCCAGGTCGCCGGCGGCGGCGTCTCCGAGTTCCTGATGAAGCTGATTCCGGGAACGATCGTCGGCGCGTTCAGCTCCGGCGATGTGCTGCAGGTGCTGATCGTCTCGATCATGTTCGGCTGCGCGGTGTCGTTGTGCGGCGAGCGCGCAAGGCCGGTGGTCGATTTCATAGAGCGCGTCAACGAGATCATCTTCAAGATGATGAATTTCGTCGTCCGCCTCGCTCCGATCGGCGTGTTCGGCGCGATCGCGTTCACCGTGGGGAAGTACGGCATCGGTTCGCTGAAACAGCTCGGCGGCCTCGTCGGGCTGTTCTACCTGGCGGTGGTGCTGTTCGTGGTGGCCGTGCTCGGATCGATCATGCGGCTGTCCGGCTTCAGCCTGTTCAAGCTGCTGGCGTACTTGCGCGAGGAGCTGATGATCGTGCTCGGCACGGCCGCCGGTGACAGCGTGCTGCCGCAGACCATGCGCAAGCTCGAGCTGCTCGGGATCAAGCGATCGACCGTCGGCCTCGTCATCCCGACCGGGTACTCGTTCAACCTCGATGCGTTCTCGATCTATCTGACCCTGGCGGCGGTGTTCATTGCACAGGCGACCAACACGCCGCTGGCTCTGGGTGATCTTCTGGCAATCCTCGGCGTCGCGCTGCTCACCTCCAAGGGGGCCCATGGCGTCCCCGGCTCGGCGATCGTCGTTCTCGCCGCGACGCTGTCGGCTATCCCGGCCATCCCGGCGATCGGCCTCGTGCTGATCCTGTCGGTGGACTGGTTCATCGGTATTGCTCGCGCGCTCGGCAACTATGTCGGCAACTGCGTCGCGACGGTCGTTGTCGCCGCATGGGAAGGCGACCTCGATCGCGCCAGGGCGCATCGCATCCTGGACGGCGAGATCGATCCTCAGACCTTGCAAGCCGAACCTCATGGTGCGACTGCTCCCGTCGCGGGGCTGCAAACGCTCTGAGTACCGAAACGGTTGAGGTTGGTGATGGTAAGGCTTTCGATTGAGCCGCTGACGAAGCAGGCATTCGCGCCGTTCGGCGAGGTCATCGAAACGGACGGGGCGATCCCCCTGTCGATCAACCAGGGTTTCGCTGAGCGATTCAACGACCTCGCCGAGATCGATGTCGCTGCTGAAGGCGGACAGACCAATATCAGCTGGTTTGTCGCCTCCTTGCGTCCGGCGCCCATTGCCATCCGCCTGATGGAGCGCCATCCGCTGGGAAGCCAGCTGTTCATGCCGCTCAATGGCGCGGACTGGCTGGTCGTCGTTTGCACGGACCCGCGCAAGCCTGAGAGCTATCGGGCGTTCGCGGCGACGGGCCAACAGGGCGTGAACTATGCACGCAATTGCTGGCACCATCCGCTTCTGGTGCTCAAGGCCGCAAGCCCGTTCCTCGTCGTCGACCGCAAGGGCGACGGCAACAATCTCGAAGAATATTGGCTGGACGAGACCATGCAGCTCGACCTCATGCCTGACCGCCACGAGGCCTGACGATGTCATCGCGCACCTATCACGTCCCGCAGGGCGGCCTGCCGCCGCAGACGGATCTCCTCAGCGGCCGCGCCGTCTTCACCACCGCCTACGCCGTCATACCGAACTGCGTGCAACGCGATATCGTCGTCAGCCATCTGCCGCATTGGGACAACAGCCGTGTCTGGGTGCTGGCGCGGCCGCTCTCCGGCTTCGCCGAGACGTTCTCCCATTACCTCATGGACATCGGGCCGAACGGAGGTAGCGAAATTCCTGAGCCCGAGAAGGACGCCGAGGGTGCGCTCTTCGTCGCGGGCGGGCAAATCACGCTCAAGCTGGCCGGCAAGGAACGAGAGCTGAAGGCTGGCGGTTTCGCTTATCTGCCGCCGGGATACGCCTGGAGCCTGCGCAATCGCGGGACGGCACCGGCGCAACTGCACTGGATCCGCAAGCTGTACCAGCGCGTGCCTGGTCTGGCCGACCCAGAGCCGATCGTGGCCAATGAAGACTCGATGACACTGGTGCCGATGCCCGATACGGACGGGCGGTGGGCCACCACACGCTTCATCGATCCCTCGGACATGCGCTATGACATGCACATCAACATCGTGACGTTCGAACCGGGAGCAACGATCCCCTTCACCGAGACGCATGTGATGGAGCACGGGCTGTACGTCCTCGAAGGCAAGGCGGTCTATCGCCTCAATCGCGATTGGGTGGAGGTGGAGGCCGGCGATTACATGTGGCTGCGCGCGTTCTGCCCGCAGGCCTGCTACGCCGGCGGCCCCGGCCGCTTCCGCTATCTGCTCTACAAGGACGTTAACAGGCACATGAATCTGCGGCAGGGCGCGCCGCTGATTTGACGTGGTGTGCGCCGGCGGCTGTCGTCAGCGCTCCCGCAGCCCGTCTCTGGCACTCCCCTTGCTCAGTCCGCACCAAAGCCAGGCCTCATCGGAGAGGCCGTTTCAGGTTGAGGCAAGCGATGCAGGCAATGTCCCGTTCTGGTGCAATTGGAGAGCTCAAGCTCGACGCGTTGATCGCCGATTTGTGGTGGCGCGTTCGGCTGCTCAACACCGACATTCTGGAGGAAGAGGCCAAGGCAGGGGTGTTTGACCCGCAACAGCCTACCTATCCGCCGCTCGCGGCCAGCCTTCGCGCGCGACGCGACAATCTGGTCGCGACGATCGGCATGCTCGAGCAGCGCGCGGCGTCGGCACACGAGGCCGCCTGAGAGCCGGCCTCGCTCCCCTTCCCGCCCTGCCTTCGTCAGGTCGCCGCCAGCTCATCGCTTCGGACCGGCTTTGTCAGCCGTGACCAATCGAGCGTGAGCCCTCGTTATCGGCATGGCCTGATATGACAAGGACCTGGCGCTCGGGGTAGAGGTTGCGCAGCGCCAAGCCAAGATCCGCTCCTTGGCCGGCCTGCACTCAAGACCCCATAGCGCGCGGGGCAGCCTTCCGGTTCCATGACAGGTGTTTCGCACCACTCGTATGCTATGACCGCTCGGCGCAACGATGCGAGGTCGCCATGCTCCCTCTTCCCGCCGACATCTTCACCGAGCCCGAGGACGTTTCCCCTGACAGCCTCGCCAATCTCGGGCCGCTGCGCCGGCTCGCCGGCACCTGGCAGGCCGACAAGGGCATTGATATCAATCCGAAGGCGGGGGGACCGGAGCGGCGGACCTTCATCGAGCACGTCAGGATGGACCCGATCGATCCGCAGGCCAACGGGCCGCAGCTGTTTTACGGCCTGCGCTATCACATCCACATCAATACACCTGAGGAAGACATCACCTTCCACGACCAGGTCGGCTATTGGCTCTGGGAGCCCGCGACCGGCTTGATCATGCAGACACTGGCGATCCCGCGCGGGCAAGTGCTGCTCGCCTCGGGCCATGCCAAGCCGGAGGACAGGACCATCTCGGTTGCAGCGAAGCGCGGCGACACGACCTACGGAATCTGCTCGACCGACTTCCTGGAACAAGCCTTCCGCACCGACTCTTACCGCTGCGATATCACCTTCAACGACGACGGCAGCTGGAGCTATCAGATCCAGACCGCGTTGTTCGTCCGCGGCGCACCGTTCAATCATCACGACAGCAATACGCTCAAGCTGGTCGCGCCGCCAAAACTCAATCCGCTCGCGGTGATCGTGAACGATCGCGAGAAGGGCAACCAGCCGGCTTGAGAAGCTGTCGCGGAGAATGTGCATGAAGCCTTACGTCATCTGCCTGATGCATGCGAGCCTCGATGGCCGCACCCATCCCAGCCGCTGGCGTCCGAAGGGCGCCGGCACCGACTGGTTCGAGAAGATCCATGACCGGCTCGGCGGCGATGCCTGGGTGATCGGCCGTGTCACCGGCTCGGAGTTCGCCAAAGGCAAGCCCTATCCGGAAACGTCGGACGAAAAGTTCCCGCGCGAGAATTGGTTCGCGCGGCGCGATGCCGACACCTACGGCGTCGTGCTCGACGCGCATGGCAAGATCGGCTGGGGCCGCTCCGATATCGGCGGCGATCCGATCGTCGTGGTGCTGACCGAGAGCGTACCGGATTCGCATCTCGCCGGCCTGCGCGGCGAGGGCGTGTCCTACATTTTTGCCGGCAAGTCCGAGATCGACCTCGCAATGACGGTCGAGATCCTCAATCGCGAGCTTGGCGTCAAGCGCCTGCTGGTCGAGGGCGGCGGCGTTGCCAATGGCGCGTTCCTGCGCGCCGGCCTGATCGACGAGTTCAACTTGATCCTCAGCCCCGCGATCGACGGCGCCAGGGGCGCGCCCTTCGTGTTTGATTCGACCGAGGCCGACGGCGACAAGCGCGCGCCGCTCAGCGCGATGACGCTGGCGAGCACCCAGGATCTCGGCGGCGGCGTCCTATTGCTGCGCTATCTGATCCAGAACGATCCCGCGCGCCATCTGCAGCATGCCTGATACGTCCGAGCACATCGTCATCGTCGGCGCGGGCGCGGCCGGCCTGATGGCGGCGCGTGAGCTCGCGCGCGGGGGAAGACGGGTCACGATCCTGGAGGCGCGCGAGCGCTGCGGCGGGCGCATCCATCCGCTGCCGGCGTCGGAGTTCGGTTATGCTGCCGATGGCGGCGCCGAGTTCGTCCATGGTGAGGCGCCGGTGACGCGCAGCCTGGCGCGCGAGGCGGGGCTGACTGTGCGCACGATCGGTGGCGCGCAATGGAGCTTCGACGGCACGACATTCTCGCGCGAGAACCCGCGCGAGCCCTACGACGAACAGCTTCATGCGGCAGCGAAGGACTTGAAGGACGATCTCACCGTCGCCGAGTTCCTGCGCCGGTATTTTGCCGGGCCGGAGTACGCGCGACTACGGCATGCGGTCGAACGCATGGTCGAGGGCTACGATGCGGCCGATCCCGCGCGCGCCTCGACGCTGGCGCTGCGCGACGAATGGATGAACGACGGACACGCGATGCAGGCGCGCCTCGACGGCGGCTATGGCGGCCTGATCGATTTTCTCCTCGCCGAGTGCCGCAAGTCCGGCGTTGTCCTTCACCTCGGGGCCGTGGTCACCGCCATCGAGGAGGAGGCAGGCAAGGCCATCGTCCGTTGTGCCGGCGGTGAGTTGCAGGCCTGCGATCGGGTGATCCTCACCGTGCCGCTGCCGCTGTTGCGCGAGATCGCGCTGCCCGCGGCCGCGCGTGCAAAAGCGGCAGCCGCAGACGACATCGGCTTCGGCGGCGTCATCAAGATCCTGCTGCGGTTCAAAAAGGCGTGGTGGCGCGAGCAGCGCGAAGAGCTTGCCGACATGCTCTTCCTGCTGTCGGACGAGACCATTCCGGTGTGGTGGACGCGCCATCCGGATCAGCATCCCGTGCTGACGGGATGGTTAGGCGGTCCGCGAACGGCGGGGCTGGCGCATCTCGATCAGCAAGGACTGATCGATGCCGGCATCGCCTCGCTCGCCGCCATCTTCGGCCTGCCGCGCGAGGAGATCGCGCGGGACCTCGTGGCGGCGGCCGCCGCCAACTGGGCGAATGATCCCTTTGCCCGCGGCGCCTATTCCTGGGCGACGCCGCGGACGCGGGCGGCGCAAGAGATTCTCGCGCGCGCCGATGGCTCGATCTTGTTTTCCGGCGAGGCGCTCTACCGCGGGCGGGACATGGGAACGGTCGAGGCCGCACTTGCGAGCGGTCTGGAAACGGCCGGGATCATTTTGCAAGGTTGAGAAAGCAGGCCCGCATCTCTGCGGGCCTGGCGTCTCACCAGCGGCTGCCGCCGTAGCTGAATGTCACGCCGGGACCGCGGCCGCCGTAATAGCCGTAGGGGCCGCCTCCGTAATAGCCGTGGTGCCGCGGGTAATAGCCATAACTGCGATGGTGCCGGCGATCATAGCCGTAATGATGCGGACGCCAGTGCTGATGGCGATGACCGTGTCTGTGCTGCGCGCTGATGTCGGTTGATTGGCCGAGTTGCACGTTCGGCCTGGCCTTTCCACCGCTCGCCGCGTTGGCCGCCGACGCGGTGAGTGCAGCAGCGCCGATGGCCATCGCGACAAAGAGATATTTCATGTCATCACTCCAGTTGAGATATCGCGTGACAACAGATGGGCGCTACCCGCGTTCCGGCGAGAGCGGGCGTCGAAACGACGCATGCGATCGTCGCGAAATTGCGCTGAGATTTATTGTCGCACCGTTTTGAGCGAGGCGATTACCTCGTTCGTGGTCACGATGCGGGCAAATTCGCCGTTGAGATTCGACAGCGTCATCGCATGGATCGATTCGGCCGCATGCGTTTCGCCATCGGCGCCGATGCGGTCGAACGTCCAGGTCGCATCGCGCACCAGCTGCGCGTTGAAACCGAGATTGCCGGCCATCCGTGTCGTCGTCTCCACGCAATGATTGGTGGTGGCGCCGCAGATCACGAGCGTGGCGATGTCACTTGCGCGCAGGCGCGTCTCCAGATCCGTGCCGATGAACGCGCTGTTGACGCGCTTGACGATCACGGGCTCGCCGCCCTGCTCGCGCGCCTCGTCCTTGACGGCGTAGCCGGAGCGCGAGGGCAGGAATGTCGAGTTCGGCTTGGTGCCTTCGTGGCGGACATGAAAGATCGGCGCGCCGCTCGCCCTGAACGCGGCGAGCAGGTCAACGATGCGCGCCACCGCATCCGGATTGTTGCGCCGCTTGCCCGCCGCCTCCCATTCGTCGAACGCGCGTTGGACGTCGACGACGATGAGGGCGGGAAGGGGATCGGGCATGGCGACGGATTCCGCAATTTTGCAGACTATGCCGGGCGCTCGCCGGTTCAGGCAATGCCGATTATCCCTCGTTTCGGGACGGTCTCACGGATGCGGCTCGGGAAAGCCGTGGCGCTCCGACAGCGCGGCAATGATGGCATCCTTGTCGTTGATGAAGGCGCGCCCATGACGGCTGCCGGTCTGATGAGGCGAGGTTGTCCCGTCGGCGAGGACCAGCAGTGGCAGCCACTGATTCTCCTCGCCGACCAGTGCGATCACGTCCTGCCGAGGCTTCGGCCACGCGATGCGCTCGACGTCCAGTTCTTGTGCAAGCGTTGGAAAGGAGGTGAGCAGGCCCTCGATCAGCGCACAGTGCCAGCAAAAGAAATGGCGGCCGGGAAGGGCAGGGTCTTCGAAACCCTGGCGCAGCAAAAAAAGGCGGTCACGCGTCATGGGGCGCTCCAACAGAGAATCGAGGCCGTCGCGAGAGAACTCCATGCCATGGCCACCCAGCCAACGGCAAGGCGTGAGCCTTCACTTCGATTTGAAACGCACCATCCGCGGCACTTGATCCAGCGCAACTTTCCGCGTCGCTATCAGATGCAATGTCGCGCCGATCAATCGGGCTGCAATCGAGGCAAGGCATGAAGGCGTATTTCATCGGCGGTGGCGTCGGATCGCTCGCAGGCGCGGCGTTCCTGATTCGCGACGCGAAAGTGTCGGGGCGCGACATCATGATCTATGAGGCGCAGCCGCTGCTCGGCGGCAGTCTCGACGGTGCGCTACTCCCGAACGGCGCCTATTCGCTGCGTGGCGGTCGCATGCTCACCACCGACCATTACGAATGCACCTGGGACCTGCTGTCGGACATTCCCTCGCTCGAACGTCCGGGCCACAGCGTGCGCGACGAAACCGTGGCGTTCAACGAGGAGAACCCGGCGCATTCGCGTGCACGCCTGGTCGACCGGAACCGCTTCAAGATCGACGTCTCGCATATGGGCTTCACCGCCCGCGACCGGCTCGAGCTGTTGCGGCTCACAGAGGCGTCGGAAGAGACGCTCGGGAACAGTCGTATCACCGACTGGCTGTCGCCGGGATTCTTCGAATCGAATTTCTGGTACATGTGGCAGACCACCTTTGCCTTCCAGCCCTGGCACAGTGCGGTCGAGCTGAAGCGCTATCTGCACCGCTTCATGAACGAATTCCCGCGCATCGAGACGCTCGGCGGCGTCAAGCGTACGGTCTACAATCAGTATGACGCGATCGTGCGGCCGCTCGAGGATTGGCTGAAGCGGCAGGGCGTGCAATTCGTGCGAGGGACGCGCGTCACCGACATGACCTTCGAGCAAGCGGGCGAGAAGCTGCGGGTAAGCCAGCTCGTGCTGGACCGCGACGGCCGCACCGGCAATGTCCGTCTCGAGGACAGCGATCTCGTGTTCTTCCAGAACGGCTCGATGACGGATGCCTCGAGCCTGGGCACCATGACCGAGCCTGCGCCTTCCCTGACCAAGGACGACAGCCAGGGCTGGGCGCTCTGGGAGACGATTGCCAAGGGGCGTCCCGAATTCGGCAATCCGGCGGTGTTCAACACCTCGATCCCCGAATCCTATTGGCTGTCCTTCACCGGCACATGCCGCGACCCGCGCTTTTTCGACCAGATGGAAGCCTTCTCCGGCAACAGGGCCGGCACCGGCGGGCTGGTGACATTCAAGGATTCCAACTGGCTGATGTCGGTTGTGCTCTATCACCAACCGCATTTCGCCGGCCAGCCTGACAACGTCCAGGTGTTCTGGGGTTACGCGCTGCATCCAGATCGCATCGGTAATTTCGTCGCCAAGCCGATGTCGGGTTGCGGAGGCGCCGACATCCTGAGAGAGCTCTGCGGTCATCTGAATTTCGACCGCGCCGTATTCGACGACGCGATCTGCATTCCCTGCCGCATGCCCTACATCACCAGCATGTTCATGCCGCGGCATCTGACCGACCGGCCGCTGCCAGTGCCGAAAAATTCGGTGAACCTGGCTTTCGTCAGCCAGTTCGTCGAGATTCCCGACGACGTCGTCTTCACCGTCGAATATTCCGTGCGCGCAGCGCAGATGGCGGTCTATCAACTGATGAAGATCGACCGGCGGGTCCCCGCCGTGACCCGCCACGACAAGTCGCTCGCCGTGATCTTCGCGACGCTGGAGAAGGCGTTCGCCTGAGCGGACTATCCCGACGCGACCAGCGGCAGGCTGATGTGAAAGACCGCGCCGCCCGACGGCGCATTCTCGGCCCAGATGCGGCCGCCATGCGCCTCGACGATGGTGCGCGCGATCGACAGGCCGATCCCCATGCCTTGCGCCTTGGTCGTGAAGAACGGCTTGAAGATCTCGGTCAGCTTTTCGGCAAGAATGCCCTCGCCCGTATCGGCGATGGAGACGATGGCATGATTGCCCTTGGCGAGGCCGGTCCGGCCGACGACGCGGCGCCGGTCCGCTGGAAGATGCGCCACCGCATCCATGCCGTTCATGACCAGGTTCAGGATGACCTGCTGGAGCTGGACCCGGTCGGCCTCGACGCGGATGCTGGCGGACGATGGCTCCGTGCTGAGTCCGACATCCTTGGTCAGCGCCTGCACCGAGAGGAAGCGAAATACCTCCTCGACGGTTGCGTTGAGGTCGATCTCGCGCCGTTCGGTCGGGTCCCGCTTCAGAAACGTCCGCAGCCGGGCGATGACGTCGCTCGCCCGTTGATCGTCACGGCGAATATGCTCCAGCATGTCGCTGACTTCGCCAAGGTCAGGCGCCGGGCTCTTGAGCACCTGCCTGGCCGTCTCGGCATTGAGCAGGATCGCGGCCAGCGGCTGGCTCAGCTCGTGTGCAATCGAGGCCGACATCTCGCCGGCGGTGGCACGGCGATTCATGTGGGCGAGCTCCGACATGCGCTGACGTGCCTCGACTTCCGCAAAGGAGCGCAAGTGACGCTCGCGCAGCAGAATGGTGATCATCAGCGCCTGCGTCAGCACCACGCCCGCGACGATCATGGTGTGCCAGTAATACTGCTCCCAGAAGCTCGGCACACGGAAACGCACCTCGCTGCCTTCAGGCAGATTGGCTTCGTCGACGTTCCAGCGTTTGAGCTGTCGCCAGTCGAAGATGGGCTTGACGTTGTTTCCGTTGAAGGGCGGGATGCTCGACGGTGCCTCGCCACCGAGAATTCGCATCGCGACATCGCCGGCCTCCCGTCCGATGATGTCGGGCAGCAGGACGAAACCTCCCACGCCCGCCTTTCCGAGCAGCGTATCGGATGTGATGATGACCGGGCGGTTCGTGCTTTCGGCAACGCGCGTGAGCGCGGCGATCGGGGAATAATAAGTGCCCTCGCCGTCGGAATACATTGCCGAGGTCAGGATCGCGGAGCCGTCAGGCAGGTTGGCGACCTGCTTGAGCACATCGCGCAGCACCGTGCCTGAGAGATCGGTGACCTCGAGACCGGGCATCGCCGCCGCGAAATCCTGCTTCCAGCGTCTATAGACCAGCGGATTGGTCCAGGCGCCGCCGACAAGGACCACACGGGTCAAATCCGGAACGACGGCGCGCGCTGCGGTCAGGATATCAATCGGCCGCACTCTTGAAAAAATGGCGGTGGTGTTGGGCAGGAACACCGCGCGAACCTCGGGCAGATCAGGCACGAGGCCGTACACGACGGGCGCGGCCGGCCAGATGTCCTGCTTCCGCCTCTGAAGAAACTTGGCTGATGCGACGCCGATCGACACGATGACGTCGATCGGCCGGCGCGCATATTTGGTCTTGAGGTGATCGACGAGACTGTCTTCGTAGTCCGATCCCGGGAAGCGTGGGAGATCGAGGCTTTCGCCGTAGATCACCGTGTCGATATTGCCGTTCTGTTTTGCGACGGCACGGATGCCGTCAAAGATTTCGGAATAGAACGGCGAGCGGAAATCGGCCTCTTCCAGCACCAGGATGGCGCGCTGTCGCGGGCCGTCGGCGGCGCATTCACACGACAGGCAGGCGGACAGAAGGACGATCAGGATACGCGCGAGCCCGGTGATGATACGCATTGCTGGACGTTCGGCCCCGCCTCGATTTGCAATCGGCCTCCTCTTGAGGACGCGCGAAAGAGCATAACCAGCTGAAGCGGAGTTTCAACGGAAGCATGCGCGTCGCGCCCCGATGAACAGGCGGCGCGAGGAGGGGTCGTTACTTGAACGGATCCTGGATCGAATGCGACGACTTCCTGATGCGTCGCACACTCACCGGCTTACCGTCGGAGACGAACAGCAGTTCATATGTCCGGCCTTCGCTGTCGGTCGCCGAGCAGGTGACGTCGTTCACCTTCCTGGCCGCGAAATTGCCGGTCTGGCGGCAGGTGCCGATCGAGGCCTGCGCGGCCGGCACCGGCAGGCCGTCGACCTTCGGCCGGTTCTTGGAATTGAGCAGCATGCGATCTACCGGCAGCTCGTAGGAGTTGTCGTCGGCGCGCTTGCCGTTCTCGCCGGAGAACGACACGACGTGGTTCTCGTCGCTGGGGTCGTCGACGGCAACGGCGAAATTAACCCGGCCCTTGTCGTCATGGGCGAAGGCCACGGTCTTGCAGGCAAAGGGACGCCCGTCGACCTTCAGCGTCTTGCAGTGGCCCGACATCAGCGCCAGCATGTCGACAAGAGAATTCTGCTGGGCCGGCGGATTGTTCACCGCGATCGCGGTGGAAGGCTCGGCAAAACAAGGGCTTGCGAGAGAGACGAGGATTGCAGCCAGAACCGGTCGGGGCAGGCGCATCGTCAGGCTCATGTGCCAGGGGGCCACGGACGGGCGAGAGTTCCGCCCACTAACCATCGAATCGCAAATTGGTTGCGATCCCGTTTGCTCGGCCAGCCGATCGACAAAGCCCGTCTGGAATACCACCGCGCCACCCATCGGCGTTTCGCCCCCGATCGCTCCAACCGTTCTGGCGGACACTTGTCGTCAGGCCGATGTTTTTTTCGTGGCAGGGAGGGGAGAGGCGTCAGGTGGCCTGCATCATGGTCAGCGCAAAAGCCGGGTAAGTCTCGGCCAGCTCGTCGAAAATCCCGCCCCCGCGGCAGCGCCAGCGTGGCGGCATCCGGCCGCTTCGTCTCGGGCTCGACCTCCGGGCTGCCTCCGCAAGTTCACGCCGTCCGCGCGCGACGTCCCTCGATTGGATAGGCGGGGTCGTTGTAGCCCGGTGTCGAGGGATGGCCCGGCACCACCAGCCGGTCGATCAGCGCCTCGTCCTCGGCAGTGAAGCGATAGTCGAGCGCGCCGATATAGCCGTCCCACTGCTCTTCAGTGCGCGGCCCCGCGATGATCGACGAGACGAAGGCGGAGTTCAGCACCCAGGCCACTGCGAACTGGCCCGCAGTGATGCCCTTCTTCTCGGCGTGCGCCTTGATCTCCTGCGCAAGCTGCAGGGACTCCGGGCGCCACTCGGTCTGCATCATGCGGGCATCGTTGCGGCCGGCGCGCGTGTCCTTCTCGGGGGCAGCGTCGGGCTTGTACTTGCCGGTGAGCACGCCGCGCGCCAGCGGGCTATAGGGCACGATGCCGAGGCCATAATAAGCGCAGGCCGGAAAATGCTCGACCTCGGGCATGCGGTTCATCGCGTTGTAATAGGGCTGGCTGACTACGGGACGGTCGATGCCGAGCCGGTCGCAGATGTTGCAGATCTCGGCAACGCGCCAGGCGCGGTAGTTGGAAACGCCGAAATAGCGGATCTTGCCTGCGCGGATCAGATCGCCCATCGCGCGCACCGTCTCCTCCAGCGGCGTCGCATGGTCTTCCTTGTGCAGATAGTAGATGTCGATGTGGTCGGTGCCGAGCCGCGTCAAGCTCTCCTCGGCCGCCTGCAACACCCAGCGGCGCGACAGCCCGGCGCGATTGGGATCGTCCCCCATGGGGTTGGCGAGCTTCGTCGCGAGCACCCAATCGTGACGGTTGCTGCCGATCGCGCGTCCTACGACCTGCTCCGAGCCGCCTTTCGAATAGGCGTCCGCCGTGTCGATGAAGTTGATGCCGGAGTCATGCGCCTTGGCGATGATGCGCGTCGAGGTCGCCTCATCCGTCGGCCCACCGAACATCATGGTGCCGAGGCAAATCGGCGAAACCTTCAGGCCAGAGCGGCCGAGCTGGCGGTACTGCATGGGCTGTTTCCTCAACGGTCCTGTCGTCAGGCACCATAGCCAGCCGCGCTCGTCATTGCGAGCGTAGCGAAGCAATCCAGAGATGCGTCCGCGGAGGGATGCTGGATTTGCTTCGCTGCGCTCGCAATGACGAGATGAGCACACCCATGCCACACATCAGGTGTCATCGCCCGACTTGATCGGGCGATCCAGTATTCCAGAGGCAGTCGAAACAGAGTCGAGCCGCCGCGGCGTACTGGGTCGCCCGGTCAAGCCGGGCGACGACAGCGGAGGGCGCCGATTGCAGCGCTGGCCCTGATCGCGGCCTACGCCGGCCCCTTCAAGATCTTGAACACGCCATTGGCCATCACGATGCAGCGGCCGTCGACCGTGACCTCGGTGCTCATGAAGATCAGGCTGCGCGTCGAGCGCACCACGCGGGGGCGGGAGATCAGGATGTCGCCGATCTGGCCGGCCTCGACGAAATGGGTGTCGAGCTGAACCGTCGCCATGTACTCCTTGCCGGAGACGTAGCGGGCGGTCATGCCGCAGGTGCGGTCGGCGAAGGTCATCATCACGCCGCCCTGGACCATGCCGCGACGGTTGTGATGCTTGTCTTCGGTGGCGAGCGCGAATTCGTATCGGCCGTCGACCTTGCGCTCCCACAAGGGGCCGACGAGGTGCATGAAGCCCGTGGTTTCCAGGATGGTCCAGCCGTCTGATTTGAGCTTTGCTGCGGCCTTGCTGGTCATCGCTTCATCCATCCTCGCAACGCTTGATCTCTCCTCGTTTCATCAGATGCGGTCCTGGTGTAGTCAAGCATCATGAGAACTTTCGACGATGCCACCAGACGGAATATCGAAGCCGCCTGCGCTTCATTTGCGCGGCTGCCCGATGCGACTGAACCGTCGGCGCTGAAGCGCGCCGCGGTGGTGCTGGCGCTGACGGCATCCAACGACGGCGACGACACGGCGTTTCTACTGACGAGGCGTGCATCGAGTTTGCGCTCGCACCGCGGTCAATGGGCGCTGCCGGGTGGTCGCTGCGATACCGGCGAGACGCCGGTCGAGGCGGCGCTGCGCGAGCTCCACGAGGAGCTCGCGCTCAAGCTTCCAGCCGATGCCGTGCTCGGCCTGCTCGACGATTACCCGACGCGCTCCGGCTATCTGATCACGCCGGTTGTGGTCTGGGCCGCGAACAGCGCTGCGATGACCCCGAACCCGGACGAGGTCGCCTCCGTCCATCGCATCGCGCTCGACACGATCGAGCGCGACGATGCCTTCGACTTCACGGCGATTCCCGAAAGCAGCGGGCGCGTGATTCGCTTCCATCACCAGATGAGCCTGATCCACGCGCCGACCGCGGCGCTGATCTACCAGTTCCGCGAAGTGCTGGCGGGGCGGCAGACCCGCGTTACCGACCTGGAACAGCCGGTTTTTGCCTGGAAGTGAGATGGTAAACGGCGTGTTAACGTGACGGTTACCGGATGCCTGCTAAGAGGGCAGCATGCATCATTCGATTCGAACATATCTGGCGCTGGTTCCACTGGCGCTCGTCCTGCTCGTCCCCGCCGCGCGTGGCGGGGAGTTCGGCGCGCTGCCGCCTGCCGTCAGCAATGCCAACGCCCAGCTGCTCTCGCAGTTTTTCGCGCAAGGCGGCGCCTCGCCGGCCGTGCTCGAATATCGCCGCAAGCTCGCCGAATATCAGGCTATCAGGGGCGCCTTTGACCAGGAGGCCGCTGCCTATTGGAGCCAGGTCTCGGAGAAGCGCAAGGGCCGCAATGCCAAGCGGCGAAGCGGGCAGCAGATCACGCTCGACGATTACGTGCTGGAACAGCCGCCAGTCTATACCGGGCCGAAGCGGCCGGTGAACCCGGAGCCGGAGGAAACGCCGGAGCGACCGCCCCGCAAGCCGTTGCCGGTGGCCTCCGATCTTCTGCGCGCCGCGCAGGATCTTTATCAATTCACGCCGCAGCGGCCGACGAGCGAGGTCGAGTTCAAGCGCGCCTATGCGCGCTACGCACTCGCCTCGGGGCTGACGCGGGAGCAGGCGGTGCGGGTCTATTCCTTCGAGACCGGCGGCACCGGCAATTACGACGTGCAGGCGGGGATCGAGAATGGCGGCAAGCGCGCGATCTCGACCGCGATGGGCTACAACCAGCTGCTCACCACCAACAGCGTCGAGCTCCTGGCCGAGCAGGGCCACGAGTTCGTCCGCGCGCTCGCCGACAAGGTGGCGCGCACCTCCGGACCGGCCCGCCAGGCGCTCGAGCACAAGCTCGCCGTTCTGAAGAAGATGGTGGCGCATGCGAAGTCGGTGCCGGATACCTGGTCCGAGCACGAGAAGATCGGCGACACCGCGCAGGGCTGGGCCATGCATGCGATGGTGCTGGACATCGACGTCGGGCCGATGCTGCAAACCCACAAGCTCTTGACCTCGGTGCTGTTCGCCCGCGCCAAGGGCTACACCCGTCCGCTGACGGCTGCCGAGCTCGAGATGATGAACCTCACCGGCGACGGCACCGGCCTCGACATGGTGACGATGCCGCAGGCGATGCGCGAGCAGGTGCCGACCTCGAACTTCTTCCAGCGCAGCGGCTACGAGCGCAATCCCGTCGCGATCCGCCACAACACGGTGGCGAAGCTGCTCGCGGTGACGGATGACCGGATGGACTCGAACAGCAGCAAGCCCGGCGCAAGGGAATTGGCGGCGGCGTTTTAGGACGGTGGCGAGCTGCCGTAGGGTGGGGTTAGCCGAGCAGATGCGCGAAGCGCATCTGCTCGGCGTAACCCACCTCTTCTGTCTCAGCTGATAGAGCCAGTGGTGGGTTACGCCTTCGGCTAACCCACCCTACAAAGTTAGACCTACTGGTCCGGCCCGAACTTGAACCTGCCGTCGCCTTCCAGATATTGGCCGCTGCGCATGTAGAGCTGGCCGTTCTGGCCGATGAAGAACAGCGTGCCCCTCGGCACTTTCTTGGCGCCCTTCAGCAGCTCGCCGGCATTGCTGGTGCCCATCTTGTAGGAAAACGTCTTGCCGTCCTTGTCATAAGCATAGCCGGTGTCCGGCTTGAGCTCCCACGGCGTCGCCGCGTTTTGCGCGAGTGCGGGCGCGGCGAACGCGCCCAGCACGGCTGCGATTGCAAATGTCTTGATTGAAAATGCCATCATCCATCCTCCCCATTGTCGGGGTGCCCTTTTGAACAAATCACGAACGATGTCTCTGGGTCAATCTGCGAAGACGCCGCAGCGCATCACGTCTAGACCAGCAGTTTGTGATTTTCCGTTCGTCCCCTCGCGACTATGTTCCGCTTTCAGTCTAGAACGCAACACGACAAAGATATTGGTGGGGATGATTCGAATGGGTCACGTCGTAAAAGTTTGCTGGATTGCCTTGATGTCACTGACGGCGCTGGCGCCGGCGGCACGGGCCGATGACTACCAGCTCAGCCACAACCAGCGGATTTCGTGCAGCCGTGGCCTTGCCCCGGGCAAGCTCAACACCGCGACCTGCAAGTCCTACACCTATCTCTTCAACACCAGGACCTCGGAATATTTCCGCTGCCAGGTCTCGCTGGCGCTGACCCGCGACAACAAGGAGGTCATCAACGTCCAGACCGACGGCGGCTGCACCAAGAGGCCGCGCATCTTCGAGTCCGACGGCCACTACGATTTCGACGCGACCGAGACCGAGCCGCCGAACACCAACTCGTTCTTCGGTCCCGGCGGCTATTCGATCTGGGCCGCCGACATGACGGCGCAGAAGATCCGCGGCTGCATCACCATCTCCTCGGGCCTCGGCTCCGACATCTCCAAGTGCCTGGACATGACGTTCCAGTGACGGCTTGCCAGTGACGCTACAAGAACAACAACCACGGGAGAACGCGCGATGGACCGGCTCAAGGGCAAGGTTGCGATGGTGGTGGGCGCCGGCTCGATCGGGCCGGGCTGGGGCAACGGCAAGGCCACCGCGGTGACCTTTGCGCGTGAGGGTGCGCAGGTGTTTTGCGTCGATCGCAACGGCGCGGCCGCCGAGGAGACTGCCAATATCATCACCGGCGAAGGCGGCAAGGCGACCGCGTTCACGGCCGACGTCTCGCGGCCTGCCGAGATCGAGGCGATGGTTGCCGCATGCCTGAAGGCCTATGGCCGCGTCGACGTGCTCGACAACAATGTCGGCATTGCCGAGATGGGCAGCGTGGTCGAGGTCACCGAAGAAAGCTGGGACCGCGTCTTCAGCGTCAATCTCAAGAGCGCTTATTTCGCCATGAAGCATGTCATTCCTGTCATGGTGAAGCAGGGCGGCGGCTCGATCATCAACATCTCCTCGATCGCCTCGATCCGCCACATGGGCATCTCCTACGTCACCTACGGCACGTCGAAAGCGGCGATGAACCAGATGACGCGCACCACCGCGATCGAGTTCGCGAAACATCATGTGCGGGTGAACGCGATCCTGCCCGGCCTGATGAAGACGCCGATGGTGGAGCATTCGGCCGGTCTCGCCAACAGCTACGCCAAGGGCGACGTCGAAGCGATGTGGCGCGCCCGCGATGCCCAGGTGCCGATGGGCCACATGGGTGACGCCTTCGACGTCGCCAATGCCGCATTGTTTCTGGCGTCGGACGAGTCGAAATATGTGACGGGGATAGAGCTCGTGGTCGACGGCGGGATCACGTGCAAGGCCGGGGCTTAGCCTAGCTCTGTCATCCTGAGGTGCGAGTGGCGCGATGCAAAGCATCGCGCCGGGAGCCTCAAGGATGAACGGCCACGATGCAGCCGGGCCGTCGCCCTTCGAGGGCCGCTGAAGAAGCGGCCACCCTCCGGCGACAACGGCCTCGCCGTTGCGCCGGGGTGACGGATCGGCATTGGCGTTTTCGCTAGGCCTACTGCGCCAGCGCCAGGATCCCGCCGGCAAACGCGTGCCACGCACCGCTATCGCTGATCGGCCAGTTCAGAACCTTCAGCGCCAGCAGCGCGAGCGTGCCGGTGATGTAGACCGGATGAACGCGCCCCTCTGCGCGCCAGTCGCGCACCATGGCGACGACGAGGAGAAGCGAGGCGATCACAGCCGGCGCGATCGTCACTGGCACCGGCGGAGGGCCGGGCGGTCCGGGAGGCGCGAGGAAGGTGATGAACCAGCGGGCGATCGCGGCATCGAGGATCGAGACTGCCGCGAGCAGCATCAGGCGCTTGTGAATCTCCGGCCTGCGCGTGTTCATGATGGCGAGCACGAACACCACGGCAAAGAACGCGATCCCGGTCATCGGGACGATCGAGAAGCTGATGCCGGCCTCGGTTTGACCAAGCGCGGCGGACTGCCTCATCACATGCACGGAGGCGAGGAAGCCGAAGATCGTCATCGCGGTTGCGAGCGAGACGCCGACGATGCCGAGCGAACGATGATTGACCACGCGGCCGGAGGCCGCGAGCCAGGTCTGCATCACGAAATAGAGGGACCAGGTGAAGAACAACAGTCCGTGAAAATGAATCACCGGGCTTGCGGAAAACGTCCGGTAGGCGAGCGGCACAAAATAGGTCGGTGCAAAGCCGAGAAAGGCGGTGGCCGCACAGGCCAGCGCCATGTGGAGATAAAAATATCGTGCAGGCGACGCATCTCGCGCGCGTACACGACGGTCGTCGATCAGGGTTGTCATCAGGAATGAGTCTGGGGACGCGGAGTTTGGTTCAAATTCCAATGTCGTCCCGGATCTGCGCGCGCTTGTCCGGGACGACACCAGAGTTGCAGCGAGAGCAATTCATCCCCCCGCGCTCAATTCCGCCCGATCGAGCTCCTCCTCGAGCCGGTGAAACGCGTCGTCCCCGATCACCTCGGTGGCACGGAGATCGAAGATTGACTTGCGCGCGGCCTCGATGGCGCGGCGGCGCAGGGGATCGGCCGGCAGCTCGCCGTTGGGGATGCCGCCGTGCGGATCGTCGTCCGCCTGCATCAGGATGGCGCGGTATTCGAGCCTGAGGATTTCAGCCTCTTCCGACGGATCGTCCTCGATCGCATCGAGTGCGGCACGATAGGCGATGGCGCGGGCGCGCGCGACCTCGATGGCGACGGGATCGTCATCCCTGAGGCCGAAGGCCAGGATCAGCGGTCGCAGCGTCAGGCCCTGGATCACCAGCGAGCCCAGCACCACCGCGAAGGCGATGAAGACGATGAAGTCGCGATAAGGGAAGGTCTCCGGCAGCGCGAAGGCGGTCGCGAGCGTGACGAGGCCCCGCATGCCGCACCAGGAAATGATGAGACCGCCCTCGGGCGAAGCGACCTGGTTCGGATCCTTGGGGCGATAGATCCCGTGCGCGATCAACAGACGCAACGTGGTACGGTAGAACGTCACCCAGAGCAGCCGCACCAGGATGACCGTGAGCAGAATCCAGCCCGCGGCCGCGCAATATTCCCAGCGCACGTCCGCATCCAGCTTGGTCCAGATCGGCCGCATCTGCATGCCAATCAGCATGAAGGCGAGCACGTTGAGGACGAACACCGTCGTTTCCCACACCGCATAGGAGGGCACCCGCAACCGCGCCGGGACGCGCGCAGGCGCCGACTGCGCGAGGGTGATGGCATAGACCACGATGGTCAGGATGCCGGAGAGGCCGAGATGCTCGGCACCGATCCAGATCAGGAAGGTTGTCGCGAACTGCACGATGATCGCGCTCGGCACCTCTCGCACCCGCTCCATGATGGGCGGGATGACGCGCCCCGCGACAAGGCCGGCCAGCACGCTGCCGACCAGTCCGAGCGCGATCGTCGGCGCGACCTCGCTCCATTTCAGGTGCTCCATGACGACAGCGCCGACAGCGATGCGATAGATCAAGAGCGCGCTCGCGTCGTTGAGCAGGCTCTCGCCCTCGAGCACCTTGATCATGCGATAGGGCAGCTTCACCTGGCTCAGGATCGCGACGGCAGCCGCGGCATCCGGCGGCGCGACGATGGCGCCGAGCGCCACGGCGGCGGCCCAGGGCATGTTGGGGAACAGCCGGTGCGCGACATAGGCCACGCCAGCCGTCGTCAGGCCGACCGCGACCACGACAAGGGTCGAGACCGGAACCCAATTCTTGCGCAGGTCGCGCAGCGACGTATCGTAGGCCGCATCCAGCAGCACTGGTGCGACAAAAAGGGCCAATGCGAGGCCTGGATCGAGAGACCAGGACGGGCTGTTCGGCACGAAGGCGATCAACGCGCCGCCGATGGCGAGAAAGGTCGGGTAGGGGACCTTGATCCGCCGCGCCAGCGCCGATAAGGCAACGGCGCCGAGCAGAAGCGCGATGATCCATTCGAATGTCGACACGACGATCCCCGAAACCGATGTGAGCGGCGCCACAAGCTAGCACCAATCCGGCCGTATGATGGATAGTGCGGCCTCAAGGCAAGACCTTCCAACTGCAACGAGCATGCGTTTTCACAAACTCATTCACATGTCGGCAGCCGTCGTGCTTGCAGCGGTCTCGCCAGGTGCGGCCCGGGCCGCGACCGGCGGCGAGCCGGCAGCCGTCGCGCCGATCGACGTCGCGGCATGCCTCACCGCTGCCGCTGCCGATGACATGGACAAGGCAGGCCCGGCCTGCGCCGCCGTCATCGACAACGACAAGACGGCAAAGCCCGATCTGGTCAAGGCGCTGATCGCGCGCGGCGCGCTTTATGCCCGGCATGACCAGATCGACCGCGCCGTCGCCGACGACAGCCGTGTTCTGCTGCTCGATCCGACGCTCGCCGACGTCTTCAACGCGCGTGGCGAGCTGTGGCTGAAGAAGGGCGACAAGCCCAAGGCGGTGCAGGACTTCGGCGCCGCGCTTCGGATCGATCCGAACCACGAAAAGGCCAGGGCCAATCACAAGGCCATCGCGCGCGAGCTCGAGCGGATCGGTGCCCAGATGGCAGTGGCCGGCAAGCCGAGCTTCAACTGCGCCGGCGCGCGTCGCCCGGTCGAGAAGGCGATCTGCGCCAATCGCGAGCTCGCGGATCTCGATCGCGAGGTCTATGCCGCCCATGCGCGCGTGCTGCGCGAGGCGCGCGATCCAGGTGAGGCCAAGAAATTCCAGCGCGAGCAGGATGACTTTATTGCTCGTCGGAATGCCGGATTCGGCCGCCCGGGATATGATCTGAAGAAGGCGATGCAGGAACGGCTGCAAAGGCTGAATGGGGTGGACGGGTATTGAGGCCCTCCTCCCCTCCCCGCGTGCGGGGAGAGGTGGCGCAGGCATCGTTCGCCCCTCGCGATCTGCCTTATTTTTGAACCCACACTCCCCCCGCCGCGACAACGGGAAAACCTGATGTCACGGAGCTTTACGCCATGTGCGGCACGCGTTCTTCCGCGCAAATGTCCTCGAGCACACATAGCCGGCTGCGCACTTTCCTCCTCAGCGCCGCGCTCAGCCTTGTCCTCGCCGCCCCGGCATCGGCCGCCGATTGCGTGATGGACAGCAAGGCCGCTCCAGCGGACATCATCTCCGCGTGCGGCGCCATCATCGACCAGACCTCGAATCCGAATTCCGACCGCGTCGCGGCGCTGCTGGTGCGGGCCGATGCCAATGCGCGGATATCCGGCGGCCTCACGCAGGCGCTGCGGGACATCGACCGCGCCATCGCGCTCGACGGCAAGAACGCGCGGGCCTGGCGGCTGCGCGGCAACCTGTTGCGCGAAGCGGGCGGCGATCTCAACCGTGCCACGTCCGATCTCAGCAAGGCGATCGAGCTCGATCCGAAAGATGCCGAAGCCTACGAGCAGCGCGGCGTCGCCTACACCAACCAGCACCGTTACGATCGCGCGATCGCCGATTACGACCAGGCCATCAAGCTGAAGCCGGATGATGCGCAGGCCTGGTCCGACCGCGGCGCGACTTACTACCTCAATGGCGACAACGAGAAGGCGGTTGCCGATCTCAGCGAGGCCCTGCGGCTCGATCCCAACCGGGCGCGCAGCTATACCAATCGCGGTGCCGCCTACAAGAAGCTCGGCCAGCTCGACAAGTCGGTCGCCGACGACAGCGAGGCGATCAGGCTCGATCCGAAAGTGCCTGAGTATTACGACAATCGCGGGCTAACCTACGCTGCGATGAAAGACTACGACAAGGCGATCGCCGATTACGACCAGGCGCTGCGGCTGGCGCCGCGGGCGAACTTCTTCACCAACCGCGGCGATTCCTATCAGTACAAGGGCGAGTTCGGTGCGGCGCTCAGCGACTACGAGGCCGCGCTGAAGCTTGATCCTGACTTCGCGAAGACCTACAACAACCGCGCGGTGCTCTATTCGAAGATGGGCGAGCGCAAGAAGGCGCTGGCCGATTACGAGACCGCGCTGCGGCTCGACCCCGGCAACGCCAATGCCGCAGACGGCCGCCGCACCATGATGGCGGAGATCGCCAGGTTCGGCGCCGAGGCGCCTCACCCGCTGGCCGCGAATTCAGGCAGCGGCCCATCATTCGATTGCGCCTCAGCCAAGCGCGAGGTGGAGAAGGTGATCTGCGCCGATCCGCAATTGGGCGCGCTCGACCGCCAGCTCGCCGAGGCCTATGAGCGCGTGCTGAAATCGATGAGCCGGCGTCAAGCCGCCGGCTTGCGCAAGTCCCAGCACGATTTCCTCGCCACCCGCGACGCCAGCTTCCGCCGCCCTGGCTACGATCTGAAGAAGGTCATGCAGGACCGGTTGCAACGGTTGAATGCGATGGAAGGGTAGTTTCAGCTTGAACCGCGGCCCGTTCCCGGGAAAATACCCCTCAAACAAGGTCGGCTTTTGATCCCTGTCATGGCGGAACTGACGTTCCGCCGTCAGGTCAAGGCAAGGCCATCAAAGGGAACGGGAGCGCCGGGAATGAATGTCCAGGGAAAGAGCAGGTATCACGAGGTCCATGCGCGCTCGCTGTCCGATCCCGAAGGCTTTTGGGCTGAGGCGGCCAAGGAGATCGACTGGATCGAGCCGCCGAAAAAGATCTTCGACCCTACGCAGGGCGTCTACGGCCGCTGGTTCGCCGGCGGCGTCGTCAATACCTGCTACAACGCGCTCGACCGCCACGTCGAACGCGGCCGCGCCGACCAGGTCGCACTGATCCACGATTCGCCGCTGACCGGCTCGGTCACCAAATTCACCTATGCCGAGCTGCTGACTGAGGCGCAGGTGCTCGCCGCGATCATGCAGGATTTTGGCGTCGCCAAGGGCGACCGCATCATCCTCTATATGCCGATGGTGCCGGAGGCCGTGGTCGCGATGCTCGCCTGCGCGCGCATCGGCGCGGTGCACTCTGTGGTGTTCGGCGGCTTTGCCGCCAAGGAACTCGCGACCCGCATCGACGACGCACAGCCAAAGCTCATTCTCTCGGCGAGCTGCGGCATCGAGCCCGGCCGCATCGTGCAGTACAAGCCGCTGCTGGACGAGGCGATCAAGCTGGCGTCCGCCAAGCCAAAGGCCTGCATCGTGCTGCAGCGTCCGCAGCTGACGTGCGACCTCACGCCGAAGCGCGACTATGATTGGGCGAGCCTGCGCCGCAAGGCGATGAACGAGGGCAAGAAGGCGCCTTGCGTGCCGGTCGCTGCGACAGATCCGCTCTACATCCTCTACACCTCGGGCACGACAGGCATCCCCAAAGGCGTCGTGCGCGACAATGGCGGTCATCTTGTCGCGGTGAAGTGGTCGATGTTCAACCTCTATGGCGTCAAGCCGGGCGAGGTCTGGTGGTGCGGCTCCGATATCGGCTGGGTGGTCGGCCACAGTTACATCGTCTACGGCCCGCTGCTGCATGGCGCGACCTCGGTCATGTATGAGGGCAAGCCGGTCGGCACGCCGGATGCCGGCGCGTTCTGGCGCGTGATCTCCGAGCACAAGGCGGTCGCGCTGTTCACCGCGCCAACCGCCTTCCGCGCGATCCGCAAAGAGGACCCGGACGGAAAATTCATCCGGCGATATGACCTGTCGAAATTCCGCACGCTGTTCCTCGCCGGCGAGCGCGCCGATCCGCCGACGGTGGAATGGGCGGAGCAGCAACTGAAGGTGCCTGTGATCGACCATTGGTGGCAGACCGAGACCGGCTGGTGCATTGCCGGCAATCCGGTCGGCCTCGGCCAATTGCCGGTGAAGCATGGCTCGCCGACGGTGCCGATGCCGGGGTATCAGGTCGACGTAGTGGATGAAGCCGCAAAGCCCGTGCCGGCGAACAGCATGGGCTCGATCGTGATCAAACTGCCGATGCCGCCGGGCTGTTTGCCGACGCTGTGGAATCAGGATGAACGCTTCAAGGAGGCGTATCTCAGCGAATTTCCCGGCTACTACAAGACCTCGGACGCCGGTTACAAGGACGAGGACGGCTACGTCTTCGTCATGGGGCGCACCGACGACATCATCAATGTCGCCGGCCACCGCCTCTCCACCGGCGGCATGGAAGAGATCCTGGCTTCGCACCCGGATGTCGCCGAATGTGCCGTGCTCGGCGTCAAGGATGCGATCAAGGGCGAGGTGCCCTGCGGCTTCCTGGTGCTGAAGGCCGGCGTGAAACGCTCTCCTGGTGAGATCGAAAAGGAGATCATCGCGCTGGTGCGCGACAAGCTTGGCCCCGTCGCCGCCTTCAAACTGGCCATCACCGTCGGCCGCCTGCCCAAGACGCGCTCGGGCAAGATCCTGCGCGGCACCATCAAGAAGATCGCCGACGGCGAGGCCTGGACCATGCCGGCCACGATCGAGGATCCGAAGGTGCTGGACGAGATTGGCGAGGCGCTGAAGGGGAGGGTGTGAGATTTTCTCCGTCGTCATCACCCGCGACGGCGGGTGATCCCGTATTCCAGAGACGGGGTGCTTGAACCGAGAAAGCCGCGGCGAACTGGATTCCCCGCCTGCCGCCTGCGCAAAAGCGTCGGCGCGCCAGAAACCGAACCTCGGCGAAGCCTTGGCGTAGCCGGCTCGCGGGGAATGACAGTGCGTGTGGAGCGGCGTCGAGGGACCTTACAATCTCCTCATTCCGCGCTAAACAGGGCCGGCCAACAGGGGACCTGCTATGTCACTCGCCACCGCGCCGCGGCTGCTCGTTGCCGTGGGCTTCGCCCTCGCTCTCTCCGCCTGTGCGGGGCGTTACCAGACGCCGACCGCGATGGGTGGCGACGACGACGATGCGGTGTGCCAGGGCCGCGGCCTCGCGGTCGGCTCGCCGGAATATGTGGCCTGCCGCAAGGATCGCGACGTCCAGCGCAATGCGGCGCTCGCCCGCTCCGACCGCCGCCAGCGCGATCTTGGCGAATACATGCTGAACCATCCGGAGCGGCCCTGACATCGGCTGCGGTACTATCCTGCGCGCGACGGCTGGCCTTGACGTGACTCATCTGCAACGCCACGGCCAAATCGTGTCGCGCCTGTCCTGATTTGATCGACATCAAATCCTTCCCCAGCGCCTTTCTGCTCTGACCCTGATGTCGCGCAACGAAGCGCGCTTATGGTTGAAGGGGATTGAAATGCAGAGAACGATAAGAAACTTGGCGCGGCTGGCGGCGCTTGGCGCCGCCTTCGCGGCGGCTGTTGAGGTCGCGCAGGCGGCCGACTTGCCCGTCTACACGAAGGCCCCGCCGCCGGCAGAGAGTTTCAATCCCTGGATGATACGCCTGCGCGTGCTCGGCGTCCTGCCGGATGCCGGCGGCTCGACCGTCAATGTCGCGGGCGTCCCGACGCTGTCGTCGCCGAATTCCGGTCTGTCGATCAGCAACCAGGCTGTGCCCGAGCTCGACATCAGCTACTTCTTCACGAAGAACATCGCGGCCGAGCTCATCCTCGGCGTCACCAGGCATTCCATCAGCGGCACCGGTTCGCTCGCCAACCTGCCGATCGGCAAGACCACGCTGCTGCCGCCGACGCTGACGCTGCAATATCACTTCGACAATTTCGGTGCGTTCAAGCCCTATATCGGCGCCGGTGTGAACTATACGGTGTTCTTCAACAACTCGGCCGCCAACATCCCCGCCGCCATCGTCGGTCCGCCCGCCATCGTCGCCACCACGACTGCGCTGCATGTCAGCAACCAATGGGGCGGCGCCGTGCAGTTCGGTTTCGACTACATGCTCGACCGGCACTGGGGCCTCAACGTCGACGTGAAGAAGCTCTGGCTGCGTCCAGATTATTCGGCGACCGTCAGCGGCCTGCCCGTGACGGGCACCGCACATATCGACCCATGGCTGGTCGGAGGCGGCGTTACCTACAAGTTCTGATGACGTTTCGCGGCGCTGCGACCTTGTCGTCGTTCGCCGCGGCGAGGGGCGCGCGGCTATCTCGCATGCATGGTTCGCGGATGCCGCTCGTGCAAGAGCTTCGCCAATGCGTCGCGATCCTCCGGGCGGTCTTTGACGGCAATTTCGAAAAGGGCTTCCTGGACATCGCGGGGCATATCGCCCCACACAGCCAGAGCAGCGCGCCCCAGCATCAGCGCAAAATGGTCTTCGTCATCCCGCATTGCTGATCCTCCGCGTTGAACACAATGCGAGGTCAGCCGCAACGTTCCCTGCGCGAGCCTGCGAGGGTTCGGTTGCGCAAAATAAAACGCGGCGGATCGCTCCGCCGCGTTCGAACCGGATGCGAGGGAGGGAGCCTACTCCTCCTCTTCCTCGTGCTTCTTGCCGCCGAGGGTCTTGAGCTTGGCGAACACGGCGTCGACGTTGAGGTCGTCGCTGGACTTCTCCGACGACTCGTACTCGTCCTTCTTGGTGGTCTCGGACGCCGGCAGCAGGGTGGCGCCGCCGTAGTTGGCGTCAACAGGCTTTTCCTTGGCGGCGCGCGCCACTTCGAAATCGAGCTCGATCTGCGAGCAAAGGCCGAGGGTCACCGGGTCAATCGGGGTCAGCTGCGAGGTGTTCCAGTGGGTGCGGTCGCGGACGCTGGCGATCGTGCTCTTGGTGGTGCCGACCAGGCGCATGATCTGAGCGTCCTTGAGCTCGGGATGGCTGCGCAGCAGCCAGAGGATGGCGCTGGGACGTTCGTGACGGCGCGATACCGGGGTGTAGCGCGGGCCCTTGCGCTTGGGCTGGGGTGGCAGCACGACCTTGCTCTCCTGGAGACGGAGCCGGTAGTCCTGGTTCTTCTCGCCCTTCTCGATTTCCTCGCGGGTCAGCTGGCCGTTGGAAATCGGGTCCATGCCCTTGATGCCCTGGGCGGCGTCGCCGTCGGCGATCGCGCGCACCTCGAGGGGATGCATCTTGGTGAAATCGGCGACCTGGTCGAAGGTCAGCGCGGTGTTGTCGAGCAGCCAGACGGCGGTCGCCTTGGGCATCAGAGGTGCGTTGCTCATGGCAAATCTCCTTTGTGCTTCGCCCACCCCCTCAGGAGGCGAAACCGGTGGTCATCAGCGATGACAGGGAATTCGCGCTATATAAGCCCGGAGGGGGTAGCCACGCAATGGTTCTGCTATAGATAGTGCCTTGACAGCGTCTGAAAGGGGGCCCAATTCCCTCTGAAGCCGCCGTAGGCCCTTAAGCTTTAGCCCCTATTCCATCCACCGACCGTCTTCCGCCCGTATTGCCGGGTGATTCGGTCCCGAGATCGCTCAATGTCAGCCAAACCAGACCTCAAGATCGTGCTTTGTTCTCCCCGCGGCTTCTGCGCCGGGGTGGTCCGGGCGATCGACACCGTGGAACGGGCGCTCGATAAGTATGGCGCCCCCGTCTATGTTCGCCATGAGATTGTGCACAACAAATATGTCGTCGACGGGTTGAAAAAGAAGGGCGCCATCTTCGTCGAGGAGCTGGCGGAGATCCCGGAGAACACGACCGCGCCGGTGGTGTTCTCGGCCCATGGCGTGCCGAAGTCGGTTCCCGCCGACGCCCAGTCCCGCAATCTTTTCTCGCTGGATGCGACCTGCCCGCTGGTGACCAAGGTCCACCGCGAGGCCGCGATCCACTTCAAGCGCGGCCGCGAGATCTTCCTGATCGGCCATTCGCATCATCCTGAAGTGGTCGGCACGCTCGGCCAGCTGCCGGTCGGCGCGGTCACCCTGATCGAGACCGCCGAGGACGCCAAGACCATCAATCCGAAGGACCCGAACAATCTGGCCTTCGTGACCCAGACCACGCTGTCGATCGACGACACCGCGGAGATCGTGGCGCTGCTCAAGGAGCGCTTCCCGAACATCAACGGCCCGCACAAGGAAGACATCTGCTACGCCACCACCAACCGCCAGCTCGCGGTGAAGAAGGTGGCGCCGGTGGTGGACGCCCTGATCGTGGTCGGCGCGCCGAACTCGTCGAACTCACAGCGCCTGCGCGAGGTCGCCGAGCGCGAGGGCTGCAAGATCGCCGTGCTGGCGCAGCGCGCCGCCGACATCGACTGGACCAAGTTCGGCAACATCACGAGCCTCGGCATCACCGCGGGCGCGTCGGCGCCGGAAGTGATCGTCGAGGAGATCATGGACGCCTTCGCCGAGCGCTACACGCTGCATGTGGAGACGGTCTCGGCCGCGGAAGAGAACGAGTTCTTCCCGCTGCCGCGCCAGGTGCGCCCCGAAGCCGCCGCCGAGTAGTCTTGCATGGCGGTCTACACCGACGTTGCCGCCGACGAGCTTGCGGATTTCCTGAAGCAATACGATCTCGGCGAACTGCTCTCCTACAAGGGCATCGCCGAGGGCGTCGAGAACACCAATTTCCTGCTGCATACGACCAAAGGGTCGTTCATCCTCACGCTCTACGAAAAGCGCGTGGCGAAGAACGATCTGCCGTTCTTCCTCGCGCTGATGACGCATCTGGCCGAGCACGGCGTGAGCTGCCCGTTGCCGGTGAAGGCCAGGGATGGCGAGCCGCTGCACGAGTTGCAGGGACGGCCCGCCGCCATCATCACTTTTCTCGAAGGCATCTGGCCGCGCAAGCCGAACGCTGTGCATTGCGCCGGCGTCGGCGAGGGCCTCGCCCGCATGCATCTGGCCGGCGCCGATTTCGCGATCAAGCGGGCCAACGCGCTGTCTGTCGCGGGTTGGCGGCCGCTGTTCGATGCAGCGGCGGATCGCGCCGACGAGGTGCAGCCGGACCTGCGCGCGTTTCTTTCGGCCGAGCTCGACTATCTCTCGGGCGGCGTCTGGCCGACCAATCTGCCCGAAGGCGTGATCCACGCCGATCTCTTCAACGACAACGTCTTCTTCCTCGGCGACAAGCTGTCGGGCATCATCGACTTCACCTTCGCCTGCAACGACATGCTGGCCTATGACGTCGCGATCTGCCTGAACGCCTGGTGCTTCGAGCCGGATCATTCCTTCAACGTCACCAAAGCGCGCGCCTTCCTCAACGCCTACGGGCGGGTGCGCAAGCTTTCCGAGGCCGAAGAGGCCGCGCTGCCGCTGCTGGCGCGCGGCGCCGCGATCCGCTTCCTGCTGACGCGGCTGGTCGACTGGCTCAACGTGCCTCCCGGCGCGCTGGTGAAGCCGAAGGATCCGCTGGAATATTTTCGCAAGCTGCGCTTCCATCAGAGCGTCTCCAGCGCGCGGGATTATGGGCTGATGCCGTCAGGACTGGTCGCGTGAGCGAGCTCCCCAATGTCACGATCTTCACCGACGGCGCCTGCTCGGGCAATCCCGGGCCCGGCGGCTGGGGCGCGATCCTGAAGTTCGGCGACAAGGAAAAAGAGCTGAACGGCGGCCAGCCGCACACCACCAACAACCAGATGGAGTTGATGGCGGCGATCTCCGCGCTCGAAGCGCTGAAGAAGCCGTGCACCGTCGATCTCTACACCGACAGCCAGTATGTCCGGCAGGGCATCACCGGCTGGATCCACGGCTGGAAGCGCAACGGCTGGCGCACCGCCGACAAGAAGCCGGTGAAGAACGTCGAGTTATGGCAGCGCCTCGATGCGGCGCTGAAAGCGCACCAGGTGCGCTGGCACTGGGTCAAGGGCCACGCCGGCCACCCGGAGAACGAACGCGCCGATCAATTGGCGCGGGACGGGATCGTAAAGGCGAGGCTGCAGCAGCGGCTGGCGGAGTAGGGCGCGCCGTTGCTCCACCCCCAACTGTCATCGCCCGCGAAGGCGGGCGATCCAGTATTCCAGTGATTCAGCCGAGAGGTCTCGGCGTACTGGATGCCCCGGTCAAGCCGGGGCATGACAGTGTCGTTTGTGGCTAGCCGCGCAAAAAACTTACAGCTGCCCCAGCAGCGTATCGCCGCCCGACACCTCGACCTTGCCGGGCATCGCCTCGAGGTTCAGCTTCTTGACCACGCCGTCCTCGACCAGCATCGAATAGCGCTTGGAGCGGATGCCGAGGCCGTTGGCGGAGGCATCGAGCTCCATGCCGATTGCCTTGGTGAAGTCGGCATTGCCGTCGGCGAGGAAGATCGCCTCGTCACGCTGGTCGGTGTCGCGCTTCCAGGCATTCATGACGAAAGCGTCGTTGACAGAGACGATCGCGATGGTGTCGACGCCCTTGTCCTTCATGGCGTAGGCGTTGAGGAAAATGCTCGGCAGATGCATCTTGTGGCAGGTGCCGGTGTAGGCGCCGGGCACGGCGAACAGCGCCACTTTCTTGCCCTTGAAGATATCGTCGGTGGTCTTCACCTGCGGACCTTCCGCCGTCATCACGCGGAATTTCGTCTCGGGCAGCTTGTCGCCAACTTGGATCGCCATGGTCGTTTCTCCATTGAAAGAGGCCGGCAGAGTTTCTAGAGCATTTTACCGCCGGAGGAAACGGATTCACTGCGCTGTGATCATGCGCATCTGCGGCTACATCTTCGGTGTCGTCCCGGCGGAGGCCGGGACCCATAACCACAGGGGCAGGTTTGGCGAAGACTCGTCGTCCGGTACAGCTACCATACGCAACCGATAGATTTCGCGGTATGGGTCCCGGCCTTCGCCGGGACGACGTGAATCCCCGATGCGTCGGCGCAGAGCGTCAGTCCTATGCCGCCTGGGCCTTCTTCTGGTCGCGTAGCTCGCGGCGGAGGATCTTGCCGACATTGGTCTTGGGCAGGTCGGTGCGGAATTCGATGTGCTTGGGCACCTTGTAGCCGGTGAGCTGCTCGTGACAGAACTTGATCACGTCCTCGGCCGTGAGGTTCGGATCCTTCTTCACCACAAAGGCCTTCACCGCTTCGCCCGATTTGGCGTCGGGGATACCGATCACGGCGCATTCCAGCACGCCCGGATGGCTCGCGATCACTTCCTCGATCTCGTTCGGATAGACATTGAAGCCGGAGACCAGGATCATGTCCTTCTTGCGGTCGACGATCTTGGTATAGCCCTTCTCGTCCATGATGCCGATGTCGCCGGTGCGGAAATAGCCGTCCGCGGTCATCACCTTGGCGGTCTCTTCCGGCCTGTTCCAGTAGCCGGCCATCACCTGCGGGCCCTTGGCGCAGATCTCGCCCGGTTGGCCGAGCGGCACCTCGTTGCCCTCGTCGTCGCGGATCGAGATGTAAGTCGACGGCACGGGAATGCCGATGGTGCCATTGAACTCAGCATTGGTCGCGGTGTTGCAGGTCAGCGTCGGCGAGGTCTCCGACAGACCGTAGCCTTCGGCGATCGAGCAGCCCGTGATCGCCTTCCACTGCTCGGCCACCGGACGCTGCACGGCCATGCCGCCGCCGTTCGAGATCTTCAGCTTGGAGAAGTCGAGCTTCTTGAAGTCAGGGTGATGCATCAGGCCGTTGTAGAGCGTGTTGACGGCCGGGAAGCTATTGACTTGGTATTTTGCCAGCTCCTTGATGAAGCCCGCGATGTCGCGCGGGTTCGGGATCAGGAGATTGCAGCCGCCGGCACGCACCGCGAGCAGGTAGCAGGCCGTCAGCGCGAAGATGTGATAGAGCGGCAGCGCGCACACGATCATCAGCTGCTCGACATGCGGCGGCTGAGCCAGCGCCGGCTGCAGCCAGGCGTCGTTCTGCAACACGTTGGCGACGATGTTGCGATGGAGCAGCGTGGCGCCCTTGGAGACGCCGGTCGTGCCGCCGGTATATTGCAGGAAAGCGACGTCGCCAGGCGACAGTTTGGGCTTGTTGAAGGTCTGGCCGCGGCCCGCCGCGAGCGCATCGTTGAAGGACACTGCGCCCGGCAGCGCGAAGGCCGGCACCATCTTCTTGACGCGGCGGACGACGAGATTGACGATCACACCCTTGAAGCCGAGCAGATCGCCCATGCTGGCGACGATGACGTGCTTGACCGGGGTCTTCGCAATCACCTGCTCGACGGTGTGGGCAAAGTTCTCCAGCACGATGATGGCTTCGGCGCCGGAATCCTTGAGCTGATGCTCGAGCTCGCGCGGGGTGTAGAGCGGGTTGACGTTGACCACGGCAAAGCCGGCACGCAGCACGGCTGCGGTGGCCACGGGGTATTGCAGCACGTTCGGCATCATGACGGCGACACGGGCGCCGCGCTGCAGGCCGCGGCCCTGCAAATAGGCAGCGAGCGCCAGCGACATCTGGTCGAGGTCGCGATAGGTGATCGCCTTGTCCATGCAGATGAACGCCTTGCGGTCGGCGAACTTCGCAAAGCTCTCCTCCAAGAGATCGACCAGCGATGCGTATTGCGTCGGCTCGATATCAGCGGGCACGCCGGGCGGATATTGCTTGAGCCAGATGCGCTCCATGGAAACTCCCCTCTCTTAACGTCAGTGCCCGTTGTGTCCCGGGCTGCCTCATTGCCGCCAGTATCGAGCCTGCCGGAACGGCTGGCAAGCGGTCGAGGCTTAGGGCAAAGGCCGGGAGGTGGCCACTGGAATCGTCGCAAGTCGCTGCCGCAGGTGCGAAGTGCGGCCGGGCCTGGAGCGTTAACCTAGCTGTTGTTGGGCGCGGGCTTCGACGCAGGCTTTGTCGCGGCCTTGGGTTTTGCAGGTTTGGCAGCCGGATCGCCGCTCGCCGCCGCCTTGTCCGCAGCGGGCTTGTTGGCAGCAGGCTTGTTCTCAGCAGGTCTGGCCGCGGCATGCTTGCTCGCGGCCGGCTTTGCCGCGCTCTTTGCATCACTTTTTGCCGTGGCGTCGGGCTTGGCGGCTGCCGTCTTGGCTTCGCTGCCGGCGTCGGGCCTCTTGGCCACGCGCGATTTCTTGCCACGCGCCTTCGGCGTGGCCTGCTGGTCGGCGTCGGCTGCGACGGCCGCGACGAGGGCCGCGCCTGTGCGGGTCGGGCCGGTATAGACCACCACGGGCTCCACAGCCTCCGCGGCCGAGGCCATCAGGTCGGACGCCTTCATCAGCGGCGGCTGGAGGCCGGCGGTGAAGAACGTGACCTTGGCTTCGCCGCCGGTCAGAGAGGTCGATCCGCTGCCATTGGTCGCGATCAACGCATCATCGTCGTCGCTGGCCGGATGTTTGCGGTGACCACCGCACATCTCCTCACGCAGGTTCGGCGGCGAGGCATCGACGGGCACGAGGTTTTCGACAGTGCCGAGCGAGGGGCGCAGCCACGACAGATTGTCCTGGCTGAAGCCGCGCTCGAGCAGCTGCGCCGCCTTCACCGCGCGCGCGGTGCCGGAATTGGCGCCGAGCACCACCGCGATCAGGCGGCGGCCGTTGCGCGTGGCCGAGGCCACGAGGTTGTAGCCGGAGGCACAGATGAAGCCGGTCTTGAAACCATCGGCGCCGGGATAGCGGCCGATCAGCTTGTTGAAGTTCGGCGTGATCCGCTTGCCGAAGCGGATCGCCGGGATGTGCACGAAGTACTCGTATTCGGGCAGGTCGCGGAGGAACGAGCGGGCGAGAATGCCGAGGTCGCGCGCCGAGGTGACGTGTCCGTCCGCGGGCAGCCCGTTCGGATTGACGTAGTTGGTCTGCGTCATGCCGAGCTTCTTTGCGGTGTCGTTCATCATCACCGAGAAGCCGTCGATCGATCCGCCGAGGCCTTCGGCCAGCACCACGGCCATGTCGTTCGCCGACTTGACCATCATCATCTTCAGCGCGTTATCGACGGTGAGCTGTGTTCCCGGACGCAGGCCCATCTTCGAGGGCGACTGCGAGGCGGCCGTCGGCGACACCGTCAGCAGCGTGTCGAGTGTGATCTTGCCGTCCTTCACGGCCTTCAGCGTCACATAGGCGGTCATGATCTTGGTGACGGAGGCCGGATACCAGGGAATGGTGGCGTTCTCGGCCTGCAGCACCTTGCCGCTGTCGGCTTCGATCAGCAGCAACGCTTCGGCATTGACGGCGCGCGGCACGACAAGCGCACCGACGGCGAGCGCCGCGGCGAACAGGTTGAACAGGGATTTGCGAAGCAGCGGGCGAAAGGCGTGCACTATCCGATTCCGGTCCTTGGAGAGCCGCTGGTTCCACGCGGTTCTCGTGATCTGACGTTCGGTTTTGAAATCCAGCGCCGCCGCTCGCGGCAGCGCAAACCTATACCGGCTCGTGCGTCGAGAATAGGGGCTTCAAGGCGGTATTCCGCAATGAAATAGGCCGAATTTCGACAGTGCTACGGGGACTTGACGGCAGCGGAAGCTGCCTCCGCGGCACTTGCCCTGCCCCGCGCGGCCTGGGCTTGTTCCTGCACCATGAACTGGGCTCTGGCGAGCTCGGCAAAATGGCCGCCTTTGGCGACGAGTTCATCGAAAGTTCCGCTTTCGATCACCCGCCCGTTCTCGAACACCAGGATCCGCGTGGCATTGCGGATGGTGGAGAGGCGGTGGGCGATGACGAAGGTGGTGCGGCCCTTCATCACTTCATCGAGAGCGGCGTTCACCTTGGTCTCGGTCACGGCATCGAGCGCGCTGGTCGCCTCGTCCAGAATCAGAATCGGCGGGTCCTTCAGCAGCGCTCGTGCGATCGACAGTCGCTGCCGCTCGCCGCCGGAGAGCATGCGGCCGCGCTCGCCGGCATTGGTCGCAAAGCCGCCGCTGCGCTCGATGAAGTCGAGCGCCTGCGCGCGCTCCGCCGCCTTGCGCATCTCGGCTTCGGTCGCATCCGGCTTGCCGACGCGTAAGTTCTCCTCGATCGAGCGGTTGAACAGCAGCGCTTCCTGGAACACGACGCCGATATTCCGCCGCAGCGATGTCAGCGTCACGCCGCGCACGTCCATGCCGTCGATCCTGATGAAGCCGGATTGCGGATCGAAGGCACGGTGCAGCAGCGCGATCGCGGTCGACTTCCCGGCGCCGGTCGGGCCGACCAGCGCGATGGTCTGGCCAGGCAGTGCGGTGAAGGAGAGATCCTCGACCGCAGGCCGTTTGCCGTCATAGGAGAAGGTGACGTCGTTGAATTCGACGAGGCCGGAGAGCCGGCCTGCATCGATCGCGTCCGGTCGGTCGTGCACCGCGGGCACGGCATCGAGCACATTGAAGAACTCGCGCAGGCGCGGTGCCTCCATGAAGACGCTGTTGATGAAGCTCACCACCTGCTCCAGCTTCTGGATCAGCAGTGTGGCGAAGCTGACGAACATCACGATCTCGCCGACCGAGGTCAGGCCTTGATCGTGCAGGGCGATGCCGAGCGTGAAGATCGCGAGCACGGTGATGGTGGTGGAGGCGCGTGTGATCACCGTGACCAACGCCCACCACGACAGCACCGGCATTTGCGCCGCGAGCAGCTCGTCGGCGACCGAGCGCAAGCCCTTCACCTCGGATTCGACGCGCACGAAGCTCTGCACCAGCGCGACATTGCCGAGCGCGTCGGAGGCGCGTGCGGAGAGCTCGCTGTAATGCTCCTCGACCGCCATTTGCATGCCGAATGTCCTGCGCACGACGAAGGTTGTCAGGGCGGTGAAGACGACGCAGAGCACGAACAGGAGGATCGCGAGCCGCCAGTTCAGATAGAGCGACAGCGGCAGCAGCACCACGACCGAGAGGATCGCGGCAAAATGCTCACGGAAGAAGCCGAGCCAGAGCCGCCACAGCGCGTCCGTGCCGTTGAGCATGACCTTCATCAGCCGTCCCGAATGGGTGCCGGAATGGAAGGTCAGCGGCAGCTGCAGGATGTGCTCGAAATAGCTGGTCAGCACCGCCTGGCGCTGGCGATGGGAAAGCCGGTCGGCTTGCAGGGCCACGAGCGCGCTGCAGGCGATGGTGAACAGTCCGAAGGCGACCCAGGCGGCGAGGAACGGCCAGGCCGAGTTCGAGCCTGCGACCGTCTTGCCGGAGAGCACGTCGACGATCCGCCCGAACAGCACCGGTTCGGCGAATTGCGAGCCGGCCAGCAGCAGATTGGCGAATGCCAGCAGCCAGCCCAGCCGCGCCTCCTTGCCGAGCAGCTCGAGAACGCGGGTGTAGAGACGGAAAATGGACATGAGGCAGGCGCTGACCCAGGCAGCCGGTATGATGTTGAGATGACATTCTAAACTGGGATCGCCGGCGAGATACAGCGGAAGCTTGTTCTATCCGCCCGATCTGTCGCCGGCGGCGCTGAGAAGCGGCATGCCGGGTTTGCCTGCATCATCTAACCTGAACGGGAGATGAGCGGCGGTTGCGTCACGATCACGCAAGCCCGTTCAGCTTGTGTTGGAATTGGGGAACCTAACTTGGGCAACAGGTGTTTGAGAGCCATGAGCCTGTCTCGAGGCACCAACGAAGGTCCCAAGGAGGGTCCAGGACATGTTTGACCGATTTTCAAAATTTGCCGGCCGCAAGGCCGTTCTCGCCACTGCCGCGGTGCTGGCACTGACCAGTGTCGCCCCCACCGCCTCGTTCGCCGGCGGCCGCCACTGGCATGGCGGCGGCGGCGCGGCCTTTGCCGGTGCAGCGATTGCCGGCGCCATCGGCACGGGCCTCGCGATCGCCGCGACCCGTGATGCCTACGCCTATGATCCGGGTCCGGGCTACTACTACGACAGTGCCCCGGCCTACTACAGCGGCCCCGGCTATGGTCCCAATCATTATTATTATGGACCGGGCTATGCAGAGCAATATGGGGGCTACACCAAGGTCTGCTCCCACGGCTGGTCCGGCTACGCTTGCTATTAATCGGTCGGCCACAAGCCCATCTACAAACAAGCCGGCGCGCTTGTCGCGCCGGCCTGTTTCTTGCTTTTGATTGTCGCGCGTTAACGCGCTCTCCATTGGTTTAGAGTAGTTTTGCGTAAATGAGTGATTCGCTTGAGCGGCTATATCTGGCTGTGCTCGCGGCCAGGGATCTTGATCCGGCAACATCGCGCACCGCCCGGCTGTTTCAGCGTGGGCCCTCCAAAATGGCGAAGAAGCTGGCCGAAGAGGCGATCGAGGTCGTGATCGATGCGGTCAACGGCGACGCCAAGGCCGTGGTCCGGGAAAGCGCCGACCTGCTCTACAATCTCACCGTGCTCTGGGCGTCCGCAGGCGTCCGCCCCGAAGACGTCTGGCGCGAGATGTCGCGGCGTGAGGACATGCTCGGCATCGCCGAAAAGTTGCCGAAGTCGCCGATGAAGCTGCCTAAAGTCGCCTCACCGAGCATCTCCAGGCGGCGGCCTATTGTCGCGCTGGAAGGCCGCGCGGCGCGAAAAAGGCATTAAATCGTCACAAAACTCGCGATGGACAAATCCGTCCCAGGGTGCTTCATCGCGGCGCCATGCTGAAACGTATCTACGACTGGTGCATCGACGCCGCCCACAAGCCTTACGCACTCTGGATCATGGGTGCCGTGGCTTTCGCCGAAAGCTCCTTCTTTCCCGTCCCCCCGGATGTGATGCTGATCCCGATGTCACTGGCGCGCCCGCAACGCGCCTGGGTCTATGCGGCGGTCTGCACGGTCACCTCGGTGGTTGGCGGCCTGCTCGGCTATGCCATCGGCGCGCTGCTGTTCGACTCGGTCGGCCACTGGCTGATCCAGGTCTATGGCCTCGGCGACAAGGTCGACGCTTTCCGCGCCTCCTATGCCCAGTGGGGCGCCATCATCATCCTGCTCAAGGGCTTGACGCCGATCCCCTACAAGCTCGTCACCATCACCTCGGGCTTTGCCGGCTACAATCTCGCTCTTTTCGTGCTGTGCTCGATCGTCGCGCGCGGCGGACGCTTTTTCATCGTGGCGATCCTGCTCAACCGCTATGGCGACTGGATCCGGGAGCGGATCGAGCGGCATCTCGGTCTGTGGGTCGCGCTCGGTGCTGCCGTGCTGGTGCTCGGCTTTGTTGTGGCGATCAAGCTGATCTGAACTTTGCCGCCGCGCCGGCGTCGGCTACGGTTGGTCTCATGATGGTTCGATCCGGCAATCCGGCCGTGCGGCTCGGGACGCTGATGTCAGCAGTGCTGCTCCTGCTCGGTGCCGGCGGGACCGGGTGGGCGCAATCGGTGCCGCAATCGCTCGGCCTGCAGGAGCAGGGGCCTCAGGCCGCGCCGCCGCCCGCCCCCTCAGCGCCGCCCGCGCCAGCGGAAAACCCCGGGCTGATCAATGAAATGGGCAAGCTGTTCGACAAGCTGCCCTCGATCCTGCCGCCGATCAAAAGCCCAAGCGAGGCCATGAACGACCTGTCGCGGCTGGCGACGCCGTCGACCATGGTCTCCGGGCGCGCGGCCTGCCCGATCTCCTCCAACGGTGCGCCCGACTGCAAGCTCGCCGCCAACCAGCTCTGCCAGAGCAAGGGCTACAAGGAAGGCAAGAGCCTCAACACCGATTCCGCCGAGAAGTGCTCGGCCAAGGTTCTCATTCCGGGCAGGCAACGCAAGCCGGATGATTGCCGCACCGATACCGTCGTCACCAGCGCGCTGTGCCAGAACTAGGGACGTCGCGCGAGCAGCAAGGAGCGCCCATGAGCCGTACGGAGCAGGATTTCCTCGGACCGCGTGAGATCGCCGACGACATCTACTACGGCGTCCAGACTATCAGGGGGAAGGAGAACTTCCACATCACCGGCATTCCGATGAGCCAAGAGCCTTACTTCGTGAAGGCGCTGGGTTACGTCAAGAAGGCCGCGGCGATGGCCAATCGCGACCTCGGCGCGATCGACGCCAAGGTCGCCGATGCCATCATCCTCGGCTGCGACCGCGTCATCGCCGGCGACATGATGGATCAGTTCGTCACCGACTTCATTCAGGGCGGCGCCGGCACCTCGACCAACATGAACGCCAACGAGGTGATCGCCAACCTCGCGCTGGAATCGCTCGGCTTCCACAAGGGCGACTACCAGCATGTCAGCCCGAACGACCACGTCAATTACGGCCAGTCGACCAACGACACCTATCCGACCGCGTTTCGGCTGGCGCTGATCCTGCGCCTCGAGAGCTACATGACGGCGCTGCGCCAGCTGCAGGAGGCCTTCTTCGCCAAGGGCCGCGAATTCGACCGCGTGCTGAAGATGGGCCGCACCCATCTGCAGGACGCGGTGCCGATGTCGCTCGGCGCCGAATTCCGCGGATGGGGCACCACGATCGGCGAGGAAGTCGACCGCATCTCGGAGGCGCGCGCGCTGCTGCGCGAGATCAATCTCGGCGCAACCGCGATCGGCACGTCGGTGACGGCGGCGGTCGGCTATCCCAAGCTCGCCGTCAGGCATTTGAGCGCGCTGACCGGCGTCGATTTCATCCTCGCCGGCGACCTCGTCGAGGCGACCTCGGACACCGGCGCCTATGTGCAACTCTCCGGCGTGCTGAAGCGCACCGCGAGCAAGCTGACCAAGATCTGCAACGACATCCGCCTGCTGGCCTCGGGCCCGCGTGCCGGCTTCAACGAGATCAACCTGCCGCAATTGCAGCCGGGCTCATCGATCATGCCGGGCAAGGTCAATCCCGTGATCCCCGAGGTCGTCAACCAGACCAGCTTCCTCGTCATCGGTCTCGACACCACGGTGACGCTGGCGGCATCCGCCGGCCAGCTCCAGCTCAACGTGATGGAGCCGGTGATCTCGTTCGCGCTGTTCTTCTCGATCCGCACCATGGAGCGCGCGGTCAACAGCCTGCGCGAGAATTGCGTCGTCGGCATCACCGCCAATGCGGAGCACACCCGCAACATGGTGCTGAACTCGCTCGGCATCGTCACCGTGCTGAAGCCGCTGCTCGGCTACAAGCAATGCGCCGAGATCGCGCGTGAAGGTTACAAGAGCGGCAAGTCGCTGCACCAGATCGTGGTGACTGAGCGCAAGCTGCTGACGCAGGAGAAATGGGACGAGATGTTCTCGTTCGAGCGGCTGATCAATCCGGATTTGATTTCCTGACGTCATTCCGGGGCGCGCCTCTTGGCGCGAGCCCGGAATCCATTTTGCAACTCGCGCCGAGGCCCGATGGATTCCGGGCGCGACGCTTCGCCTCGCCCCGGAATGACGGGAGAGGAATTCCGTGCGTTGGAATTGCGGGTGCCGCGTCGCGCACGGCGTCACAACGCAATACTTGACAGTGGAAAGATTGCCTTGTTGGTATGGTCCCAACCTCTCATGCCTCCGCCAGCAAAGGATCGCGCCGCAATGTCCATGCCTGCTCTGTTCAAGGGACGCCTGTCGATCCCCGTGATCGGTTCGCCGCTCTTCATCATCTCGGTGCCGGACCTGGTGATCGCGCAGTGCAAGGCCGGCGTGGTGGGCTCGTTTCCGGCGCTGAACGCGCGGCCGCCGGAGCTGCTCGACGAATGGCTGGCGCGGATCACCGAAGAGCTCGCGGCCTATGACCGCGCCCATCCCGACAAGCCGTCGGCGCCGTTCGCGGTCAACCAGATCGTGCACAAGTCGAACAACCGGCTCGATCACGACATGCAACTTTGCGCCAAGCACAAGGTGCCGATGATCATCTCCTCGCTCGGCGCGCGCGAGGAGCTGAACCAGGCCGTGCACGGCTGGGGTGGCATCGTCTTCCACGACGTGATCAATCAAAAGTTTGCCCACAAGGCGATCGAGAAGGGCGCCGATGGCCTCATCCTGGTCGCGGCCGGCGCCGGCGGCCATGCCGGCACCATCTCGCCGCTGGCGTTCGTTGCAGAGACGCGCAAATGGTTCGACGGCCCGATCGCGCTGTCGGGCGCCATCGGCAATGGCAGGGCGATCCGCGCCGCGCGCGTTCTCGGCGCCGACTTCGCCTATATCGGCTCGGCCTTCATCGCGACCAAGGAAGCCAACGCGGTCGACAAGTACAAGGAGATGATCGCGGGCTCGACCGCCGACGACATCGTCTATTCCAATCTCTTCACCGGCGTGCACGGCAATTACCTGAAGCCGTCGATCCTCGCCGCCGGCATGGATCCGGAAAACCTGCCGACGTCGGATCCCTCGAAGATGAATTTCGGCACCGACGCTTCCGGCGAGCGTGCCAAGCCGAAGGCCTGGAAGGAGATCTGGGGCTCCGGCCAGGGCATCGGCAGCATCGACGGCATCATCCCCGCTGCCGATCTGATCGCGCGCTTCAAGAAGGAATACGACGAGGCGATCGATCCGCCGTTGTGATGGCGCCCGCAATGAGTGCCATCTACCGCGTCGACGGCAACAGCGTCGTCACCAGCCCTGATGCCGCCGGCCCCTGGGACCGGCGCATGCAGCACGGCTCGGCGCCGTCGGCGCTGGCGACGTGGGCGGCGGAGCGAATTCCGACGCTTGTGCCGATGAACATCGCGCGCGTTACCATCGATTTGATGCGGCCGGTGCCGGTTGCGCCGCTCACCATCGAGACCGAGGTGCTGCGCGAAGGTCGTAAGATCCAGCTTTGCGAGATCAAGCTCTTCGCCGACGATGTACAGGTCGTCGGCGCCACCGTTCTCAAGATCAGGCAGCAGTCACAGCCGTTGCCGGATGACGTCAGCGATCTGCCTGTTACCCTGCCGTCGCCCGAGGACTCGCTCGTCGAGGACGGCCACGGCGCGATCAGTCCGTTCGCGGGCATGGTCTCGATGCGGGCCGCGCGCGGCCGTTTCGGCCAGGCCGGCGCCGGCGCGATCTGGTTTCGTCTCGACCATCCGCTGGTCGAAGGCGAAGCGGTCTCGCAGGCGATGCGCGCCGTGGTCGCCGCCGATTTCTCCAACGGCACCGCCTCGACGCTCGACTTCCGCGCCTGGACCTACATCAATGCCGACCTCACGGTGAGCCTGGCGCGTCAGCCGGTGGGCGACTGGATCTTGCTCGATGGCAATTCCTGGATCGGCCCCGATGGTGCCGGCCTTGCGATGTCGCGTTTGGCTGATCGGCGGGGCTATTTCGGTCGCGCGGTGCAGAGCCTGGTGATCGAGAAGCGGTGAGGGCGCTTTGTTCTCTGTCATGCCCCGCGAAGGCGCATCCAGTACGCCGCGGCCCATCGATTCCATCCCAACCGTCTCGGAGTACTGGGCGGATTCAACCGGTCAAGCCGGGCGATGACACCTGTTGCGTGGTAAAGTCCGGTGATCGAGAAGCGGTGAGCGTCACGGCAAGCACTGCCGTTGCTGCTGGGCCGATTGAACGGCAGGCTTCCGCCGCCGCGGAAGGGATGCTTGGTCATTTTCGACGTGGCATCCTGCCGGTTCACAATCCGTAGAAGATCTTGATCTCCCACAGCACCACGATGATAGCCGTGATCAACGTGACCGCGGCGACTGCACTTTCCAGGGAAGCGACTCTCATGTCCCACTCCGCTTCCCAGCCCCATCAGCGGTCTAGTTGATTCCCCGATTCGCGGGCAATCGCGCAGGCCGCGCGGACACGCATTCGGCCGCGCATTGTGGTGTCGAGGCCACAACAGCACCGTATAATCCCGGGTGAAAGGGCTCAAGATTCCCGGGATTTCGCGCAATGCGTGTCATCCGAACCGGTCGCTGCAATCAGGGAGATCACCCCACCATCCGGTCCCGCCCGCTCCAGAAGCCGGCGCGCAGCACCTTCTTGTCGACCTTGCCGACGCCGGTCATCGGCAGTTGCTTGACGAACTGGATCTGCTTCGGCGCGTGGGCCGAGCCCTTTCGCGTCCGCACCATGTTGATCAGCTCGTCCGGATCGGGCTTCGTACCCTCGCGCGGCACGACGATGGCGGTGACGGCCTCGCCCCATTTTTCGTCGGGCACGCCGACGACCGCGACCATCGCGACATCGGCATGTTGCGACAGCACGTCCTCCACCTCGCGCGGAAAGATGTTGAAGCCGCCGGTGACGATCATGTCCTTCTTGCGATCGAGGATGAACAGGTAGCCGCGCTCGTCCTGACGCGCGATGTCGCCGGTATGAACCCAGCCGTTCTTCAAGGTCTCGGCGGTGATGTCAGGCCGCTTCCAGTACTCCGCCATCACGTGCGGCGCACGCACGCAGATCTCCCCGGCTTCGCCAATCTTCACCTCCTGGGCGTTGTCGTCGAGGATTTTGACCTCGCAGGCCGCGATCGGGAAGCCGCAGGACAGGAACAGCTCTGGCGTCCTGGGATCGTGATCCTTCTTGCGCAGCACCGAGACCGGATAGCATTCCGTTTGGCCGTAGAGCTGCGAGAACACCGGGCCGATGCGCTCGATGCCTTCGACGAGTCGGCTCGGCGACATCGCCGAGGCGCCGTAGAGCACGAGTTCGAGCGAGGACAGATCGGTCTTATCAAGCGCGGGATGATCGAGCAGCACATAGATCATGGTCGGCACGAACAGCGTGAAATCGATGCGCTCGCGCGCAATCGTCGCCAGCACGGCCTCGGGGTCGAAACCCTTCAGCATGTGCACGGTGCCGCCGCGCATCAGCGTCGGCAGCACCTTGGTGCCGGCGACGTGGCTGATCGGCGCTACCGTGAGGTAGCGCGCGGCGTCGGGGATTTCGAAATCGGCGAGGATCGCGCCGGCGGCGCCGGCATTCTCGCGGTGATAGCGCAGCGCGCCTTTGGATTTGCCTGTGGTGCCGCCGGTGTAATTCAGTGTGGAGAGATCGTCGAGAGTTGCGAGGCACCGCGCGCTGGCGTGTCCAGCGCTCTCGATCGCCGCCAGCAGATCGACGCCGTACTCGGCCGGTCCCATCGTGAAGACAGCCTTGAGCAGGTTTGCCTTCGCGGCAAGCTCGCCGCCGCGATCGCGGAACGCAGCCACATCGACCACCAGCACCTCGGCCTCGGAATCCTCAAGCTGAAACAACTGGTCCGTCTCCGATCCGAGGGGATGCAGCCAGGTGATGCAGCATCGCGACAATTGCGCGGCAACGCCGGCGCACCAGGCGTCGGCGCGGTTGGCGGTGAGGAACGCGACGCGCGCCCCCGGCTGCAAACCAAGCCGCATGAATGCGCCCTGGATGCGTCCGATCAGATCGAGCGTGCCCTGATAACTCAGCGATCCCCCGGGCCATGCGAAAGCGGTGCGGCCGGGATAGCGCGCCAGCGCCCGTAGCGTCTGCGCACAAGTCGGGGACGATGCGTGGAGCGGATCGGACATATGTTTCCTCGTTGCTTTGTCATCGGCTTCTCGCGTGCCAATGTTGCCGGCGACGCTAGCACAGAGCATGCGGAATGGAACGAGGAGGCGAGAGTGACGTCCGATCGACTGCAAATTTTTCGCGATCGTCTCAGCCTTCCGCTGATAGCGGCGCCGATGTTCCTGGTGTCGGGCGTCGAGTTGATGGTCGCGGCTTGCCGGAGCGGCGTCATCGGCAGCTTCCCCACCGTGAATTGCCGCAGCACGGAACAGCTCGATCAATGGCTCACCGAGATCGCAACGCGGTTGCGGCACCACGAAGATCAGACCGGCCGAAAGGCTGCGCCGCTCTGTCCGAACCTGATCGTGCATCGCTCCAACGCGCGGCTCGAGCAGGATCTCGCCGTGCTCCTCAAGCACAAGCCTGAGATCGTCATCACCTCGGTCGGCTCGCCCGCACCCGTGTTGAAGCCGCTGCATGACGCAGGCAGCCTGGTGCTGGCCGACGTTGCTTCGATCCGCCACGCCGAGCGCGCAGCGGCCGCAGGCGCCGATGGGTTGGTGCTGCTGACGGCGGGCGCCGGCGGACAAACCGGCTGGCTTAATCCGTTCGCCTTCGTCCGCGCGGTGCGCGCGTTCTACGACGGCATTGTCGTGCTCGCCGGCGGCATCAGCGATGGCCGCGCGCTGCATGCGGCCGAAGTGCTCGGCTGCGATCTCGGCTACATGGGCACGAAATTCATCGCGACGCGCGAGAGCATGGCGGACGGCCGCTACAAGCAGATGCTGGTCGAGAGCAGCGCCGACGACATCCTGCTCACCACCGCGTTCACTGGCTTGCAGACCAGCATGCTGAAGCCGTCGATCATCGCGGCCGGGCTCGACCCCAATGACCTGCCGGCGCGTGGCGCCATCGACATCGGCAAGGACATCGACGTCGGCGCGCGCGAGATCAGGCCGAAGCGCTGGCGCGATATCTGGAGCGGCGGTCACTCGACGTCTGGAGTCACTGACGTGATGGCGGTCGATGACCTCGTTGCGCGAACGGTCGCGGAGTACCGGGCCGCAAGGGAGCGCTAACGTCCCGCGCCGCCCAGCACGGTTAATCCCGCATGGCTCCGCAGGTCCGCATTTAACGGCAGATTAACCATCGCCCGCCAAGAATCCCCCTCACGGCCGCCAATCAGGACGAGAGGGACAGGCGATGGATTTCGATATTCTCAACAGCAAGACATCGGCCACGCTGGACGAGATCCGCGTCCGCGTCGCCCGTGCGCTGGCCCGTCACCCGCTCTGCCGCAATGTCCGCTTCGACATCGTCCGCGTCCCCCGCACCCGCCGGGGCGGCAATTGGACGGTGACGCTGCAATCGGTCGAGCCGCGCGCAGTGTGGGAGGCCTCCGAGATCGTCGCCGACATTCAGGATGCCTACGATCTGGCCATAGCGGCCTGATTTCGTGGAGCTTTTTGGCTTTGTCGCCTGAGGCGAGCCGATTGTCGCCGCAAAGGCACACTCAAGCCTTATTTCGTGCCTTTTTGCCGGGCATCTCTAACAACATCGTGAAGCGGTCCTTCCGGAGAGACGTTTGTCCAGAGCCATCACCATCACCGTGCTGACCTGCATCCTTGTCCTTGGTGCCGCCACCACTGCCATCCTCGGCCGCGATAGCGTGCCCAGTGTCAGTGCCGAAATGATCACCCAGGCTCCGCCGAAGCCGCTTGCTACCAACCGTGCTGCCAAGGCGGACCGGCTTGTTCCAACCCTGGCGCTGGCCTCGGCCGCCATCGACCCGGTCCAGGTTCCTGCCGACAAGCTGTCGCAGGCGCCGGTACTGACCGAGCCGCTGCGTCAGGCCTTTGCCGCAGCCGCGCCGTCCGATTTCCCGATGCCGAAAGCCGTTGAGCCCAAGGCTGTTGAAACCAAGGCCCTTGAGACCAAGTCTGGCGAGACGAGGGTTGCGTCCCTGGAGGCGCCGGCTCCCGCAGAAACCACCGCCGCGCTCGAAGCACCGGCAAAGCCGAAGCCGATCGCGAAGCCGCAGCTGCAAAAGACCTACTCCCTGCTCTCCGACGTGCAGATCGCCGGCATCCGGGATCGCCTGAAACTGTCCTCGTCGCAGGAATATTACTGGCCCTCGGTCGAGACCGCGTTGCGCAACGTCGTCAAGAAGATCTCGGCGAACAAGCTCTCCAATCCCAACGGGCCCAACGTGCAGATCGATCCGAATTGCGATGAGGTCCAGCAGCTGAAGTCTGCCGCGATGCCGCTGCTGTTCCAGCTGCGTGATGATCAGAAGGAAGAAGTGCGCAAGCTCGCCCGCATCATCGGGCTGGAGAAGGTCGCGCAGCAGATCTAACCTCGTTCCCTCCCAGGGAACTGCGTCTGTCAGGAACATCCGGCAATCCCAACGCGTTGCTCGCTCCAAACAGGGAGTGGGCCAATGCGCGCCTCGACAGCTTATTTCGTCGGTGCCGGATCGATCGTTGCTGCCATTGCTATTGGCCTCGGCGGCGGCATCGTTGCCGGCAACATCATGAATCCAATCGCGCCCAAGCACGGGCCCGACACCAGCAAGGTGGCACAGCGCACCGAGGCCAGCGCGCCGGCCACGACGAACGCGCCGTCGGAGCGCGTGCAATACCTCACGGGTTCGCAGGTATTCGGTACGATGGTCGCCCCGCCGGCGCAGGCCGAAGCCAAGCCGGACGCGAAGCCCGAAGCGCTGGCCAACGAGGCCAAAGCCGAACCGCCGGTGCCGCCGCGTGCGCAGACCGCAGCAGCCGAGCCGCCCAAGCCCGCGCCTTCACCGTCTCCGCAAGCCACAAAGCCCGCCGAGCAGCAGGCCTCGACGGAGCCGGCATCCTCGCCGGAGAATGCCTATGCCAAGGCCAGGGATTCCGACGTCAGGCGCGCCGCACCCGAGCGTCGCCGGGCGGAACGGCGCGAGCGCTGGGCCGAGCGTCGTCGCTATGAACAACGCGATGCGCGCGGCATGCGCGACCAGACCAATTGGGATGATGTCGCGCGCAGCGTCCGCGAGGATTCCGAGGCGCGTGATTTTGCCGGTCGGCCGCGCAGCGGCTTCCCGCAGATCCGGCTGTTCGGGGACGATGACGACTAGGATGTGATGCCGCGCACACGAATGTGAGCGGCATGCGATGCTTCCCCTCAGCATTGAGACGGCGGCTGTAAGCCGCCGCCTGCGCAACATATGTCAGCCGCCATGCGACTCCACCACTTTGCGGCAGCCGTCTGAAAGCTTTGTCTTGTTCTCGCGCAGGCAGGCATTCATCTCCGGCGGCTTGCCGATGTGCTCGGCGCAAAACTTGCTGGCGTCGCCGCGGCAGGCCATCTGCTCCTGCGGCGTTGGGCTGGATTGCGCTGCGGCTGGCAGGACAGCGGCGGCGAGCAGCAGCGCGGCAAGAATTGAAGTCTTCATAAAGCACCTCTTTGCAATTGCGGTGGTCCCGCTGGGGATCGAGCGGGGCGGACCATCTCGCGGAGATCCATGGCCGGTCCATGCCATGTTCATGGCATCGGCTCGCAGGCTTGCCTGCCGCACCCCCATCTTCATGGCATGTCTTGGTGATCAGTCTTTTGCCATTGAGGCTGCACGTCGGCCGCAAGATCAGGTGATTGCACCAGGGCGCCGAACGGGAAGCAGGAGAGCAACAATGTCGAAAAGAGTGGGAGCGCTGAGCGCCGGGTTGACGGTGATGATGCTGGCGGGTGCGGCGACGGTTTCGCTGGGCACGAGCCCGGCGCAGGCGGTGGTCTATTGCAAGACGGTCGGCGTGCCCAAGGGCTGCGTGGTGCGACCGGATGCGGCGGTGGTGGTTGCACCGGGAGCGCCGGTCGCGGCTGCAGCCGTGGTGACGCCCGGCGTGGGCGCGCCGGGTGTCGGTGTTCGCGCCGGCACGCCGATGAATCGTGGCGGCCCGGTCAATCGCGTCGGCGTGCGGTGATGACTTCGTTGGATTGAGTTGATTGCTTTCGGGCCAAGGGCTGCGAGCGAACCCCGTCCTTCGCAATCCTACATCCCGGCCCGGTCCCTCTCCCCGCACGTCCCCTGCGCCCGGGGAGGGGGCTTTTCAGCCGCCGGCCGCATCATTGTCGGGAAAAATCTGCGGCAATTGCAGCCGTACGCGTGTGCCCGATCCATCCGAGCTCAGCTCGAGCACCGCGCCGCAACGTCTCGCGCGGCTTCTCATGTTGTGCACGCCACGCGCGGTCTGGCCCGAACCCGCAGCTTGGCCGTCGTCGCCAAGCATAAAGCCGCGGCCATCGTCCGCGACGCTGATGACGCCATATGGTCCCTGGCCGTCGTTGCGCGTCTCCACCGTCACGGTGATGTGGCGCGCAGCCGCGTGCTTGACCGCGTTTGTCACGGCCTCGTCCAGGATGCGCACGACCTGGATGACGTGCCAGGGCCGCAGCTCGGGGTGCAGCGGCAGGCCCTGCGGCGTTGCCACGCGCCAATGAAGCGCGATCTCATGCGGCCGCAGCTGCATGACCGCGCGCTCGCGCCAGGAACCGAGCGCGAGCATGAGGTCCCCGCCGATGTCGTCCACGGAATCGATGACCAGGCGCAGATCCCTCAGCGCGGCGCGCGCAGCGTCCGTGATGGTCGCCCCCTCTTGCCCGCGCTCGGAGAGCGCGACGATGCTGATGAGCTGTCCGCCGAGGCCGTCATGCAAGTCGCGCATCAGCCGGGTGCGCTCGTTGGCCAGCGCGGCGGCCCGGGCGCGCGCCTCCTCGCGGGCAAAGCTCGCTTTCAGCCGTTCCTCGGCCTCGCGCACGCGTGCGACGAGCTGGCCGGCAAAGCTGTCGACCTGGTTCAGCGCCCGGGCGAAGCGCCAGGTCAGGCCGGCGCCGATGGCAATCAGCAGCGCCGAATAGGACAGTCGCGAGACGAAGGTGCGTTCGTTGGGCAAGATCTCGAACACCGACAGCATGTCGTGGGCCCAGCAGGTCAGCACGATGGTCGCCGCGCAGCCAAGCGCGAAGCTGACGACGTCCTGTCGTCGCAGCACGGCGTAGGCCGCGATGCCGGCCATCAGGACCAGACACAATCCAACCGTGGGGATACCCAGAAGCATGAAGAGAATGCGCGGCAGTGGCGGACCAGCGATGAGGCCGCCCGCGATCACGATGAGCCCGGGCACGAACAGCAGCACGCCATGACGCGGCCAGTGCCAGCCGAGGAACAGCACGGCTGACGCCACGATCAGTGCGCTCTCGATCGGCGCGGAGGAGAGCAGCACTGCGACAAGTCTGGACGAGGCGGCCGGTGGCACCGGCGGCGTGATGAAGGCTTGCACGACGCCGAGCACCATTGCCGCCGCGAGCACGCCATAGACAGGCTCGTGACGCCGCATCAGCCACATGATGGCGAGGATGACGGCGAGGATCGATTGCCAGGCGGAGAATACCACGGGCAGCGTGACGAACAGCAGCGTGCGGGTCTCGTAGGCCGGCCGCAAGGCGGCGTCCGGGCCGACATAGACCGTGTCGAGGAAGCCGCGCAGCGGTCCCCACACGAACAGCCGCACGGTGATCTCATTGCTGCCTTCGTGCAGCAGCGAAGCCGGGATCACCGCGATCTCCGGCGTATTGCGGTCGGGCCGGTTGGCCGTGGGATCGCGCCGGGAGTCCAGGATCGCGACGCCGTTGATCGCGACCTCCACGCCGTTGCTGAAGCGTGGCAGGAAGACCGACCAGGTCGTGTCAGTGCCATCGGCCTTGAACACGAAGCTGCCCGAATAAAGCGGCGGCTCGGCGAGCGAATAGCGCGACGCGGTGAATTCAGGCAGCGTCACGGGCCGTGTCGTGCCAGCCTCGCGCAGTGAGAATTCGCTCACGGCAAAAGCATCGGGGTCGCGCGGCTGCAGCAGCCGCAGCCCGAGGAGGGTGGCGATCACGATCAGTATCTGGAGCAGCAGATAGGGCACAATGCGCGCGGGCCGCAGCCCGTGCCTGATGATCACCGCCTTCGCAGCGACCTCGCTCACAGCTTGATCAGGCCCTGCTGCACGGCCTCGAACACCGCTTCGCTGCGCGTGTGCACCTCGAGCTTGCGATAGATGCTCTTGATGTGGCCGGGGACGGTCTGCCTGGACAGACCGAGGTGGCTTGCGATTTCGGCGTAGCTGAATCCCTTGGCGATGCCCCAGAGGATGTCGATCTCGCGCGGCGTCAGCTTTGCGGTGTTGAGCACCGGCCCCGGCGCCGGCTCGGCCGAATTCTGCGTTCGTCGCACGATGAAGCGCGCGATCGAGGCCGAGATCGGCGAATGTCCGGCGACGAGGTCGCGCACGGTTGTCGCGATGTCGGTCGGGAAGGCGTCCTTGAGCAGATAGCCGGTGGCGCCGACGGTGATGGCGGAGATCACGCTTTCCTCGTCGCCCAGCGCCGAGATCACCATGATCTCGGTGTTGGGAAAGCGCTGCCTGGTCTCGCGGATCAGCTCGACGCCATGGCCGTCGGGCAGCCGCAGATCGGTCAGCAGCACGCGGGGCGCGCCGGCGGCAAGCGCGCTGCGAGCTTCGCCGAGCGTGCCGGCGGTGCGCACCTCGTAGCCAGCCTTGGTCAGGGCGTCCTGAAGGCGCCAGCAGGTCGGTGCGTCGTCTTCGACGAGGAGGATGGTGATGGCCTCACCGGTCTCGTCCTGGTCCGTCATGATCAAGGTCCCGGCCGCGTGTCCCCCGCGGCGTGTGCGGCCAGTCTAGCGGCGGCAGGATGGGCGCGACACCCATAATCATGGGGACGGAGCAATGCGTCGAGAGCCCAACGGCTTCGTTTGCCCAACTCGCCCGCCGCTACTTGCTCGCCAGCGGCGAGGTGGTCTTCGCAGCGGGCAGCGCAGGGGCGGGCAGACGCTGCACGGAGATTTTCGCCGTGCCGGTGTTGTTGCGATAAAACAGGTCCGGTGGGCCCTGGATCGCCATGAGCCACGGCGGCACCATCGATGCCGGCAGGAGCTGCGGAAAGACCTGCACCGCATCGTTGACATAGAAGAACAGCTCGCCGGAGTCAGGGGCGATGAACTCGGCGACGATGCGGTCGGTCAGCCCTTCGTTCCGCCAGACCTGCCCTGCATCCGCGAGCATGTCCTGCGGGATCGGCTCGAAATTGCCGAGCGTTTTCAGCTCGTCCTTGAACCGGTCGATATCGTCGAGGCTGACAGGATATTGATCCCGTCCTTCAACATCGTCTTCCGCAGGAAGCGTCGGCTTGGTCCGCCGCGGCAATGTGTCGGCCGGGATCACGTTGATTGCCTGCAAGGGAAGCTCAATCACTCCTTTCGTCCCGATGCGAACCACAGGCTGGAACCAGTTTGCCGCATACAGACGCAGCTCGGGCAAAGCGATGGTATGACGCAGCCCATGCGTCCGGAAGCCATTCGCTCCGCTCAAGGTGGTGCGGTCGAACCAGGGCTCCTTGACATCGATGAAGACGCGATATTTGCGGCCTTTCTCGACCGCGAGCCCGCTCCACCAGCAGAACGTCCTGGTATCGAACAGCGCGATCGCATCGGTCGGGTCGTCACGCACCGGCGTGCCGATCTGAGGCGATCCGGCAGCATCCTGGCTTGCGGTGCAGACCTTTCCGAGCGCGACGCGGCCGGTAAACAGGCTGTTCGACAGGATCAGAGCCGTCGAGCCGAAAATCGTGAGCAGGAAGATGGCCGGCACGAGGCCCTTGGTGATGACGAGGCCTGCCGGTCCGGCATTGGTCCGCATCCAATGGCCGAACCTCAACAGCGGGCCCGGCTTATCGATATGGCTCAGGCTCGCCTTGCGCCGGGGCGTATTCCAGGCGAGGCGCGCGCGTTCCTGGATGGTGTCACGCAGCTCCGAATTCTTGTTCCAGATCCACCAGGCCAGAGCGCCTACGATCGACGTCATGAACGGATAATAGATCGCAATGTCGAGCCAGGGTGCCGCATAGGACGGCATCACGGCCCTGACGAGATTGGCGAACGGAGCCACCACGGCTCCCAGCACCCAGTCGATGTTCGCGATGAGGGAGATCCCCTCATGGCCCACCGGTTGTTTGGACCATTGCACCAGCGGATAAGAGATCCACGGCCAGGCGGCGATCACGCCGACCATGAACAGCAGGGCGAAATAGGCGACGCGCCGCCACCATACGGTGTCGCGCGTGAGCGAGGCCATTTCGGCGTCGGGCATGCTCATCGCGGTGAACGCCTCGGCTTCCTTCTGCCGTCGCGATCCCCTGGCCTTCGCCAGATAGGCGCCTTTCATCGCCTCGCGCGTCCCCTCGTCGGTGAGGTCGAGCTTGGTGCCATCGGGCATCAGCACCCTCGCGTCGGCGGGAAGCATGATCGGCGCATAGTCGTCGCAGCCGTGCAGCATGCGCTCGACCACGGCGAAATGCACCACAGGCGTGCCGCCGTTGGCCTTGCCCGCCAGGACCGGACGCGGGCCATAGCGATACAGCACCGCCGCGCCGCTGCGGGAATCATGCATTGGCCCGATCGCCGATTGATAGTCCCTGAAATGCTCGACGGTGCCCTTCTGGAAGCGAAGCTGGTTGCCGAGTTGGTCGACCATCCAGACCAGCGGAACGAAGGACAATGTGCAGTCCGGATAGCCGCCGCCGATGTCGGAATGGACGCCGGCGAACCATACCTCCTTGACCGTCTGATCGGCCGCGAGATGAGACTGGTCGATCCGCAGCGGATGGAAGGTGGTGCGCTCGTCGTCGAGCGCAAGGGCGTGACAGATGTGCTTTGCCTTGTGTGAAGGCCGGTGGTTACGGAACGAGATCGGCCAGATCGCCCAGTCGATCGCAACGCGCAGCTCCTCGATCGGGACGCCGAAGGCCTCGACCGTGTCGAACAGTCCAAGGAAGTCGATATTGACGTCCTTGCGGCCGTTCATCGCCGCGCGGACTTTGGTGTAGGAGCGGTGTCCGCAGATCAAATGATAGACGTACAGGACGATGTCCCGGATCAGGCGCGCGATCCACATCGTCGGCAGGCTTTGCTTCCAGGGCACCGTCTCGCGGCGGTATTCGCGCCATGCGGACATGGCGTTACGCTCCATCTCGGCATGCGAGACGGGCTCGTCGCCGATCACCGCCGGCACCAGACCCTGGCTTGCGATCATGGCCGCCAGCGTGCGCGCGGTGAAGGCGCCGCGGCTGAAGCCGAAGATGTAGATCTCGTCGCCCGGCCGCCAGTTCCAGCACAGGAAGCGATAGAGCTTGCGAACATTGGCCGGAACGCCGATGCCGGTGGCGCCATCGAGCGCGGCGAGAGGTGCCCAGCCGGCGGTGCCGACACCCTTGATGTAATAGGCGATCTGGTCGGGCTGGGTGTGGTCGAGCGCTTCATAGAGCCGCCAGACGCTGGACTCCTGGGTCGTGAAGGCGTTGCCGGTGCCATCGGCGAAAAGCACCAGCTTGCGCGGCGCCCGCGCGCCGGGTGCAGTCGTACTCCGATCAGCCTGCGGATGGTCCGGTGCCGCAGGACTGCCGTGCGGCATTCCATCATGGTGGGTCATGGGCCGCTCCGAAATTCCGTTCGGGGATGCTTCAAGCCCTGACAGGGTGGCATCCTCTGAATTCAATCGATAGACGCACTATCAAATATTGGATGTAATTTGCCTGTTAACGCGCTGAGGTAGCAATAAGGATGGCGCTGTTTCGCTCGGGCCGTCTATGAACCAGGCCACAGTCGGCGAAAGAAATGCCCGGGCAAGCTCCTGGATCTCGTCGGGTCAGTGGGCGGCTGAGAAAGCGATGCCGGCGTGCATTTCGGCGAACGCCTCTACAACGTCTCTACCTTCGGCGGCGGATAGCGCCGTGCCAGCATCGACAGCGGCAGGCGCCGCTCGTCCATCGGCAGCTCCAGCCAGGCCAGCACTTGCTCCCGCTTCCAGTCACCCACGCCAAAATCCATGGCCACCCATTTCTGCGGCTCCGGCCCTTCGAGCCCGCGCACCCAGACGAAATAGCGGGGCAGGTCGTCGGCATCCGCTTCGGTCGGGGCTCTCCTGGCCATCCCTTGCTCGCTGCATCGACACGCGTTTGCCTTAAGATATAGGTACTGGCCGGGAGAGTCGAACGCGTCGCCGGTAGGCTAGGGTCCGAGGGATAGGAACGGAACTGTGACCGACGGTTGGGGTGATGCCTCCGAGGTAATGAAGCGGCTGATCGGCGCCTGGTCGTTCACCAGGCTCATCGCGGGGCAGGGGAGCATGCAGGGTCTTGCGACCTTCACGCCATTGGACCCGGAGGGTCTCGCCTATCGCGAACAGGGACGGTTGAAGCTCCTGACCGGCACAGAACTCGAGGCCGAGCGCGAATACGTCTTCCGCGAGCACGGCCGCGGATTCGACGTCTTCTTCAAGGAGACCCCGTCACGGCTCTTCCATGCGATCGAACTCGCTGGGTCGGATGACGGCGTATGGACCGGAAGCGCCGACCATCTGTGTCATTTCGATCGTTATCAGTCGACCTACACCTTTCGCCCCGAAGGCAGCTTCGCCATTCGCCACGTCGTGTCGGGTCCGCGCAAGGACTACATGATCATCACGACCTATACGCGAGCGGCGTGAGGCCCGCTGTCGCTTCGCGACATCGGCAGGCAATTCACGCGCCATGCGCCGGAAGAATTGCGCGGGATCTCCGTCGTTCGGTCTCAGGCATCACAAAGAAGGGACAGGCGGTCCTGCAAAAGCCTCTGGCAGCAAGCGAAGTTCGTCGGTTAGGTGAAGATCGCGCCGGGTGAGGACGACGCCGGTAGAGAGTTCGGGTGTTTCGTGCATCGCATGTCGCGAGGCGGCAACTCATCGATGATACGTCTTACCGATTGCGAGCATCGTCCGCACCTGACGGTGCATCCCAGGCAGTCGTAGACCTGAGCGGGCGAAAAGAGTGCGTCGTCCGTCGCGACGACCGCGTCCCTGATGTCGTGATCGCTGATGATGTTGCAGGAACAGACGATCATGCCGGATTCCGCTGCGTGACGCGTCGTGTGGCGTGGAGCCTGACGGCGGCGATGGTGGCGTTGGCGATGGCGCGTCCGCGGTCGTCCGTTCCGGTCCACTGGGCATCGCGGCCGCGCGGATCGATCTCGAGCAACTTGACGCCGGCCGGCACATCGCTGCCGTCGCGGGCGATGCCGCGCAAGATACCGTCGCGCGGCGCGAGCAGCGGAGCACCGGAGAGATGGCCGAGCACGAGACCGCGGTAGACGCGGGTGCCGATCTCGATCGGCGTGTGCCAGCGTCCCGCGAATTGCGAATAGACGAAGCGTTCCGCGCCGACGTCGCCCAGCGAACTTGCTACGCCATCGGCCGCATCGGTCCAGCGCGTGTCGGTCACGAGCCCGATCTTGCCGGGCCTCGTCTCCACCGCGACGTCGCAATTGAAGTTGGTCGAGAAGCCGGGGCCGAGCCCGATCGTCAGGCGGGCGAGCCGCCTGAGGTCGGGCGTGATCCGGCGCTTCTGCAGGCGCGCGTCGATCAGCAGGTCGATGTGACGAACCGGCAGCAGATCGAGCAGCCCGAGCCAGGTGACCATGACCTGCGCCGGCCGGCGTAGCGCCTGATAGACCTGTACGCCGCCGTCGACGCGCTCGGCGACGACGCCCTCGACCTGCATGGTGTCGATGAAGAGGGCATCATGAAACGCCATCTTGCGCCGGATCACCGGCGGGTCGGGATCGTGGGACAGCACAACGCAATATCCGGCGCGCACGAGTCGGATGGCGACTGCAGATGCGATCTCGTTGGTGCCGAGGATAACGGCGAAGAGCTGGTAGTCATTCGGCTGGAGCATCTGAAACCGCGTTTGCAGGGAAAGTGCAGCGAGGCACATCGAGCTTGCAACGGAAGGAGCAAGAGCCGGGCCATTTAGAACGCTTGAAAACCGCCCCTCAACTGCCGGCCAACATTGACAAAGGAGAAGAACGCAGCGACCGCGCCGCTTGGTCCGAAAGCGCACGCGCGCATGTTGCAAACCCAGCAGCGTGTCGCGAAGCCGACACAAGTCAGCGAAAACCTCAGCGATTGGGTGGCCGCCGGTGGCCCAATTCCTGCAACTTTCCCCGCGTCGTCATTGTACTTGCGTCCCGTCGGGCGCTGTGAGGAGCTTCCGTGACGCTTGATCTGCTGGATCGCAATGCTGCGCCGGCTGGCCCGCCGGCATCCGACGTCGCGCTGTGCCCGTTCCACGGTGACAAGTCGCGCGCGCAAGCTGGCGAGCGGAAGACGCTGGTGCTGACCGGTGCGTCCCGGGGCATCGGCCACGCGACGGGAAAGCTGTTCTCCGAGGCCGGCTGGCGGATCGTCACCTGTTCCCGCCAGCCCTTCGACGGTGCTCTGTGTCCATGGGATTCGGGGGCGGACAACCATGTGCAGGTCGAGTTGAGCGACCATCGCGCGCTGCCGCGCGCGGTGGCCGAGATCAAGGAGCGGCTCAACGGTGCCCCGTTACATGCATTGATCAACAATGCCGGCATCTCGCCCAAGGCCGCCGATGGCACGCGATTGAATTCGCTGACGACGCCGGTCGAAACCTGGATGAGCGTGTTCCACGTCAACCTGCTTGCGCCGGTGCTGTTCGCGCAGGGCCTGGTCGACGAGCTGAAGTGCGCCAGCGGCGCGATCGTTAACGTCACCTCGATCGTGGGCTCCCGGGTGCATCCGTTCGCCGGCACCGCCTATGCGACCTCGAAGGCAGCGCTCGCCTGCCTCACCCGCGAAATGGCGCACGACTATGCGCCGTTCGGTATTCGCGTCAACGCGATCGCCCCCGGAGAGATCAAGACGGACATCCTGTCGCCGGAGACCGAAGCCAGGCTGGCGCCAATCATACCGCTGCATCGTGTCGGTACGCCGGATGAGGTCGCGAAAGTGATCTTCTTCCTATGCTCGGATGCGGCGAGCTATGTCACGGGTGCGGAAGTACCGATCAACGGCGGGCAGCACGTGTGAGCGCCATTCGGATCGGTCGCAAAAAGAAGTTTGTTCGATTTGCGCTGGATCAAGGCGGAAATCTCGTTTTTGTGCCTGCCGCGCATTGCGATGGTAAAATCCGCGAAACGGCTGAGAAAGCGGGCAAGTGCGACGGAATCTTTTTGCAGCAATGCTGACAAGTTGAGCGCGACTCGTGTCCGGTCTTCTGCTTGAAGATGGCGGCGATCTCCTTCGCGGCATCGACAAAGTTGGCGGCCACGGCGACGTTGGTCTGTGCAGCCTGCGCCTCGGCGCATGCGAGTAGCAAGCCTGTGGCGACGGCGATCTTGCGAAACAGTCTCATGATGAACTCCAGCGGACGGTGGCCGCCCCCGCGCGAGCCCGATTGCCGCGAGGCGCCGGCCGTTACGGGCTCAGCAATCGGCGTGCCGGACAGGGCAGGCGGTGCTTGGTGCGCGCCTTGCAGAATTGATCGTCAAAAGCGCAACTTCCTGTCCCTTGCGGCGGAAGCGCCGACGATCCGTGTCGGGTTTGCGACAAAGTCGTCGGCAAGCCGACACCAATGAAAGGAAGCGGGCCATGGCAACCGTTGCATCGCGTGCCGAGCTCGAGCGTCTGCTGGAAGATGATGTGCCTTACGGCGACCTCACCACCGAGGCGCTTGGCATCGGTGCGATCGATGGCGTCATGCGGTTTGTCGCGCGCGCATCGATGGTCCTGGCGCTCGTCGAGGATGCCGCCGCGATCATCGCGCTCGCCGGCTGCGAGGTTGAGCTGTTCGCTTCATCCGGCGCGACGCTGGAGCAGGGTGCGCCGATCCTCGAGGCACGCGGGCCGGCCGCCGGCCTGCTGCGGAGCTGGAAGGTCGCGCAGACCCTGATCGAAATCTGGTCGGGTGTCGCCAGCGAGACCCGCGCCATCGTCAACGCGGCGAGGGCGGTGGCGCCGCAGATTCCGGTCGCCTGCACCCGCAAGAACGTGCCGGGTACCAAGCGCTTTGCCGTCGCGGCGGTGAAGGCCGGCGGCGCCGTGATGCATCGGCTCGGCCTGTCCGAGACCGTGCTGGTGTTTCCCGAGCACCGCGCGTTTCTCGGCGAGCTGCCGCTGTTTCAGGCGGTCGAACGATTACGCCGGGCCGCGCCAGAAAAGAAACTCGTGATCGAGGTGAAGACGGCCGATGCGGCCCTTGCCGCCGCGGTCGCCGGTTTCGACGTGATCCAGGCGGAGAGGTTTTCGCCAGCCGAGGTCGCTGCGTTGGTCAAACGCATGGCGTCGATGGCCTATACACGCGAACGCCCCATCATCGCTGCTGCCGGCGGCGTCAATGCAGCCAATGCTGCAGCCTATGCAGAGGCCGGCAGCGATGTCCTGGTGACGTCAGCGCCGTATCTGGCCAAGCCAAAGGACGTGCAGGTATCGATCGCTGCCACGGGTGAAAGGCGGCGCACGCTTTTGTCGAATTTCGGTCGGACGGAGCGGCAGGCGCATTCGACGACGATGTAGTGGAAGCCTCACTCCCCCACCACCGAGAAAGCGCATCCGGCGCGACGCGCGGGCTCTCCGGCATCAAGCCCGGCTGGACCCACGGCACACTGGCTGGGTTTCGTGCACGTCGCGACAATGACAAACGATGGCAGAGCTTCGATTTGAATAGGCTCGGCGTGCGAGATTCGTGATTTTGTCGGTAGGGAAGACGCACTGCTGTGCTGCGGAGCTCCCTGCATTAACATATGTTAGTCTTGAGCCTGTCCTTTGATGCGCAAGCGGTGATCCGTTAAGGCCTGAAACACCACCTGCATTTACGGGTCCTTCGTCTCTCTCCCCTAGCCTCGGGCCGGGCAGGACGATCTTTGATGGGCTTCTTCGCGCGCTTACGTGCATCTTTCGCTATAGGCGACACGACCACTCCTCTCGGCAGTTCCGTGCTTGTCGAGCAGTTCCGCGTGCTCCGCGAGCAGGTGCCGGTGCTTTATGCCGTGCTCTTGGTCAACAGTGTCAGTGTGGGGCTGGTCCTTCCGAACACCGTGTCCATCTGGCTGCGATTTGCCTTGCCGGCCGTTCTCCTGGCAGCCTGCCTGGTTCGGGTGGCCCAGTGGTTCCGGTTGAGGAACGCCGACCTGACCGCCGCAGAGTCGTACCGAGAACTCGCAAGAGTTCGCCTCGCCGCGGTGGTGCTCAGCGCTGGCTTTGTGACCTGGATCCTGGCGCTGTTCATGACGGTCGAGCCCGGCCTGCGCGCGTCGGTTGCTCTGCTCCTCTTCATGGGTTGCGTCGGGATCGCCTACTGTCTTGGCAGTTTCCCGCCGGCGTCTCGTCTGGTGATGTTGATTGCCGGCGCACCGATCGCGACGCTTCTGCTGCTCTCCGGCGATGCTGTCCTGGTCTCGGTCGGGATCAATCTGCTGGCGCTGCTCACCTTGCTCGCCAGGATGATCAACACCAATTTCCGCTCCTTCGTTAAGCTGGTCGAGACCCACGGACGACTGTCTGCGGAGGGAGATCGCGCGCGGGCCGCAGAGCAGACTGCAACCGCGTTCGCGGAGCGCTTCGACAGGGCGCTCAACAACATGTCCCAAGGCCTCTGCTTCTTTGACGATGATCAGCGCCTGATCGTCTGCAACAGGCAGTATCTCGAGGTCTACGATCTGGATCCGAAGCTGGTCCGGCCCGGCATGAAGCTGAACGACATCGTCGATCTCCGCTATTCGGTCGGCAGCGCGCCGAAGATGACGAAAGAGGACTATCTCGTCTGGCGCAACAGCGCTCCGATCATCGCCGAGAGTTCGGATACGACCGTCGAATTGAGCAACGGCCGGATGGTGCGGATCCGGCATCGCCCGATGGAGGGAAAGGGCTGGGTCGCGACCCACGAGGACATCACCGAGCGTCATCGCACCGAGAGGGCTCTTACGGAAGCCAAGGCCGCGGCCGAGCAGGCCGAGGCAGCTGCCCGCGCCGCTCACACCCACCTGACCGAAGCCCTCGATGTGGTCCCCGAAGGGCTTGCGGTTTTCGATAAGGACGATCGTCTGGTTCTCTGGAATCGTCGATATGCCGACCTCTACGCCGCGAGCCGCGAAGCACTTGCCGTCGGGTCTCCTTTCGAGGCCATTCTTCGCACCGGCCTGGCGGCGGGGCAGTACCCGGAGGCCGTGGGGCGGGAAGAGCAGTGGCTTGCGGACCGCCTGGCCCGCCACGCATTGCCGCACTACTCGCATGAGCAGCATCTGGTCGGTGACCGCTGGGTCCGGGTCGAGGAAAGGCGAACCAGTGACGGAGGCAGCATTGGAGTGCGGATCGACATCACTGACCTGAAGCGCCGGGAGGCCTCCTTCCGCCTCCTTTTCGAGGAAAATCCTCTTCCGATGTGGGTGGCTGAGGCGACCACAGGGCGCCTGCTGGCTGTGAACGGCGCGATGTGCCGGCACTACGGCTATTCTCGCCAGGACCTGCTGGTGATGTACGAGCATGACTTGGAATCTCATGATCAAGAGCATGGCAAGCGGGATTGCGAGCTGCACAAGACGGCCGACGGAGAAGCGATTCAGGTTGTGATCGACTCCAGGCCGCTGCTGTATGATGGGCAACCGGCTCATGTCAGTGTGGCCTTCGACGTGACCGAGAGAAATCGAGCACAGGAGCGGGTGAGCTATCTCGCATGCCATGACGCCCTCACCGAGCTGCCCAACAGGGCTGCCCTGGATGAGCAGCTCGGCACCGCTATCGAGCGCGCGGAGATCACCGACGGCGCCTTCGCCGTGCTTTGCATCGACCTCGATCATTTCAAGGAGATCAACGACCGTTTCGGTCATGCCGTCGGCGACGCCGTCCTGCGCGAAGCTTCGAGACGGCTGCAGGAGGCCGCGCAAGGGGCCTACGTGGCGCGCGTCGGCGGTGACGAATTCATCGGGATTGCCGATCAGTTGCCGCTACCTGCGACCGCCGAGCTGCTCGCCACGCGCATGCGGGAACAGTTCGAGCAACCGATCGAGGTCGAGGACCGTGCCCTGAAAATCGACCTTTGTGTCGGCGTCGCCCTGTATCCGAGAGATGCGGACAATGCCGTCGCGCTGTTGGCAAACGCGGATGCAGCGCTTTATCGGGCCAAGCACGAGGGCAGGGGTGCCATTCGGCTGTTCACCAGCGCCATGGACCAGCAGCTGCGCAACCGCCGCGCGCTGGAGCACGATCTGCGAGGCGCCGTCGAGCGGGGAGAGCTGTACCTGGAGTATCAGCCGCAGCAGGACCGCAACGGCGCGCTGATGGGCTACGAGGCGCTGGTTCGCTGGCGGCATCCGGTGCGCGGCGTCATTCCGCCTGGAGACTTCATTCCGATCGCCGAACAGAGCGGCGCGATCGCGCAAATTGACGACTGGGTCCTGACGGAGGCTTGCCTGGAAGCGGCTTCCTGGGATCAGCCGCTACGGGTCGCGGTCAACGTCTCGGCCGCCCAGTTCCGCCGCGAAAACCTCGATCGGCAGGTCCGCCAGGCGCTGCGGCAGAGCGGCCTTTCGGCGGCTCGCCTGGAGCTGGAAATCACCGAAGGCGTCCTGATCGAAGATGTTCCTCGAGCCAAGCGAACGATGGAGGCGCTCAAGGCACTCGGTGTCCTGATAGCCCTGGACGATTTCGGCACAGGATATTCTTCGCTGTCCTATCTCGAAGCGTTTCCGCTGGACCGGATCAAGATCGACAGGTCCTTCGTCGCCTCGCTCGGCCAGAGCGAGCGTTCGCTCGCGATCGTGCGGGCTGTGATCGGCCTTGCCCATGGCCTCGGCGTTCCGGTTCTCGCCGAAGGAATCGAGACGAACGCTCAGATGGATCTCCTGGTCCAGGAAGGCTGCGACGAGATGCAGGGATATCTCATTGGCCGGCCGCGGAGCCTCCTACCGACGAAGCGAATGAGGGATGCTTCAAGTCAAGCGCATCGTCACGCAGCCGCTGCCGAGTGAAGGTCGTTTGCTGCCCGGCTCGTAACAATCGGTCGTGAATCAAGGGGCCAACGCAGCTTCGCAGGACGAGGTCGGGACCTTTCCGATCGTGCCTGACCCTAGTCCCGCTTTTTCTCTCCACCGGCGGCCGAGATGACAGCGACGATGACGAAGCCGGTCACCAGGAGCCGGACGCCGGCGCTGACTCCAAAAGTGTTCAACATGGTCAGGAGCAGGACGAGGAAGAGCGCCGCGCCCCAAAGCCCCGCGACATTGGCTTTGCCGCCGGCAACCGAGGTGCCTCCGATCACGACCACCGCGACAGAGGCGAGCAGATATTCATTGCCGATATCGACGTTCGCGCCCCGGAAATAGCCGGCCAGCAATGCCCCGTCGAGACCGCCAAGCGTGCCCGACAGCGCGTAGGTGGCAAAGCGCACCCATCCGACCCGGATTCCCGCAAGCCTTGCCGCCCGAATGTTCTGGCCGATCGCCAGCACCGATCGTCCATAAACGGTGCGCTGCAAAGCAATGCCGGCGGCGACGGTGAAGACCGCCGTGAGAATGGCGAGCAAGGGAATGCCGAGGACCTGGATGTTGGTGAAATCGGCAAAGCCCGGCGGTGGCTTGATTTGCAGACCGCGCCCGTAGCTGATGTCTATCGATTGGATAATGAAGCTCGCCGAAAGCGTCGCGATGATTGGCGGGATGCTTAGAGCGCGGATCAGGAGATAGTTGACGACGCCAATGGCGAGCCCGCAGCCGAGTGCGGCGGCGAGGCCGATCGCGACCAGACGGTCATCGCCGGCCATCACGGTCATCGCCACCGCGCTGGAAAGTCCGATATTGGCAGGCAACGACAGATCGACGTTGCCGGGGCCGAGCGTGATGACGAACATCTGCCCGATGCCGACCACCACGGTGAACACCGCAAGCGACAGCGCGGCGATGAGCATGCCGCCGGCGCCATAACCGCGAGTGAAGATAATCGCTGCGATCCACACCAGGGCCGCGCCGAGATAGGACCACATCCAGGGACTGGTGAACAGCCAACGCCGCGCCGCCATCATTGTTCGACCTCCCTGCGGCTGATCAACGCGCGCGCGGCGAGCACCACGATCAGAATGGCCCCGTTGGCGGCGACCTGCCAGTCCGGCGGAAGATGCATGAAGGTGAGAAGCGGGGAAGCCGCCAGCGCCAGCGTCAGCGCGCCGATCACGGCACCGATCGGGGAGACACGTCCGCCGACGAATTCGCCGCCGCCCAGGATGACGCCCGCGATCGAGAGCAGGGTGTAGCCGTTGCCGATGTTGGCGTCGCCGGACGTCGTGATGCCGATCAATGAGAGCCCGGACAGCACGCCGAACAGGCCGGCGCACGCGTATAGCACGATCTTGGCCTTCAGCAGCGACCAGCCGGCGCGACCGATCGCGGTGGCGTTGCCACCAGAGCCGCGCAGGATAGCTCCATAGGATGTTCGCATCAGGCCGAAATAGCTGACCGCAGCGATGATCAGCGCGGCCAGCACCGGAAACGGAACCAGGGGCGGCTTGACACTCATCGACGCCAATAGCCAGTCCGGCGCCCGACCGCCGGGTTTAGGCAGCAGAAGCACGGCGAGGCCCTGCCAGACGAAGTTCATGCCGAGAGTCACCACGATCGAAGGCAGGTTGCGCCAATGAATCAGCGCACCGAGCGCCGCATATACGCCGACGCAGCCGAGCAGCGTGAGGATTCCCAAGATAGGGGTGTCGCGCAGCCAGGTCGCCGTGACGCAGCCGACGAAACCCACGAAAGCGCCGATCGAGAGGTCGAGGTCGTTGCCGGTAATGATGAACATCTGCGCGACCGTCGCCAGCGCGATCGGGATCGCCAGATTTAGCATGAGAGTGAAGCCGAAATAGCTGATCGCGCGCTGGTTCAGCCAGGCGATGGCAAGCAGCACCAGCGCCAGCGACAGGGCCGGCAGCAACGCGCGCAGTAGCCGCGGTGAATCCGTCTTGCCGAACGGCATGAATGCTGGCCGCGCCGCGACACTCGACTTGGCCGTCATCTCGGGTCGGTCCCGATGAAGGAGGACTGGATCACCTTTTCCTCGGTCAGCTCACCGCGGGCGAGGTCGGCGACGATAGCGCCGTTGCGGAACACGTAGACATGGTCGCACTTCTTCAATTCGTCGGTCTCCGTCGTGTACCAGATGAAGGTCCGCCCGCCGCGCGCCTCCTCGCGGATGAGATCATAAACTTCGAGCTTGGTGCCGACATCGACGCCGCGCATCGGGTCGTCCATCAATACAATGCGCGCCTCCGACCCAAGCGCGCGCGCAAACAGCGCCTTCTGCTGGTTGCCGCCTGACAGTGACAGAATGTTGTTGTGGATGTCGGGCGTGCGGATCTTGATCCTGTCGCGCCAGAAATTGGCCAGCGTGTCCTCCCGCCGGCGCGAAATCAAAACTCCCTGGCGCAGCTTGCGCAATGAGCATATGCCGATATTTTCCGCGATCGACCATAACGGGAAAATGCCGTCGGCTTGGCGATCGCCGGCCACCAAGGCAACCGTTGCGTTGACGGCGACGTCCGGGCGCGGGCTCGTCGCAGCCGCGAAAATCGCCAGCAGCAGATCGGTCTGCCCGTGGCCGGCAAGCCCGGCGAGGCCGATGATCTCTCCCTCGTGGGCGACCAGATCTGTGGATCCGCCCTGCTGCCGCGGGCGCGCGCGAACATGCAGGGGCGTTTTCCCTCGCGCCAAACGGTCGCCGGCGTTCGCCTCGGTCGTCGGCGCTTCCGTGCCGCCCATGGTGGTGACCAGCCGGTTGCGGTCGAAGGCCTCGGCGCGATCGGCAGCGATGGTCCGCCCGTCACGCATCACCACGATACGGTCGCTGTTTTGCAGGACCTCGCCGAGCAGGTGCGAGATGAAAATGCAGCTGATGCCATTGGCGACGGCCCGCCGCATGAAGGCGAGCAGCTGCCCGGCAGTGTGACTATCGAGCGAGGAGGTCGGCTCGTCCAGAATGACCAGACGCACCGGCTCATCGGTCGCAGTGAAGGCCCGCGCCACCTCGACCATCTGGCGGCGCGCAATTGGAAGATCCTGAATCAGGTCGGAGGCGCCGACGCCGTGACCCGGGAAGATCTCGTCGAGCTTGCTTGTGATCAGCGCGCCGGCCTTGCGACGCCAGTTCAGGCCGGTGAGCACCGGATGAAACACCCGTGTGTTCTCGGCCACCGTCAGGTTGGGGCAGAGCGACAGCTCCTGAAACACGCAGCGGATGCCAAGATGCTTGGCCCGCGCCGGTGCGTAGGCCTTCTGCTCGGCGCCGCCAATGACCACGCGCCCGCGATCCGCCGCGACGGTCCCCGCCAGTATATGCATCAGCGTGGATTTGCCGGCGCCGTTGTGTCCGACCAGGCTGAGGCACTCGCCCCTCTGGACTGTCAGATCGACGCCGTCCAGCGCACGGACGGCGCCGAAACGCTTTTCGACGCCGTCCAGTCTGACGATATCAGTTGCTCCGAGGGTCATTCACTGCCTGCGCCGAGCGGCCGTCAGCCATGGCCCCATCACTTCATGTTGGCTTTGATCGCGTCGATGGCGTCCTGTTGGGTGTATTCGTGACTCGCGACACTGCCCTTCGGGATTTTCGGCAGTTCGGCTTCGAAGTCGGCCTGAGTGAAGGCGAGATAGGGCACCAGAAGATCGTGTGGAACCTTCTTGCCATCGAGCACCTGATGGGCGACCCAGAATGCCAATGTCGATACGCCCGGTGCGATCGAGGCGGACCATGTCGTGTAACCGTCCTTGGCCTTCTGCTCCTTCCACCATTCCAGTTCGTCCTGCCGGTTGCCCATGATGATGGTCGGCCGCGGCTTGCCAGCCGCCGCGAAAGCTTGCGCGGCTCCGTAGCCGTCGCCGCCCTGGTCGACCACGCCGACGACCTCGGGCAGTGAAGGCAGCACGGTAGCTACCGCCTTTTGCGCCGTGGTCTGGTCCCAATCGCCAGTCACCGATCCGACGATCTTGAACTCCGGATGATCCTTGACCCCCTCCAGGATGCCGTTGTGGATGGCTTCGTCGATGGAGGTGCCGGCGAGGCCACGGATTTCCAGGAGGTTTCCGCCCTTGGGCTGGAATTTGGCCATCTGCGCCACTTCCTGCTTGCCCATGTCCTTGAAATCCACAACGACACGATAGGCGCAGGGCTCGCTGACGATACCATCGAAGGACACGACGACGATGCCGGCGTCGCAGGCCTGCTTGATGGCGCCGTTGAGGGCGTCCGGCGAAGACGCGTTGATGACGATCGCGTCATAGCCCTGCAGGATCAGGTTCTGGATCTGCGCGGCCTGGGTCGGCACTTCCTTGTCGGCGGTGGTGAACACGTCCGCCGCGGCGACGACCTTGTCCGCGACTGCCTTCTTCGTGACGATGTCATAGCTCTTGAGCATCGCCTGGCGCCAGGAATTGCCGGCGTAGTTGTTGGAGAACGCGATCTTCTTGCCACTGGTATCGGCCAGGGCCGATCCGGCGAGGATCGCGCTGCCGATAGCTGACATGGCCACGATTAGGATAGCAGGCTTCATGGTTTCTCTCCCAAGTCATTGTTTGATATTCTCGAAGACGAGAGACTGCACACGAAAGACTGGCGGAAAAGCAAGTCCCGCCCGAGGTGGCGCTTCCCAGTTAGTCTCATTTTCGCCGATCCTCCGTCAAACGGTAAGTCCCCCCGCAGTGCGGCAATAATTTTGAGGCTGCGCTACCAACCGACACGGTTTGATGCGCTAGCCCACGCTCCTCTACGGACGGACTGCAACGTCAGGAAACGACCGGGTTAAGGTTGTCAGCGAGCGCGCCGACCAGGGACCCATGGACTTCCCGTCGTCGCTGCGTGTCTTCGGCCAAAAATACCTGGCGAACAGATTTTGGAGAGGATCCAAACCAACGGTGACATGCCCTGGTAAACGCTGACGTGTCGTTGAACTGAAGGCGTTCGGCGACTTGCGACAGAGAGAGGGTGGTTTGACGTAAGTAATCCGACGTCAGGCCGCGGCGAATATCGTCCACTATGGCATCGAAGCAGGTGTTTTCGGCTCGCAGACGCCGCTGTAGAGTTCTCACCGTTATGCAAAGTTCAGCTGCGACTTCCGCTTGGTTGACCGTTTCGGTGCCGATCATGCGAGAAATAATTCGCCGTACCTCGAATGTGGTGCTGGCCGCCCGAGAACCTTGCTGGGTTTGCAGGAAGTGCAGCGAAATGTCGCTCAAGAGATCGCTTCTCGCCTGATTTGGCCTATCGAGGTCGCGTGCGGAGAACACGAATCCGACTCGCGGCATCCCGAACTTTGGCGTTACCCCGAATACTTGACGATAGGCCGCAAGGCTTGCGGTCGGCAGATGCTTGAACCACACCTCTTTGCACACGTTCCCGCTGCAGCCCGACATCGATTTTGCAAATCCGTATCCGAGTCCCAGGCTGAGCTCATAAGTTTGGTTTGCGCGCGGCATTTTCGTCATCGCAATATCAAACGAAACGAAGCCGCCGCCATCTGATGCGGTTTCCAGGCGTACCTCACAGGCTGGACTATGATAGTGAATATATTTCTCGCAGAGCTGGATGCTTTCCCGCAAGGTACGTCCGTTCTGCATCGCCACGCCAAGGGCGCCTAGAACACTGATATCCTGCGCTTCGGCGATCGAGAGGCCGAGATCAGGAATGCCCTCGAGCGATGACACTCCCTCGACAAGCTCTATAGCCGATCGATACGAAACGAGATTTTCTTCCCACCGACTTTCGCTCGTATCTATGTTGATGGACCTCAGCCAGCGGGCGGCCCGGCTCGACCCAATCCGGCTGACCTGATTGAATCCTCGGATAGCCGCTGCGCGCAGCGGGGGATGTTCAAAAGCCACAGCGTTTCCTCCGTCGTCTGGCACGATCAGTTTTTTATGGTGGCTGGTAGAGTCTAACCTTCCTGCGGCTTGGTTTACCAGCGTGGTCGCCGCTTTCGCGCGGGTATTATGATACGGTGTGGGCTGTCGTCCGGCAACGCAGGAATCGCCAGCTTCGAATGCCTTCGGGATGATCGTTACAATGTGAGAATCCGAAGCGGTGTCGTTTGTCGCCAACGGTCAAGAATATGGCGTCTGGCAACAAGGACAGAGTCCTGGGGCTGACCAATAATCCCTTGCATGGCTGGCCGGGCCGTCGAGTGGACTGAACTCGTCGACCGACTGTGGAGCGCTCGAGAACACGGATCGCCCTGACATATGGCGTCCTCTGAACCGGCCTTCATCACTGTCAGGCAATCATGGTCTTGAACGCGCCGGCTCGTGAAGTCACGCGCGCAGGCCGTTGGGAGGAAGGTTGAAATGCCTGAGTTGAAATCAACCTCGAAAAAAGCACCCCTATCGACGGAAATCTTTGACGTCGTTGTGGTCGGCGCGGGGTTTTCCGGTCTCTATCTCCTGTACCGGCTGCGCAACGCCGGCTTCTCCAGCGCAGTTCTCGAGGAAGCCGAGGATGTCGGCGGGACCTGGTACTGGAATCGATATCCGGGCGCGCGCTGCGATATCCAGAGCATCGATTACAGCTACACGTTCGATCCGGAGCTTGAGAAGGCGTGGAAGTGGTCGGAAAAATATGCCACCCAGCCCGAAATCCTCCGCTATCTTGGATTTGTAGCCGATCGCTACGATTTGCGCCGCGACATTCGCTTTGCCAGCAAGGTCGTGGCAGCGAAGTGGGACGAGAGCGAGGAACGCTGGCTGCTGACCACCGACAAGGGCTCCACGGTGTCCTGCCGGTACTACATCATGGCTGCCGGAAACCTCTCCACGCCAAAGCCACCTGAAATCGACGGCGTTGAGGACTTCAAGGGAGAGATCTGTTTCACCGGCCGCTGGCCGCATCACGAAGTCAGGTTCGCCGGCAAGCGCGTGGGGGTGATCGGCACCGGATCGTCGGGTATCCAGGTGATTCCGAAGATCGCCGAACAGGCTGCACATCTGACTGTTTTTCAGCGCACGCCGAACTTCGCACTACCAGCCCGCAACGGTCCGGTGCCGGCTGAACGTCTCGCCATGCTGGAAGGCGATCGTGCCGGTTACCGGGAACAGGCGCGCTGGTCGCTTGCCGGCGTGCCTTACCCACAGCAAACGTTGGTCAGCTGGCAGCTGACGGATGCCGAGCGCCGCGCACGATTCGAGAAGGCGTGGGAACTCGGCGACCTGATCTATTGGGGGACGCAGCTCTGGTCGGATCAAGTCGGGGACGTCGACGGCAATGAGCTGGTGTGCGAGCTCATCCGGGAGAAGATCGCCGGCATTGTGAACGATCCCGAGACGGCCGCGGCGCTTATGCCCCACGACCATCCTTTCGGCGCCAAGCGCCCGTGTCTCGAGACCAACTACTACGCCACCTTTAACAGGCCCAACGTCACCCTGGTCGACCTGCGGCAGGAGCCGCTCACGTCGATCACCGCTTCCGGACTTGTTACCGATAAGCGCACGTTCGACCTCGACGTCATCGTGTTTGCCACCGGCTTCGACGCCATCACGGGCGCCCTCCTGGCGGTGCACCCGATTGCGGGTCGCGGCGGCAAATCCCTCTCAGAGGTCTGGGCCCGCGGTCCGCAGACCTATCTCGGATTGGCGGTGGCAGGATTTCCCAATTTCTTCATGATCACCGGCCCCTGCAGTCCGGCGGCACTCTCGAATGTGGTCGTGTCGATCGAGCAGCACGTCGACTGGGTGATCGATCGGATGGTAGCCGCACGCGAAGGCGGCTTCAGCACCATCGAGGCGACCGAAACCGCGCAGCAGGCTTGGGGGCGCCACGTCGCCGACTGCTCGATGCTCACCCTGCATCGGCTCGCCAACACCTGGTACACGGGCGCCAACGTTCCCGGTAAGCCGCAGGGCATCATGATGTATGCCGGCGGCGTAGGTGCCTATCGCGGGATCTGCGACGAGGTCGTCAACCGCGGCATGCTGGGCTTCAGGCTCACAGGCTCCAATGGCGCGGTGCAGTGCAACGACGGCGAAATCGTGCGTCTGCAGCCGGATGTGCGGCTGGTGTTGAACGGCTTGGCGGACATGAACCTGCCGCCGCTCGAGTCGATGGGTGCCGAGGGCGCGCGCGGCTTTCTGACCGAATTTAACAAGGGCCGTCCCCCGGGACGGCCGGTCGGTGAGGTGATCGACGGCACATTGCCTGGTACCGACGGCCCGCTGCGATACCGGCTCTACCGGCCGGCAAGCCCGGGACCTCATTCGATCGTCGTCTATTTCCATGGTGGCGGTTGGGTGCTGGGCGACGAGAAATCGGACGATCCGTTCTGCCGCGACATGTGCCGCCGTTCCGACATGATCTTCATCAGCGTCGGCTACCGGCATGCACCTGAGCATCGCTTCCCGGTGGCGGTGGAGGACGGATATGCGGCGACCCGTTGGATCGCCGAGCACGCCACCGAACTCGGTGGCAATGCCGGGGCGGTTCTCGTCGCCGGTTGGAGTGCCGGCGGCAACATCGCGGCTGTTACCTGCCAGCTGGCGCGCGATCGTGGCGGCCCGCAGATCGCCGGCCAGCTGCTGCTGTGTCCTGCAGTCGATTGCATCTTCGACCGCCCATCCTACGTCGACAATGCGACAGGCTACTTCCTGACCCGTTCACTGATGCACTGGTTCTGGGACATCTATTGCTCGCCTGCGGATCGTAAAGATCCTCGCGCTTCGCCGCTGCGCGGCGAGCTCGCAGGTCTGCCGCCAGCCTGTGTCGTGACCTGCGAGTTCGATCCGCTGCGGGACGAAGGCATCGCTTATGCGGAAGCGCTCGCTGCCGCTTTCGTTCCGGTCGAGCAAATTCAGGCGCGAGGCCATTTCCACGGCTCGTTCACCATGGTCGACGTGGTGGTTACGGGGGTCAGTGGCCGAGTGCAGATGGCGGAAGCGCTCCGCCGCTTCGCTGGAGTTTCCATGAGCGCAGGACGAGATGCCTTTGTCCCGCACAGAGCAGCCGCGGCTGCTGAATAGCGGCGCGCGACCGCTATCGCGATCGACAACGACGGACCGCCTCGCCCAGGAGGCGCTCCGCGCCCAGGACGAGTGGCGCCAAGAAACAAGAACTTGTCGTTTGGCGCAATATTCATCGAAGCCAATTCCCGGGACAGTACCGGCAGGAACCTGAAAATAACACGCCAGAGGAAACTGACCCATGCGCGCTCGATATTCCGTGCTCGGCCTTTCTCTTTCCGCCGCTGTGATGGCCTGCATTGCCGTGACGGCGGCGCAAGCCAAATCTTCGAAGGACAACCTCAAGGTCGGCCTGATCTCGTATAACCACGTCTCGGCCGTTCCGCATGTTCTGGCGAACATCGCCTTGGATGATTGCAAGGTCCGGGGATGGACGTGCGAGCTGATTGACGGAAAAGGCGATCCGATCGCCACCAGCAATGCAGGCCTGAACTTCGTCAATCGTGGATTCGATGCCATCCTGAATGTGGTGTCGGACAACAACCAGCTCGGCGCCGTCATCAAGGCGGCCAACACCGCGCACATCCCCTTCATTTCGATAGCCTCGGGCGACGTGCCAGGCATAACGGCTGACATTGGCCCCAGCGGGGTCGTTCAAGGAGCGCTGATCGGCAACGAGGTGAGAAGTGCAATCGACCTCAAGGGACGTGTGGTGCTCGTCAACTGGAATGTACTCCCCATCCTGCGAGAGCGCGAACGCGGCCTGAGGGCGACGATGGCGGATGACAAGAACATCGCGATTACCGAGCTCGAGCTTCAGGGCCAGGGCTATCTGGAGGACTCCTACAACAAGCTTCTTGCCGCCCTGCGGGCAAACAAGGACGTGAAGGCGGTCGTCATGGGATGGATGGAGCTGGTACCTGGCGCCCTTCGCGCCATCGAGCAGACCGGCATGAAGGACCAGGTCAAGGTCTATAGCTATGATGCGACACCGGACGGATTAGATCTGCTCCGCAAGGGCTCCTCCCTCGGCATGCTCGTTGGGGTCGGCACCAAGGAGACTGTTGAGTCCTCGATGCAGGCGATTGCCGACACCGTCGACGGAAGCCCGCCGTCTTATCGGTCATTGATGATGCGCTCCTGCCTCGTCACGAAAGAGAATGTTCCTCCAGCCGGGGCCGAGCCTGACTACAAGTCATGCACTCCGTTTACCACCGAGATCCGGAGGAGCAAATGACACCCAGGGAGCGGCCGTGAATATGCACGTCTCAACTTGGAGAGAACATAGCGAGCCCGCTGAAGTGCTGCGGGCCCACCGGATCACCAAGGATTTCGACGGCCAACGGGCCCTCGATGGTGTCTCGCTGTCCCTGCGCGCGGGAGAAATTCACGCGCTCGTTGGTCAAAACGGCGCTGGCAAGTCCACGCTCATCAAGATTCTCTCGGGCGTATATCCAGCGACAGCTGGCGATATCTTGCTTGGTGGGAAGCCAGCCAACATTATCTCTCCCCAGCACGCGAGATTGGCCGGGATTGAGGTCGTGCACCAGCAAGGAAACCTCATTCCGTCATTGTCAGTTCAGGAAAATCTGTTCCTCGGCCAAGCGCTACCGCGAAGGGGGAGGGTGCTGGTCGACTGGAAATCCGTCCGCCGAAGTGCCGAAGCGCTGCTGGCGCGGGTCGGAGTTCATATCGACGCGTCGGCGCCGGTTTGCAACCTCAGAGCCGACGAAGCCGCCATGGTTTCCATAGCGAAAGCATTATCGACCAACGCGCAGGTCGTCATCCTCGACGAGCCGACAGCGGCACTCACTCCGACGGAGGTCGAAGTTCTGTTCGTCCAGATGCGCAGACTGGCCAATGAGGGGCATTCATTCATTTTCGTAAGCCACCGCATGAGCGAAGTATTCGAGGTCGCCGATGCGGCAACCGTATTGCGTGACGGCAGGGTTGCCTGGTCGTGCGTCCAACGAAGCGAGCTGAGCAAACCGGCCGTGATCGCAGCTATTCTCGGCAAGAATGAAGAGGTTGTTTCTCCGCACGTTGTTCCAGGGCGCCGCCGTGCTCATGCAGCGGCGCGGCTCGACGTGCGCAATCTGAAAACCCACAATATCGCGGAGTGCAGCTTCACCGCGGCGTCCGGTGAGATTGTTGGATTGGCAGGGCTGCCCGATAGCGGCGCCGAAGAAACCTTGGACGTGCTGTATGGGAGGACGAAAGGTTCGGCCGACGCTGTGATGGTGGATGGCGCGCGCATGCCTCTATCCTCGCCGCGCGAGGCCGTGCGCTCCGGCCTGGCCTTCGTGCCAAAGGATCGGCACAACGAGGCATTGATCCCGAATTTCAACGTACAGGCCAACATTTCGTTGGCGTCGCTCGATCGCCTTGTTACGGATCCGCTCTCGCGGCTGATCAGCAGGCGTCGCGAGCGACACCTCGCGGCAAACCTCGCATCGCGTCTGCAAGTGAAGATGCCGGGGCTCGATGCATCGATCCGCTCATTGAGCGGAGGCAACCAGCAGAAGTGTATCATCGCACGCTGGATCGCAACCGATGCCAAGCTGTATTTGCTCAATTCTCCCACGGCGGCAGTCGATATCGGCGCGAAGGCCGAAATCTACAAGCTGCTGCGAAAAATGGCCGATACGGGCGCCACGGTTCTCTTCACCTCGACGGAATTCGATGAGTTCGCGCGTGTTTGCGATCGGGTCCTGGTCTTCTACAGAGGGCGGATAGCCGGAGAACTCGCGGGATCATCGATCTCCGAGACCAATATCCTGCATTTGGCGTTGGGCGACGACGGCGCCGGCCCCATTCCTCGACAGAGCATCACCGATCGGGAAGGAAGAATCGGATGAGTGATGAAGCAACGCAGCTTGGAATAGAGCAGCTCGATAGGGCCGAAACTTCCCGAAGGACGAAGCGAGTCCGTGACTGGAAGGCAGAGGTTTCTCGGTATGGAACGATTATCGCGCTCGTCGTGCTGTTTGCCGTGTTCAGTTTCGCCCGCCCTGACGTCTTCGCGACCGAATTCAACCTCTTGAGCATCCTAAGTCAGGCCTCAATCCTGCTGATTGTTTCCGTTGGGCTCACGGTTTGCCTCATCATGGGATTGTACGATTTGTCGATCTCGGCCGTGGCGACGCTCGGCAACTATATGATCTGCTCGCTGCTCGTGATGCAGGCGGACCAACCCTATGTCTGGCTGACGATCATGATCGTGATTGGTCTCTGCGGGCTGGTTGGGATCGTCAACGGTGCAATCGTAAGTTATCTCGGCGTATCGGCGTTTATTGCGACATTGGCGATGGGATCTATCCTGACCGGCGTCATTCTTGGATATTCTCAGACCAGGACGATCGTTGGAGGCATCCCGGACAGTTTCCTGGCGTTGGGCCAGCAAAGCACCTTCGGCGTTCCGAACCCGGTCCTGATCATGGTGGTCATCGTTGCGTTCCTCTGGGTGCTGCTGGAGCACACGCAGATCGGCCGCAATCTCTATGCGATCGGAGGAAGTGCGGAAGCCGCAAAGCTCTCAGGGATCGCCACAAAGCGCTACGCACTTCTCGCCCTCGGCATCTCCGGTGTATGTGCGGGCATTGGAGGCATGATTGCTGCCGCAAATCTCGCCGCAGGACGGCCGACTGGTGTGGGCGACGCCTATCTGCTCAATGCTTTTGCTGCTTCGTTCATCGGGGCCTCGACGCTGAGGCCCGGGCAATTTCACGTCCTGGGAACCCTGGTCGGCGTCTTGATCATCGGTGTGATCAGCAACGGGCTTTCGGTCCTCGGGGTTGAGACGTACTGGCAGTACATCGTGCAAGGAGGCCTGCTGCTCGGAGCAATGTTCGGGGCGGGTGTCATCTCGAGCCGCACCAACTAGTCGAGCACCTCCCGATCGTCGACCACCAAGATCTGAATTCGGCGGCGGAGTCACGGCTCACTGCTGCTCCCCAATCGAGGAATCAAGATGAAAGCCGTCGTCTGCTCCAATGCCGAACTGAGGGTCGTTGATCGGCCTGAAATCGTCCCGTCCGAGGGGCAATGCGTGCTCAAGGTCTCCCGGTGTGGGATCTGCGGCTCCGATTTGCACATTCGCGATCACTGCGACCATCTTGGCAAGCTGTACGCTCAGCTTGGCTACACAGGCTTCCCGCGCGCCGAGGAGGAACTGGTATTCGGGCACGAATTCTGCGGTGAGGTGCTCGATTATGGTCCGGGGTCGAAGAAGCCAATTAGACCAGGAACGCGCGTTTCCGTTGTGCCGGTTATTCGCCGTGGGGCAGAAATCGATGGGATCGGGCTTTCTCGCGGCGCACCCGGCGCCTTTGCTGAAAGGGTGCTGGTTGATGAATTGATGATGATGCCGATTCCGAATGGATTGCCGGATGACCTCGCGGCACTCACCGAGCCGATCGCTGTTGCCTGGCACGCGGTGAGACGCGGTGAGGTGACCAAGCGAGATGTTGCTGTTGTCATCGGTTGCGGGCCGGTCGGTCTCGCCGTGATCTGTGTCCTGAAGGCGCTGGATGTACAAACCATCATCGCGAGCGACTACTCGGCTGGGCGTCGGGAACTCGCACGGCGCTGCGGGGCAAATGTCATCGTCGACCCGGCCAAGGAGTCGCCGTACCGCAACTGGAAAGATCATGAATTTATTGGCACGATTCCCGAGCTCCTTGATGTCTCAGTCGGAACGCGGCAAAAGCTCGGCAAGCTCCCGCTACCGTGGCACCATGCGTGGCGGATCGCCGAGAAGGCGGGTCTTGCGCCCAAGCGGCCTGTGATTTTCGAGTGTGTGGGTGCGCCCGGCGTGCTCGCGAGCATCCTTGACGGTGCCCCATTTTTCTCCCGAGTCGTGGTTGCCGGCGTTTGCATGCAGACCGACAAGATCGAACCTGCGATGGCAAGCAACAAGGAGATCGAGCTTCGTTTTGTGTTCGCTTATTCGCCGTTGGAATTCCGCGACGCGCTCCACATGATTGCCGAAGGAAGGATCGACTGCTCGCCGATCGTGACCGGACGGGTTGGCCTCGCTGGAGTCGACAACGCCTTCGCGGCGCTTCGCGACCCGGAGAAGCACGCCAAGATTCTGATCGATCCGAGCAGTATGGCCACGACGCCGGTGAACTAAAGCAAAGTCAAGTCGGCGGCGATATAAGCTATTGTTATCACTACTTTTTACTTGGTGCCCCTGGCCGGAATCGAACCAGCACTCCTTGCGGAACTCGATTTTGAGTCGAGCGCGTCTACCAGTTCCGCCACAGGGGCCCTCGGTCGGCCCCTCCGGAGGAGGGCGTCGCGAAGCCGGCGGACTATAGCCATGGGAAAGGCGGGGTCAACCCGCGCCAAAGTGATGTCAGCCGTTCTCGACAGGGGGATGGGCCGGGGTTAGAGGCTTAAAACCAAACCCCCATCTGGAGAGGCCGCCGTGACGACCCAGAGTGAAGCAATATCAGCGTTTCGCCCCGCAGTCGGCGGCCCCGCGCTGACCGCCTCGCTGGCCGTCACCCTGATCGCGGCGGTAACGATCGCGGGGGCCTGGTTCTTCCAGCTGGTTCTGGAAATCCTGCCCTGTCCGCTCTGCCTCGAGCAGCGCTATGCCTATTATCTCGCGATCCCGCTCGGGGCGCTCACGGCGCTTGCGGCACGGAGCGGGGCGCCGCGGCCGCTGCTGCTGGCGGGGCTCGCGATTCTCGTGCTGGCAACGCTCGCCAATGCCGGCCTCGGCACCTACCATTCCGGCGTCGAATGGGGGTTCTGGAAGGGCCCGACCGATTGCTCCGGCCCGGTCGTCAATCTCGGCAGTGCCGGCGATCTGTTGTCTCGGCTCGACACCGTCAAGGTGGTGCGCTGCGACGAGGTGCAGTGGCGCTTCCTCGGCCTCTCGCTCGCCGGCTACAATGTGCTGATCTCGCTGCTGATGGCCGCGATCGCCGCCTGGGGATTCGTACGGACGGCATCGCGCGCGTAACTACAGCACGCTCGCGCCTTCGTGCTGGAAGCCGAGATAGCTCGCCGCCACCCGCTCGTTTGCCGCAACGTCGCTGGCTTTGCCGCTCAGCACGAACTCGCCGAGCTCCATCACATAGGCATGGTCGGCGATCTTGAGCGCGGCCTGCGCGTTCTGCTCGACCAGCAGCACGGAGACGCCGCTGGCCCTGAGCTCGGTGACGATGCGGAAAATGTCGGCGACGATGATCGGCGCAAGGCCAAGGCTCGGCTCATCCAGCATCAGCAGTTTCGGCTCGCCCATCAACGCGCGCCCCATCGCCAGCATCTGCTGCTCGCCGCCGGACAAGGTGCCGGCGAGCTGCTTGCGGCGCTCCTTCAGGCGTGGAAACAGCGTGTAGATCCGCTCGATCGAGGCCTTGGCCCGGCTCTTCTCGATGCGGAAGGCGCCAAGCTCGAGATTGTCCTCGACATTCATGGTAACGAACAATTCGCGATGTTCAGGCACGAGGCCGAGGCCCATCGCGACGCGATCCTCGATGTCGAGCCGGGCGAGGTCCTGCCCTGCAAACGCGACGCGGCCCTTCAGCGGCAGGATGCCCATGATCGCCGACAGCAGCGTGGTCTTGCCGGCGCCGTTGGCGCCGACGATGGTGACGATCTCGTTCGTGCCGACTTGAAGCGAGACCGAGCGCACGGCTTCGACCTTGCCGTAGGCGACATGCGCGTCGGTGACTGACAACAGCGCGCTCATGCCGCCACTCCGAGATAGGCCTTGATCACTTCGGGATTGGTCTTGATCGTGGCGGGCGTGCCTTCGGCGATCTTGGTGCCGAAGTCGAGCACCACGATGCGGTCGGCCAGGTTCATCACAAAACCCATGTCGTGCTCGACCAAGAGGACGGACATGCCGCCGTCGCGCAACTCGCGCAGCAGCTTGGCGAGCTGCTGCTTCTCCATGTGGCGAAGGCCCGCGGCCGGCTCGTCGAGCAGCAGCAGCATCGGGTCGACGCACAGCGCACGGGCGATCTCGACGATACGCTGCTGTCCCAGCGACAGCGAGCCTGCGAGCTGGTGCATCTGCTCGGCAAGCCCAACACGCTCGATCTGGCGGGCGGCTTCCGCCAGCAGCTTTGCTTCATCGGCGCGGTCGAGCCGCAGCATCGAAGCGAGCGGTCCCGAATGGCCGCGCAGATGCGCGCCGATGGCAACGTTCTCCAGCACGGTCATATCGGGCACCAGCTTGACGTGCTGAAACGTCCTGCTGATGCCGAGCTTGACGATCTCCTGCGGCGGCGCGCGATCGACCTTCCTGCCGAGCACCGAGATCGAGCCCGATGTCGCCGACAGCACGCCGGTGATCAGGTTGAAGGTGGTGCTCTTGCCCGCGCCGTTGGGTCCGATCAGCGCGACGATCTCGCGGGCCTGGACGTCGAAGGAAACGTTGTTGACCGCGACCACGCCGCCGAACTGTTTTCGCGCTTTTTCGACCTGGAGCAGGACGCCCGCTTCGCCTGGCGCGCGGCTGCGCTGCTCCAGTTTCAGCGAGGTATCGGGCCTCTTGCCGCCGGCGCGTTCGGGCAGGAACGACATCAGCCAGGGCCAGACGCCGCCGGGGGCAAGCTGGAGCAGCGCCACCAGCATGATGCCGAACACGATGGTCTCGACCTGGCCGGAGCCGGGCAGGATCAGCGGCAGATAGCTCTGCAGCACCTCTTTCAGGATCACGACGATCGCCGCGCCCAGCACGCCGCCCCAGACATAGCCGGCGCCGCCGACCACCGCGATGAAGAGATATTCGATGCCGGCCTGCGCCCCGAACGGCGTCGGGTTCACCGCGCGCTGCAGATGCGCGTAGAGCCAGCCGGACAGGCCCGCGAGCACGGCGGCGTGGATGAAGACCAGGAGCTTGGCCCGCGGCGTGTGCACGCCAAAAGCTTCGGCCGCGACATGGCCGCGGCGAAGCGCGCGGATGGCGCGGCCGGTGCGCGAGTCCAGGAGGTTCATCGTCAGCAGCGCCGAGAGGATCACCGCGACCCAGATCGCAAAATAGATCGAGCCCGGCGAGAGCATCTTGAATGAGCCGATCGACAGCGGCGGGATCGCCGAGATGCCGTCGTTGCGCCCGAGGAATTCCAGCTTGCTGAACAGGTAGAACAGGCCGAGGCCCCAGGCCAGCGTGCCGAGCGGCAGATAGTGGCCGGAGAGGCGGACCGTGACGAGGCCGAGCAGCACCGCCAGCAGGCCGCTGACCAGCAGCGACAGCGGCAAGGTCAGCCAGGGCGAGAGGCCGTACGCCGTCGTCAGCAGCGCCGTGGTGTAGGCGCCGAAGCCGACAAATGCTGCTTGACCAAAAGAGGTCAGGCCGCCGACGCCGGTGAGCAGCACGAGGCCCATCGCGACCAGCGCGGCAAGGCCGATATTGTCGAGCAGCACGATCCAGAACGGTGGCATGCCCGGGATGAACGGAATCGCCGCCATGACAATGGCGAAAACGAGGATGGGAAGCCGGCTCTGCATCTTGGCCTCAGTCCTTCTCTTCCTCGACCGCGGGCGCGGCGAGCGAGCGCAGCAGCAGCACCGGGATCAGGAGCATGAACACGATCACCTCCTTGTAGTTGGAGGCATAGAAGGACGAGAACGCCTCGACGATGCCGACGAACAGGGCCGCGACCGCCGTCAGCGGATAGCTGACGAGGCCGCCGATGATCGCGGCGACAAAGCCCTTCAGGCCGATCAGGAAGCCGCTGTCATAATAGAGCGTCGTGATCGGCACGATCATGATGCCCGAGAGCGCACCGATGACGGAGGCCAGCAGGAAAGCGATCTGCCCCGACAGCGTGGTGCGGATGCCGGCGAGCCGCGCCCCCAGGCGGTTGACGGCGGTGGCGCGCAGCGCCTTGCCGTAGAGCGTGAGCCCGAAGAACAGCCAGAGACCGACGATGAAGGCGATGGTGATGCCGTAGACCGTGAGGCTCTGGCCGGTGAAGCGCAGCGCGCCCGCGGTGAAGGCGCCTGACAGCACCGCCGGTCCACGCTGGCCCTCGGCGCCGAAGAACAGCAGGCCCAATCCCTGGAGCGCGAGGTGGACGCCCACGGATGCGATCAGCAGCACCAGCACAGAGGTGTGTGCCAGCGGCTGGAAGGCGATGCGGTAGAGATAGAGGCCGATCATCGCGACGATCACCAGCGACAGCGCGATGCAGACCGCGACCGGCGGCTTCTGCGCCGCCAGGCTGATCGTCAGTGCCAGCACGATGGCCGGCAGCACCACATTGGCGAGGACGCTGCGCAGGATCAGCCGGCCATGCAGCGTCTTGCGGGCCACGAACAGGTCGAAGGCGCAGGCCGTGATGCCCATCGCCAGCGCCAGCTTGGCGGTGCCCGGCATCTGGCCCGAAGCCAGCGAGGCATAGGTCAGCGCGCCATAGGTGACGAACTCGCCCTGGGGAATGAGAATGACGCGGGTGACGGCGAACACCAGCACCAGCGCCAGGCCGAGCAGCGCATAGATCGCGCCATTGGTGATGCCGTCCTGCAGCAGGAACAGCATGATAGTGGTGTTCAAGACCGGACGCTCCCCCTCAAGATCGAGGACCGATCTCCGCAATTGCGGTGGATGGTCCTCACACAGCCATTGAAATACGCTGACGATATTTGATATGATCCATAACAATTATCAAATATAACTTCAAGGGTGGGGGACGACCCGTCCCGAATTTAACGGGATTACGAGCACGAGGCGATGACCGTTTCCAAAACCGCTGAAAAGTCCGCCGAAAAGGCGTCGGAGGCGACCAAGGGCCGCAAGGAGGCGCCGGAGGGGCAAAGCCAGGGTCTTGCCGAAGCCCTCCAGCTCGGCGAGCTCTCCGAGCAGCTCGGCTACGTGCTGAAGCGGGCGCAGCTCAAGGTATTCGAGAACTTCCTGCGCTGCATGGCCTCGCTCCAGCTGACGCCGGCGCAGTTCTCGGTGCTGCTGCTGGTCGAGAAGAATCCGGGCCGTAACCAGACCGAGATCGCCTCCACCCTCGGCATCCTCCGGCCGAACTTCGTCGCGCTGCTCGACAATCTCGAGAGCCGCGACCTCTGCGCCCGGATCCGCTCCACCAACGACCGCCGCTCGCACATCCTGGTCTTGACCGACAAGGGCAAGGCCGTGCTGACCCGCGCCAAGAAGCTCGTCGCCACCAAGCACGAGTCGCGGCTGAACGAGCTGCTCGGGCAAGCCAACCGCGAAGCCCTGCTCGCGATGCTCTCGAAGATCGCGAACGAGTTTTGAGCGATTTCGTCATTCCGGGGCGATGCGAAGCATCGAACCCGGAATCTCGAGATTCCGGGTTCACGCTTGCGCGTGCCCCGGAATGACGGGAGAGGTGCGACCCCAATCCACCAAAATTACCCTGATTATCATCCACGCTCGTCAGCGTCGGGTCGGGCTGCAGCAGATCGCCTTCATAGTCGCGAAGGTCGCAGCATCGATCAGTGTGCAACAGGCGCCCGCAGGGCGTGAGCTCCGAGGACGTCGTCGGATTGATGCGCTGCAAATACAAAATGATGCTTGAAACATCACTTTGTATACCTTAAGCTTGGCAAATCAATCACCCTCATTGCCACGGAGATCCTGCCCGTGATCACCGCCGCGCAGCTTCGAGCCGCCCGAGCCTTGCTCGGGATCGACCAGCGCGAACTTGCGCAGCGCAGCTCGCTGTCGCTGCCGACGATCCAGCGCATGGAGGCCTCCGAAGGAGTGATCCGCGGCAATGTCGATTCCCTGATGAAGCTGGTCGAGGCCCTGTCGGTGGCGGGCATCGAGCTGATCGCCGATGGTGCGGCGTCGAGCGCCGGAGGGCGCGGCGTGCGGCTGAAGTCCCCACCTCCGAGCGCGGGCAGCCAATAGCGATGACGACGCGCGCGCAGATCATGATCCGGGAGCGGCCATGATCGCGGTGGCGCTATGGTCAGTGGCGGTTCTGCTGGCGCTGACGCCGGCTGCAATCGGGCTGTCGATGCGTCCGCGCGGCTCGGTCGTGCTCTATGGCGCCTGCCTCGTCATCACGGCGACGCTCTGCGCCACCGCGCTCCTCCATTTGCTCGATCCCGGCCATCCGGTGTTGAGCGCGACGCTGCCGATCGGACTGCCCTGGCTCGGTGCCCATGTCCGGCTCGACGCGTTGTCTGCCTTCTTCCTCGTCGTCGTCAATCTGGGCGGCGCCGCTGCGAGCCTGTTCGCACTCGGTTACTCCAAGCACGAGGATTCCCCCGGCCGCGTGCTGCCGTTCTATCCTGCCTATCTCGCAGCGATGAACGTCGTCGTGCTGGCGAACGATGCCTTCAGCTTCCTGGTCGCCTGGGAATTCATGTCGCTGACCTCCTGGGCGCTGGTGGTGTCGCATCATCGCGAAGCCGAGAATGTCCGCGCCGGCTACGTCTATCTTCTGATGGCGAGTTTCGGCACGCTGGCGCTGCTGCTCGCCTTCGGCCTGCTCGCGAGCGGCGCCGGCTACGATTTCGATGCGATCCGGGCTTCTCATCCTTCCGCTGCGCTGACCGGCATGGTGGTGATCCTCGTGCTGCTGGGCGCCGGCTCCAAGGCCGGCCTGGTGCCGCTGCACGCCTGGCTGCCGCTCGCCCATCCCGCTGCACCCAGCCATGTCTCCGGCCTCATGAGCGGCGTCATGACCAAGGTCGCCGTCTACGGCTTCGTGCGCATCGTGTTCGACCTCCTGCCCGAACCGGTGTGGTGGTGGAGCATGGTGGTGCTGCTGGTCGGCGGTCCGACGGCGACGCTGGGCGTGCTCTATGCGCTGATGCAGCGCGATATCAAGCGCGTGCTCGCCTATTCGACGATCGAGAACATCGGCATCATCTTCACCGGCCTCGGGCTGGCGCTGGCTTTCAAGGCGCAAGGGCTCGACTGGGTGGCGGCGCTCGCCTTCACGGCGGCGATGCTGCACGTCTTCAATCATGCACTGTTCAAGAGCCTGTTGTTCTTCGGCGCCGGCGCGGTGCTGGGAGCAACCGGCGAGCGCGACATGGAGAAGCTCGGCGGGCTGATCCATCGCATGCCGAAAACGGCGTTCGCGGTGCTGATCGGCTGCGTCGCCATCTCGGCGCTGCCGCCGTTCAACGGCTTCGTTTCGGAATGGCTGACCTTCCAGGCGATTTTGCTCTCGCCGCAACTGCCCTCCTGGGGCCTCAAGCTGGTGATTCCGGCGGTCGGCGGTCTGCTGGCGCTCGCGGCCGCCTTTGCCGCGGCCTGCTTCGTCAAGCTTTATGGCATCAGCTTTCTCGGCCGGCCGCGTTCGGATGTCGCGGCGTCGGCGCATGAGACCGACCGCTTCTCGCTGACCGCGATGCTGCTGCTCGCCGCCCTCTGCCTCATTGCCGGCATCCTGCCCGGGCTGCTCATCGATGCGCTGGCTCCGGTGAGCAAGGCCATGGTCGGCAACGTCATGCCGCATCAGGTCGGATTGCAGTGGCTCACCATCGTGCCGATCGCGGAAAGCCGAAGCTCCTATAACGGCCTTCTGGTGTTCGTGTTCGCGGCACTCTGCGGCACGGCGGCGGCGACGGCCATTCACCGTCTCGCCTCCGATCGCCTGCGCCGCGCACCGGCCTGGGATTGCGGCTATCCCGATCCGAACCCGGCGATCCAGTACTCGGCCTCCAGCTTCTCGCAGCCGATCCGCCGCGTGTTCGGCAGCGTCATCTTCGCCGCGCGCGAGATCGGCGAGATGCCGCCGCCGTCCTCGCCGCGCCCCGCGCGGCTCCAGGTCGAGCTGCGCGATTTGATTTGGGATGCGCTGTACGCGCCGATCGCTAAGGTCGTCTCCTTTGCGACGGACCGCATCAATATCCTCCAGTTTCTCACCATCCGCCGCTACCTGACGCTGGTCTTCGTGGCGCTGATCGTGCTGCTGTTGGTGGTGGCGCTATGAATGCACTGCGCGACATCCTCTCCCAGGGCGCCCAGATGTTGCTGGTGCTGGGACTGGCGCCGCTGCTGACCGGGTTCGTGCGCAAGGTGAAGGCGCGGCTGCTGCGCCGGCGCGGGCCGCCACTGCTGCAGCCCTATCGCGATCTCATTCGCCTGATGCGCAAGGACGTCGTGCTCGCGGACAATGCATCCTGGCTGTTCCGCGTCATTCCCTATCTGATGTTCGCGGGAACCTGGGTCGCGGCCTCGCTGGTGCCGACCTTCGGCAACGGGCTGCTGTTCTCCTGGACCGCCGACCTCATCGCCATCATCGCGCTGCTCGGCAGCGCCCGTTTCTTCCAGGCGCTCGCCGGCATGGATGTCGGCACCGCCTTCGGCGGCATCGGCTCCAGCCGCGAGGTCATGATCGCCTCCCTCGCCGAGCCCGCGATGCTGATCACGGTGTTTTCGGTTGCGATGATCGCCGGCTCCACTCAGCTCGCCAACGTGGCCGAGTTCATGGGCTCGGACGCTGTCGGCCTGCGCGTGTCGCTGGGCATGGCATTCGTGGCATTGACCATCGTGGCGCTGGCGGAAAATGCCCGGATCCCCGTCGACAACCCCGCCACTCATCTCGAGCTCACCATGGTGCACGAGGCCATGGTGCTGGAATATTCGGGGCGACATCTCGCGCTGGTCGATCTGTCGTCGCAGCTCAAGCTCCTTCTCTACGTATCGCTGATCGCCTGCGTGTTCCTGCCATGGGGAATGGCGACTGCGGACGCGAGCGTTGGCAGGTTCGTCTTCGGTGCGCTGCTCTATCTCGGCAAGCTGACGGTCCTTGGTTTCCTGCTCGCATTGTTCGAAACCGCAATCGCCAAGATGCGCGTGTTCCGGATTCCCGAGTTTCTGGGCGCGGCGCTGATGCTGGCATTGCTCGCCACCCTGTTGCGCTTCGTGTCGGGGAGCCTCTGACAGATGAGCAGCCTGCAATTCGACATCGCCCACCTGCTCGCCGGCTCCCTCGTGCTGGCGAGCTTCATGATGCTCTACCAGGACCGGCTCTATGCGTTGCTCAACGTCTACGCGCTGCATGCCGGCGTGCTGGCGCTGTCGGTGGCGTGGCAGGCCTATGTGCAGCAAGCGCCGCATCTTTATCTCACGGCGCTGATCGCGCTGGTGTTCAAGGCCATCATCATTCCGGTGGCGCTGCACCGGATCATCAAGCGGCTCGGCATCCACCGCGAGATCGAGAACGTGATCGGGATCGGGCTCACCATGATGGCCGGCATCGGCCTCGTCGCGCTGTCGATGGTGGTGATGCTGCGGGTGACGCCGGGCGCCGACGCGCTCGCGCGCGAGGACCTTGCCTTCGCGCTGTCGGTGGTGCTGCTGGGGCTCCTGGTCATGGTGACGCGGCGCAACGCCGTCAGCCAGGTCGTCGGCTTCATGTGCTGGAGAACGGGCTGGTGCTGGCGGCGACCGGCGCAAAGGGCATGCCGCTGGTGGTCGAGATCAGCGTCGCCTTCTCGGTGCTGATCGCCTTCATCGTGATCGGTATCTTCCTGTTCCGCATCCGCGAGCGCTTTGACAGCGTGGACGTGCAGGCACTCGATCGATTTCGCGGGGAGCGGCGATGAGCATTGACGTCCTCAGCGCCATCCTCGTGATCCCGGCCGTCTCGGCGGCGCTGCTGGCGATCTTGCCGGGCTATCGGCAAACGGCGAAGCTGAACGTGGTGGCGGCACTCGCGACCTTCCTGACTTCGCTTTCGCTGTTCGTGGTCGAGCCGGTGTCGGGGCAGTATCTGCTGGTGGACGATCTCAACAAGGTCTTCATCGTGTTGACCACCTTCGTCAGCTTCACCACGTCGGTATTCAGCGCGAGCTATATCCAGCACGAGATCGAGACCGGGCGCCTGACGCCGGCGTTCCTGCGCTTCTATCACGCGATGTATCAGACGCTGATGTTCGCGATGAACCTCGCGCTCATCGCCAACAATATCGGCCTGATGTGGGTCGCGGTTGAAGTGGCGACGCTGACGACCGTGCTGATGGTCGGCATCTACCGCACCCACGAGGCGCTGGAAGCGGCCTGGAAATATTTCATCCTCGGCAGCGTCGGCATCGCGCTGGCGCTGTTCGGGACCATCCTGGTCTATATGGCGGCGCGCCCGGTGGTCGGCGAGGGGCTCGACGGCATGGTGTGGTCGGTGCTGGTGAAGCACGCCGCACAGTTCGATCCGGCGCTGCTCAACGTCGCCTTCGTCTTCCTGCTGCTCGGCTACGGCACCAAGGTCGGCCTCGCGCCGCTGCACGCCTGGCTGCCCGACGCCCATGCGGAAGGCCCGACGCCGATCTCGGCGGTGCTCTCCGGCCTCCTGCTCAACGTCGCGCTCTACGCTCTGCTGCGCTTCAAGATGATGCTCGCGGTCAATCTCGCCGCCATCGCGCCGGGGCCGCTGATGGTGACGATGGGCCTGATCTCGGTGATCTTCGCGTCGCTGATGCTCTACCGCCGCCGCGACATCAAGCGCATGTTCGCCTACTCCTCGATCGAGCACATGGGCATCATCGTCTTCGCCTTCGGCATGGGCGGGCCGCTGGCGAATTTTGCCGGCCTGCTCCACATGACCATGCATTCGCTGACCAAGTCGGCGATCTTCTTCGCCGTCGGCCATATCGCGCAGGTCAAGGGCACGCAGAAGATCGCCGACATCGGCGGACTTACGGTGACCAATCCCGTGCTCGGCTGGGGCTTGATGCTCGGCGTCGTCGCCATCGTCGGGTTGCCGCCGCTCGGCATCTTCATGAGCGAGTTCCTGGTGGTGAGCTCGGCCTTCTCGCACGCGCCCTGGCTGACGGTCATCCTGGTGCTCGGCATCATCATCGCGCTCGGCGGCCTGTTGCTGCGCATCGGCGCCGTGATGTTCGGCGAACCCAAGGGACCTACCGCGCCGGCGGAGGCGTCCTATGTACCAATGTTCACGCATCTTGCGCTGGTGCTGATGGCCGGCATCTATCTGCCGCCGGGGCTGGTCGCCGGCTTCCAGAACGTCGCAAAGCTCCTGGGGTAGCGATGGGCATCCTCGACAGCATCCCCCATGTTCATGCGGTGCCGTCGCACCGGCCCTGGCCACGTGCGGTCGTGACGGAGGCGGGCTGGCAGGCGGCGATCGATCGGCTGGTCGAGGGAGGCCTCACACTGCTCGGCTTCTGGGGCGAGCCGACCGCAGTGCATATGGCAATGCTCGATGGCAGCTCGGCCGAGATCGCGGTCGTCACCTACGCGTGTCCGGCCGGCACGTTTCCAAGCGTCGCCAGCCGTCATCCGCCTGCGCTTCGGCTGGAACGGACCATCCATGATCTGTTCGGGCTTGTTCCAGACGCCGCTGACGATCTGCGACCGGATTTGCGGCCATGGCTCGATCACGATGCCTGGGGCCGGTCTTATCCGCTCTCCGGCCGCAACGCATCGCGCGACGCGCAGCCATACCAGTTCCTTCCGGCCGAGGGCGAGGCGTTGCACCAGGTCGCGGTCGGCCCCGTCCATGCCGGGATCATCGAGCCCGGCCATTTCCGCTTCACCGCCAATGGCGAGCACGTGGTGCGGCTGGAGCAGTGGCTCGGCTACACCCACAAGGGCATCGAGTCCTTGATGCAGGGCGCTGACCTCGAGGCCGCGGCAAAGCTCGCCAACCGTACCTCCGGCGACAGCGCGGTAGCCTACGCCTTCGCTTTTGCACGCGCAGCGGAAGCGGCGCTCGATATCCAGGTGCCGCGGCGGGCGAATTATTTGCGGGCGCTGATGGCGGAACTGGAGCGTCTCGCCAATCATTTCGGCGACATTGGCGCGATCTGCAACGATGCGTCGTTCGCGCTGATGCATGCGCAGACCGGTATCCTGCGGGAGCGGACCCTGCGCGCTGCGGATATTGCGTTCGGCCATCGCCTGATGATGGACGTCGTCGTGCCCGGTGGCGTGGCGCGCGATATCGCGCCGGACGGTCTCCCGGCGCTGCGAATGCTGCTTGCGGAAATCAACAAGGTCTTCCCGCGCCTGATCGAGCTTTACGACAACACCGCGTCCTTGCAGGACCGCACCGTCACCACGGGCATCGTGAAGGCGGACTATGTGCGGCAGTTCGGCGCCGGGGGCTATGTCGGCCGGGCCTCGGGCCGCGATTTCGATGCACGCCGCACACTTGCCTACGCGCCCTACGATCATCTGTCGTTCGAGGTGCCGGTGCTGGATATGGGCGACGTCAACGCGCGGGTCTGGATCCGAATCCGCGAGGTCGAGCAGAGCGTCGAATTGATCGCGCAGATCCTGGACTTGATGGAGCCGGGCGAGATCAGGACCGCACCGCCGGCGGGGCGCGGCGGATGCGAAGGTCTGGCGCTGACGGAAGCATTCCGCGGCGACGTCCTGGCGTGGCTGCGGCTCGATGGCGAGTTACGCGTCGAACGCTGCCACCTGCGCGATGCGTCGTGGTTCCAGTGGCCGCTGCTGGAAACCGCGATCGAGGGCAACATCATCGCCGACTTCCCGCTCTGCAACAAGTCGTTCAACTGTTCCTATTCGGGCGCGGACCTCTAAGCCATGCGCAAGACCCTGCTCGAAAGCCTCACCCATGGTTCGCTGACGGAGCCCGCGCCGGCGCCGGACGCTTCGGCGTTGGCCGAGCTCGCCGCGAAAGTCGATCGCGCCGCCCAGGCCAGGCTTGGGCGTTCTCTTGCCATTCGCGAGGTCGATGCCGGGTCCTGCAACGGCTGCGAATTGGAGATCCACGCGCTGTCCAACGCCTTCTACGACGTCGAACGTTTCGGCCTGCGCTTCGTCGCCTCGCCACGCCATGCCGACGTGCTGCTGGTGACGGGTCCCGTGACCAAGAACATGCGACAGGCACTGGAGCGGACCTACAACGCGACGCCCGATCCGAAGTGGGTCGTCGCGGTCGGCGGCTGCGCGATCGACGGCGGCATTTTCAGAGGCAGCTACGCCTGCGTCGGCGGCGTATCCGAGACCGTTCCGGTGGATCTGCACATCAAGGGCTGCCCGCCGTCGCCGACGGACCTGTTGAAGGGCCTGCTCGCGCTGCTCGAGCACGTCAGCGCCAAGCGGTAAGGCCCACGGCGGGGCGAGCGCCCGCTACGCCGCGGCGATCCGGTCTGGCATGGCGGGCCTGTCAGCGGCGAGGAAACGGCGCTCGATCTCCGCGGCGGGCAAAGGCGGGCTGAACAGATAGCCCTGCATCTCGTTGCAGCCCTCCGCCGAAATCCGCTCGCGCTGTTCGTCGGTCTCCACGCCCTCTGCCGTGGTGGTCATGCCCATGCCCTGCGCCAGTGCCGCCACCGCCCGCACGATGCTGAGCGATCCCGCATCGTTGCCGACGCCGCCGACGAAGGACCTGTCGATCTTGATCTTGTCGAACGGGAAGCATTGCAAATAGGTCAGCGACGAATAGCCGGTGCCGAAATCGTCCATGGCGATCCTGACACCCAGCGCGCGGAGCTGGCGCAGCGTCGCGAGCGCGCCATCGCGGTCCTGGATCAGCACGCTTTCCGTGATCTCGATCTCGAGTCGTCCCGGATCAAGCCCGGTGGCCGCCAGCGCGCTGACGATCACCTCGGTCAGGCCCGGCTGGCGGAATTGCACGGCCGAGATGTTGACGGCGACGTGCAGATGGTTCGGCCACCGGCTCGCGGTGGCGCAGGCCTGCCGGATCACCCACTCCCCGATCGGCATGATCAAGCCGATCTCCTCCGCGAGCGGGATGAAGTCGCCGGGTGCGACCAGTCCGCGCCGCGGATGCCGCCAGCGGATCAGGGCTTCGAACCCGCTGATCTCGCGGTCGCTGGCTTTCACGATCGGCTGGTAGTGCAGCTCGAACTCGCCGGCAGCAAGGCCCTTGCGCAGATCGAGCTCCAGCGCGCGACGGTTCTGCGCCTCTTCGTCCATGGCCGGCTCGAAGAAGCGGTGCATGCCGCGACCGTTGCTTTTCGCCCGGTACAGCGCGACGTCGGCATTGTGCAGGAGTTGCTCGGGCGTCGTGCCGTCGCGCGGCGCAACGGCGATGCCGACGCTCGCGCCGGCAATGGCCTGATGTTCGTCGAGCTCGAACGGTGCGCTCAACGCGCCGACCACCTCGCGCGCCAGCACCTCTGCGTCGCCTTGGCCTGAAATCGGCGTCTGCAGGATCACGAATTCATCGCCGCCCATGCGCGCGATCGTGTCGCTCTCCCGTGCCAGCCGCCGCAGGCGGCGGCTGACCGCCTGGAGCAGGATGTCGCCGGCCTGGTGACCGAGCGTGTCGTTGACCGCCTTGAACTTGTCGAGATCGATGTGATGCACCGCGAACAGGCCGCCCTGTTCGATCGTCTGCCTGAGCCGCTGGCCGAGCAGCGCACGGTTGGCGAGGTCCGTCAGCGCGTCATGATGCGCCATATGCGCGATCTGCAGCTCCGCCTTCCTTTGCTCGGTGATGTCTTCGTGGGTTGCGACCCAGCCGAGATCCGGCATCGGACGGTGCCTGATCTTGAAGGTGCGTCCGTTCCGCAGCTCGACGATGCTGTCGGTGGCCTCGGCCGACGTGGCGACACCGGTCCGCCAGCTGGCGTATTCCTCGCGCGTCATCGCCGGCACGCTGCCGGCCTCGAAACGCATCTCGAGGATCTCCGCCAGCGGTGTGCCGGGACCGACGCGATCGGGCGGCAGGCCGTACATGTCGATATAGCGCGCATTGCAGACCCGCAACCGATGGTCGGCGTCGAAGAAGCAGAGCCCGTGCGACATGTTGTTGATGGCGATGTCGAACTGGAAATTGCGTTCCTGCAGCCGCGCGCTGAGCTCCTCGCGCTCGGTGATGTCCTCGTGGGTCGCCATGCCGCCGCCGCCGGGCAGGGGGTGGATGGTGTAGGCGATGATCCGGCCGTCGTCGAATTGCTGGACGGTCCGCTCGCTGGCGATCGAACCTTCGGTGCGGGCGCGGACATAGGCGCCGGCTTCGCCGCGAATGTTGAGGCCCAGCTTGAGCCGATGCTCGATCAGGTCCTTGATCGGCGTGCCCGGACGAACCTGTTCGGGTGACAGGGCGTACATCTCGCGGTAGCGCGGATTGCAGAAAATCACCTTGCGGTCGCTACTGAAGAGGATGATTCCAAGCCACAGATTGCTGGTGGCGCACGCCAGCAGCTCGCCGAGCACGAGCGGATCGATGCCTTCCACCTGCCTGTCACTCTCAGTCATGCGCGTTGCCCCCGAGCGCGCATTAGAGCAGGCGGTGGTGAACGAGCCCAACGATTTGCCCAAATAAGCAGCAGGTTCCTCAAACTGCGGCGAACGCGAGGTTAAGGACAGCGATTCCGGTGACCGGCGTGGCGCAGTACGGCGCGGAGTCAGAGATCCTTAACCATGGCGATCCGCGGGATCAGATGGTTTCGGCCGTCGCGGTGTCAGTCGACCAGGATCACCCTGATGTCGTTCACATTGGTCAACGTCGGTCCCGGCTGCAGCAGGTCGCCCGTCGCTTCGAAGAAGGTCGTGGCGTCGTTGTTGTCCAGATAGGCCTGCGGCTGAAGCCCTTGCGCCTTCATCTTGGCGAACGTCGCCGCATCGATCAGCGCGCCGGCGGGATCGGTGGGATGGCCGGCGCCGCCGTCGGCGCCGTCGGTGTCGCCGGCAAGCGCCGCGATGTCAGGCGTGTCCTTCAACAGCGAGGCCAGCGCCAGCGCGTACTCCTGGTTGGGGCCGCCGCGCCCCTGGCCGCGCACGGTCACCGTGAGCTCGCCGCCGGAGAGGATGGCGACACGCTTGCCTTGCGCGCGGGCCTGGAGCGCAAGCCGGGCGTGATCGGCCGCGACCTCGCGGGCCTCGCCTTCGAGATCGGCGCCGAGATCGATGGTCTCGTAGCCGGCCTCCTTCGCAAGTTTCACCGCGGCGTCCAGCGATTGCCTGGGACGTGCGATCAGCTCGAACGAGGCGCGTGCGAAGGCCGCATCACCGGGCTTGGCGCTTTCGTTGGCGGGATTGTCGAGCGCGCGCGCGACGGCATCGTCGATGGCGAGCTTGTACTTCGCGACGATCGCACGCGCGTCGGCCAGCGTGGTCGTGTCAGGCACGGTCGGACCGGAGGCGATCGCGGAAGGGTCGTCATGCGGCACGTCGGAGATCGCGAGAGTCACGATTGCCGCGGCGTTCTGGCCGGCGCGTGCGAGACGTCCGCCCTTGATGCGCGACAGATGCTTGCGCACGACATTCATCTCGCCGATCGGCGCGCCCGAGCGCAGCAGCGCCTTGTTGACCGCCTGCTTCTGCGCAAAGCTGATCCCGTCCACCGGCGCGATCCAGTTCGCCGATCCGCCGCCGGTGAGCAGCACCAGCAGAAGATCGTCGGGGCCGGCCTCGCTCGCCAGCGCGAGCGTGTCGGCGGCGCCTTTCAGGCCGGCCTCGTCGGGCACGGGATGGCCGGCCTCGACCACGCGGATCCGGCGCGTTGGCACGCCGTAGCCGTGGCGCGTGGTGGCGATGCCGACGAGGCGTTCCGGCGCGAGCCCCAGCGTGTCGAGATAGTGCCGCTCCGCGGCCGCAGCCATCGCGGCGGCGCCTTTGCCGGCGGCGAGGCAGATCACGCGCCCCTTCGGTGCGGGACGCAAGTGAGGCGCCAGGATCGTGTTCGGATGGGCGGCGGCCACCGCGGCATCATAGAGCGCGCGGAGCAGGGGACGTCGGTCGGTCATGACGATGGCTTTCGGCTAACTCTTGAGCAGACTAAAGCTGTGGCGAGGACGTCGCCATGCCCCTGCCTAGCGCATCGGCCGCGAAAGGGTAAGCAGCCTTTACCATCATTCGATTGTGCAATCGCGTAATCACAAACGGCACATAACAAAAGGCCCCTGCGATGGTCTCGCAGGGGCCTTGCTATTGTCGCGCTTGTCGCGTCTAGCCGCCGACGTCGGCGCTGATCACGTCGCCGAACAGGTCCCACTTCTCGCCCTTGAACCGCTCCAGCTGCAGCTGGCTGATCGGGGCAAAGTCGGTCGGGGAGGTGTTGATCTGGATGCCCGGCAGCAGCACCTCGGTGCGGAAGTCCTTCAGGCTCGCGGCCTGCTTCATGACGTTCGCGCGGGTGAGATCGTCTCCGCACTGCTTCAGGACCTGGACCAGGGTCTGCGCCACGCCGTAGCCGACGATGGTGCCGTGGTCGAGCTTGTCGCCTTCAGGGAAGTATTTATCCATGAAAGCGAGGAAGTCCATCATGCCCGGGTCATTCTTCCACTGCGGGTCCGCCACGTCCTTCAGATAGTCCGCGGAGATGATGTCCTGGCCGTTCTCAAAGCCGGCGGGCTTCATCACGCTGCCGACGGAGGCCGAGACGTTGTTGAGAAAGTGCAGCGGCTTCCAGCCGATCTCGGCGTTCTTCTTGATGGCCTGTGCGGCGAATTTCGGCGTCGTGATGTTCATGAACACGTCGGCACCGGTCGACTTCAGCTTCACGATGTGGTTGTCGATGGTCGGCTCTGAGGTCTCATAGCTCTCCTCGGCGACGATCATGTTCGCCGCCTTGGCACCCAGGCCGTCCTTCAGCCCCTTGAGATAGTCCTTGCCGTAGTCGTCGTTCTGGAACAGCACGGCGATCTTGGCGTCCGGCTTGTTCTTGAGCAGCCACTTCGCATAGATCTGCGTTTCGCTCTGATAGTTGGGCTGCCAGCCCATGGTCCATGGGAAGTTCTGCGGATCGTTCCACTTGGTGGCGCCGGTGGCGACGAACAGCTGCGGCACCTTCTTCGAGTTCATGTATTTCTGGATCGCCGAGTTCGACGGCGTGCCGAGCGAGTTGAAGATGAACAGCACCTCGTCGCTCTCGACCAGCTTGCGGGCCTGCTCGACGGCCTTCGGCGGCGAATAGGCGTCGTCGTAGGAGACGAAGTTGATCTTGCGGCCGTTGATGCCGCCTTCCTCGTTGATCTTCTTGAAATAGGCGGCTTCTGTCCGCCCGATGATGCCGTAGGCGGAGGCCGGTCCGCTGTAGGGCATGATGTTGCCGACCTTGATCTCGGTGTCGGTCGCGCCGGTATCGTATTTCTTCTGGGCCGATGCGATGGAGGTCGAGGCCGCAATGAGCGCGAGTGCCAGTGACGCGGCCGCAAGCTTGCCGGTGACAGCGGGCATTCCAATCTCCCTTTTTTCAATTTCTTGGTGTGCGCGCGCTCCTTTTCTTGTCGCCATGGTTGTTGGCGGCGCGGTGCAATTCAACCCGATTTGGCCGGAAGCTTCAAGGAAAAGCCCCTGCGCGGAGGCCGCAGGGGCTGCTTCTTTAGTCGCTGTTGGCGCCTACGATGCCGTCAGCCGCCGACGTCGCCGCTGATGACGTCGCCAAATCGTTCCCAGGTCTCGCCCTTGAAGCGCATCAATTGGAGCTGCGAGAGCGGTGCGAAATCGGTCGGGGACGTGTTGACCTTGATCCCCGGCAGCATCATTCCGAGTTCAAGATCCTTGATGCTCGCCGCCTGTTTCATGACATTCTCTCGGGTCAGGTCGTCCCCACACTGCTTCAGTACGTGGGCCAGTGTCTGCGCGACGGTATAGCCATAGACGACGGAGTTATCTGTCCGGTTTGCATCGGGGTAGTACTTGTCGAGGAACTCGTTCCAGGCCTTCATTCCGGCATCGTCCTTCCATTGCGGGTCCGTCGGATCCTTCAGATACGCCGACGAAATGACGCCCTGTCCGTTCTCGACTCCTGCCGGCTTCATGACGCTGCCGATTGAAATCGAGACGTTATTGAGGAAATGCACCGGCTTCCAGCCGATCTCCGCGTTCTTCTTGATCGCCTGTGCCGCGAATTTCGGCGTCGTGATGTTGACGAAGACGTCGGCGCCCGTCGATTTCAGCTTGACGATGTGCGAGTCGATCGTGGGCTCCGAAACTTCGTAGCTCTCCTCCTGGACGATCATCGAAGCTGCCTTGGCGCCGAGGCCATCCTTCAGCCCCTTCAGATAGTCCTTGCCGTAATCGTCGTTCTGGAACAGCACGGCGATCTTGGCGTTCGGCATCTCCTTCAGGATGTATTTCGCGTAGATCTGCGTCTCGCTCTGGTAGTTCGGCTGCCAGCCCATCGTCCACGGGAAGTTCTGCGGATCGTTCCACTTCGTGGCGCCGGTGGCGACGAACAGCTGCGGCACCTTCTTGCTGTTCATGTATTTCTGGATCGCCGAGTTCGGCGGCGTGCCGAGCGAGTTGAAGATGAACAGCACCTCGTCGCTCTCGACCAGCTTGCGCGCCTGCTCCACCGTCTTCGGCGGCGAGTAGGCGTCGTCATAGGAGATGAAATTGATCTTGCGGCCGTTGATGCCGCCTTCCGCGTTGATCTTGCGGAAATAGGCTTCTTCGGTCTTGCCGATCACGCCGTAGGCGGATGCGGGACCGCTATAAGCCATGATGTTGCCGATCTTGATTTCGGTGTCGGATGCGCCGGTGTCGTATTTCTTCTGTGCTGACGCCCCGGTCGACAGGGACGCAGAGAGCGCGAGGGCAGCCGCAAGGGCCCCCAAACGCACATGCATTGCAGGCATCTTGATCTCCCTTGGTCGTTTCGATGTGTCGTTTGTTCTTGATTGGGAGCGCAGATGTTGCGACGCTCCGAGTCATATTGAATACCCTTCCTGCGGCGCCAGCAAGAAGAACGCCGGGCCGAAACTGCTGCGGGCGCGATTTGATCGATGCGGCGCGGAATATTCCGCTCCGCAGGACTGCAGTGTTCAGGCTCTTGCGCTTAAACCTTCAGTTGCGCCTGATCGTCGTCAATGACTGAAAATTGCGCCGTGCGCGAGCCGCGCGCTAATGGCCCAGCTCGCTCGAGATGACGTCGCCGAACAATTCCCAGGCCTTGCCCTTGAACCGCATCATCCGAAGCTGCTTGATCGGCGCGAAATCGTCGGGTGCGGTGTTGATCTTGATGCCGGGCAGCAGCGTGTCGGGCGCGAAGTCCTTCAGGGAAGCTGCCTGCGTCATGACGTTGTCGCGGGTGAGATTGTCGCCGCACATCTGCAGCACCCTCACCATGGTCTGCGCCGCGGCGTAGCCGAACACGATGCCGGCATCGAGCTTGTTGGCCTTCGGGTCGTATGCCGCGAGGAAGTTGTAGAACTTCTTCATGCCGTCGTCGGCGTTCCATTGCGGGTCGGAGCCGTCCTTGATGTAGGTCGCCGACAGGATGCCTTGCGAGATCTCGAAGCCCGCGGGCTCGATCACGCCGCCGACGGAGGCCGAGACGTTGGAGATGATGTGGATCGGGTGCCAGTTGATCTCGGCCGCCTTCTTGATCGCCTGCGCTGCGAATTTCGGCGTGGTGATGCTGACGAGGGCATCGGCGCCTGCGGTCTTCAGCCTCACGACGTGCTCGTCGACCGCGGGCTCGGAGGTGTCGTAGGGCTCCTCCAGCACGATCATCGAGCCTTTGGCGCCGAGCCCTTCCTTCAGTCCGTTCAGATAATCCTTGCCGAAATCGTCGTTCTGATAGAGCACGCCGATCTTCACGTCCGGCTTTTCCTTCATGATGTATTTGGCGTAGATCTTCGCCTCGCCCGCGTAGCTCGGCTGCCAGCCCATGGTCCAGGGATATTGCTTCGGATCGTTCCACTTGGACGCGCCGCTCGCCACGAACAATTGCGGCACCTTCTTCTCGTTCATGTATTTGCGGATGGCGCCGTTGGTGGAGGTGCCGAGCGAGCCGAAGATCAGCAGCACGTTGTCGCTTTCGACCAGCTTGCGCGCCTGCTCCACCGTCTTCGGCGGCGAATAGGCGTCGTCATACGAGATGAACTTGATCTTGCGGCCGTTGATGCCGCCCTCGGCATTGACCTTGCTGAAATAGGCCTCTTCGGTCTTGCCGATCACGGCATAGGCCGAGGCCGGGCCGCTATAGGGCATGATGTTGCCGATCTTGATCTCGGTATCGGAGGCGCCGCTGTCGTAGGATTTCTGCGCCTGCACGGGATTGCTTGCCGCAGTGCACAACGCGAATGCGGCGAAAAGCACCGCAACCTGAAATCGAACGACGATCATCGCACTCCTACCTCACCTGGATCGGCGCCGCATTGAACAAGATTGATATCTGACGTCAACAAAAAGCCCCCGCGATCGTTCGCGGGGGCTTTTCAGCCTTGGCCTAAAGCGTCAGCGCGTCACTCCGGAGCGACGTCGCCGTTCAGGATCTCGCCGAACTGTTCCCATTTCTCGCCCTTGAACCGCTGCATCTGCAACTGGCTGATCGGTGCGAAGTCGTTGGGGCCGGTGTTGATCTTGACGCCGGGCAGCAGCGTGTCCGGCGCAAAGTCCTTGAGGCTGGCCGCCTGCTTCATCAAATTGGCCCGGGTGAGATCGTCACCGCACTGTTCCAGCGCCTTGGCCAGCGTCTGAGCGGCGCCGTAGCCGTAGACGATGCTGGCATCGGTCTTGTCGGCGCCGGGCATGTACTTGTCGAGGAACTCGGACCACTTCTTCATGCCGGGATCGTCGTTCCAGCGCGGATCGGCGCCGTCCTTGGCATAGGCCGCCGACAGCACGCCTTGCGAGGCTTCGAAACCCGCCGGCTTCATCACGCTGCCGACCGAGGCCGACACGTTGGTGATGATCTGCAGCGGCTTCCAGCCGAGCTCGGCGGTCTTCTTGATGGTCTGGGCGCCGAACTTCGGCGTCGTGTAGATCATGAGGACGTCGGGATTGGCGGCCTTGATCTTGACGATGTGGCCGTCGATCGACGGCTCGGAGACCTCATAGCTCTCTTCCAGGATGATGTTCGAAGCCTTGGGGCCGAAACCGTCCTTGGTGCCCTTGAGGTAGTCTTTGCCGAAATCGTCGTTCTGATAGAGGATCGCGACCTTGGCGTCGGGCTTCTCCTTCAGCAGCCATTGGGCATAAATATGGGCTTCGCTCTGGTAGGAGGGCTGCCAGCCCATGGTCCAGGGGAAGTTCTTCGGGTCGTTCCACTTGGTGGCGCCGGTGGCGACGAACAGCTGCGGGATCTTCTTGGCGTTGAGATATTTCTGGATCGCGCTGTTCGAGGGCGTGCCTAGCGGGTTGAACACGGCGAGCACCTCGTCGCTCTCGACCAGCTTGCGAACCTGCTCCACGGCCTTCGGCGGCGAATAGCCGTCGTCATAAGTGACGAAGTTGATCTTGCGGCCGTTGATGCCGCCCTTGTCGTTGATCATCTTGAAATAGGCTTCTTCGGTCTTGCCGATGATGCCGTAGGCCGATGCCGGGCCGCTATACGGCATGATGTTGCCGATCTTGATCTCGGTATCGGTCGCGCCGGTGTCATATTTCTTCTGCGCGAAGGCGGCGGTGGAGGCGAGCGTGGCGACCGCCGTTACGAGTGCGGCGGTTCGAAGTGTTCTTGCGAAAGGCAATTCGGTCTCCTTGGTTGAAACGACGGTCTTGATTGCGGGGTCAGTTCTTTCTGAGCCTGCTTGCGAATTGCTGGCCCAGGATCGCGACCTGCCTTGCGCCATGCGGCACGAGATAGATGACGAGGAACAGCAGCACGCCGAACACGGCGCCGGAGAGGCCCTTGGAGATGCCTTCCGCGATGTTCGGCACGAAGATGATGAAGGCGGCACCGATGATCGAGCCCGGCAGCCAGCCGACGCCGCCGACCACCATGCCGAGGAACAGCTGGATCGCGAGCGTGATGGTGAAGCTGTCGGGCGCTACGAACTGCACCGCGATGGCGCTGAGGCCGCCGGCAACGCCGGTGATGCCGGCGGAGACGCCGAAGGCGAGCGTCTTGTAGAGCGCGACATTGACGCCCATGGCGGAGGCCGCGATCTCGTTGTCGCGGATCGCCATGAAGGCGCGGCCCGAGCGCGAGCGGAGCAGGTTGACCGAGAAGATGTAGATCGCGAGCACGACGACCAGCGTGAAGTAATACAGCCACATGTCCTGCGACATCTTCAGCCCGAACGGCGCATCCGGCTTGGTGACGACGAGGCCCTGCACGCCGCCGGTCCACTTCTCGAGGAAGTTCAGCTTGAGCAGCTGCGGCATCGCGGTGGCCAGCGCGAAGGTCGCGAGCGCGAGATAGACGCCGGAAAGCCGCAGCGCCGGCTGGCCGAACAGGAAGCCGACGCCGAAGCAAAGCACGCCCGCGACCGGCAGGCAGAGGAAGTAGGGGATGTCGAACTGCTCCATCATCACGGCGGTGATGTAGGCGCCGATGCCGTAGAACGCGCTCTGGCCGAGCGAGAACTGGCCGCTGCCGCCGGTCAGGATGTTGAGCGCCAGCACGGCGAGGCCCAGATAGAGCAGCTGGGTCAGCTGGAAGATCACGAAATTCTTCGCGAACACCGGCACGACGAGGAGCAGCAGCAGCACCACCACCGAGGTGCCGGTGCCCAGCGTCATGGCCCGCTTCGGCACGGCCTCGACAGCAGCGGCTTCCGTGACGACGTCTTCGACAGCGCTCATGATCAAACTCGCTTGACGATGTGCCGGCCGAACAGACCAGCGGGTTTGACGACCAGGACGGAGATGATCAGCGCGAGCGCGATCGGGAGTTTCAGCTCGTTGCCGACGCCGGGGATGTAGGTGCCGGCGAGGTTCTCGAAGATGCCGACCAGGAAGCCGCCGACCACGGCGCCGAACGGTGAGGTCAGGCCGCCGAGCACGGCCGCGGCGAAGCCGTAGATCAGCACGCCGCCCATCATGTTGGGCTCGAGGAACACGACCGGCGCGATCAGCATGCCGGCGATCGAGCCGATCGCGGTCGCCATGCCCCAGCCGAGCGCGATCATCCAGCTGGTGTTGATGCCGACGAGGCGCGCCGATTCAGGCACCGAGGCGGCCGCGCGCATGGCAAGGCCGATCCGGGTGTACTGGAAGAAGAAATACAGGCCGAGCAGCAGCAGCACGGTGACGCCGATCATGCCGGCCTGGTGGGTCGAGATCAGCTGGCTGCCGAGGAACGGCGCGGAGCCGAACGGGGTCGGATATTGCTTGATGGTGAAGTCCCAGATCAGGCCGGCCGACGAGTTGATGATCGCGAACAGCGCGATGAAGCCGGCGACGTTGGTCAGAACCGGCGCCTTCGCCAGCGGCTTGAACAGGATGCGCTCGATCGCGATGCCGGCGACGAAGGAGAGCACCAGCGTGATCAGGAAGGCGACCCAGTACGACAATCCCCACTGCATCAGCTGCCAGGAGATGAAGGTCGAGAACATCGCCATCTCGCCCTGCGCGAAGTTGAGATGGTCGATGGCCTGGTAGATCATGACCACCGCGAGCGCCATACAGGCGTAGATGGCGCCCGTGGCAATCCCGGCCAGGACCTGGTTGGTAAACAGTTCCATGGTGCCGGCTCCTCAGTAGCCCAGATAGGATTTGCGGATTTCTTCGTTGTTGGCGATGTCCTTGGCGTTGCCGGACATCACGATGCGGCCGGTCTCGATCACATAGGCCTGGTCGGCGAGCTCGAGCGCGAGCTGGGCGTTCTGCTCGACCACCAGGATCGACACCTTGTCCTCGCGGTTGATCTTGCCGAGGATGCCGAACAGGTCGCGCACGACGAGCGGCGCAAGTCCGAAGGACGGCTCGTCCAGCAGCATCAGCCGCGGCCGCAGCATCAGCGCGCGCGCGACCGCGAGCATCTGCTGCTCGCCGCCGGAGAGCGTGCCGGCCTGCTGGGTATGGCGCTGCTTCAAGACCGGGAAATGCGCGTACATGCGCTCGATGTCGGAGACGATGCCGGCATTGTCCTTGCGGGTGATGGCCCCTAACTGGAGATTCTCCTCCACCGTCATGGTGGTGAAGGTGCCGCGGCCCTGCGGCACGTGGGCGATGCCGTGGCGCACGATGCTTTCGGTCGAGCGGTTGTTCAGCGGCTTGCCGTCGAACTCGATGCCGCCGGTGGAGCGCACCATGTTGCAGATCGCGCGCAGCGTCGTGGTCTTGCCGGCGCCGTTGGCCCCGAGCAGCGTCGTCAGCGAGCCCTCGTTGAGCGAAAAGGTGAGGCCATGGAGCGCCTGGACCTGGCCGTAATAGGCGCGCAGGTCCTTGACGTTGAGCAGAACAGTCATTGGTCCTTGCTCCCGAGATAGGCCTTGATGACGTCGGGGTCCGCCTGCACCTGCGCAGGCGTGCCTTCCGCGAGCTTCTTGCCGAAATTCAGCGCGACGACGTGGTCGGCGATCGACATCACGAGGCCCATGTGATGCTCGACCAGCAGCACCGTCATGTGGCGCTCGTCGCGGATTTTGCGGATGAGGTCGCCGAGGATGTAGACCTCTTCGTGGTTGAGGCCGCCGGCGGGCTCGTCGAGCAGCAGGATCTTCGGGTCTGCCGCCAGCGCCCGCGCCAGTTCGACGCGCTTCTGCGTGCCGAAGGGCAGGCCGGAGACGGTGGTGTGAGCGACCTCCTCGAGGTCGAGATAGCTGAGGATCTCGTGCACCTTCCTGTTCACGCTGCTCTCGCCGCGGCGGATCCAGGCGAGGCGCAGCGAGTCGCTGATGATGTCGGAGGAGGTGCGGGCATGGGTGCCGACGCGGACATTGTCCATCACCGACAGGTTCGGAAACAGCGCCACGTTCTGGAAAGTGCGGCCGATGCCGATCTCGGCGATCCGGTGCGGCGGGCGTTTCAAAATGCTCGCGCCTTCCATCAGGATGTCGCCTGACGACGGCTGGTAGAGGCGGGACAGGCAGTTGAACAGCGTGGTCTTGCCGGCTCCGTTGGGGCCGATCAGTCCGAGGATCTGGCCCTTGTGCATGTCAAAGGACACACCGTTGAGCGCGACGATGCCGCCGAACACGACGCTGACGTCGCGAACGGCGAGCAGAGGCGATGTCCCCTGCGCGAGCTGTGCCTGCGTCATCTCGTCTCGCCCACGCTGAGCAGTGGGCGAAGGGGCGATGCAAACCGCTCCCTGACATGACAAAGGCTATCTGATCCCCTCGGCCACACGCGCAACTTTTCCTCCTGATTTCAGCTTTTTGCTGTCGTCTTTTTTGGATAGCGACATCAGACCGCCAAGTGCCGCTTCGATGTTCCTTACCATCGCAAGCAGACGCGGTCCAATGTCGTTGATCAATCGTTCTTCCGTGAAGCGGAATGCCGGTGCGCCGCAATTGAATGCGTAGGGCCCGGTTCCGTCGTTGAGCTTGAGCGCAACACCGGCGGCGCCGATGTCGTCGTGCCAATCGCCGACCGAGATCGCGAAGCCATGCTTGGCGACCATTTCGCCGGAACGCTCCAGCCCGTCGCGCATCTTCGGCCAGCGGCTGCCGTAATGCTCGCGCAGCACGCGCGACAGCTCAGCGCGCTCGTCCTCGCCCAGCGCCCAGAAATAGGCGCGGCCCATCGCAGTGGTTGCAATCGGGACGCGCGAGCCGACGTCAAGTTGAACGCCGACAGTCTCGCTGCCGCGGCTCTGTCCGAAATAGATCATGCTGTGACGGTCGCGGCCGCCGATCGCGACCGCGCCACCCGTCGCGCGCATCACTTCCTCGCGGAACGGCTCGGACAAATGCCGAACACCGAGATTGGCGAGCGCCGCGTAACCCAGCGCCATTGCGGCGGGTGCGAGCTGATATTTCTCGAAGCGGGGAACCGGCGTCAGATAGCCGAGCTTCGTCAACGTGTAGGTCAGCCGCGAAACGGTCGGCTTCGGCAGATTGGTGCGGGCGGCAATCTCCTGATTGCCGAGAAGTCCGTCGCTGGGTTGGAATGCGCGCAAGACATCAAGCCCGCGGGAAAGCGCGACGACGAAATTCCGATCGGTCGCGGTCTTCTTTCCTGTACGCTTCATCCCTGATCTGCTCTTGCGCGGAGTCGTTGACAACGTCCGTGCTTCAAAATAACCCTGCCGTCAAGATGCGGAATTAAATTCCGCACCGCGAAATCGAACAAATGTAAATCCCACCAAGGAGGGAAACCGTGAGCGAAGTGGTCAAGCTTGAGCGTCATGACGAGGTCGGGATCGTCACGGTCAACAGCCCTCCGGTCAATGCGCTGAGTGCCGCAGTCCGCGGCGGTATCCTGGACTGCATCAAGGCCGCGGTCGCCGATCCCGCGATCAAGGGCATTGTGCTGACCTGCGCCGGGCGCACCTTCATCGCCGGCGCCGACATCACCGAATTCGGCAAGCCGCCGAAGCCGCCGGCCCTCAATGACGTGCTGTCCACGATCGAGAATTCGCCAAAGCCCGTCGTTGCCGCGATCCACGGCACCGCGCTCGGCGGCGGCCTCGAAGTCGCGCTCGCCTGTCATTTCCGCGTCGCGGTCAAGGAAGCCAAGCTCGGCCTGCCCGAGGTCAAGCTCGGCCTGCTGCCCGGCGCAGGCGGCACCCAGCGGCTGCCGCGCGCGGTCGGGCCGGAACTCGCGGTCAAGATGATCGTCGGCGGCGACCCCATTGGTGCGGCCGAAGCGCTCAAGGCCGGCCTGATCGAGGAGATCATCGAGGGCCCGGCCTCCGGCGGCGAAGCCTTCGTGCGCAAACTGCTGGCCGAGAAGCGCCCGCTGCGCCGCCTGCGCGACGACGATTCCAAGATCGCGGCCGCGAAGGCCGACCGCTCGATCTTCACCAACGCCGTCGCGGCGATGACCAAGAAGTCGCGTGGCCTGGAAGCGCCGTTCGCGGCAGCCGACGCCGTCGGCTATGCCATCGACCTGCCGTTCGACGAAGGCCTGAAGAAGGAGCGCGAGGGCTTCCTCAAGCTCGTCGCCAGCGACCAGTCCAAGGCGCAGCGTTACGCCTTCTTCGCCGAGCGCGAGGCCAACAAGATTGCAGGCGTTCCCGAAGGCACCAAGTCGCGTCCCGTTAACCGTGTTGCGATTTTGGGCGCCGGCACCATGGGCGGCGGCATCGCGATGTCCTTTGCCAATGCCGGCGTTCCCGTCACGCTGATCGAGACCGGCGAGGAGCAGCTCAAGCGCGGCATGGGCATCATGCAGAAGAACTGGGAAGCGACCGCCGCGCGCGGCGGCATTCCGGCGGATGCACCGGCCAAGCGCATGGCGCTGATCAACGGCGTTGTCGGGATCGAGAATGTCGGCGATGCCGACCTCGTCATCGAAGCCGTGTTCGAGACCATGGCGGTGAAGAAGGAGGTATTCGGCAAGCTCGACCAGTACGCCAAGCCCGGCGCCGTGCTCGCCTCCAACACCTCGTACCTGAACATCGACGAGATCGCGAAGGCGACCAAGCGTCCGCAGGACGTGCTCGGCATGCACTTCTTCTCGCCCGCGAACGTCATGAAGCTGTGCGAGATCGTGCGTGCCGACAAGACTGCGCCGGATGCGCTGGTGACGGCCGTCTCGATCGCGCGCAAGATCGCAAAAGTGCCGGTCGTGGTCGGCGTCTGCGACGGCTTCGTCGGCAACCGCATGCTGGCCCAGCGCGGCAAGCAGTCCGAGAAGCTGTTGTTCGAAGGCGCCTTGCCGCAGCAGGTCGACGCCGTCGTGACCAAGTTCGGCATGCCGATGGGCCCGTTCGCGATGGGCGACCTCGCCGGCCTCGACATCGGCTGGCGCTCGCGGAAGGATCGCGGCATCAAGTCGGAGATCGCGGACGCGCTCTGCGAAGCCGGCCGCTTCGGCCAGAAGACCGGCAAAGGCTACTACAAATATGAAGCCGGCTCGCGCGCGCCGCTGCCCGATCCTGAGGTCGAGAAGCTGATCGACGAGACGCTGCTGCGTCTCGGCCGCAAGAAGCGCGTGGTCAGCGACGACGAGATCCTCGAGCGCATGATGTACCCGATGATCAACGAGGGCGCGAAGATCCTCGAAGAGGGCATCGCGGCGCGTCCCTCCGACATCGACGTGGTCTGGCTCTATGGCTATGGCTGGCCGATCTACCGCGGCGGCCCGATGTACTGGGCCGACAGCGTCGGCCTCAAGCACATCGCCGATCGTCTCTCCTACTACGCCAAGGAGACCAACGACCCGAGCCTCGAACCCGCCCCGCTGCTGAAGAAGCTCGCCGCGGAGGGCAAGACCTTCGCGTCGCTGGCGGCCGAGTCGAAGGCGGCTTGATGGACGCAGTCTTTCCTCACGTCATTCTCCGTTGCGCAATTGCGCAACGTAGATGGCCCGCAGGGCCAGGCCCGGAATCCATTTCTCCTCCGAACGTGCGGCCTGATGGATTCCGGGTTCGATGCTTCGCATCGCCCCGGAATGACGGCTAGTGTGGTTTAAGGAATCCATGACCCATCCCGGCGAACAGTTTTACCCCGAGGGAGTGCATTGGGACGACACCATCGTCCAGGGCACGCTGCCTGATCTGCTCGCGACGGCTGCTGCAAATTACGGCCCGCGCACCGCGCTGGAGTTTCGCGACCGTCCGATCACCTATACCGAGCTCGCGGCTCAAGCCGATCGCGCGGCGGCTGCGTTCCTCCGCGCCGGTTGCGGCAAGGGCACGTCGGTCGCGCTGTTCCTCGGCAACACGCCGGATCATCCCGTCAATTTCTTCGGCGCGCTGAAGGCGGGCGCCCGCGTTGCACATCTGTCGCCGCTGGACGGCGAGATCGCGCTCACGCACAAGATTTCCGATTCCGGCTCGCGCCTGCTCGTCACCTCGAACCTCCAGGCCCTGCTGCCGACGGCGCTGAAATTTCTGCAGAAGGGACTGATCGACCGCCTCGTCGTCTGCGAGGACGATCATTGGGGCAAGATCGGCACGCCGCAGGCGGCGATTCCCGATGATCCCCGCATCGTCACCTTCAAGACCTTCGTCGAAGGCGCCACCGCGCCGGCAGAGTGGCCGGCGGTTGCGGCCGATGACGTCGCGCTGTTGCAATATACCGGCGGTACCACCGGCCTGCCGAAAGGCGCCATGCTCACCCACGGCAATCTCACCTCGGCGGTGTCGATCTACGACGTCTGGGGCAGGCCGGCCCGTGCGGCCCGCGGCGAGACGATCGAGCGCGTGATCTGCGTGCTGCCGCTGTTCCACATCTTTGCGCTGACCGTCGTGCTGCTGTCCTCGATCAGGCGCGGCAATCTGATCTCGCTGCACCAGCGCTTCGACGTCGAAGCCGTGATGCGCGACATCGAGGTCAAGCGCGCCACCTATTTCCCTGGCGTGCCGACCATGTGGATCGCGATCGCCGCGCTCCCGGATCTCGACAAGCGCGACTTTTCGTCGCTCGCCGCCATCGGCTCCGGCGGCGCGCCGCTGCCGGTCGAGGTCGCAAGCTTCTTCGAGCGCAAGGTCGGCAAGAAGCTGAGGAGCGGCTGGGGCATGACGGAGACCTGCTCGCCCGGCACCGGCCATCCGCCTGCAGGTCCCGACAAGCCCGGCTCGATCGGCCTGATGCTGCCCGGCATCGAGCTCGACGTGGTCTCGCTGGACGATCCGACAAAAGTGCTGCCGCCGGGCGAAGTCGGCGAGATCCGCATCAAGGGCCCGAACGTCACCAAGGGTTATTGGAACAAGCCGGCGGGGTCCGCGGAGGCGTTCATCGACGGCCGCTTCCTCACCGGCGACATCGGTTATGTCGACACCGACGGCTATTTCTTCCTGGTCGACCGCAAGAAGGACATGATCATCTCGGGCGGCTTCAACGTCTATCCGCAGATGATCGAGCAGGCGATCTACACCGTCCCGGGCGTGCACGAGGTGATCGTGCTCGGCATTCCCGATGAATACAGGGGCGAAGCCGCCAAGGCCTTCATCAAGCTCAGGCCGGACGCAAAGCCGTTCTCGCTCGACGAGCTGCGCGCGCAGCTCGCCGGCAAGGTCGGCAAGCACGAGATGCCCGCTGCGGTCGAGTTCGTCGACGATCTGCCGCGCACGCCGGTCGGAAAACTGTCGCGCCACGAATTGCGCCAGCAGCAGAAATCAGCACAATCCACCCCGACACCCGGCTTTCGCCAGGATGACGAAGAATAAAAGCTTGGTTGCGCTCACAGGAGGATCCGATGGATCTCGCATTCACGAAGGAAGAGCAGGCATTTCGCGAGGAAGTGCGGGCATTCTTCCGCGACAACGTGCCGCCGGATACGCGGCGCAAGCTGGTGGAAGGCCGCCATCTCACCAAGGACGAGATGGTGACGTGGTGGCGCATCCTCAACAAGAAGGGCTGGGGCGTCAGCCACTGGCCGAAGCAATATGGCGGCACGGGGTGGACCTCCGTGCAGCACTACATCTTCAATGAGGAGCTGCAGTCCTATCCGGCGCCGCAGCCGCTCGCGTTCGGCGTCAGCATGGTCGGCCCCGTCATCTACACCTTCGGCAATGAAGAGCAGAAGAAGAAGTACCTGCCGCGCATCGCCAATGTCGACGATTGGTGGTGCCAGGGCTTCTCGGAGCCGGGCTCCGGCTCCGATCTCGCTTCGCTCAAGACAAAAGCCGAGCGCCGTGGCGACAAATGGATCATCAACGGCCAGAAGACCTGGACCACGCTGGCCCAGCATGCCGACATGATCTTCTGCCTCTGCCGCACGGATGCGTCCGCCAAGAAGCAGATGGGCATCTCCTTCATCGTGTTCTCGATGAAGTCGAAGGGCGTCACCGTGCGCCCGATCCAGACCATCGATGGCGGCCATGAGGTCAACGAGGTGTTCTTCGACGACGTCGAGGTGCCCTACGAGAACCTGATCGGCGAGGAGAACAAGGGCTGGGATTACGCAAAATTCCTGCTCGGCAACGAGCGCACCGGCATCGCGCGCGTCGGCGTTTCCAAGGAGCGGCTGCGCCGCATCCGCGATCTCGCCGGCAAGGTCGAATCGGGCGGCAAGCCGATCATCCAGGATTCGGCTTTCCGCGAGAAGCTCGCCGCCTGCGAGATCGAGCTGAAGGCGCTCGAGCTGACGCAGCTGCGCGTCGTCGCCGATGAAGGCAAGCACGGCAAGGGCAAGCCCAATCCGGCCTCCTCGGTGCTGAAGATCAAGGGCTCCGAGATCCAGCAGACCACCACCGAACTGTTGATGGAAGTGATCGGCCCGTTCGCGGCTCCCTACGACGTGCACGGCGACGACGGCTCCAACGAGGCCATGGACTGGACCGCCCAGATCGCGCCGAGCTACTTCAACAACCGCAAGGTCTCGATCTACGGCGGCTCCAACGAGATCCAGCGCAACATCATCGCCAAGGCGGTGCTGGGGCTTTGATCTGCTTCCTCTCCGCCGCGGCGGGGAGCACAATGTTTCCACCGTCATTCCGGGGCGCGACGAAGTCGCGAACCCGGAATCCATCGGGCCGCATATGCTGAGGCGAAATGGATTCCGGGTCTGGCCCTTCGGGCCATCCCGGAATGACGAAGTCTGATGATCCGGGTACGAGGAACCAAAGAAATGGATTTTGACCTGACCGAGGAGCAGCGGCTCCTGAAGGACAGCATCGACGGCCTGCTGACCGATTCCTACGATTTCGAGAGCCGCAAGAAATACATGAAGGAGAAGGGTGGCTGGAGCAAAGCCGTCTGGCTCAAGCTCGCCGAGCAGGGCCTGCTGGGCCTGCCTTTCAGCGAGGCCGATGGCGGCTTTGGCGGTGGCGGCGTCGAGACCATGATCGTGATGGAAGCGCTCGGCAAGGCGCTGGTGCTGGAGCCGTATCTGGCGACTGTCGTGATCGGCGGCGGCTTCCTGCGTCATGCCGGCACCGAGGCGCAGAAGGCGGCGCATGTGCCCGGGATCGTCGACGGCAGCAAGACGCTGGCCTTTGCCCAGCTCGAGAAGAATTCGCGCTACGATCTGTTCGACGTCGCCACGTCAGCGAAGAAGAAGGGCGACGGCTGGGTGATCGACGGCGAGAAGTTCGTCGTGCTCAACGGCGAGAACGCCGATACGCTTGTCGTCACCGCGCGCACCAGGGGCGATCGTCGTGACACGACCGGCATTGGCGTGTTCCTGGTGCCTGCCAGCGCCAAGGGCATCACCAAGAAGTCCTACCCGACCCAGGACGGTCTGCACGCCGCCGACATCACCTTCACCGGTGTCGAGGTCGGCGCGGATGCGGCGATCGGCAACCCCGATGACTCGCTCGCCCTGATCGAGCGCGTGGTGGACGAAGCCCGTGTCGCGCTCTGCGCCGAAGCGGTCGGGCTGATGGATGAGTCGCTCAAGACCACCGTCGAGTACATCAAGACGCGCAAGCAATTCGGCGTCGCGATCGGCTCGTTCCAGTCGCTGCAGCACCGCGCCTCCGACATGTTCGTCGCTACTGAACAGGCGCGCTCGATGTCGATGTTCGCGACCATGGCGAACGATTTCGAGAACGCCAGGGAGCGCAGCAATGCCATTGCCGCCGCCAAGGCGCAGATCGGCAAGTCGCTGAAATTCGTCGGCCAGCAGTCGATCCAGCTCCACGGCGGCATCGGCATGACCATGGAGGCGAAGATCGGCCACTACTTCAAGCGCCTCACCATGATCGAGAACACCTTCGGCGACACCGACTACCACCAGCGCCGCGTCGCGGATGCGGGCGGGTTGATCTGAGTCGCACGACCACTGTCATCCCCCGCGAAGGCGGGGGATCCAGTACGCCGCGGCCCCTCGGTTCCAGCCGCGCCGTCTCTGGAATACTGGATCGCCCGATCAAGTCGGGCGATGACACCGAGCAAGTGGACGCGGGGAGCCAATAACAATGAAAAAGATCCCCGTTTGACCGGCCAGACCATCGTTATCGACGGCGGTGTTGCCGCGGCGGCGGTGTAGCTTTTGTCCAGCTGCAGCTGCTCATCCCAGCTTGACCTCTTGGCGGCAATCCCGTTTCTTTGGCGCGACACAATATCCCCTCAGGGAAAACGCCAAATAAAACGCCAAGGTAAGCTTCCATGTCTTTCGTCCTCGCCATCGACCAGGGCACCACCTCCTCGCGCGCGATCGTGTTTCGCGGCGATATTTCCATTGCGGCGAAGGCGCAAGCCGAGTTTCCGCAGCATTTTCCGGCCTCCGGCTGGGTCGAGCACGAGCCCGAGGACATCTGGACCTCGACCGTGATGGTCTGCCGTGAGGCGATCGAGCAGGCCGGCATCACGGCAAAGGACATCGCCGCGATCGGCATCACCAACCAGCGCGAGACCACCGTGGTGTGGGACCGCGCCACGGGCCAGGCCGTGCACCGCGCCATCGTCTGGCAGGACCGCCGCACCGCCGATATCTGCGCCAGGCTCAAGCACGAAGGCCGCGAGCCGCTGATCTCGCAGAAAACAGGCCTGATCATCGACCCTTATTTCTCCGGCACCAAGGTCGCCTGGATCCTCGACCATGTCCCCGGCGCCCGCGCGCGTGCCGCGCGCGGCGAGCTGATGTTCGGCACCGTCGATTGCTACCTGCTCTGGCGCCTCACCGGCGGCAAGGTGCACGCCACCGACGCCACCAACGCCTCGCGCACGCTGCTGTTCAACATCCACACCGGCCAGTGGGATGACGAGCTCTTGGAGATCATCGGCGTGCCGCGCTCGATGCTGCCGGAGGTGAAGGATTCCTCCGCGCACTTCGGCGAGAGCACGCCGGACCTATTCGGCGGCGCGATTGCGATCTCCGGCATCGCCGGCGACCAGCAGGCCGCCACCATCGGCCAGGCCTGCTTCCGTCCGGGCATGATGAAGTCGACCTACGGCACCGGCTGCTTTGCGCTGCTCAACACCGGCGCGACGCCCGTCGCCTCCAAGAACAAGCTGCTCACCACCATCGCCTATCAGCTCGAGGGAAAACGCACTTACGCGCTGGAAGGCTCGATCTTCGTCGCCGGCAGCGCAGTGCAATGGCTGCGCGACGGCCTCGGCATCATCAAGCACGCGGCCGAGACCGGACCGCTCGCCGATCAGTCCGACTCCATGCAGAGCGTCTATCTGGTGCCGGCCTTCGTCGGCATGGGCGCGCCCTACTGGAATCCGCGCGTCCGCGGCGCCCTGTTCGGCCTCACCCGCAACACCGGACCTGCCGAGCTGGCGCACGCCGCGCTGGAGAGCGTCTGCTACCAGACCTTCGACCTCTGGGCCGCGATGCGCGCGGACTGGCCGAGCTCGGAAGTGGCGAGCGTGGTGCTCCGCGTCGACGGCGGCATGACCGCGTCCGACTGGACCATGCAGCGCCTTGCCGATCTGCTCGATGCGCCGGTCGATCGCCCTGTCATCCAGGAAACCACCGCGCTCGGCGCCGCCTATCTCGCCGGTCTCAATGCCGGCGTCTATCCCGAGCCGACAAAATTCGCCGACAATTGGCGCCTCGAGCACCGCTTCAAGCCGAACATGAGCGATGCTACGCGCGAACGAAAGCTCGCCGGCTGGGCGCGCGCGGTGAAGGGCGTACTGGCAAGCGACGAGGGGGAAGGGTAGGCGGATTCTTGGTGGGCGCGCATCCACAAACTCCGCCGTCGTCCTGGCGAAAGCCAGGACCCATAGCCACGAATACAGATTGTTTTGCGCGGTTGGAACGACGAGTTGCGCTTACAACATCTGCTGCGGCGTATGGGTCCCGGCCTTCGCCGGGACGACATAGAATGCTTGGCTAGCGCTCGGCCCACAGGAATCCCCTATGATCCTCCCCGACGGCTATTCCGACATCCCCGCCGGCAAGATCGCCGCGGTCGTGACCCATCTCCAGATGACCACGCCGGCCTCCTGCCGTGATGATCCACCCGGCGCATGGACCCTGCGCAAGGTCGATGCGCCCGTGCTTGCCTGGTACCGCGATCTCTACCGCCGCGTCGGCGAGGCCTGGCTGTGGTGCTCGCGAGCGTTGATGAGCGACACCGAGCTCGCCGCGGTCATCCACGCCACAGGCACCGAGGTCTATGCTCTCGTCGCCGACGGTCGCGACGAAGGCCTGCTGGAGCTGGATTTCCGTCAGCCCGGACAATGCGAGCTGGTCTATTTTGGTGTCACGGCAAATTTGATCGGCACCGGCGCCGCCCGCTTCCTGATGAACCGCGCGCTGGAGCGGGCCTGGTCCGGCGACGTGCAGCGCGTCTGGGTGCACACTTGCACCTTCGATCATCCCTCGGCCGTCGCGTTCTATCAGCGCTCCGGATTCATCCCGTTTCGGCGCCAGATCGAGGTGGCGGACGATCCGCGGATCGATGGCACGGTGCCGCGCGATGCGGCGAAGCACGTGCCTGTTATCGAATAGATCGCAACTGTATCCACACCGTCATTGCGAGCGCAGCTACCGCGCCCTCAATAATTATACCGCACGCCGAAGCTAAATCCCTGCGCGAGCAGGTTCGTCGTGTTCATCACCGGCAGTGGCCGGGTCGGGCCCGCGGGCGGGCCTGGCGGTATCAGGCTTGGATTGACGGTGGTGTCGATCAGCCCGCCGGCGCGCTGCACGCCGGCCCAGTACAGCACGTCGTAGCCGACGGTCAGGCGCCAGGCGGGCGCGATCTCATAGCCCGCCTTGAGCGAGAGCTCCGGCACCGCGGCGAATCTGGTCTGTGAAAAATGGCCGCTGTTGCTGGCGAGTGCGAGGAAGCCGCCCGGCGCCGTCGTGGTGACGCCGGCGATGGTCGAAACCGCCGAGCCCGACACGTCGGCGGTGTCGATGACCGCGCCGAGCGCGACCTTGCCGCGCCACTCCAGCGACCACGGACCGTTGCGCCAGTCACCGGCAAGGCCGAGATCGAGGCCGTGGAAATTGCTCGCCGCCTTGAAATAGTCCGTCGGCGTGAATGTGCCGAAGACAAGGCTGCTCGCGGTGTCGGTGATCCACAGCGTGTCGGAGGCGCGCAAGTACCGATAGCCGACCAGCGCGCTGACGCGCTGTCCGCTCCACAGGGCGAACTCCTGGCGATAAAGCGCGCCGGCGCCGAGCAGGCGCGATGTCTCGTTGGCGTTGACGCTGCCGGTGGCGACGCCCGGAAAGCTTGCGATCAGCGTGTCGGGAAGTCCCGTCAGCGCGTTGCTGAAAGGCCGCGTCAGGATCGGATTGGCGCCGGTGTCGGCGGCAAAGCCAGTCCCGATATTTTCCAGCCCGAAGAACGATGCCTCGACGCCGCTTCTCCTCTGCGGTTCGAACCAATAGCCGGCGGTGACGCGTCCGCCCGAACGCCAGTCGGTGTTGACGCTGGAATTGCCGAACAGCACGGTCGTGGTCGGCTGCCCGAGCGCGCCGGCGATGCCCAGCGGCGTGCCGATCGGCGCCGTCGTCACCAGCGCCGGCAGCTTGTCGCCGGTCACGCTCCAGGCGAGATAGTCGACCTCCGCCCAGAACGGGTTGAAAGCGACGGGCTTCGCCGGCGCCTTGAGCGGCAGGTCGGCGGCGAATGCGCCGCCGGTCAGCGATATCGCCGCGAGCGCAACGCCAAAAGCTGTCGCCAACTGCCGATTCATCGACCTCCCCCCGAGGTTCCCCGGACTGAACCATGCGACATCTTGTTCGGCAAGGCAGAGTTCAGGCGAGGGGACTGCCAAAACGCCCGGCTGTTGCCGTTGGGTATCGCTCACAGTCGATGTCACACAGCGTGGCTTCGTAGCCCGGATGGAGCGAAGCGAAATCCGGGACTCTCGATCGGGTTGTGAGATCCCGGATTGCACTTCGTTGCATCCGGGCTACGCGCTGCCTCCACCGTCATTGCGAGCGCGGCGAAGCAATCCAGAGCCTTTCCGTGGAGACAGTCTGGATTGCTTCGCTGCGCTCGCAATGACGAAGGTCAGCGTCGTCGCCCATCGCTAGCCCTCGAAATTCACCGCCGTCGTATTCGCCCCGCAAACCAGCACCGCGATGCGCTCGCCCGGTGACGGACGATAGCGGCCGGAGAGCAGCGCGGCGAACGCGGCCGCGCCGCCGGGTTCGGTGACGAGACGCAAGGTCGACCACAGCGCGGCCTGCGCCTGCCGGATTGCATCGTCACTGACGAGGACGACGCCCTCGACATGAGCGCGCGCGATCGGGAACATCAATTCGCCGACGCGCCGCGGCGCCAGGCTGTCGGCGGCGAGGCCGCTGGCCGGCGCGTCGACCGGGGCGCCTGCTGCGAACGCGTCATGCAAGGTCGGCGACAGCTCGGGCTCAACGGCAATGATGCGCGTCCTGCCCGCGCTCCACGCCGCGATGCCGCCGATCAGGCCGCCACCGCCGACGGCCACCAGCAGCGTGTCGATCTCGGGGGCGTCCTGCTCCAGCTCGAGGCCAACGCTGCCCTGGCCGAGCAACGTTTCAGCCTGGTCGTAGGCGTGAACGGCAAGCGCGCCGGTCCGCGCGACATGCGCCTCGCTGGCCGCGAGCGCATCGGCATAGCGGTTGCCTGCGATCACGAGCTCGGCGCCATAACCCCTGATCCGTTCGGCCTTGGCGGGCGAGGTGATGTCAGGAACGAAAATCGTCGCGGGAATCCCGAGCTGCCGCGCCGCATAGGCGACGGCCGCGCCGTGATTGCCGCCGGAGGCGGCGACGACACCGGCTTGCGGCACCTGCCGTAGCAGCAGATTGGCAAAGGCGCCGCGCGCCTTGAACGATCCGGAATGCTGCAGCATTTCGAGCTTGAAGGTGACGGGCGCGGCCGGAAGGCCGAATTCGGCGAGATCGGCCTGGACCAGCGGCGTGCGGCGGATATGCGGACGGATGACGGCCTCGGTCGCAGCGATCCGCTCGCGATTGATGTCTGATGGTGCTGTCATGATGCCGTCCTTGATAGCGCATTCGGGAGAAATTGTCCCGGCGCCGTTGCGTCAGATGCAATGCTGCATGTCGAGGATTTTCCTTGCGCTGCTGCGATCTTGTCGTGGAGACTGATCGGCCCTGCCTTGTCCAACGACAGAGAAGAGCGAGAACCATGTTCCTGATCGGCCAATATGATTCCCCCTTCGTCCGCCGCGTCGCGATTGCGCTGCGGCTCTACGGGCTTGGCTTCGAGCACAAGCCGTGGTCGACCTTCGGCGATGCCGACAAAATCGCGCCGTACAATCCCTTGCGCCGGGTGCCGACGCTGGTGCTCGACGATGGCGAGGCGCTGATCGAAAGCACGATCATCCTGGATTATCTCGACGAGCTCGTCGGGCCTGACAAGGCGATGCTGCCGCGGAGCGGCGTCGAGCGGCGCAAGCATTTGCGCATCTGCGCGCTGGCGACCGGCCTCGGCGACAAGGCGGTCAGCCTGCTCTATGAGCGCGTGCTGCGGAAGGAGCAGCTGGCGCTATGGGTCGAGCGTTGCCGGGCGCAGATCGGCGACGTGCTTGGGGTGTTGGAAGCCGAGCGCGCCAAGGTGACGACGCCGTACTGGCTGGAGGCGCGCATCGGTCATGCCGATATTGCGGTCGCCTGCGTCGTCCGCTTCACCCGCGAGGCGCATCCCGACCTGTTCGACGCAGCGCGCTATCCGGCCCTCTCAGCCCATGCCGATCGCTGCGAAGCGCTGGCCCCGTTCAAGGAGATCGTGCAGCCGCTGGCGCCGCCGAAGGGGTAAGGGTCACGCTGTCATTCCGGGGCGCGCGTAGAGCGAACCCGGAATCCATTGTGCGGCGGGAGGACAAATGGATTCCGGGCTCGCGCCAAGGGGCGCGCCCCGGAATGACGGCGGTGGGCATCACGCGCCATACCCGATCCTGCCCTCATACAGCTGTTTTGCTCGACGGAGCAAGCGATTTTCCGTAAAAACGAAATCGTATAACCCGATCAACCCCATCCCTACTGTGCATGGGGTTGTTTCGCGTTTTGCGATCCTGGCGCCTACCCCGCCCCCGCCCGCTTCTTCTGCCAGACCAGATGCACCGCGCAGGTGCAGCCCGGCGGATGCGAGGCGAGATCCTTCGACATCTCGTCGTTGGCCGCCGTTGCGGCAAAGGCCTTATCGCTCGCCGGCTGCGACGGGATGTAGTTCAGCACCGGCGCGAGCCAGCGCTCGGCCTCCGCGACGCTCATGCCCTTGCGCGCGGCGTAGTCCTCGACCTGGTCGCGCTCGATCTTGCCGACGCCGAAATAATAGCTCTCGGGGCTGGCGAAATAGAGCCCCGATACGCTGCTGCCCGGCCACATCGCAAAGCTCTCGGTCAGCTTCACCCCGGCGGTCGCTTCGGCATCGAGCAGCTCGAACAGCGTCGCCTTCTCGGTGTGATCGGGCTGGGCGGGATAGCCGGGCGCGGGGCGGATGCCCTGATATTTTTCCAGGATCAGATCCTCGTTGGAGAGCGCCTCGTCAGGCGCATAGGCCCAGAACTCGCGGCGCACCCGGGCATGCATGGCTTCCGCGAACGCTTCGGCGAGCCGATCGGCCAGCGCCTTGCACAGGATCGAGGAGTAGTCGTCATTGGCCATTTTGAAGCGGTCGGCGACCGCGTCCTCGCCGATCCCGGCGGTGACGACGAAGCCGCCGACATAGTCGGGCACGCCCGCGGGCGCGACGAAGTCGGACAGCGCCGCGTTGAACCGGCCCTCGCGCTTCTCGAGCTGCTGGCGCAGCGTGTGCAGCGTCGCGATGCTCTTGGTCCTGTTATCATCGGCATAGAGCACGATGTCGTCGCCTTGCGCATTTGCCGGCCAGAAGCCGATCGTGGCGCGCGCGCGGAACCATTTTTCCTTGACGATGGTGTCGAGCATCTTGCGCGCATCGTCATAGAGCGAGCGCGCGACCTCGCCGACCTTGTCGTCCTTGAGGATGGCCGGGAAGCGGCCGGCGAGCTCCCAGGTCTGGAAGAACGGCGTCCAGTCGATATAGGGCACCAGCTCGGCGAGGTCGTAGTCGTCGAAGCTCTTGGTGCCGAGGAAGGTCGGCCTCACTGGCTTGCTCTTGGCAAAATCGACCGGCACGCGGTTGGCGCGTGCGTCGGCGAGCTTCAGCCGCTTCTTGTCCGCCTGCGCCCGCAGATGCGCCTCGGAGATCTTGGCGTATTCGGCGCGCACTTCGGCCGCATAAGCCTCGCGCTTCTCCGGCGAGAGCAGCGAGGAGGCGACGCCGACGGCGCGGCTGGCGTCATTGACATGCACCACGGGCCCGGCGCGATAGCTCGGGTCGATCTTCACAGCCGTATGCACGCGGCTCGTCGTGGCGCCGCCGATCAGCAGCGGCAGCTTGAGGCCTTCGCGCTGCAGTTCGCCGGCGAAGAACGCCATCTCGTCGAGCGAGGGCGTGATCAGGCCGGAGAGACCGACGATGTCGGCCTTCTCCGCCTTCACGGTCTCGACGATCTTCGCCGCCGGCACCATCACGCCGAGGTCGATGACTTCATAGTTGTTGCACTGGAGCACGATGCCGACGATGTTCTTGCCGATGTCGTGGACGTCGCCCTTCACGGTCGCCAGCACGATCTTGCCGGCCGACGAACTCGCCGCGCCACCGATGCCGCTGGCGAGGTTGCGCGCCTTCTCTTCCTCCATGAACGGCATCAGATACGCAACGGCCTGCTTCATGACGCGCGCGGACTTCACCACCTGCGGCAGGAACATCTTGCCGTCGCCGAAGAGGTCGCCGACCACGTTCATGCCGGCCATCAGCGGCCCTTCGATCACGTCGAGCGGACGCGAGGAATTCTTGCGGGCTTCCTCGGTGTCCTGCTCGATGAACTCGGTGATGCCATGCACCAGCGAATGCGACAGCCGCTTCTCCACCGGCCATTCGCGCCAGGCGAGATCAGCTTCCTTGGCTTCCGTCTTCTTGCCGCGGAATTTTTCCGCGAGCGCCAGCAGGCGCTCGGAGGCGCCGGGATCGCGGTTGAGGACGACGTCCTCGCAGGTCTGGCGCAGCTCGGGATCGATATCGTCATAGACGATCATCTGTCCGGCATTGACGATGCCCATGTCCATGCCGGCCTTGATGGCGTGATACAGGAACACCGAATGCATGGCCTCCCGCACCGGCTCGTTGCCGCGGAACGAGAACGACAGGTTCGACACGCCGCCCGAGATATGCGCGCCCGGCAGGTTCTGCCGGATCCATCGCGTCGCCTCGATGAAGTCGACGCCGTAATTGTTGTGCTCCTCGATCCCGGTCGCGATCGCAAAGATATTCGGATCGAAGATGATGTCCTCGGGCGGAAAGCCGACGCGATTGACGAGGATGTCGTAGGCGCGCTTGCAGATCTCGGTCTTGCGCGCGAAGGTGTCGGCCTGACCGACTTCGTCGAATGCCATCACCACGACGGCCGCGCCATGGCGCCGCGCGATCTTGGCCTCGTGAATGAATTTCTCCTCGCCTTCCTTCATCGAGATCGAATTCACGACCGGCTTGCCCTGCACGCATTTCAGGCCGGCCTCGATCACCGAGAATTTCGACGAGTCGACCATGACAGGCACGCGGGCGATGTCGGGCTCGGCGGCGACGAGGTTGAGGAAGGTGACCATCGCGGCTTCCGAATCCAGAAGCCCTTCGTCCATGTTGACGTCGATGATCTGCGCACCGTTTTCGACCTGGTCGCGCGCGACCTGCAGCGCCGCGGTGTAGTCGCCTGATGTGATGAGCTTGCGGAAGCGGGCGGAGCCGGTGACGTTGGTGCGCTCGCCGACGTTCACGAACGGAATCGCATCGGTCAGCACGAACGGCTCGAGGCCGGAGAGGCGCAGCCTTGGCGCGATCTCCGGCACGATGCGCGGCTTGTGCGGGGCGACGGCGGCAGCAATCGCCGCAATATGCTCCGGCGTGGTGCCGCAGCAGCCGCCGACGATGTTGACAAGACCATCGCGCGCGAATTCGCCGACCAGGCGCGCCATGTATTCCGGCGTCTCGTCATACTGGCCGAATTCGTTGGGCAGGCCGGCATTCGGATAGGCGCAAACGAGCGTGTCAGCGACCCGGCCGATATCGGCGATATGCGCGCGCAAATCTTCGGCGCCGAGTGCGCAGTTGAAGCCGATGGTGACGGGCCTGGCGTGCCGCACCGAATTCCAGAATGCTTCCGGCATCTGGCCGGAGAGCAGGCGGCCGGACTTGTCGGTGATGGTGCCCGACACCATCACCGGCATGTCGATGCCGAGCTCCTCGGTGATCTCGGCGATGGCGTAGAGCGCCGCCTTGGCGTTCAGCGTATCGAAGATGGTCTCGACCAGCAGCAGATCGACCCCGCCGTCGATCAGGCCGCGGATCTGCTCGCCATAGGATTTGCGCAAGTCATCGAAGGTGACGGCGCGATAGCCTGGATTGGCCACGTCAGGCGAGATCGAGGCGGTGCGGTTGGTCGGGCCGATGGCACCGGCGACGAAGCGCGGCTTGCCGTCCTCGGCGGCAACCCGGCGGGCGGCATTGCCAGCGAGGCGGGCACCTTCGCGCGCCATCTCGTAGACGATGTCGGTGAGATCGTAATCGTCCTGCGCGATCGAGGTGGTCGAGAACGTGTTGGTCGCGACGATGTCGGCGCCGGCGCGCAAATAGGCCGCGTGGATGTCTTCGATCGCCTGCGGCTGGGTCAGGATCAGCAGGTCATTGTTGCCGCGCAAGTCGCGATGGAAGTTCTTGAAGCGCTCGCCGCGGAAGGCGGCCTCGTCGAACTGCAGGTTCTGGATCATCGTGCCCATGGCGCCATCGAGCACGAGGATGCGCTCGCGCGCGGCATTGATCAGAGCGGTTCGCTTGGGTGAGGGGGATACGGTCATGGTGTCTTAAGCCGCCTTCTGCGCGCTCTTGGCGCGAATGCCGAGCAAATGGCTGATCGCGAACACGAGATCGGCGCGGTTCATGGTGTAGAAATGGAAGGTCTCGACGCCGTGTTTTGCCAGTTTCTGCACCTGGCCGGCGGCGACGGTTGCGGCCACCAGCTTGCGGGTCTCGGCATCGTTGTCGAGCCCCTCGAACTTCGCGGCAAGCCACTCGGGAACGGTGGTGCCGTTCCGAGTGACGAAATTGCGCGCCTGCTTGAAATTGTGCATGGGCATGATGCCCGGCACGACCGGAATGTTGATCCCGCGCGCACGGACGCGATCGAGGTAGCGGAAGTAAAAGTCGTTATCGAAGAAGACTTGCGTGATTGCCCGCGTCGCACCGGCGTCGACTTTTGCCTTCAGCGTATCGATGTCCGCGTCGAAATCGCGCGACTCAGGATGCTTCTCGGGATAGGCCGAGACCGACACCTCGATATCGGCGTGCCGCTTCTTGATGCCCGCAACGAGGTCGGCCGAGCTCTGATAGCCGTCGGGATGGCTCGCATAGGGCGTGCCGATGCCGCCGGCGGGATCGCCGCGCAAGGCTACGATGTGGCGGACGCCGACCTCATGGTAGCGGTCGACGATCTCGTCGATCTCGCCGCGCGAGGCGCCGACGCAGGTCAGATGCGCGGCCGGCAGCAGCGCGGTCTCCTTGAGGATGCGGGAAATGGTCGAATGGGTGCGCTCGCGGGTCGAGCCGCCGGCGCCATACGTCACTGACACGAATTTCGGGTCCAGCGGCGCCAGCCGGTTGATGGTCTCCCAGAGATTCCGCTCCATATCTTCCGTCTTGGGCGGAAAGAACTCGAAGGAGATCGCCGGCCGCTTCAGGTGCCCGTCTTGCCCTTCGGTATGGGCAGGCGTCGTCGTCTCGGTCATGGCACCACTCACTTCAGGGGCTCGCCAAGGTCTGGCGGCCGGGGTCTATCTTGGGAGGGTCTAAGATAGGACAAAGGCGGATTACTCGACAGCCCATCGGTGATGGGAAGTCGCCCACTTCGTGCAGTATTGCTATCAATACTGCAGTTTATAGGCTTCGAGTGGGAAGCATGCTAAAATGGAATATTTTACAAATATAACAATTAGATAATCCATTCTCTAGGCCTGACGGACCTCTCGTTTTGAGGGTGGGCAGGGTGAATTCTATGTTGCAGGCGGTTGAGCTGTCCCAACTCCTGGCTTCGCCATACGCCCGGGCTCGCGGACGACACACGCCAGATCTGCGCCCGCTGCCCATTGTCGCCGCGCGGTCCTCTATTACGTTACGGCGCCATGATCCCGCTTTCAGTCCTCGACCTCTCCGTCGTCACCACGGGCACAAAGCCGGCCGTCGCGCTGCGCAACAGCATCGACCTGGCGCGCCATGTCGATCGGCTTGGCTATGTCCGCTACTGGCTCGCCGAGCATCACAACCTCGCTTCGGTCGCCAGCCCCGCGCCCGACGTGATGATCGGGCAGATCGCGGCGGTGACCAAGCACATCCGTGTCGGCTCTGGCGGCGTGATGCTGCCCAACCACGCCCCGCTGGTCGTAGCCGAGCGCTTCAAGATGCTGGAGGCGCTGTTTCCCGGCCGCATCGACCTCGGCCTCGGCCGCGCCCCCGGCACCGATGGCGCCACGGCCTATGCGCTGCGCAGCCGGCTCGACCGCCGTGAGGGCGACGATTTCCTGGAGCGGCTGCACGAGTTGATCCTGTGGGAGACCCGCGAATTTCCGGCAGGCCATCCCTATCACAACGTCGTCGCGATGCCCGACGACACCAAGCTGCCGCCGATCTGGCTGCTCGGCTCCAGCGATTATTCCTCGGAGCTGGCAGCACAAGTCGGCATGGGCTTCGCTTTTGCGCATCACTTTGCGTCCCACGATGCGATCGACGCGATGGTGCATTATCGCAATCGCTTCCAGCCCTCGGCCTGGCGCGCGACCCCGCATGCGATCCTCGCGGTTGCCGTCATCACGGCGGACACCGATGAGGAGGCCGAAAGGCTCGCCACGTCCTTCGATCTCAATCGCCTGCGCCGCGATCGCGGTCAATATCTGCCGCTGCCGAGTGTCGAGGAAGCGCTGGCCTATCCCTATACGGATTCCGAGCGCATCTCGATCGCGCGCAACCGCTCGCGCCTGTTCGTTGGCAATCCGGCGACTGTGCAGAGGAAGCTGCAGCCGCTGCTGGATGCGAGCAAACCCGACGAGCTGATGGTGATCACCGCCGTGTACGATCACGAAGCGCGCAAGAAGTCATATTCGCTGCTGGCGGAGGCGTTGGGGTTGAAGAGGCCAGTGGCCTAGATCGTCGTCCCGGACAAGCGCGCGCAGATCCGGGACCCATACGCCGCAGCAATTGTTTTGCGAAGACTCGGAGTTACCAGCTCGCGCGGTAACCGCTCCCTGGGGGTTATGGGCCCCGGCCTCCGCCGGGGCGACGACTAATCCTGCTTCTCGCTGAACGTCGCGCGGAAGGGGTGGCCCGGATACACGCCGACGATGCGGAATTCGCGCGAGAAGAATTTCAGCTCCTCGATTGCAAACGCCAGGCCCTTGTCTTCGGGGTGGCCGTCGACGTCAGCGTAAAACTGCGTGGCGAAGAAATTGCCGTCGACCATGTAGCTCTCAAGCTTGGTCATGTTGACGCCGTTGGTGGCAAAGCCGCCGAGCGCCTTGTAGAGCGCGGCGGGCAAGTTGCGCACCCGAAAAACAAAAGTGGTGACCAGCGGGCCCGACCCAGGCGCGGCCCATTTCGGCTCCCGCGCCAGCACCACGAAGCGCGTGGTGTTGTGGGCTTCGTCCTCGATGTCCTCGGCGAGGATGTCGAGGCCGTAGATTTTTGCTGCGAGGCGCGAGGCGATCGCGGCGACAGTCTTGTCCTTGCGCTCGGAGATGTCGCGGGCGCTGCCGGCGGTATCGGCGTGCACGATTGGCTTGATCCCGAGCTTGCGGATGATGCGGCGGCATTGGCCGAGCGCGTGCACATGGCTCTCGACGCTCTTGATGTCCTCGAGCTTGGTGCCCTTGGTCGCCATCAGCTGATGGCGGACCGGCAGGAACCATTCGCCGATGATGAAGAGGCCGGAGGCCGGCAGCAGATGATGGATGTCGGCGACGCGGCCGGCGACCGAATTCTCGATCGGGATCATGCCGAGATCGGCCTCGCCCGAGGAGATCGCCGACAGCGCGTCCTCGAAGGTGGCGCAGGGCATCGGTTCCGCGTCGGGATAGGCCTCGACGATGGCGATATGGGAATTGGCGCCAGGTTCGCCCTGGAATGCGATCTTCATCTTGCTCATGACGGCCTTGTAGCAGCGGCTCAGGATTTGGAAAGGATGCCGCGGGCGGTTTCGAGATCCGGCGGCGTGTCGACGCCGCGCGGCACGCTGTCGACGATGATGATGTCGATGCGCATGCCGGCTTCCACCGCCCGGAGTTGCTCCAGGTTTTCCTGAACCTCCAGGGGAGAGCGCGGCAGCGTGACGTAGCGCTCCAGCGCCGCGCGGCGGTATGCATAGAGACCGATATGGTGGTAACGCGGTCCGTCGCCGTAGGGAGCGGTCGCGCGGGTAAAATAGAGCGCCCGCATCCGCCGCGGCCCGATCGGCGAGCCGATCGCCTTCACGACGCTCGGGGCTCGGTCTTCCTCCTCGGTGTGAATCTGTGAGGCCAGCGTCACGATGTCGACCCCGGGATCGTCGAAGGGCGGCAGCACCTCGCGGATGGTCTGCGGTGTGATGGTCGGGAAGTCGCCCTGGAGATTGATCACGATCTCGGCCTTCGCGTCCGGGTCGAGCTTCTGCATGGCCTCATGGATGCGGTCGGAGCCGGAGGGGTGCGCGGGGCTGGTCATCACGGCCTCGCCGCCATGGGCTCTCACGACGGACGCGATCTCGTCCGTGTCGGTTGCCACCGCCACCCGGCCGATACCGGCGGCTTCGGCGCGCCGCATCACATGCACGATCATCGGCAGGCCCGCGATATCGGCGAGCGGCTTGCCGGGCAGGCGGGTGGCGGCCATGCGGGCCGGGATCAGCACCAGGATGCGAGGATCGATCATCGGTTTAAGGGCCTGGGAACGAGGCGTTTTCCGCCTCAAGAAATCGGATGGGGATGGGCGATGAGCCGGCTCGCTTATACGGGTTGCCAGAGCACGGGCAAACCGATATCTGAATGGCAAAACTCGGGGAAACAATAAGGAACGTCTGATTCTCCCGAGGCTCGTCCTGGCGGCCGCCCGGCCGCTTATTCCTTATTGCGGTGTGGGGCCTGGCCGGAAATGGACTCTTTCGAACTCAACAAAATTCTCGGTGCGGTACTCGGCACCTGTCTCATTCTGCTGGTGACGAGCTTCACCGCCCAGGCGCTGTTCTCGCCCAAGATGCCGGAAAAGCCGGGCTTCGAGATCGCCGTGAAGGAAGAGGCCGGTGACAAGGGCGGAGCAGGCGCTGCCCCGACCGCGTCCGAACCGATCGAAAAGCTGCTCCAGACCGCATCCGTCGAAAAGGGCGCCTCCGCCGCCAAGAAGTGCGGCGCTTGCCACACCTTCGAAAAGGGCGGCCCGAACCGCGTCGGACCGAACCTCTATGGCATTGTGGGCGATCACGTCGGCGAAGGCCGCGGCGGCTTCAACTTCTCGGCCGCGATGAAGAGCAAGGGCGGCACCTGGGACTTTGACGCGCTCAACAAGTTCATTGCCAATCCCAAGGCCGCCGTTCCCGGCACCGCGATGGGTTTTGCCGGTATCCCGAAGGACTCGGAGCGCGCCGACGTCATCGCCTACCTCAACAGCCTCTCCGACAGCCCGAAGCCGCTCCCGACCGCGGCGAAATAAGGCCTATCGGCACGTCATCTTGGACAAGCGGCCAGGCTTCAAAAGCCTGGCCGTTTCCGTATCCGGGCCTCGCGGCGTTGTTATCGGGGCGTTTGGCCGCATCCGACATGCCGTCCGGCCTTCCAAGATGAGGAAAAAGCAACGTGTTCCGTCGAAACCTCGCCTATATTGGGAACTTAAAGGAGTAGCCTCCTTCAAGACAGGGATGTTGATTTGGCCATTACCCGACGCGATCTCTTGCTCACCGGCGCGGCCGTCGCTGCGCTTCCCGCCCTCGGCTCTGCAGCGGGTGTTCCCGTCGTCGGCACGGCAGAGGCACAATCCGCGGGCGAGCTTCCCTGGCGCCATGCGCTCTCGCTTTTTGGCAAGGTCAAGTATCCGGCCGACTTCAAGCGCTTCGACTACGTCAATCCGGACGCACCCAAGGGCGGCGTCGCCCGCCAGATCGCCATCGGCACCTTCGATAATTTCAATATCGTCGTGTCCGGCGTGAAGGGGCAGGTCTCCGGTGCCGTCGCATTCATCTACGAATCCCTCATGACGCCCGCTCTCGACGAGGTCTCGACTGAATACGGGGCGCTGGCCGAAGCCGCCAGCCACCCAGACGATTTCTCCTTTGTCACCTATCGTCTCCGGCCCGAGGCCAAATGGCATGATGGCAAGCCTGTTACTGTCGAGGACGTGATCTTCTCGCTCGATGCCTTCAAGAAGCATCACCCAATGTACTCGGCCTATTACAGCCATGTGGTCCGGGCCGAGAAGGTCGGCGAGCGCGAGGTGAAATTCGTGTTCGATGCACCAGGCAACCGCGAGCTGCCGCAGATCGTCGGGCAGCTCACGGTCCTGCCGAAGCATTGGTGGGAAGGAACGGACGCGCAGGGCAAGAAGCGCGATGTCTCGGCGACCACGCTCGAAGTGCCGCTGGGCTCCGGCCCCTACAAGGTCAAGGAGTTCGTTGCAGGACGGTCGATCGCGCTGGAGCGCGTCAAGGACTATTGGGGAGGCGATTTCGCCGCCAATGTGGGGCGCAACAATTTCGACGAGCTACGCTACGAATATTTCCGCGACGCCACCGTCGCGATCGAGGCCTTCAAGGCCGATCAGGTCGATTGGCGCACCGAGAACAGCGCCAAGAACTGGGCGACCGCCTACGATTTCCCGGCTGTGACCGAAAAACGGGTGATCCTCGAGGAGTTTCCCAATCGCAGCTCGGGCGTGATGCAGGCCTTCGTGCCGAACCTGCGCCGCGCCAAGTTCAGCGATCCGCGCGTGCGCCGTGCGCTCAACTATGCGTTCGACTTCGAGGAGATGAACAAGCAGATCTTCTACGGTCAGTACAAGCGCATCAGCAGCTATTTCGACGGCATCGACGAGTTGATGGCGACCGGACTGCCGCAGGGAAAAGAGCTCGAAATCCTCGAGACGGTGCGCGCCCAAGTCCCGCCCGAGGTTTTCACGACTCCCTACACCAATCCGGTCGGCGGCAGCCCGGAAGCCGTCCGCGATAATCTGCGCGAGGCGCTGCGCCTGTTCAAGGAGGCCGGCTACGAGGTGCGCGACCGCAAGCTGATCGACGTCAAGACCGGCACCCAGTTTTCCCTTGAGCTGCTGAACTCGGATCCGAGCTTCGAGCGAGTCACGCTGTTCTACAAGCCGTCGCTGGAACGGCTCGGCATCGCCGTCAGCGTGCGGACGGTCGATCCGACCCAATACGAGAACAGGACGCGCGAGTGGGATTTCGACGTCGTCACCAACTCCTGGGGCGAGTCGCAATCGCCGGGCAACGAGCAGCGCGAGTTCTGGTCGTCCAAGACCGCGGATATCGCCGGTTCGCGCAATCTTGCCGGCATCAAGAATCCGGCCATCGACAAGTTGATCGAGCGCTTGATCTATGCGACCGACCGCGATGATCTCGTTGCGGCGACCAAGGCGCTCGACCGTGTGCTGCTGTGGAATCACTACGTCGTGCCTCAATGGAACTATCCGAAGGTGCGCACTGCGCGCTGGGATCGCTTCGGTCGGCCGGCGGAATTGCCCAAATATGGGCAGTCCGGCTTCCCGTTTATCTGGTGGTACGACGCAGACAAGGCGGCACGGATCGCAAAGAAGTCGTGAAGGACATGTCCCGCATGGTGCAGCTTTCACGCCGGCATGTGCTGGTCCTCGGTGTCGGCGGCGCGCTCAGCGCCGCCGCACTCCGTAACGCAGCGGCGTCCGAGGGGCCCACCGAGGCCCACGGCATCTCGGCCTTCGGCGATCTCAAATATCCCGCCGATTTCCACCATTTCGATTACGTCAACGTCGACGCACCGAAGGGCGGCGTGTTCTCGCTGATTCCGTCGACAAAGGGCTACAACCAGTCCTTCTTCACCTTCAACTCGCTCAACGCCTTTGTGCTGAAGGGCGAGGGCGCACAAGGCATGGATCTGACCTTCGCCACGCTGATGGCGCATGCCGGTGACGAGCCCGATGCCATGTACGGCTATGCCGCGAAGTCGGTGCAGATCTCTCCCGACAAGCTCGCCTATCGCTACACGATGCGGCCTGGGGCGAAGTTTCACGACGGTACGAAGCTGACCGCACACGACGTTGCCTTCTCGATCAATGTCCTGAAGGACAAGGGTCATCCGCTGATCCAGATCCAGATGCGCGACGTCAAGGGCGCCGAGGCCATCGACGATGCCACCGTCATCGTGACCTTCGCCGAGAAGCGCGCGCGCGACGTGCCGCTTTACGTGGCGAGCCTTCCGATCTTCTCCAAGGCCTATTACGCGAGCCGGACGTTCGACGAGACCACGACCGACACGCCGCTTGGCTCGGGCCCTTACAAGGTCGGCAAGTTCGAGATCAATCGCTTCATCGAATTCGAGCGCGTGAGGGATTGGTGGGCCGCCGAGTTGCCGGTCTGCCGCGGCAGCAACAATTTCGATGTGATCCGCTACGAGTTCTACCGCGACCGCGACGTCGCCTTCGAGGGCTTCACCGGCAAGAACTATCTCTACCGCGAGGAGTTCACCTCGCGCATCTGGGCGACGCGCTACGACTTCCCGGCGATCAAGGACGGCCGCGTCAAGCGCGAGGAGGTGCCCGATCAGACACCTTCGGGCGGTCAGGGCTGGTTCCTCAACACGCGGCGGGACAAGTTCAAGAATCCCAAAGTGCGCGAAGCGCTGAACTATGCGTTCGATTTCGAGTGGACCAACAAGACCATCATGTACGGCGCCTATGCGCGCGCCCGCTCGCCGTTCCAGAATTCCGATCTCGTCGCCGAAGGGATGCCGTCGCCGGAGGAGCTGAAGCTGCTCGAGCCCTTCCGCGGCCAGGTGCCCGATGAAGTGTTCGGCGAGCCGTTCGTGCCGCCAATGTCTGACGGTTCGGGCCAGGATCGCGCGCTGCTGCGCAAGGCGCAGCAATTGCTCCAGGAGGCGCAGCTTCCCGTCAAGGACGGCAGGCGGCTGTTGCCGAACGGCGAGGTCTTCAGCATCGAGTTCCTGACCGACGAGGCCTCGTTCCAGCCGCATCACGCCTCGTTCCTGAAGAACCTGAATATGCTTGGCATCGATGCGAATTTGCGTCTCATCGATGCCGTCCAGTATCGCGCCCGCGTCGAATCCTTCGATTTCGACGTGGCCATCAACCGCATCACTATGTCGGCCACGCCCGGCGACAGCCTGCGCACCTACTTCACCTCGCAAGCAGCAGCGACGAAGGGGTCCTACAATCTGGCCGGCGCATCCAGCCCCGCGCTCGACGCGCTGGTCGAGAAGGCGATGGCCGCCGAGACGCGCCAAGATCTGACGGTTGCCTGCCGCGCGATCGATCGTGTCTTCCGTGCTGGCCGCTACTGGGTGCCGCAATGGTACAATACCAGCCACCGGCTGGCGTATTGGGACGAGTTCAGCCATCCCGCGAACCTGCCGCGTTACGCGCTCAACGACTATACGAGTGGCGTAGGGGAGCGGACCCTGTGGTGGTACGACCCCGCCAAGGCTGCCAAGCTCGAGCAGGCGAAATAATCATGAGCGCCTATATCGCCCGCCGCGTTCTCCTGATGATTCCGACCTTGCTCGGAATCCTCTTCGTGTCCTTTGTCGTCGTGCAGTTCGCGCCGGGCGGGCCGGTCGAGCGCGTGATCGCGCAGCTGTCGGGCGCCGACACCGGCGGCACCTCGCGTATCTCGGGCGGCGGCGATTTTGCCCAGCGCGCGCCGGGGCAGCTCGGTGCCGGTGCCGATGCCATCAACTCCAAATATCGCGGCGCGCAGGGGCTCGATCCTGACTTCATCAAGAAGCTCGAAGTGCAGTTCGGCTTCGACAAGCCGGCGCCGGAGCGTTTCGCGCTGATGGTCTGGAACTTCGCCCGCTTCGATTTCGGCAAGAGCTATTTCCGCGATGTCAGCGTGATCCAGCTGATCAAGGAGAAGCTGCCGGTCTCGATCTCGCTCGGCATCTGGCTGACGCTGATCACCTATCTGATCTCGATCCCGCTCGGCATCCGCAAGGCGGTCAAGGACGGCTCCCGCTTCGACACCTGGACGTCCGCGGTGATCATCATCGGCTTCGCGATCCCGGGCTTCCTGTTCGCGATCCTCCTGATCATCCTGTTCGCCGGCGGCTCCTTCTTCAACCTGTTCCCGCTGCGGGGGCTCACCTCGGATGGCTGGTCGCAATTTCCCTGGTACTGGAAGATCATCGACTATTTCTGGCACCTCACCTTGCCGCTGATCTCGATGGGGCTCAGCGCATTCGCGACCATGACGCTGCTCACCAAGAACTCGTTCCTGGACGAGATCCGCAAGCAATATGTCATGACCGCGCGGGCCAAGGGCTGCAGCGAGAACCAGGTGCTCTACGGCCACATTTTCCGCAACGCGATGCTGATCGTGATCGCGGGCTTCCCGGGCGCCTTCATCCACGCCTTCTTCTCCGGCTCGCTGCTGATCGAGACGATCTTCTCGCTGGACGGGCTCGGACTGCTCAGTTTCGAGAGCGTGCTCAACCGCGATTATCCCGTCGTGTTCGGCACCCTCTACATCTTTTCGCTGGTCGGCCTCGTGGTCAATCTGATCTCCGATCTGACCTATATGTGGATCGATCCGCGGATCGACTTTGAGGCGAGGGAGGTCTGATGGCCCTGACCGCCCCGACCCCGATCGAGACGTCGGCCAAGACGCCGCTCGGCGCAGCCGTGCCGATCACGCGCAAGCCGTTCGTGCCGTCGCCGCTCAACAGGCGGCGCTGGGAGAACTTCAAGGCGAACCGGCGCGGCTACTGGTCGTTCTGGATCTTCATGGTCCTGTTCGTGGTGTCGCTGTTCGCCGAGCTGATCGCCAACGACCGGCCGTTCCTGATCAAATATGACGGCCACCTCTACTGGCCGGCTTTCGTCACCTATTCGGAGACGACGTTCGGCGGCGACTTCGAGACCGCGGCTGACTACCGCGATCCGTACTTGCAGAAGCTGATCAAGGACAAGGGCGGCAGCATCGTCTGGCCCTTGATCCGTTATTCCTACGACACCCACAATCTCGATCTGCCGACCCCGGCGCCGTCGCCGCCGACCTGGATGCTGACGGAAGCCCAATGCAAGTCGGTGGTCGAGAAGAAGGGCCTGAAGAGCTGCCGTGATCTCGAATACAACTGGCTTGGCACCGACGATCAGGGCCGCGACGTGGTGGCGCGGCTGATCTATGGCTTCCGCATCTCGGTCCTGTTCGGCCTCTGCCTCACCATCGTCTCCTCGATCGTCGGCGTCGCCGCCGGCGGTATCCAGGGCTATTTCGGCGGCTGGATCGACCTGACCTTCCAGCGTTTCATCGAGATCTGGACCGCGATTCCCTCGCTCTATCTGCTCTTGATCCTGTCGTCGGTGCTGGTGCCCGGCTTCTTCGTGCTGCTCGGCATTCTCTTGCTGTTCTCATGGGTGTCGCTGGTCGGCCTCGTGCGCGCCGAGTTCCTGCGCGGACGCAATTTCGAATACATCCAGGCGGCGCGTGCGCTCGGCGTGTCGAACGCCGTGATCATGTTCCGGCATCTCTTGCCGAACGCGATGGTCGCGACCATGACCTTCCTGCCCTTCATCGTTTCCTCTTCGGTGATGACGCTGACGGCGCTGGACTTCCTCGGCTTCGGCCTGCCGCCCGGCTCGCCCTCGCTCGGCGAGTTGCTGTCGCAAGGCAAATCCAACGTGCAGGCGCCGTGGCTCGGTTTTACCGGCTTCTTCTCGGTCGCGATCATGCTGTCGCTCCTGATCTTCATCGGCGAAGCCGTGCGCGACGCCTTCGATCCGCGCAAGACGTTCAAGTGAGGACGTGATGGACGCGATCAACCAGCCCCTGCTTGCCGTCCGCGACCTCTCGGTGGCTTTCCACCAGGGCGGCAACACGACGCTCGCGGTCGACAAGGTCTCGTTCCAGATCAAGCGCGGCGAATGCGTCGCGCTGGTCGGCGAGTCCGGCTCCGGCAAGTCGGTCAGCGCGCTGTCGATCCTGAAGCTGCTGCCCTATCCCAGTGCCTCGCATCCCTCGGGCAGCATCCGTTTCAAGGGCCAGGAGCTGATCGACCGGAGCGAGCAGCAGATGCGCCAGATTCGCGGCAGCGACATCTCCATCATCTTCCAGGAGCCGATGACCTCGCTCAACCCGCTGCACACCATCGAGGCGCAGATCGGCGAGATCATCCAGCTGCACAATCCGACCAGTAATGCAGAGGCGCGGAGGCGGACGCTGGAATTGCTGACGCAGGTCGGCATTCCCGAGCCGGAGACGCGGCTGAAGAGCTATCCGCACCAGCTCTCCGGTGGCCAGCGCCAGCGCGTGATGATCGCGATGGCGCTCGCCAACGAGCCGGACCTCTTGATCGCGGACGAGCCGACCACGGCGCTTGACGTCACCGTGCAGGCGCAGATCCTGGCGCTGCTCGCCGAAATTCGCTCGCGGCTCGGCATGAGCCTGCTCTTCATCACCCACGACCTCGGCATCGTCCGTCGCATCGCCGAAACCGTCTGCGTCATGAAGGGCGGCGTGATCGTGGAGCAGGGGCCGGTCGAGCAGGTCTTCAAGGCCCCGAAGCATCCCTATACGCGCGATCTGCTCGCGGCCGAGCCGAAGCCGGATCCGGCGCCGCCGCAGCCGAACGCGCCGGTGGTGATGTCGACCGACGATCTCAAGGTGTGGTTTCCGATCAAGCGCGGCCTGATGCGCCAGACCGTGGGGCACATCAAGGCGGTCGACGGCGTCAGCGTCGCCGTGCGCAAGGGCGAGACGCTCGGCGTCGTCGGCGAGTCCGGTTCGGGCAAGACCACGCTGGGCTTAGCGCTGCTGCGGCTGATCTCCTCGAACGGGCGCATCGTCTTCCTGGGCAAAGACATCCAGGGCCTGCGCTTCAAGGAGATGCGTCCCTTCAGGCGCGACATGCAGATCGTGTTCCAGGATCCGTTCGGCTCGCTCTCACCGCGCATGTCGGTCGCCGACATCATCGCCGAAGGCCTCTTGGTGCATCAGCCAAAACTGTCGCGTGAGGAGCGCGAGGCGCGCGTCGTCAAGGCGCTCGAGGATGTCGGGCTGAAGCCCGATACCCGCTATCGCTACCCGCACGAATTCTCCGGTGGCCAGCGCCAGCGCATCTCGATCGCGCGCGCGGTGGTGCTGGAGCCTGACTTCGTCGTGCTGGACGAGCCGACCAGCGCGCTCGACATGTTGTTCCAGGCCCAGATGGTCGATCTCTTGCGTGAGCTTCAGCGCAAGCGCGATCTCACCTACATGTTCATCTCGCACGATCTACGCGTCGTCGCCTCGCTCGCCAGCCACCTCATCGTGATGCGCGGCGGCAAGGTGGTCGAGGAAGGCCAGGCCGCCGAGCTGTTCAAGAACCCGAAGACGGACTACACGCGCGCCCTGTTCGCGGCGGCATTCCGGCTGGAGACGGCGGGGAACGGCTCGGTCGCGACCTAGTCTCCTCACCTCTCGCTGTCGGAACCAACGGGAGCGTCGTGCGTTGCCGCGCTGCTCTTTGAAGTGCCGTCGTTGCACCTAGGTCGCGTTGCCGGGCGAGTTAGGAGGAAACGCCGGGCGAGATGCCGCAGATGCTCCCTATCCGACTCGTCATAGCTGATCGCCGTCCGATCGTTCTGCAGGGGTTTGCCTCGCTATTCGCGGCGGAGCGTGACTTCGAAATCGTCGCCTCGTGCATCAATGGAGCCGATTGCCTGGACGCACTTCGGAGGCTGACGCCGGATGTCGTGCTTGTCGAGGACGGATTTTCTGACGTGACGGCTGCTGAAATGCTCGCCGTCGCCGATGCCGAAAACCTTGCCACGCGCCTGGTCTTCTACACCGCATCCGTTGCGCGCGGCGATCTCGCTGCCGCAATCGAGGCGGGGACCTGCAGTGCGATTCCGATGCGCGAGGAGCCCGAAACCTTGATTCAATCCCTGAGGCTGGTGGCGCCGACCCCGGGGCGGGCGGCTGCCAGCAAGCCACGCAAGGGCGCGTTGGGTGAGAATGGGCTCGCCGCGCTGACGGACCAGGACCGCAAGATCATGCGCCTGGTCGCCTCCGGCATGCCGAACAAGGAGATTGCGCGCCGCCTCAAGGTCGCCCCAGGCGCCATCAAGGCGCGCCTCGATCGCATATCGGCCCAACTCGACATCAAAAGCCGGAGCGAGCTTGCGACCTTCGCCCTGTCGCGCCTCTTCGGCGGAATCGGCGCGCTCGCAGCGCTGATCTGGGCGGCGCTCGACGATGTCAGGGACGCGAGCGCGGCCGCAATTGATCATGCGGATACCGACAGCGTCACGGTCACGGCCGCAGACGGCACAAGCGCCGTCGTGACCATTAAAATTGCCACGCAAAAAACGGCTACTACGCCGGGCAAAGCGGTCAAAGCCGTGGGCAAGGTCGGCCGCATTGATCATTCCGTAGCTGGCACGCCGACGACGGCCGGCAGGCCGATCGAATCCCGTTCCGATAGTGTCGCCGGCGCGATCACGTTGCCGACACTCACATCTTCAAGGCCGGGCTTGAGCAGCGCTGGCGCATTCTTGATGACGGCGGTCGGAGTCTTGATCTACGAGTTCCTTCATAGTCCCGCGCAGGCGTTCAAGGTTGGCGATGGCCCGAACGATCTCCATGCGTCGGCTGCCGCAGGCGGCAGCAGCGAAATGGCCGCCCTCAATAGTCCCGGGACCGTCGATCCGGCGCTCAGCGGCTTCGACACCCTGGCCCGGCTCGATCCTGAAACACATCGTGACACATTCGTCTTCGCTGCTGCCCAGAGCGATGGCAGCAGCAGACATGACGAAATTCAGACCGTCGACGCAACCTGGCGCGAGGATGGCGCTGACGGCAACGCGACCCCTCACATCGGAGCCGGTGCCGTCGATGCTCTGATCGAACAGAGCGGCCTCGCGCAGGCGGCTGCCGCGAACCCATCGATGCGTGCCGAACACGACACCATGCGGGCGACCGCAGGAGAGGGGCCCGATCGTGAACCAGCGCAGCGCGATTTGCATGTTTCGGACCAAGGCGCCGCAGCCGGCAAGCCGCATGCCGAGCAGGAGTCGCGAGGGCACAATGTAAATCATGGAAAATCGCAAGCCGATGTGCAGGCGTCGGAGGACGGCGCCGCAGCCGAAAAGCAGCATGGCAAACACGACCAGGCCGGGCACACATCCAGTCCCGGGCAATCGCATCGCGATTTGCACGCTTCGGAGCATGGTTCGGCAGCTGCCGGGAAGCACGTCGCGGACGATGGACCCGGAAGTCATCTCAAGTCCGCCCAGTCGCAGCACGATGTCCACGAGACGCACGCGAATGCTTGCAAAAATCCGCACGCGGCGCCGGGCCAGGACGCTGGCAGCAACGGCGATGCGACCGATGCCTCCGGTCCGGCGCAAGCGACAGCTGCGCCCCAGCGAGGGGATTCCTTTCACTTCAAGAACGATATGGCAGAGGCCAAAGCATCCGACCATCTTAAGTCTGGCCACGGACCCGATACGATTGGACATGCTCCGCACGATGCGGAAATTGACGCTCTGGCGCAGATGCATCATGCAGACCCGATTGGCGCTTCACACGCCGAGCCAGGCGCCCTTGATCACGCAAGAGGCATTGAGCACCATTTCACGCATGATTTGGTTGTCTAAAGCGCGATGAGATCAGGATGAATCGTTATCGCGCTTTAGGTCATTGTTTGAGCATGATCTCCGCGCCAACGCGTTCCGTTGATGTCGCGAGGGAAAACCGCTTCGCACTTTTCCGGATCATGCAGCACATGGCAGGTAGGATGGGTTGAGCTGTTGCGAAACCCATCGCCTGACGGCCGGAGCCAAGCAGTCGTCGGTGCGCCGATTTCGTCAGCTTATGGCTCACAGCCGAATTTGGCGTTGAGCCGGTTTGCTCCGGGTGCTATCCTCGAGCGCCATCATTCCCGTCAGACTGATGGGGCGGACGGGTTATCAGGCTTACGGACTGCCGCCCGCCATTTGCAAATTGGAATACTTTGGCCACAGGCCCCGCCTCCGGACTTATTCCCAAGTCGGCTGCGGAAATGTTCATTGGACGTCATTTCCCTCCGTTCTTCCCATTGACTCGGAGGCGGGCTTTTTCTGTCCAACCTTTTAGAAAAGCCATCTCCCATGTTCACGTTCGGAAGCCGAGCCCGGCGCGCGGCACGTATTGACCATTCAAGGCGAGTTTGTTCCTACGTTTTGGCTTCCATATTCTCGGCGGTCTGCGTCATTGCCTTTGCGAGCGCCGCGTCCGCTCAATGCGCGGCCCGCGATGTATTGCAGAACCAGCTGAAGCTCAAGACGCGCTCGGCCCCAGCGTCCCAACAGCCTATCAAGGCCGGGCGCGACGTTGCGACATGGAAGACGATCACAATAGGTACCTTCGCTGACTCTCTTGCGTTGCGCAACGAGCTCGATAGCAAGGGCTGCCATGTCGGTGGTCAGGCCGCTGAAATCCTTGCCCGGCCGACGTTCATCGTTAGCTCCCGGAAGACACATGTAGAGCTTGTCGATCTGTCGCCCGCGCAGCTCGGGTTTACGTCCGACACCGTGACCTTGGCCAGCGTCTACGCACGCGCCCAGCAACTCGGTCTTGAACTCGCTGTGGCCGAAGTCGGCCCGCAACTGCGTCTCCAATATTTCGACCAGCCTATCGGCGAATTTCTCATCATCGGAATGGAGCCGATCAAGACATGGAGCGGCGAGCCGATTGTTCTGAATGTGGCAAATGGCGGCGCCGGATTGATACTCATCGGCCAGGATGGTCGGGCCGAAGCAGACATATCCGTGACCTCTCGTTTCATTTTCGCTCGATCCTCTCGGCCGGCAGCCGGTGCCGAGCCGACCGGATCAATCGCAGCGTTTCTACCGCAGTGAGCGAGCCATCGCATGAGCCTCGATGGTGGCCAGGGAGCTGGCGGCTTCGTTGGGGTATCTTCCGGTCTGGCACATTCGTTGCAGTTCTTATCCCGAAATGAAGTTGTTCGGTGCCGAAATCAAGACGGTGCTGAATGCGATCTGCTAGCATTTGCCGACACTAATGGTGGCAAGTATGCTGGCCGGTGTCGGGCGACCCGAGTCCTAGGATTCCGAGTCCAGGGATTTATGAGTCCGCACTCCGTCGAATTTCGGCATATGCGCAGTCCGTAGATTAGTTATAGTTGGAATCACGATGTTGACCGCAGAGGAGATCGTCAGCGTCAAGTCCTCGTTCGACATGGTGTTCGCGAACGCCACCGACATGACGACCGCGTTCTACGATCGCATATTTGAGCTTGCCCCGGAATTCAGGCCAATGTTTCCGGAGGACATCAGCATCCTGAAGCAAGATTTTATCTCGAAGCTGGCGGTGCTGGTTGGCAGTCTCGATCAGGCGACCGGGCTGTTGTCAGGCGCCGACTTGCTTGGCCGCAATCATCTGCGCTATGGCGTAAAACCTGAGCACTATCCGGTCGTCGGCGAAGCACTGCTCTGGAGCCTTGCGCGTGGTCTTGGGCCACATTGGACCGATGAGCTGGAACAAGCCTGGCGCAAGGTTTACGCCATCATTGCTCAACGCATGATAGGGGCCGGCGCGAGTCCGCCGCAATCGTCGATCCCTGACGCGTCGCGGCGCATGTGAGTTTCACCAGCACGTGTCGGTTCGCATGTTCAGATGAGGTGCTCACGCCAATGCTGAAGTGGTGCTCATACTGTCAGCAATTTCAAGGCGAAACCTCCCCATATGAGGATTGTTCCGTCACTTACGGCCTCTGCCGAAGGTGCGAGTCCGACCACCCCGATATATTCGCAAGCGAAGTCGTCAGGCACTCCGAGTTTCTCCGCCGTGTTTACGATTCACTCTACGATGCAGGGCGACGGAATGATATTCCTTCGGCTCGGCAGCTTGTTAAAGAAGCGATGGCCGCCAACTTTAGGCCCGTTGATATCCTCCTCGGAATTCTGACCCCGCTGCTCTACAAGATCGGCGAACAGTGGCGTTCCGGCACCGTCACCGTTGCGGACGAACACGAGTTCACGGTCTTTAGCGAGCGCGTGATCGAGTTGATCGAAGCCAGCATGCAGCGGGGTAGGACACGACGTCGAGCAGGCGTGCCACGGTATTTTCTCATGAACGCGCCGGGCAATACTCATACGCTGGCGATCCGCATTCTTGCCCTTTGGTTGGAAAGTCGCGGCATCTGCACACCAGCCGTCGTCAACCATCTCGATTTGCAAGACCTGCCGCAGCACATTCTCAAAGCTGCGCCCAAAGCATTGCTGATTTCGATGGCTTTGCCCCAACAACTCGACGGTGTGGCGGCCATCTCCGCCCTTGTCGGAGATTTACCGGCCGGCGCTCGTCCGAAAGTCATGGTGGGCGGATATGCGATCAAATCCGGCCTGGTCAGGTTTGTGCCTGGCGCCGATGTGGTTACCGACATCAACTCGCTGGGCACTTCCTGATCAGTGAATTTAGTGTGTAGGGTGGGTTAGGCGAAGCCGTAACCCGCCACTCCTTTATCTGCCGAAGCTGAAGAGGTGGGTTACGCCAACCAGATGCGCTTCCGCGCATCTGCTTGCCTAACCCACCCTACGAGGTGACGTTACAGCCGCTTGATCGCCACGACCTCGCTGCCGGCCGCCTTGATCCGCTCAATCGCCGGTGCGATTGGCTCGATCACCGTCGCCATGTGATGCGCGTTGGCGTGAAGCATGGTGCTGCCGTCGCGCACGATGGCGACGTGGCCTTTCCAGAAGATCAGATCGCCGCGCAGCAAGCTGCTCTGCTCATGCGGCTCCAGCGCGCGGCCGAGGCCCGTCTGCTGCATGTCGCTGTCGCGCGGGCAGCCGATGCCTGCGGCCGTCAGTGACACTTGCACCAGCCCCGAGCAATCGATACCAAAACTGCTTTTGCCGCCCCAGAGATAGGGCGTGCCGACGAAGCGTTCGGCGACCGCGACGAAATCGCCCTCGCGATGGTCGAGCGGCGAAAGATGGGTCTTCGGCACGAACGTGCCCTCGCGTGTAACGGCGAAAGGGCCGTCCTCGCGCGTGACCGTGAGCTGCGACCCCTGCACCAGCGAATCTGCCGGCGGCAATTTGATCGAGGGGCCGGGGAAGGCGAGCGTGCGCAGCGCGGTCACCTTGTGCGTCGGCGCCGCCGCCGGCTTCGCCAGTGCCGCATCCGGCAGCCAGCCGACATAGCCATCGCTGCCGAGCTGGCCCCAGGCCCAGCCCTCGCCGTTGCGATCGTAGACCGTGACGCGCTCGCCGCGCAGCGCTTCCGTCATCAGCATCGCGTTCGAGGACGGTTGCTCGCGAACCGGCGCGATCGGCGCGATGACCTCGAACTCCTCGCCCGTGACGAAGCGATCGGCCTGCACCTTGCCCTCGAGATATTTCGCGGCGAGGTCGCCGCGCGCCGGTGTCAGCCTGATATCATGCATAGCGCTCGCTCAGCATCTTGTAGATGGCGCGGGCGGCCTGGCATTCACCGCCTTCGGGCCGCGCCGGCTTGGCCGACGGCGTCCAGCCGAAAATATCCACATGCAACCAGCTTCCGGCATGCTCGACGAAGCGCTGCAAAAACAGCGCGCAGGTGATCGAGCCGGCAAAGCCGCCTGACGGCGCGTTGGTGATGGTAGCGGTCTTGGAGTCCAGCCAGGCATCGTAAGGTGGCCACAGCGGCATGCGCCACAAGGGATCGTTCTCCTGCGCCGCGCAGCGCGCGACGTCGGCGGCCAGCGTCTCATCATTGGTGTAAAAGGGCGGTAAATCCGGCCCCAGCGCAACGCGCGCAGCGCCCGTCAGCGTGCCCAGATCAATCAGCAGCTCGGGCTTTTCCTCGTCGGCCAGCGCCAGCGCGTCGGCCAGCACCAGCCGTCCTTCCGCGTCGGTGTTGCCGATCTCGACCGTGATGCCCTTGCGCGAGGTGAAGATGTCGAGCGGGCGGAAGGCATTGCCGGAAACCGCATTCTCCACGGCCGGGATCAGCACGCGCAGGCGCACCTTCAGTTTGGCGTCCATCACCATGCGCGCCAGCGCCAGCACGTTGGCGGCGCCGCCCATGTCCTTCTTCATGATCAACATGCCGCTCGACGGCTTCAAATCGAGCCCGCCGGTGTCGAAGCAGACGCCCTTGCCGACCAGCGTCACCTTGGGATGATCAGGGTCGCCCCAGCCGATATCGATCAGCCGTGGTGCGCGGCTGGAGGCCATGCCGACCGCATGGATCAGCGGAAAGTTGCTCTCCAGTTCCTCGCCGATGGTGCAGGCGTAGCTCGCGCCGTATTCGGTCGCGAGGGCTTGCGCGGCGGCGGCCAGTTGCTCCGGCCCCATGTCGTTGGACGGTGTGTTGATGAGGTCGCGCGCCAGCATCGCGGCATCAGCCATACGATCGATCTCGGCGGCGTCGACGCCATCGGGCGGCACCAGGCGGACGTCGGGTCTCTCGTCGCTGCGGTAGCGAGCGAAGCGATAACACCCCAGCGCGAAGGCCAGCGCCGCCAATCGTGCATCGTGCGGTGCATTGGCAAAGCGATAGGTGCCGGCCGGCAGCAGGCCGGGCAGGGCGCCGGGCCGGAACAGATCGCGCGACTTGGCGCCGTCGTCCTCAAGGCCGAACAGCACCTGCGCGATCGCGCCGTCAGGCGCGGGCAGCGCGAGATAGCTGCCCGGCTTGGCGGCGAAGGCGCTCGCAGCGGCGAACTGGCGCTGCGCCGGCGGCAGCGTCTCGCGCACGGCGTCCCAGCTCGACTTGGTGACGAACATGATCGGGGTGGCGGTCGAGGACGTCGCGAAGATGGAAGGCATTGGCGGGCTCGGAGGTCGTTCGGGTGGGAAGCAGATTTCGCAGAGTTTTGCGGTGGCCGCAATCGGCATTGCGCTCACCGTCGGCGAGGCGCTACTCGCAGAGCAAGACCCATGCTAGGTTCCGGCAGTGGTCGCCAAGCAGGTCATCAGGGGTGCAGAGAACGCCCGTGACCGGCGACAATGCGTGCCGGGAGGAATTGCAATGGAATTCGTGTGGAGCGGGATCACGTTCATTGGCCAGGCCATCGAGGCCATCTTTGGCTATGTCGAGCATCACCATTGGGTCTTCGCATTCCTCGCCGGCGGTTATGTCTTCTATCTCCATGATCGTTCGATCCACGCGCGGTTCGACGCGCTCGACAGACGCATTGATGAAATCCGCAAGCGTCTCGCCATCGAATATTGATCGAGCCCCTCGAAACGATCCGCGGGCGGCGCGCGTGTCTTCGTCGAGAACTGTCGTTGATGCGTGCGCTGCCGCAGGGCACCTCGCGACGTCCCACGCCCTGGCCGAGCTCGTTCCTCGACAGATCTGCGCCGCTGCAGGGCAGCATGGGCCCGCGTTAACCGGCCATTAGGGTTAACCGTCTATTGCTGGCGCGTTCGGCTCGATCAATCCGCTCGAGAGTCAAAGCGTCATGAGTCAACGGTTCCGTCCTGGCCGGCTTCTTGCGTCCGCCTCGCTGATCGCGCTGGTGGCCGCGAGCCTCGGCGGCTGCACGGCAATGTCCAAGCTCTCGGACGTCACCGGCTCGATCGGGCCGAAGGCGGAGGCGGCTGCGCCGGCCGATCCGGCGCGCGCCGTCGAGGTCTATGGCGAGCGCTATCGGGCCAATCCCAAGGATGCCGATACGGCGCTGGCCTATGGCCAGGCCCTGCGCGCCAACGGCCAGCGCGCCCAGGCCGCGGCCGTGCTCGAACAGGCGACCATCGCCAATCCCGGCAACAAGGCGCTGCTGGCCCAATACGGTCGCGCGCTCTCCGACACCGGTAATTTCCAGCAGGCCTTCGACGTGCTGTCGAAGGCGCATTCGCCCGACAATCCGGACTGGCGCCTGCTGTCGGTGCAGGGCACCTGCCTCGACCAGATGGGCCGCCACAACGAGGCGCGCGGCTATTATGCCAGCGCGCTGAAGATCGCGCCTGATGATCCCGGCGTGCTCTCCAATCTCGGCCTGTCCTACATGCTGACGAGGGACCTGCCCAAGGCGGAAGAGGCGCTGCGGCAGGCCTATGCGTCGCCGCGCGCGGGCCCGCGGGTGCGGCAGAATCTCGGCCTGGTGGTCGGCCTCCAGGGCCGCTTCGCGGAAGCCGAGACCATCGTGAAGGCGGACCTGGCGCCCGACCAAGCGGCGGCCAATGTCGCCTATCTGAAGGAGATGCTGAGCCGCAACGACGGTCCGCGCGGCGCGCCGAAGCGCACCCCGGTCGCTTCCCTCAGCCAGCCCGACTGATCCGCCGCCTTTGGCGCGATGGCGTGAATTTCATCCGATCATTCGGACGTTTGCCGCGATCCACATCACGCCGAGCCGGCGCCGGCCGGCTACTGTGCATGGGGTTGTTTTCGCGGCTTTGGATCGCGCGTCAGTGCAGCTCGGAGATCTTGATGCCGGTCGGTCCGAGAATGACGACGAACAGCACCGGCAGGAAGAACAGGATCATCGGCACCGTCAGCTTCGGCGGCAGCGCGGCGGCCTTCTTCTCGGCCTCGTTCATGCGCATGTCGCGGTTTTCCTGCGCCATGACGCGCAGGGATTGCCCGAGCGGGGTGCCGTAGCGTTCCGCCTGCTGAAGCGCCAGACAGACCGACTTGACGCCTTCGAGCCCGGTGCGCTTCGCCAGGTTTTCGTAAGCGACCTTGCGGTCCTGCAAATAGGACAGCTCGGCGGTGGTCAGGGTGAATTCCTCCGACAGCGCGATCGACTGGCCGACGATCTCCGTTGCGACCTTGCGGAACGCCATTTCCACCGACATGCCGGATTCGATGCAGATCAGCAGCAGGTCGAGCGCATCGGGAAAGGCGCGCTTGATCGAGAGCTGGCGCTTGGAGATCGCGTTCTTCAGGAACAGCATCGGCGCCTGCAGACCGAGATAGGCCGCGCCGACGCAGATGCCGATCTTGATCGGCATCGGACGGTCCATATGGGCGATCAGGAAGACGTAGACGACCGAGCCGATGAACAGCACGATCGGGGCGACCAGGCGGGCGAACAGGAACGTGATGTAAGGCGCATGGCCGCGATAGCCGGCCATGATCAGCTTGTCCCGCGCAGCCTCCTGCGCCAGCCATTTGGTGAGATTGAAGTCCTCGACCACCTTCGAGACGAGCTGCTTGGGGGTCTGGCGGAGCGAGACCTTTTCGCTCTTGTTGAGGCGCTCGCGCTCGCGCTGCCGGATGCGCTCGCGTTCGCTCGCCACCGCCTTCATGCGCTTGGAGAGGCCCTCGCCGGCGAACATCGGCATCACTAGCGTGTACACGGTGGCGCTGGCAGCGATGGCTGCCAGCAGCATGGTCATGAAGTGGGCGTCATGCAGTTTCGTAACGAGGAACTCGACCATGCGGCACCATCAATCAGAAATCGAAGTTGATCATCTTCTTCATCACCATGATGCCGATCGACATCCAGACGACGCAGCCGACCAGCATCAGCTGGCCGGTGGGATGGGTCCACAGCAGGGAGATGTAGCCGGGGGTCGTGAGATAGACGAGGAACATCACGATCGGCGGCAGCGAGCCGATGATGCCGGCCGAGGCCTTGGCTTCCATCGACATCGCCTGGATCTTCTCCTTCATCTTCTTGCGGTCGCGCAGCACCTTGGAGAGGTTGCCCAGCGCCTCGGAGAGGTTGCCGCCCGATTTCTGCTGGATCGACACCACGATGCCGAAGAAGTTGGCCTCGGGCAGCGGCATGCGCTCATAGAGGCGCGAGCAGGCCTCGCCGAGCGGCATGCCGATCGCCTGCGTCTCGATGATGGCCAGGAATTCGCTGCGCAGCGGCTCCGGCGCGTCGGCCGCGACGACCTTGATCGATTCGAACAGCGGCAGGCCGGCCTTGATGCCGCGGACGATGACGTCGACGGCGTCGGGCAGCGCTGCAAGGAACTTGTTCTCGCGACGCTTCTTCAGGAAGCCCAGGGCCCAGCGCGGCAGGCCGAAGCCGCCGGCAAAGGCAAGACCTGCCGCGCCGAGCAGGCCGCCGCCACCAAACAATGTGCCGAGGAAAAACACGCCCGCCACGACCGCGGACACGATCCAGAATTTCTGCGTGGTCCAGTCGAGCCCCGCCTGCGACAGGCGGATGTTGAGCGGGACGCTCTTCTCCTGCGTGCGCCTGGCCTCGAGATCCTTGAGCGAGCTCTCGACCTGCTCGCGGCGCGAGCGCTGGGTCTTCTCGGCCTGGCGGGCGGTCGGCGCCTCGGCGCGTGCGATCGAGGCACGGCGGCTCTCGGCCTTCCGCTCGCCCGACAGCATCGGATAGACGAAGACCCAGGCGATGCCGCCGACAGCGGCGGTGGCGAGGAAGGCGAGGGCGAGGACCTGAGTGTTCATGGCTGCGCCGGCCTGCTCACGTGTTCGGTTTCTTTTCCGCGGCGTCGAGCGCGGCGGCAAGGCGTTTCTCTTCGCCGTAATAGCGGGCGCGTTCCCAGAATTTCGGGCGGCCAATGCCGGTCGAGCGATGCTGGCCGATGATCTTGCCGTTGGCATCCTCGCCGATCAGGTCGTAGAGGAAGATGTCCTGGGTGATGATGGTGTCGCCTTCCATGCCCATCACCTCGGTGATATGGGTGATGCGGCGCGAGCCGTCGCGCAGACGCGCAGCCTGGACGATGACGTCGATCGAGGCGCAGATCATCTCGCGGATCGTTCGCGAGGGCAGCGAAAAGCCGCCCATCGTGATCATGGATTCGCAGCGTGACAGCGCTTCACGGGGATTGTTGGCGTGCAGCGTCCCCATCGAGCCGTCGTGGCCGGTGTTCATGGCCTGGAGGAGGTCGAAGGCCTCCGGGCCGCGGACTTCGCCGACGATGATGCGTTCGGGGCGCATACGCAGGCAGTTTCGCACCAGCTCGCGCATGGTGACCTGGCCTTCGCCCTCGATGTTGGGCGGGCGGGTTTCGAGCCGCACCACGTGGGGCTGCTGGAGCTGAAGCTCGGCGGCGTCCTCGCAGGTGATGACGCGCTCGTCGTGCTCGATGTAGTTGGTGAGACAGTTGAGCAGGGTGGTCTTGCCCGAGCCGGTACCGCCCGAGATCAGCACGTTGCAGCGGACGCGTCCGATGATCTGGAGAATCTCGGCGCCCTCAGGCGAGATCGCGCCGAATCTGACCAGCTGATCCAGCGTCAGCTTGTCCTTCTTGAACTTACGAATGGTGAGCGCGGGGCCGTCGATCGCGAGCGGCGGGACGATGGCGTTGACGCGCGAGCCGTCGGCGAGACGCGCGTCGCAGATCGGCGAGGATTCGTCGACGCGCCGGCCGACCTGGCTGACGATGCGCTGGCAGATGTTGAGGAGCTGCTGGTTGTCGCGGAAGCGGATACCGGTCCGCTGGATCTTGCCGCTGACTTCGATGAAGACCGTGCCGGCGCCGTTCACCATGATATCGGCGATGTCATCGCGGGCGAGCAGCGGCTCGAGCGGGCCGTAGCCGAGCACGTCGTTGCAGATGTCGTCGAGCAGCTCTTCCTGCTCGGCGATCGACATCACGATGTTCTTGATCGCGATGATCTCGTTGACGATGTCGCGGATTTCCTCGCGCGCCGATTCGGAATCGAGCTTGGCGAGCTGGGCGAGGTCGATGGCCTCGATCAGCGCGCCGAAGATGGTCGCCTTGACCTCGTAATAATTGTCCGAGCGGCGGGTTTCCATGACCGGCGGGGGCCGGGACGGCGCGAGCGGCGGGGACGCGACCACCGGCGGGGGCGGCGCGCGCGACACCGTCGGCGCCGGAGCCGAGGCAGGCTCTGGCGACACGGCGCCGGGCTTTGGAGCCCGAAAGTCGGTGTCTGTTCCGCTACGCTTACCGAACACTTAACAACTCCATGCGGCGGCTTATTTTCCCCGCAACTTGTCAATCAGCGGTGAAAGCAAGGACGACTTTTGTTTCTTCGTCTCGCTCCGGCCGGTCAGGCGCTGGGCGATCTGGAGGAACATCTCGATAGACTTATGGTTCGCGGAGATCTCCGCGATCATCTGGCCGTTGTTGGCCGCCGCGCCGAAGATCTGCGGCTCGAACGGAATCGAGACCACCGGCTGGCTCTCGATCGCCTTGGCGAATTCGGTCGCGGCGATCTCCGGCCGCTTGGGAACGCCGACCTGGTTGAGGCAGTACAGCGGCGGGCGGTCGTTGGGACGGGCGGCCTTCAGGAGATCGAACAGGTTCTTGGTATTGCGCAGATTGGCGAGATCCGGCGCCGCCACGATCAGGATGTCATCGGCGCCGATGAGGGCGCGCTTGGTCCAGCCCGACCATTGATGCGGGATGTCCAGCACGATGCAGGGCATGGTCGAGCGCAGCGTGTCGAATACGGCGTCGAAAGCGTCGGTGCCGAAATCATAGACCCGGTCGAGCGTCGCCGGCGCCGCCAGCAGGCTGAGATGGTCCGTGCATTTCGACAGCAGGCGATCGATGAAGGCGGTATCGACGCGATCGGGCGAGAACACGGCGTCCGCGATGCCCTGGGGCGGATCCTGGTTATAGTCGAGCCCGGCCGTGCCGAAAGCGAGGTCGAGATCGGCGACCACGGCGTCCATCGCAAGGTCCCGTGCAATGGCCCAGGCGACGTTGTGGGAAATGGTGGAGGCACCGACGCCGCCTTTGGCGCCGACCACGGCGATGATGCGGCCGACCGCCTTGGCTTCCGGTGCCGAGAACAGATTGCAGATCGAGCGCACGACGTCGATCGCACCGACCGGCGCGAGCACGTAGTCACTGACGCCGCGGCGCACCAGCTCGCGATAGAGCATGACGTCGTTGATACGGCCGATCACGACGACGCGGGTACCCGCGTCGCAGACGGCGGCGAGTTGGTCCAGCCCGGCCAACAGATCGTTGCGGGCGTCGCTCTCGAGCACGATCACGTTCGGCGTCGGCGCCGAGCGGTAAGCTTCGATTGCAGCCATCATGCCGCCCATCTGGATCTTCAGATGGGCCTTGCCGAGGCGGCGATCCTCGCCGGCCGATTGCACGGCTGCAGCGGTCTCCACGGTGTCGCAGAAGGCCTGGACGGAGACGCGCGGCGCGGGCGCAATATGCTCTTCGACCGGCGGCGGGATCTCCGGCTGCTCTTCCTGAGTCTGGCGCGCGTAGTTGATCATTTGCCGGTGTCGCTGAGTTTGGCCTTTTCGGCCTCGGGATAGGTGGTCGCTGTCGGCAACCCCTTGCGGTATTTCTCGAAGGCGGCGGTGCGTCGTATGGTGTAAACAGGAGTTTCAGGCCGCGGCTGCTCGAGGTCCGACGGATTGTCGACCATGGCCGCCATGTTGCGCTGATAGGCGCAGCCGAAATTGTAATAGTCCTTGTTCTCGAACCAGCCCTTGTTCTTCATCGAGGGGCCGATGTCCTCCGGCCACAGGCCGCATGGGCCCGCGACCGCTGCGATCTTCGAATAGGTCAGTCGGATCGGCGGCAGGAAGCGCTTGTCTTCCGGCCGGTAGGGGCGGGCGACGATGCCGCGCGGGGGGACGCCCCCGGCCGCCAGCATCGCCTGAATCTCTCGCATGGATTCCGCAACCGGACGTGCATTGGGCGTTCCCGTGGGCACGTCGATGTGAATCGCGCCGGTACCCTCATGCGTCCAGGTCGACGCCAGTCCCATCACGTCGGCGCGCTGGGCTGCGGTCAAGCCGCCGCGGGCGTGACCGACGAACACCACGATCGAGCGGTTCTGCTCCTCGATCGCGATCGGGTGACGTTGCTTGTAGTCGTCGGGAATGGAAGCCGTCGCCACCTCGTCGTGCTGGCAGCCGCCGAGTGCGAGCGCGATACCGACGAGCACGCCGCCGAGGCCGGCGGCGCGGTGGCGGATCTGGGGTCGTGCTTTAATCATGACTTAAGTCCCCGTTCCGCCTCAGTCGGTGATGAAGCCGTAAGTGCCGCGGTAGTTCTTGGCCGGTTCGGTCCGCCCCGGAACGCCATAAAGGCGGTTGATGTTGCCGATCAGTTCGGCCTGCGGATCGGCCGGCGCCGAGAAGCCGTCGTCCGGACGCGAGAGGTCCTTTGGCGACGTTGCGCGCACGATGTAGGGCGTCACGATCACGACCAGTTCGGTCGCGCTGTTGACGAAGTCGCGGCTGCGGAACAGCGTGCCGAGAATAGGCAGCTGCATCAGGCCCGGCAATCCGCTGACCGCCTGCTTGGTCTGCTGCTGAATCAGACCGGCCATTGCCATTGCGCCGCCGGAGGGAATCTCGAGCGAGGTCTCGGCGCGGCGGGTCCTGATCGAGGGGACGGTCACCGAGTTCACCGAGCTCGTGGTGACGGCCTGCGACAGCGTGATCGCGTTGTCGTTGGAGAGTTCAGACACCTCGGTCATCACCCGCAGGCTGATCTTGCCCTCGGTCAGCACCACGGGGGTGAAATTGAGCGAGATGCCGAACTTCTTGAAGCTGATCTGGGTGGTACAGACATGCGTGGTAGGATCGCAAGCATAGCCCGCGGGCACCGGGAATTCGCCGCCGGCGATAAACGTCGCCGATTCACCGGAGATCGCGGTCAGATTCGGCTCGGCCAGCGTGCGGATCACGCCTGCGGTTTCCATGGCGCGCAGGGTGGCCTGCACAGAGGGGCCTCCGCCGAACTTCGCGCTCAGGCTGTTGCCGTCCACGAGATTGTGGCCAAGCGCGGTGAACGGGTTCGAGTTGGTGAAGCTCACCACCGAGGTGCCGTAGTTGAGGTTCGCGGTGAGATCGATGCCGAGCTGCTTGACGATGTTTCGCGCGACTTCCGCGACGGTCACCTTCAGCATGACCTGGTCGCGGCCGCGGACCACGATCGAGTTCAGCACCTTCTCGGTGCCGCCAGCGAGACGTGCGGCGAGATCGTTGGCCTGCTGCGCTTCGACCGGGTTGGCCGCGGTGCCGCTCAGGACGACGCCCTCCCCGAGGCCGTCGATCTGGATGTCGGAATTGGGCAAGATCTGCTTCAGCGCCGCGCGCACGCCATTGAGGTCGCGCTTGACTGCGATGTCATAGGCGGCGATCTGCTGGCCGGCGGAATCGAAGAACACGATGTTGGTCTGGCCGACCGAGGCGCCGATGATGTAGGCGCGCTGGGACGAGCGGACCACCGCATTGGCAATCTTGGGATCGGCGACGAGCACGTCCTTGATGTCGCGTGGCAGGTCGATCACGATCGACTTGCCGACGCCGAGCGAAAGGAAGCGCGCGTTCATCTGACCATCGGCCGCGACCGGCGCCGCCGGACGATAGTCGGCCGCAATCACCGGCGTCAGCGCGGGGTTAAGCGTCAGCGCGAGGGCGGCCGAGAACGACAGGGCGCGGACCACGGAGGTCCGCATCGTCGCCAGATCTGCCCTGCATCTCATATCGACTGTCCTCATCGTGCTCTCGCACCCTGACTTTGAATGCCGTAGCGAATGATCGAAACGCCGTCGCGCTGCTGCGCGGATTCATCGAGCGTGATCTCGGTCGTCTTGACGTCGGCAATGCTGCGCAGCGCCAACGACAGCGTTCCGGCCTGGCGGGCTGAAGACAGCACTTTGGTCTGCGCGGAATCGAGCTCCAGGGTGACGGTCTTGCCGACCACAGCGTTCTGGCCCTCTTTCTCCTTCGGCGCCTGGTCGATGGCCAGCACGCGGACATTGGTCAGGAGGATCTCGGATGTGACGATATCCTGTCCGCTCGGGTCCGGATTCTTGAGGCGGCGCGTGAGCAGAACGTCAACGCGATCGTTGGGCAGGATAAAGCCGCCGGCACCCGTCTCCGGCGTGATTTCGGTCGAGATGGCCCGCTTGCCGCTCGGCAGGATCGCGGCCATGAAGCCGGAACCATCGGCCTTGACCAGCTTCTGGTCGCGGATCGGTTCACCCTGGATGAAAGGGGCACGGGCGATCGAGCCCGTAACCTGGGTCGCGCCGTCCGGGCGCTCGTTGCGGCGAATGAAAGTGGCGCTGGCGGTCGCCGTCGGCCAGGTCTGCCACTGCACGTCGTCCGGCTTCAGGGTCTGTCCGAGGCCGATGTCGTTCTTGGCGACCAGGACGTCGGTGGTGGGAAGCTGCGCGACCGGAGCCGCTGGAGGCGGCGCAGAGTCCGAGCCGCTCGCCAGGTACGCAGCGATGCCGCCGGCGCAGATGGCGACCGTCAGGACGACTATGCGTGCCCTATTCATACGCTTCACTTTCCACAAAACGCCGCGACGCTGCCGCCGCCGTAATCGGCAGTTGACCAGCTATTCGTCAAAGCATGGTTAATGAGGCGTATCTAAATCGCCTTAACGCCGGGTTATCGCGGCGTTCAGCGCAGTGCGAGGTGAGCGAGGTCGATCGCCTTCACCCATTCGGTTTCGGGGTAGACCAACAGTGCGCCAAGCGCGAGTGCGATGCCGTAGGGAATGCCGGTCTGCTTGTCGTGAAGCCGTGCGAGCCAGGCCTGGCCGGCAAGTCCGTAAGGGAGTGGCCATTGTCGGAACTGCAGCAGCAGCAGCGTCAGCGCTCCGCCGAACAGCGAGGCGTAGAGCAGGAAGTCCATCAATTGGGCGAAGCCGAACCAGAGCGCCACGGACGCGGCAACCTTGGCATCGCCCCCGCCCATCCAGCCCATCGCAAAGCAGGTGAAGGCCACGACGAGCAGTAGCGCGCCGGCACCGACATGGCTCAGCATCTCGTAAGGTGCCATACCACCGGCCAAGGCGAGCACGAAGAAACCCGCGACCAGCGTCAGCGACACGCGGTTGGAGATCGTCATCGTGAAAAGATCGCTGGCGGCCGCGAACGCCATCAGGGCCGGGAACAGCAGAAGGCGCGCGAGGTCGAGTGTCATGGGCTGCGTCTGGAGGCCTGGGTCTGTCGCGGAAACGGGGCGCCGGCGCATGCTAGAAGGCAGTGTTAAACAAACCGACAACGGCCGCCGCAGCTTAGGAACGACGTCGCCGGCGGTCTCACCACATGCTGGCGATGCGCATCGCCAGCGTGATCATTGCGAGCAGCAGCGCAAGGCAAACCCAATAGGCCGATGCGTCGCCGCGCGCCGTGTCCGCCTCGGTCGCCGCCATTGCGACATCGGTTCTGTGCTTACGCAACGCCACTGGAACTCGCCGTGTCATGAAAACAAAGGCCCCGGAGGTCCGGGGCTTTTGCCGTTTTCGTCGCTCGGCTTACTTCAGCGAGGTGCTGATCGAGCCGAACTTGGTGTTCAGCGTGCTGCCGAGGTTGTTAACGACAGTGATGATGGCCAGCGCGATGCCGGCGGCGATCAGACCGTATTCGATGGCGGTGGCGCCGGATTCATCCTTCACGAAACGCGCAATCAGGTTCTTCATGAACTAAACTCCGTCTGGGTGAGGTCGCCTCGTTCGGCGCTGTCTTGACGCGCCGACCATGTGAGCCGAGCTCTTTCGGCGGGGTTAATTCAATCGCTCAAACCCGCCGCGTGCGCGGTGCTTTTGGCCAGAGTGAATTTCGCCTTAAGGCGCCCGTCGTGATTCGTTCCGGTTCTGAACTCTGCGTCAACTTCACCCAACCTTAAATTTCGCGGCGTAGGCGTGTGTGGATCAGCAGCCTGGAAGAGACGCGATGATGTCGAGCCTGCCCATGCAAGTCGCCCTGATGCTCGGCGAGACCATCGCGAAGGTGATCCCCGTTACCTTCATGCTCGCGGTGGTCTTCACGGTGCTCGAGCATTTCTGGGCTTGCAATCCAGGTCCGGCGTGGTGGCGCAAGCGCGAGATCGTGACCGACATCTGCTACTGGTTCTTCGTTCCGGTGTTTGCCCGCACCATGCGGATCGGACTGCTGATCGTCACCGCCGGCATCGTCTTCAACATCCACGACGCGGACGAGCTGATCGCCTTCTACGACAATGGCCACGGCCCGCTGTCGCAATTGCCGCTCTGGCTGCAGGGCGTGCTGTTCCTGGTAGCGTCCGACTTCATGCTGTACTGGCTGCACCGGCTGTTTCACGGCGGCGGGTTCTGGAAATACCATGCGATCCATCACTCCTCAGAGGAGATCAGCTGGATTTCAGCGGCGCGCTTTCATCCGGTGAATCTGGTGCTCGGAACGATCGGCGTCGACGTCGTGCTGCTGATGGCCGGCATATCGCCGAACGTGATGATCTGGGTTGGCCCGTTCACGACCTTCCATTCGGCGTTCGTGCACGCCAATCTGAACTGGACCTTCGGGCCGTTCCGGTATGTGCTGGCGACGCCGGTGTTCCACCGCTGGCACCACACGGCGCTCGAAGAGGGCGGTGACACCAATTTTGCCGGCACTTTCCCGATCTGGGATGTGCTGTTCGGCACCTTCCGCATGCCGAAGGGCGAGCTGCCGCAGGACTATGGCAAGGACGAAGCGACCATGCCGAAGGAGATTGCCGGCCAGCTCGCCTATCCGTTCCGCCACCAGGCCGGGCGATAAAACGCAAGTCCGTTAGAACAATAGTCGGCGAATTTGCGGAACGTTCACGAATTACAGGCAGGTTAACCGGGTCGGGCGCCGGCTCCGCTTCCGATCGATTCTGCCGGTCTGTGACGTCCCGGGGTAAGAGTATGCGTAAAGAGTTTCTGCGCCGCCATGCGCGCGTCTGTCTCCTGGCTGCGGCTGCGATGCTGGCATCGCCGGCGATCGGCCTTGCCGAGCCTACCGTTGATACCATTGCCGTCAATGTCGACCAGGCCAAGCTGGTGCGCTTGCCCGGCAAGGTCGCCACCATCGTGGTCGGCAATCCCCTGATCGCCGACGTGACGCTCCAGCCCGGCGGCATGATCGTCGTGACCGGCAAGGGTTACGGCGCCACCAACTTCATCGCGCTCGATCGCGGCGGTGAGATCCTGGTCGATCGGCAGATCCAGGTCGAAGGCCCAAGCGACCGGCTCGTCACCGTCTATCGCGGGATCGAGCGGGAATCCTACAGCTGCATGCCGCTCTGCCAGCGCCGCGTCACGCTCGGCGACAGCGACCAATACTTCAACACCACGATGAGCCAGGCCGGCTCGCTGAGCAGCAATGCCAGCGGCAACGCCTCTGCGGCCGCGGCTGCCAAGACCAACTGATAAAGACGAACTGACAAAGACCGACTGACAAGACGGACCGGCACGATCGGCCGGCAGGCCAGGCGGGACCATCCGGTCCCGCACGCGGTCGCGGGCGACGTAGTTTCTGTTCTCCGGCCTTCGCACTGCCGGCGTGGTTAACCCATTGCTAACAACCCCGCCCGGCCCGAATCGAGTGTCGGAAACATTTGGACAATCAGTTTCCGATATTGATCGAGCACATGATCGCTGCCGCCGGGGAACTCAACGCGATGCCATCGCCTGTAGCTTCGAGATTGACGTTCCGGTCCGCGCTGCGACGGTTTCGCGGGAATCGCGGTGGATCGGCGGCGGTCGAGTTCGCGCTGGTTGCGCCGATCTTCTTCGCGCTGCTGTTTGCCATCATCGAGACGGCGCTGGTGTTCTTCTCAGGCCAGGTGCTCGAGACCATCACGCAGAATTCCGCCCGCGTGGTGCTGACAGGTCAGGCGCAGTCGGGGTCGGTGGCGGCCTGCGCGGTGAGCGGCGTCGCTTCGCCTTGCACGCAGGCGACGTTCAAGACTTACGTCTGTAGCCAGATTCCGGCGCTGTTCAACTGCAACAGCCTGTATGTCGACGTCACGAGCTACTCGTCCTTCTCGGCGGTAACGCTGCCGACGCATCTCGATGGGGCGTGCAATTTCGACACCAACATGAACTACAACGCCGGCAATGCCGGCGACATCGTGGTGGTCCGGCTGTTCTATCAGTGGCCGCTGTTCGTGACCGGGCTCGGCTACAACATCGGCTGCGGCAGCACGAACAAGCGGCTGCTGGTGGCAACTGCCGCGTTCAAGAACGAGCCCTACTAAAGCATGATCCGGAGAAGTGTGAAGCGGTTTTCCCTCGCGACATCAGCGGAACGCGTTTGCGCGGAGATCATGCTCAAACCAAGAGCTAAAGCGCGATGACGATTCAACCCAATCTCATCGCGCTTTAGGACAACGGATCGGGTACGGCGATGCAGGCGATTGCAAGATTATGGCGGGCGGCCGGTTTTTCGGCGTCCGAATTCCTTGCCGACGGCAGAGGTCTTGCCGCGACCGAATTCGCGGTGATCGTTCCGCTGATGCTGGTGATGATGTTCGGCACCGTCGAATTCTCGTCAGCCATCGCGATCGATCGCAAAGTGACGCTGATGGCGCGGACGCTGGCGGACCTCACTTCGCAGTCGACCACTGTCGCCGATACCGACATGACCAATTTCTTCGCGGCCTCGACCGCAATCATGACGCCTTATGACGCGACGCCCGTGTCGGCGACGATCACCGAACTTTACGTGGATTCGACGCAGACGGCGCATGTGCAGTGGAGCAAGGGGACGGCCCCGCGGGCGCAGAGATCCACTGTCTCGATTCCCACGACGCTCGCTGTCGCCAACACCTACCTGATCTTCAGCGAGGTCAGCTACATCTACACGCCGTCAGTCGGCTACGTGCTCAAGAATTTGATCACGCTGAGCGACGTCGCCTACACCCGCCCGCGTCTGTCGACCTGCGTCTATTACAGCCCGGGGACCAGTTGCACGACATATTGAGCCCATCTGCTCTTCGGACATGAAAAAAGGCCGTGCATTCCGCACGGCCTTTTCTGTCGTTGGGTGCGTTCAGGCCGATCCAGGTGCGCGCCCCACAAAGGCGTGCGCTTTCGATCTCAGCCTGCGTCGCGGAGATTGTCGGCAGCCGACTTGCCGGACCGGCGATCGGCGACGATCTCGTAGGAGACCTTCTGGCCTTCGCGCAGCGAGCCGAGGCCGGCGCGCTCGACGGCGCTGATGTGAACGAACACGTCCTTGCCGCCGTCGTCGGGCTGGATGAAGCCATAGCCCTTGGTCGCGTTAAACCACTTCACGGTTCCCATGCTCACGGGGGTAGTCCCTTCTCAGATACACAATGGTAGAGCCCGCTCGCGCAGGCAGGTTAGATCGAATTTTTGGAAGGGTCGTCAGCGTGTCTGAACCGGCTGTACCGGTGGATGCTAATGTCGTCCGGCCGAAAATCGATTAATTCATTTTATTGGAATTAAGGCCTCAAAACAATCCTGACGCGCACGATTTTTTGATCCGCCGTGATGCCCGCGGCGGATCAGCATACAGGTCAGCATTTTAATTCCGCGCCCAGGCGGGGCGAGGGCCGATCAGCGGCGGCGGAACTGGCCGCCGCGTTGGGGGCCACCGCGCGGCGGTCCACCGGCGGTCGCGGGCCGTTCGTCCTTGTGACGGAAAATCAGCCGACCCTTTTCGAGGTCGTAGGGCGACATTTCCACCGTCACGCGGTCTCCCGCCAGCGTCTTGATGCGGTTCTTCTTCATCTTGCCGGCGGTGTAGGCGACGATCTCGTGCCCGGCGTCGAGCTGGACGCGGTACCGCGCGTCGGGGAGGATTTCGGTGACCAGTCCTTCGAACTGGATCAGCTCTTCCTTAGCCATGAATTTCTCCAGGTCGTGGACGGCTAGTGCGAATGGGGTTTGCGGTTCGGGTGGCCGTTCGGCCGACTCTCACGGCGCAAAAAGGCCACGCCTTGTATCCCATCAGGCGCTCCTGCGCTATGCGCGGAACGCTGTTCCGGGCGTTCGTTTGGTGAATGCATCTTACCACCGGAGCGGCGGCGGCGAGAGCCCTTCGAGCCGTTTCCGGACCTTCCGTCCACATGCCGCGCCTCGCCATGACGGCCCTCACCGGGCCGCCCGTCGCTCGGCTTGCCGGAGCTGTGATGGCGTCCGTCGGCATGCCTGTCGTCGCTACGCCGTCCGTCGCCATGCCGTGCGCTTTGCGGGCGCTGGCCCGGGCGGCCGCCCGGCCGGCCCTGCCGTTGTTGCTGGGGCGGGGGAGCGCCGGCATCGCGGCGGCCGGCATCCGTGCGGAGGTCCTCGCGCGGCAGCGCCACCTTGATCAGCCGCTCGATGTCGCGGAGATAGCTGAGTTCCTCGCCGCCGGCGACCAGCGAGATCGCGGTGCCGTCGGCGCCGGCGCGCGCGGTCCGGCCGATCCGGTGCACATAGGTCTCCGGCACGTTCGGCAGGTCGTAGTTGATGACGTGGCTGATGCCGTCGACGTCGATGCCACGGGCGGCGATATCGGTGGCGACCAGGGTGCGGATTTCGCCGGAGCGGAACTGCGCGAGCGTGCGCTCGCGATGGTTCTGCGATTTGTTACCGTGGATCGCGCTGGCGGGGATGCCGGCCCGCTCCAGCGTCTTCACCACCTTGTCGGCGCCGTGCTTGGTGCGGGTGAAAACCAGCGCTCGGTTGATCGGCTCGTCCTTCAGCAGCTTGGTCAGGAAGGTGGCCTTGGCCGAGAAATCCACCTGGATGATGCGCTGGTTGATGCGCTCGGCGGTCGAGGAGACCGGGGTCACCGCGACGCGCGCCGGATCACGCAGCATGGAATCGGCGAGCTCGGCAATGTCCTTCGGCATGGTGGCGGAGAAGAACAGCGTCTGTCGCTTGATCGGGAGTTTCGCGACGATTTTGCGGATGTCGTTGATGAAGCCCATGTCGAGCATGCGATCAGCCTCGTCGAGCACGAGGAACTCGACGCTGCCAAGCTTCAGCCCGTTGCTCTGCACGAGGTCGAGCAGGCGGCCGGGGGTGGCAACCAGCACGTCGACGCCCTGCATCAGGGCGCGGACCTGGCGACCCATCGGCACGCCGCCGATGGCGAGCGTCGAGGACAGGCGAATGTGGCGGCCATAAGCGTTAAAGCTGTCGAGGATCTGGCCGGACAGTTCGCGGGTGGGCGAGAGCACCAGCACGCGGGCCGTCTTGGGCTGTGGCTTGATCCGGTTCTCGAGCAGGCGATGCAGGATCGGCAGCGCGAAGGACGCGGTCTTGCCGGTGCCGGTTTGGGCGATGCCGACGACGTCGCGGCCGGTCAGCGCCAGCGGAATGGTTTGAGCCTGGATGGGGGTCGGGGTGACGTAATTCTCTTCGGCGAGAGCACGTGCGATGGGTTCGGCGAGGCCGAAGTCCTGAAACGAAGTCAAAAGATGGGTTCTTTCCATGTCAAATGCCGGCGCCCGACGCAATCAGCGGGGCGCGTGCATAAGGGTGTCGAGAAGACACCTGCGTGTTTGGGGTGTCGGATGGCTTGGGAGATATGGGGCAAGCCAGAGGCCCGTGGGGGCTTAAGAACACGCGGCTCGCAACGATCGCTCGATTCGCGATCTCCATCCTCATATGGAACATTGACGGGGCGCTTTCAAGGCGGGACGTCGACCGGTATCGATTGCAGTGCAAAAATAGTTATGCCGGAATTTTAGCCAGCGGGCCTATTTTGCTCAAAAAATGACCTGGCTGCCGCATGCGCATACAATTTATCTGCCTAAATTTTGAGCCGCCAGACTGCGGCTAAAGTTTGATTGCGGCGGAATTGTCTAGATTGACCAATCACTTGGTGGGTGCCAAGCCCATGGCATGGTTCTTGCGATTCCGTTAATCGCAAGCGGCCGTGGGGCCGTTTCGCAGCGTTTTCACGTCTGCGTCAGGGAGATGATACATCCATGCCTACCAAATCCATTCACGATATAGCGGCGTCATTTAGCCGCCGCGGCGTGCTCGCCGCGACCACCGGACTGTTGCTCGGTTTGGCGTCCATTTCCGGCGCGAAGGCCGCGGACGACACCATCAAGGTCGGCGTCCTGCACTCCCTCTCCGGCACCATGGCCATCAGCGAAACCACGCTGAAGGACACCATTCTCTTCCTGATCGACGAGCAGAACAAAAAGGGCGGCGTGCTCGGCAAGAAGCTCGAGGCCGTCGTCGTCGACCCCGCCTCGAACTGGCCGCTGTTCGCCGAAAAGGCGCGCGAGCTGATCACCAAGGACAAGGTCTCGGTCGTATTCGGCTGCTGGACCTCGGTGTCGCGCAAGTCGGTGCTGCCGGTGTTCAAGGAGCTCAACAACATCCTGTTCTACCCCGTGCAGTACGAGGGTGAGGAGTCCGAGCGCAACGTGTTCTACACCGGTGCTGCGCCGAACCAGCAGGCGATCCCTGCCGTCGACTACCTGATGAAGGACGAGAAGGTGAAGCGCTGGGTGCTCGCGGGCACCGACTACGTCTATCCGCGCACCACCAACAAGATCCTGGAAGCCTATCTGAAGTCGAAGGGTGTCGCCCAGGAAGACATCATGATCAACTACACGCCGTTCGGTCACTCCGACTGGCAGACGATCGTGGCCGACATCAAGAAGTTCGGCTCGGCCGGCAAGAAGACGGCGGTGGTCTCCACCATCAACGGCGACGCCAACGTCCCCTTCTACAAGGAACTCGGCAACCAGGGCATCAAGGCGAAGGACATCCCGGTGGTCGCGTTCTCGGTGGGTGAGGAAGAGCTCGCCGGCATCGACACCAAGCCGCTGGTCGGCCATCTCGCCGCCTGGAACTATTTCCAGTCGATCAAGACCCCGGCGAACGAGAAGTTCATCAAGGACTGGCAGGCTTACACCAAGAACCCGAAGCGCACGACCAACGATCCGATGGAAGCCCACGTGATCGGCTTCAACATGTGGATCAAGGCCGTCGAGAAGGTGAAGTCGACCGATCCGGACAAGGTGATCGATGCGCTTCCCGGCATCGAGGCGCCGAACCTGACCGGTGGCACCTCGAAGATGCTGCCGAACCACCACATCACCAAGCCGGTGTTCATCGGCGAGATCAAGGGCAACGGCCAGTTCGACGTGGTCTGGAAGACCCCGGGTCTGGTGGCGGGCGACGCCTGGTCGAAGGAGCTCGAGGGCTCCAAGGACCTGATCGGCGACTGGGTCGGCAAGAAGTGCGGCAACTTCAACACCAAGACCAACAAGTGCCTCGGCTCCGGCTCCTGATCCGGACCTGACGTTCGACTGCACGACGGGAGAAGACGGCTATTCCGCCGTCTTCTCCCCACTTCTGCCGGGGTGATCCACAGTGCCAACCAAATTGTCCGCTCGTTTTTGCAGCTTTGTCCTGTCGCTGTTCCTGATCGCGTTCGCACTGCCGGCCTTTGCCGGTCCGTTCGAGGATGCGGTCGCCAAATTCGCCAACGACGATTATTCGGATACGGACGAAGCAATCGGCGCGGTCGCAAGCAGCGGCAACAAGCTCGCCTTTCCGATCATCAGCGCACTGCAGGACGGCCGCCTCATGGCCGATCCTGACACCAAGAAAGTTTACGTCACCGGCACCGACGGCAAGTCGATCGACGCCGCGACCGGTGAGCCCGTCGCCAGTGTGCCTGACAGCGCCAGCGCCGTCCGTCTCAACAACCGCCTGCGTCGCAGCGTCGATGCTGCGCTCGGCAGCCTGACGCTGCAGTCGCCCGATCTCGGCGCGCGGCTCCAGGCCGCTCAATCCGTCTTCAAGTCGCATGAAGAGACCGCGCTCGAGGCGGTCGAAAGCGCGCTCGCCAAGGAGAGCAATAAATCGGCCAAGACCGCGCTCGGCGAGGCACGTGCGGCGATCCTGCTGTTCAAGTCCGACGCCACCGAAGTCCAGAAGCTCGAGGCCGTCGCCACCATCAAGGCGCGCGGCGATCAGGACGCGCTGGCGCTGCTCTCCGACATCGGCACCGACCAGCCGGCCTCCGTCGCGAAGGCCGCGACGAGCGCGATCGGCTCGATCCAGAATACGCTGGCGGTCTGGTCCACGGTGCAGAATGCCTGGTACGGCCTTTCGCTCGGCTCGGTGTTGCTGCTCGCCGCGATCGGGCTTGCCATCACCTTCGGCGTGATGGGCGTCATCAACATGGCCCATGGCGAGATGGTGATGTTAGGGGCCTACACCACCTTCGTGGTGCAGGAGGTGATCCGCACCCGTTATCCCACTCTGTTCGACTATTCGCTGCTGATTGCGGTGCCGCTCGCCTTCCTCGTTGCCGGCGCCATCGGCGTGCTGATCGAGCGCAGCATCATCCGCTTTCTCTATGGCCGGCCGCTGGAGACGCTGCTCGCGACCTGGGGCCTGTCGCTGGTGTTGCAGCAGGCGGTGCGCACCATGTTCGGCCCGACCAACCGCGAGGTCGGCAACCCCTCCTGGATGAGCGGTGCGTTCGAGCTCGGCCAGATCACCATCACCTATAACCGGCTCTGGATCCTCTGCTTCACGCTGGCGGTCTTCGTGATCCTGCTCGCCATGCTGCGCTACACGGCGCTGGGCCTCGAGATGCGCGCCGTGACGCAAAACCGGCGCATGGCGGCCTCGATGGGCATTGCCACCTCGCGCGTCGACGCGCTGACCTTCGGGCTCGGGTCGGGCATTGCCGGCATCGCCGGCGTGGCGCTGTCGCAGATCGACAATGTCAGCCCCAATCTCGGCCAGAGCTACATCATCGACAGTTTCATGGTCGTGGTGTTCGGCGGCGTCGGCAATCTCTGGGGCACGCTGGTCGGCGCCTTCACGCTCGGCATCGCCAACAAGTTCCTGGAGCCGGTCGCCGGCGCTGTGCTCGGCAAGATCGCGATCCTGGTCCTGATCATCCTGTTCATTCAAAAGCGGCCGCGCGGCCTGTTCGCGCTCAAGGGCCGTGCGGTGGAAGCATGACCCCTCACATGCTGACGCGATCGCTGGACCGCGGCGCGGCGATCTTCCTGATGGTCGTCGCCGCCTGCGGCATCCTCATCCCGCTCTCCAACCTGCTGCTGCCGGCAGGCTCGTTCCTGCAGGTGCCGACCTATCTGGTCGCGCTCTGGGGCAAATATGTCTGCTACGCCATCCTGGCGCTCTCCATCGACCTGATCTGGGGCTATTGCGGCATCCTCTCGCTCGGCCACGGCGCCTTCTTCGCGCTCGGCGGCTACGCGATGGGCATGTACCTGATGCGGCAGATCGGCACCCGCGGCGTCTACGGCAATCCCATCCTGCCCGACTTCATGGTGTTCCTGAACTGGCAGAAGCTGCCCTGGTACTGGTACGGCTTCGACATGTTCTGGTTCGCGGCGTTGATGGTGCTGGTCGTGCCCGGCCTGCTCGCCTTTTGCTTCGGCTGGCTCGCCTTCCGCTCCCGCGTCACCGGCGTCTATCTGTCGATCATCACGCAGGCGATGACCTATGCGCTGCTGCTCGCCTTCTTCCGCAATGATTTCGGCTTCGGCGGCAATAACGGCCTGACCGACTTCAAGGACATCCTGGGCTTCAACGTCCAGGCCGAGGGCACCCGTGCCGCGCTGTTCGCGCTGAGCTGTCTGGCGCTGATCTTCAGCTTCCTGATCTGCCGCTCGGTCGTGTCCTCCAAGCTCGGCAAGGTGCTGATCGCGATCCGCGACGCCGAATCGCGCAGCCGCTTCCTCGGCTACCGCGTCGAATCCTACAAGCTGTTCGTGTTCACGCTGTCGGCCTGCATGGCCGGCGTTGCCGGCGCGCTCTATGTGCCGCAGGTCGGCATCATCAACCCCAGTGAGTTCGCGCCGGGCAATTCGATCGAGGCGGTGATCTGGGTCGCGGTCGGCGGCCGCGGCACGCTGGTCGGCGCCGCGCTCGGCGCCATCGTCGTCAACTACGCCAAGACCTTCTTCACCTCGGGTGTGCTGGCCCCGTACTGGCTGTTCATGCTGGGTGCGTTGTTCATCCTGGTGACGTTGCTGCTGCCCAAGGGCATCGTCGGCACCTTCAGCGCCTGGCGCGAGTCGACGAGAGAGAGGCGTCCGGCCGCGATGACCGCGAGCGCCGCGGCCGAAGACGGCATCACCGAACCGAACATGGCGGAGTAGCGGTCATGAACGTCATGGATACCCGCGCGACCTCCGCGATGCTCTATCTCGACGGCGTGCACGTCTCGTTCGATGGTTTCCACGCCATCAACAATCTGTCGCTGACGCTTGCGCCCGGCGAGATGCGCGCCATCATCGGCCCGAACGGCGCCGGCAAGACCACGATGATGGACATCATCACCGGCAAGACCAAGCCGGACGAGGGCACCGTGCTGTTCGACGGCGTCACCGATTTGACGCGGCTCGACGAGACCCGCATCGCCGAGCTCGGCATCGGCCGCAAATTCCAGAAGCCGACGGTGTTCGAGAGCCAGACCGTGCAGGACAATCTGCTGCTGGCGCTCAACGTCGATCACAGCGTCAAGGGCACGCTGTTCTGGCGCGGCAGCAGGGCCGAGTCGGAGCGCATCGACAAGGTGCTGGAGACGATCCGCCTCACCGACGCCCGCAACCGCCTCGCCGGCAGCCTCAGCCACGGACAGAAGCAGTGGCTCGAGATCGGCATGCTGCTCGCGCAGGATCCGAAACTGCTCCTCGTCGACGAGCCCGTCGCCGGCATGACCGACGTCGAGACCCACCTCACTGCCGAGCTGCTGAAGGAGATCAACAAGACCCACACCGTCATGGTGGTCGAGCACGACATGACATTCGTGCGCGAGCTCGGGGTCAAGGTCACCTGTCTGCACGAAGGCACCGTGCTCGCCGAAGGAACCATCGACCAGGTCTCGTCCAACGACCGGGTCATCGAAGTCTATCTGGGACGCTGAGCGATGCTTGAGGTCAAGGACATCAACCTGTTCTACGGCGCGGCGCAAGCGCTGCGCGGCGTCTCGATCGCCGCCGAGCCTGGCAAGGTGACCTGCGTGCTCGGACGCAACGGCGTCGGCAAGACCTCGCTGCTGCGCGCCATGGTCGGGCAATATCCGATCTCCTCGGGCTCGATCCTGTTCGACGGCGGCGACATTAGCGGCCTCAAGCCCTATGAGCGGGCGCGCAAGGGCATCGGCTTCGTGCCCCAGGGCCGCGAGATCTTTCCGCTGCTGACGGTCGAGGAGAACCTCAAGACCGGCTTCGGCCCGCTCAAGCGCCAGGACAAGAACATTCCCGACGATGTGTTCTCGCTGTTTCCGGTGCTGCAATCCATGCTCGGCCGGCGCGGCGGCGACCTCTCCGGCGGCCAGCAGCAGCAGCTCGCGATCGGCCGCGCGCTGGTGATGCGGCCAAAATTGCTGCTGCTCGACGAGCCGACCGAGGGCATCCAGCCCTCGATCATCAAGGACATCGGCAGGGCGATCTCTTACTTGCGCAACCTCGGCAACATCGCCATCGTGCTGGTCGAACAATATCTCGACTTTGCCTGCGAACTCGGCGACAGCTTTGCGGTGATGGATCGTGGTGCGGTGAAATTCACCTGCGACCGCTCCAATCTCGACCCAAGCGAGATCAGCCGCCAGATGGCGCTGTAGGCCGGGGCATTGTAGGCTAGAGAAATCCTGCCGCGGCCGGCTGGGGGAGACGGATGCGCAGCGACGCCTTGGTCACATCTTTGGCGACATCTTCGGTGTTCGAAGCCAATCGCGCCCGCGGTGCCGTGCGCTTCGACGTGCACGCCCGTGACGGCGTGACGCGGCGGGGCGCCTTGCATGAATCCGGCTCGCTCCGGGTGCGCTTTCCCTCGCCGGAGGATGATGGCCTGTCCGGTGTGTTCGTCAATACGGCCGGCGGCGTCGCCGGCGGTGACCAGTTCGACATCGAGATCTCGGCCGCAGATAGCTCGCGTTTGACGCTGACGACGGCGGCCGCGGAAAAGGTCTACCGCGCGCCGGGGGCGGCAGCGCAGCTCAACATTTCGCTGAAGGTTGGCGCCGGTGCGCATCTCGGCTGGTTGCCTCAGGAGACGATCCTGTTCGACCGCGCGCGGGTCCACCGCCGTTTCGACATCGAGCTCGACGAGGCCGCCTCGCTGCTGCTTTGTGAAATTGTCGTATTCGGCCGCACCGCCATGGGCGAGCGCATGGAGCAGGGCGAATTTGTCGACCGCTGGCGGCTCTCCCGTGGCGCCAGGCTGGTCTTCGCCGAGACCGTCAGGCTCGACGGTGATATCGGTGCGAAGCTCGCGCGACCGGCGGTCGCGAAGGGCGCTGCCGCGATCGGCACGGCGCTGATCGTGCCGGGCGACGAGGCATTGGTCGAACGCCTCCGCGAAGTGTCGGACTCTTTCGCCGGCGAGGTCGGGATTTCAGCCTGGAATGGCTTTGCAATGGCGCGGTTCTGTGCCCAAGATGCGGCGCGTTTGCGTGCCGACATGATGGCCGTGCTGGCGCGCACCGGTGCGGCCCTGCCGCGACTCTGGCTGAATTGACGGCCGGCTGAATTGAAGTGTTGAACCGAAGAGATTTCGCATGAACCTGTCTCCCCGCGAAAAGGACAAGCTTCTGATCTCGATGGCCGCCATCGTGGCGCGCCGCAGGCTGGATCGCGGCGTCAAGCTCAACCATCCCGAGGCGATCGCGATCATCTCCGATTTCATCCTCGAGGGCGCGCGCGACGGCCGCACCGTCGCCGAGCTGATGCAGTCGGGCGCGCAGGTGCTCACCCGCGACCAGGTGATGCCTGGTATCCCCGAGATGATCCACGACATTCAGGTCGAGGCGACGTTCCCCGACGGCACCAAGCTCGTCACCGTGCACGAACCGATCCGATAGGAGAGCGACATGATCCCCGGCGAACTCTTCATCCAGGACGGCGAGATTGAGCTCAATGCCGGCCGCAAGACCGTGACACTGACGGTCGCCAATACCGGCGACCGCCCGATCCAGGTCGGCTCGCACTATCATTTCTTCGAGACCAACCCGGCGCTGAAATTCGACCGCAAGAAGTCCCGCGGCATGCGCCTCGACATCGCCGCCGGCACCGCCGTCCGCTTCGAGCCCGGCCAGACCCGCGAGGTCCAGCTCGTGGCGCTGGCGGGCAAGAAGACGATCTACGGTTTTCGCGGCGACGTGATGGGAAAACTATAGCCAGGGAAACTACAGGCAGGGAAACGACAGGAAGGTCCGCCATGGATACGCTCGCCAAGGACAAGGTCGAGATCGGACTCGTGCTCCAGGGCGGCGGCGCGCTCGGCGCCTATGAGTTCGGTGCGATCGAGGCGCTGCTGGAATTGATGGACGACATCGATCGTGCGGGCCGGACGATCACGCTGGCAGCCGTCACCGGTGTGTCCATCGGCGCGATCAACGCCGCCTGTGTCGTAGGCGCCGCCGACCGGGCTGACGCCAGGCGGCGTTTGCAGGACCTTTGGTCCGGGCTTGCACTGGAGCCGCGCAACTATTGGTGGGGCATCGCGGAGCACGATTTCGCCCTGTTCGGCGTGCACGGCTTCTACAAGACGCGCTACGATTACTGGGATGTCCTCAGCTGGACGAATTTCTACGATACCTCGCCCATGCTCGAGACGCTGAGGAAGCACGTGGATTTTGCGGCGCTGAATGCCAGCCCGACCGCCTTCGTCGTCACCGCGGTCGATATGGTCTCCGGCGAGCTGATGCGCTTCCGCAATGATCCACAGAAGCAGATCGGCCCGCGACACATCCTGGCCAGTGGCAGCCTTCCACCTGGATTTCCGGCGACCCCGATCGCCGGCAAGACGTTCTGGGATGGCGGTATCGTCGACAATACGCCGCTCGGCGATGCGATCGAGGCGTTTTCGGGGTCGGCAGATGTCGATCGCATTCTCGTGGTGATGAACCTCTTCCGAGGCAAGCGGGCTGCGCCGAAGAACATGATCGAGGTGAACGATCGTCTAAGCGAGCTGCGCTATGGCAATCGGCTTCGCCAGGACGGCGCAAATGCCGCTGTCATCAACGAGCTCCTTCAGACCATCGAGGCCCTTTCCGCAGCCGTTCCTGAAGCGGCGCGAACGCCGGACCTCGACAGGCGGGTGACGCAGGCGCAGCGCTTCAAGACGCTGGGTGCGATCACCAACATCGATCTGGCCGATTCCGATCTGGTCAAGGCGGCCGGCCTGTCGGAGCAGGTCGAGGACTCCAGCGCCTTTCGCGATTTTTCCGCAGGCGGTATCGAGCGACGCCGCAAGGCCGGCTATCGGCTCGCACGGGTGAAGCTCGACGAGGTTTTCAAGACCCGCGGCTTGCTGCCGGCGCTGCACTGACCGGGAGTGTTGTCGTGATTCCCCCGGTCCGCCTCGTCTCCGAAGCTGCTGAACTGGCCGCGCGCCGGCACAACGGCATGTCGCGCAAGGGGCGGGGGAACGAGCCCTACATCAATCATCTCGCGGAGGTCGCGAACCTGCTGGCAACGGCGACTGATGGCGCCGATGCCGAACTGGTTGCGGCCGGTTGGCTGCACGATACGATCGAGGACACCGAGACCACGCGCGAGGAGCTGGCGCAAAAATTCTCCGAGCGTGTCGCCGGGCTCGTCGCCGAGTGCACCGACGACATGAACCTGTCGAAGGCCGAGCGGCGGCGGAAGCAGATCGAGGACGCTCCGCACAAATCTCCCGGCGCAAAGCTGATCAAGATCGCCGACAAGATCAGCAATATCGGGGCGCGTATTCATTCCGATCCCAGCTCCGACGAACGCGATGCCCTCGCCGATTACACCGGCTGGGCCGAGCAGGTCGTCGCCGGTTGCCGTTGCGGTAGCGTCTGGCTCGACACGACATTCGACGACATGGTGCGAAAGGCGAGGGCTTCGCTGTGAGCACAGACCAAGAATTCAAACGCAAACGGGGCTTGTGATGTCCGTCAAGATGAAGCGTTCCGTCTACGCCGACATGTTCGGCCCGACCACCGGTGACAAGGTGCGGCTGGCCGACACCGATCTCATCATCGAGGTCGAGAAGGATTTCACGACCTATGGCGAGGAGGTGAAGTTCGGCGGCGGCAAGGTGATCCGTGACGGCATGGGCCAATCGCAGGTGACGAACAAGCAGGGCGCGGCCGATACTGTCATCACCAATGCGCTGATCGTCGATCACTGGGGCATCGTGAAGGCCGACGTCGCCATCAAGGACGGCATGATCTCCGCGATCGGCAAGGCCGGCAATCCCGATATCCAGCCGGGCGTCACGATCATCATCGGCCCGGGCACGGACGTGATTGCGGGCGAAGGAAAGATCCTCACCGCAGGCGGCTTCGACAGCCACATCCATTTCATCTGCCCGCAGCAGATCGAGCACGCGCTGATGAGTGGCGTCACCTCGATGCTGGGCGGTGGTACCGGCCCGTCGCACGGCACCTTCGCCACGACCTGCACACCCGGCCCCTGGCATATCGCGCGGATGATCCAGTCGTTCGACGCCTTTCCGGTCAATCTCGGCATATCAGGCAAGGGCAACGCCTCGCGGCCCGCTGCTCTGGTCGAGATGGTCAAGGCCGGCGCCTGCGCACTGAAACTGCACGAGGATTGGGGCACGACGCCGGCCGCGATCGACAACTGCTTGTCGGTCGCCGACGATTACGACATCCAGGTCATGCTGCATTCCGACACGCTGAACGAGTCAGGCTTCGTCGAGGATACCATCAAGGCTTTCAAGGGCCGCACCATTCACGCCTTCCACACCGAAGGTGCCGGCGGCGGCCACGCGCCTGACATCATCAAGGTCGCAGGGCTCAAGAACGTGCTGCCGTCCTCGACCAACCCGACGCGGCCCTTCACCCGCAACACCATCGACGAGCATCTGGACATGCTGATGGTGTGTCACCACCTCGATCCCTCGATTGCGGAGGATCTCGCGTTCGCCGAAAGCCGCATCCGCAAGGAGACCATCGCCGCCGAAGACATTCTGCACGACCTCGGCGCGCTCTCCATGATGTCCTCGGACTCCCAGGCGATGGGTCGTCTCGGTGAGGTCATCATCCGCACCTGGCAGACCGCCGACAAGATGAAGAAGCAGCGCGGGTCGCTGCCGCAGGACAAGGGCAAGGACAACGACAATTTCCGGGTCAAGCGCTACATCGCCAAATACACCATCAACCCCGCGATCGCGCATGGCGTCTCGAAGCTGATCGGCTCGGTGGAGAAGGGCAAGCTCGCCGACCTCGTGCTGTGGTCGCCGGCCTTCTTCGGCGTCAAGCCTGATTGCATCGTCAAGGGCGGCACCATCGTTGCAGCTCCGATGGGTGATCCCAACGCCTCGATCCCGACGCCGCAGCCTGTGCACTATCAGCCGATGTTCGGCGCGTTCGGCAAGGCCCGTACGGCGTCCTCGGTGGTCTTCACTTCCAAGGCCGCCGTCACCGGCGGGCTCGCCCGCAAGCTCGGCATCGAGAAGAAGCTCTATGCGGTCCAGAACACCCGCAGCAAGATCTCCAAAAAGAGCATGATCCACAACGACGCCACGCCCGCTATCGAGGTCGACCCGGAGACCTACGAGGTGCGCGCCGACGGCGAGTTGCTGACCTGTCCGCCCGCCGAGGTGCTGCCGATGGCACAACGATATTTCATGTACTGAAATAGCGCCTCAACGCATGTCCCCGGCACATCCGGGGACGGCTTTTTGCGGTTTTGCGTTCGATCCCGGCTGGTCTAATGTCTCGCCCGGTATCTAACCAGAGAAGAAAAGCCGGGAGGATTTCTCGTGATCTACGTCGTCGCCACCTTGACCATCAAGCCCGAAACCCGCGCCGAGTTCATCGCAGCCGCCACCGCCTGCATCAAGGAGACGCGGAAGGAGCCCGGCAATATCGCCTACGATCTGCACGAGAGCGTGACCGATCCCACCAAGATGGTGTTCGTCGAGCAGTGGGAGAACATGGAGGCGCTGGGGCCACATCGTGCCGCCGAGCACATGAAGACGTTCGGCCGGGTCGCGGTAAAGTGCTTCACGGCGCCGCCGAAGATCGAATATATCACGCCCGAGAAGGTCGAGACGAGGTAACAGCGAATGATCCGGGCGACGCAGGTTAAGGGACAGCACCGCTTCGCGGAAGCGCCGGCGGATACGGTCGTGCTCGATTTCGACGATCGGCACCGCCGCCGCATGGCGATGACGGGGACGCGGGGCCTCGAATTCCTGCTCGACCTGGAGAACGCCGTTGCGTTGCGCGGCGGCGATGCGCTGGTGCTGGAGGACGGAAGGCTCGTCGAAGTGGTGGCAGCGCCCGAGCTGCTGCTCGAGATCCGCGGCCGCGATCCGCACCACCTCATCCGCGTCGCCTGGCATCTCGGCAACCGCCATCTGCCGACGCAGCTCATGACCAAAGCCTTGCGCATTCGCCGCGATCACGTCATCGAAGCCATGGTGAAGGGGCTTGGCGCGAGGGTGGTCGAGATCGAGGCGCCGTTCGATCCTGAGGGCGGGGCCTACGCCGATGCCGGCCATGCGCATGGCCACGATGATCACGGCCATCACGATCATGCACATCATGATCACGGTCACCATGATCATCATCACGGCCATGATCATCATCATGGTCATGCCGCGCATGACCATGGGCATGATCACGACCATCATCATGACGAACATTGCGACCATCCCGACCATCATCACGGCCACAAGCATGCTCATGACCACAAATGAGCCTGACGGTCCCGGCGACCTCGCCGAACGCGAGGCGGCGGCGCTGTACCGGCTGATGACGTGGCTGTCGCCGGCGTTTCCCGTCGGCGGCTTCTCCTATTCCAGCGGCATCGAATGGGCAGTTGAGGCCGGCGATATCACAGACGTCTCGTCGCTCGCCAATTGGCTCGATGCCATGCTTAGTGACGGCTCCGGCGCTTGTGACGCGACGTTTCTCGTTCATGCTTACCGTGCCGCCGAGGCGGGCGAAGATGCTGCTCTGAGCGACGTCGCCGAGCTCGCCGCCGCCTTCGTGCCGTCGCGCGAGCGGCAGCTCGAAACCACCTCGCAAGGCCGCGCCTTCATCGACATCTCGCGCACGGCGTGGGATGCGGACGGCCTGGATGCCATGGTCGCGGCATGCCGCACACCACTGGTCTATCCCGTTGCGGTCGGCGTTGTCGCCGCGCTGCACGGCGTGCCCCTGGCAGCGACGCTGCACGCCTTCCTGCATGCGCTGGTCTCGAACTGGATTTCCGCGGCGAGCCGGCTGATTCCGCTCGGCCAGACCGACAGCCAGCGCGTGCTGGTGAGGCTGGAAACTGCCGTCGCTGCGACCGCGAGCCGGGCGCTGAGCGCGACACTGGACGATCTCGGCAGTGCAACCTTTCGCGCCGATCTCGCCAGCCTGCGCCACGAGACGCAATATACGCGGCTGTTTCGGTCATGAGGCACGATCTTGCCACAGCGTCGTCCCGGCCTCCGCCGGGACGACATTTAATAGAGAGCAACTAAATGGCAACTTCTCACGGCCCTTTGCGCGTCGGCGTCGGCGGCCCGGTCGGATCGGGCAAGACCGCGCTGATGGACCTGCTCTGCAAGACCATGCGCGAGCGTTACGACATCGCAGCGATCACAAATGACATCTACACCAAATGGGATGCGGAATTCCTTGTGCGCTCGGGTTCGCTGACGCCGGATCGTATCGCCGGCGTCGAGACCGGCGGCTGTCCGCACACTGCGATCCGTGAGGACGCCTCGATGAACCTTGCGGCGGTCGCCGACATGCGCGCGAAATTTCCCGGGCTCGATCTCGTGCTGATCGAATCCGGTGGCGACAATCTCGCTGCCACCTTTTCCCCGGAGCTTGCCGACCTCACCATCTACGTGATCGACGTTGCAGCCGGCGACAAGATCCCCTCCAAGGGTGGCCCGGGCATCACCCGTTCCGACCTCCTGGTCATCAACAAGATCGACCTCGCGCCTCATGTCGGTGCGTCCCTGGAGAAGATGAACACGGATGCCAAACGCATGCGCGGCGAGCGCCCCTTTGTCATGACCAATCTCAAAAAGAGCGACGGGCTCGATCGCATCGTCAGCTTCATCGAGACCAAAGGTGGTCTGAAACGAGCGGATTGAAGCGGACGGGCTAACGGGCCGCGGCGACGCGGCGCAGGCCTTTCCCGCCGTTAACGCCTAAGGCAAAACGCAGCCAACGGAACAAATTTCGGACACGGCGATTATCTACCTCCGGTGCCCGGGGCAAAGCCGCAGATGGTCGGACGATCGGCCGGGCGTATTAAGCTTTTTGGGCGACCCAAGTTGCGTACAGATGCCTCCTCCGTCATTATCCTTGCCACTGGGGTCCACCCTGTTTCGGCACAGGGCCGTTCGAGCGGCGTTCATATGCTCCGTGTTTGTTGCCGACCTTCTTCCTTCGCCTGAGTAGTCGCGTGGTCCGGCTGGGTTTCATCATCGGCTTCATCGCTCTGCTCGGAGCCTTGCTCTCGGGGCTTGCGGCTTATCGTGTCCACGATCAGGAGCTGGCGCTGGACCGGATCGCGCTGGCGCGCGCGATCGACGTTCATGCGAGCTTGGTCCAGGACCGCTCAACCGAGCGTGAGCTGCTGGCGCGTGTCGCCTCAGGCCTGTTCCGGGCGCCATCGGTGCTGAAGCCCAACATGCTGGAGCCGCTGCGCTCGGCGATCTACGCCTTCAAGACCGACTTCGTGGTGGCCGGCTGGGTTGCCCGGCTTCGCCCGAGCGAGCTCGCCGCGGCGCAGGCCGCCCTTGCCGCCGCCGGCTTCCCGAAGCCGCAGATCCGTGATTTCAACGACAAGCCAATCGATCCGGCAAGCGTAACGCAGCCGATAGATGTGCTGATGGACCTCGAGCCGCGCAGCGACGAGACCAAGACGCTGCCAGGCCGCAGCTATGATGACGACCCGGTTCGCAGTGCGATGCTGACCCGGGCCAGGGTCGAGAAACGATCGGTTGCCTCCGATCCGATACCGTTATTGCGTGAGAACGGACCGATCGGCGTCATCGTGGCGGCCCCCGTCATTCCCGAAGGCGCGACCGAGCCGGCCGGCTTCATCACGTTTTCCTACGAGCTGGCCTCGCTGATGCTGACCAATGACGACCTGTCGTTGTTCTCGGTCGCGCTGAAGGATCCGCGCAAGGAGGGCAGCGAGCTCGTTGCCAGCGACCAGGGCGTCGTCTCGACCCGCATGACGTCACCGGACGGGCCGGCACCGTCGGCGACGCGCACCATCAGTTTCGGCGGCCGCGACTGGCAGCTCGGCTATTACGCCAAGACCAATTCGGCGCGGCGCGCCGAGCAGACCGCGATCATCGTGGCGGCGATCGGCTTTGCCATCACCGCGATGGTGTGCGGCCTGTTCGGTTACGTCGCCTATAACAACTTAAGGCTTAGCCGCGAGATCCAGGTGCGGATCGGTTTCGAGCGGCGGCTGACGGCCGTTATCGACGAGCTGAATCATCGCGTGAAGAACATCCTCGCGGTGATCCAGTCGATCGTGACGCGCACGCTGCGCCATGGCTCCGACATCGACGTTGCGCGCGAGCTCTTGATCGGCCGCATCCACGCCATGTCCAACGTGGTCTCGCTGCTCAGCGAGAGCCAATGGCAGGGCGTCAAGCTGAAGGGCCTGTTCGAGGCGCGCGCGATTCCGCACGCTGACCGCATCGCCGTCAGCGGCCCTGATATCGCCGTCAGCGCGCGCGCCGCGCAAAGCCTGTCGCTGCTGTTCTTCGAGCTCGCCTCGCATTCGGATGAAGGCCTGTCGCTGGTCGGCAAGCATCCACACATCACCGCGAACTGGACGGTGACGGGTGAGGAGCCCGAGACTGTGTTTCATTTCCGCTGGGAGGAGTTCAACACCAGCGAGGCGACGCGTCGCCCGGATTCGGATTTCGGCCTGATCCTGCTCGACCGCGTCGCGCCCGAAGCGCTCGGCGGCAACGCCAAGCGCTACTTCACCGACGTCTCTTATGTCTACGAGCTGACGGCGCCGATGGAGACGGTCGTCGACATGAGCGAGCGCGACCGCACGGACAAGATTTCCGCACCGGTGCGCCCGGCGAAGTAGGCGCGAGGCAGGCTTGTCGCCCGCGCTTCAGGCCGCGCTCACGCGAGCCGCGATGGCGGTCATCTCGAGCTTGACGTCGGGGCCGAGATCGGCCACGCCGACGGCGGCACGCGCCGGCAAATGAGCTCCCGCAAAATGCGCTTTCCAGGCCGCGTTGAATGCAGCCTTCTCGCTGAGATCAGTCATGAAGATCGTCACCTGCAGGACGTTGGCCATGTCGGATCCGAGAGTCTCGAGCAGACGCGACAACTGGCCGAGCACATCATTGGCCTGACCCGACATGTCCTGGCTCGTGTCCTCGGGGACGATTCCGCCGATGTAGAGAACGCCTGCATGCTCGACCACTTCGTGGAGCAGTCCTTCGTAGGGCAGGATGCGCTTGACCATGATGGGAACGATGCTCCTCTGGGAAGTTGTGAGATTGGGCCGTATCTTGTGCGCCGGCTTTAGCCCTTCGGCCGCAAGACCAGGTCGACCAGGGACCGCGCATAGGCCGGCGTGATCGGCGCGATGCCGAAGACGTAGCGGTAGAACAGGCTGCCATAGATGGCGTCGTAGAGATCTTCCGCCGGCGCTTGCGCCAGAATGCTGCCGTCGCGCTGGCCGGCCGCGATCATCTCCACCAGCGCGTCGCGGCGGAATTGCAGATAGCGGGCATAGAACAGCTCGGCCGAGCCGGTCTTGGAGATGCATTCGGAGATCACGGCAAGCTGCACCTTGCCGAATTCGCCCTGCAGGGCTTCGGCATAGGCCACGGCATGGCGGCGGGCGCGCACGGCGGGCGTGCCCGCGCTCGCCGGCGGCAGCGGCAGCATTTGGGCGGCGTGATGGAGAAAGGCGTCGATCAGCAGCGCCTCCCGCGACGGCCACCATTTGTAGATGGTCATCTTTGAGACGTTGGAGTGGCGTGCCACTGCGTCGATCGTGGTCGCGGCAAGGCCGGTCGCAGCCATCAGCGCATAGGCGCTTTCGAGGATGGCGTTGGTGGTCTCGATGGATCGCGGCCGGCCGCGCCGGGGTGCACCCTCGGCCGCATCGCTCGTGTGTTTCGCCATGACCAAGCCGGTCTCTCCTTGCGCAGAGGCCGCCATTGCCACAGGGCCACCTCATTCCGCATAGCGCAGCGGAGGTTCCTGGCCTAGCAAAATCGCACGATAATCAGGCCCGTTGCCGCAAGGCCGCCGGCTCGTCCTGGCGCTTCGACCAGGAAATATAATAGGCCACCACCGTCATCACGGCGAAACCGGCCAGGCTCACCCCGATCTGCATCACGACCAGATTGGCGCCGGTGATCAGGATGAGATGGCCGGCGAAAGACAGGAAGACGCCGATGCAGAATATGGCAAGCCATTCCTCGCCGCATTTGATTACCATCTGGAGCGACTTCCATTGCAGCCCCGGATGGTCAGACGGGATGAGATAGGTCGCAAGGAAGGCGAGCGCGAGGAAATGGAGCACGCGATAGGGCGCCAGATTTTCCTTGTCGGTCGGCGAGATGGCGTTGAGCACGATGTCAGGCAAATAAGTAGAGAGCGTCGGCGAATGGCGCATCAAGGTGATGGCCATCGCGAGCACGAGATAGGCGCCGGCGAGCACGCGAAGCCACGAGAGCCTGTGAAGCTTGTGTCCTGACGCGCCGGTGACGGCGAACCAGCCGCCCAGCACCATCAGCATCTGCCAGCACAGCGGGTTGAATGTCCATTCCAGGTCAGGATAGGCGTGAAACGCCCAGCCAAACCGGCGTGCAGCCAGATAGAGCGCGACAGAAGCCGCCAGCGTCACGTTCGGACGTCGCAGCAGGCCCCACAAGGCAAGCGGAAAGAATGCCATCAGCGGAATCATCAGCTGCAGAAGGTCGAGATTGAGCGGCTCTTCCTGGAGCACCAATCCCTGGACCAGGATGCGCAAGGGGTGCTCGAGAATCCCCGAGATGTTGTACTCGCTGATGATCTCCGGCGCCATCGATTGCGAGGCGACGTAAGCGATGGCGTCGATGTAGATCACGAACAGCACCACATAGGCGGCATAGAGCCGCCAGACGCGACGAAAGATGCGTGTTGCGGCGACGACATAGCCGCGCTCCAGCGCCATCCTGCCGTGGATGATGGCAACGCCATAGCCGACCACGAACACGAACAGGTCGGCGGCGCCGCTGAAGCCGAAGTTGCGCAGCGTCAGCAGATTGACGACATTGTTCGGAATGTGGTCGACGAACACCGACCAGTTGGCAATGCCGAGCGTCAAATAGAGCCTGGCGTCGTGTTGGAATGCGGCGAGGTTCGCCTTGACGGACGGCTTCATTGCTAATTATTTCAATTGGAATCAGGGCGATGCTTTTAACGGCAACCGTCTGCCTATCCGAGTAGCGATTACGTGAGGCCACAAGGATTTTCCGCGACTGGCGAAATATTGCGCAGAGGCGGCGCGTCGAGTCGCCGCGACCCTTCCTGCTCGGTTGGCGGCGCAACTTTCTTAGCGTGACTCGGTCCTATTCGGCGGGCTCGGCCGGTGCCTCGTCGGGGACGCCAATGCGGCTTGCCATGATGCCAAGCGCAACGCCCCCGATCGCCAGGATCGGTAGCAGCCGCTTGACCCCGATGGCGCGGACGATCTGCAGGCCTGTGGCGATCAGCATGGGATCGGCGAGCATGCTCGGAGCGGCCTTCGCGGCGCGCTCGGCCGCGATACGGGCGCGTGTCTGGATTTCCCGTTTGTAGCCCCAATAGCTTCCGGCGGCAGCGAGCGTCAGCAGGAAGAAGATGCCGGCGCCGGCAAGGCAGGCCTGAACCGGGCCGTATTTGTCGAGGACCGAGATGAAGGCCGCGGCGCAGAGGAAGCATGTGGTGATGAACAGCGCGAGCGCCGCACCTGCCGCAAGCGAGGTCAATCGTACGGTCGTGCCCGTCGATGCGCTGATGCCGTCGATGATACGCTGAAACACAGCCTTGCTCCTCGGATCCTCACCAGCCAATTCACGACCTGCTGGTCACGGCAGCGACGGCCGTCGTGACCTCGTTATTCATCGCGCCTCAGCGGCGCCAGGCAAAGCCGATCAGGAAGCCGATGCCGAGCGCGACACCGACGGTCGCGAGCGGCCGCTGCGTAATCGCCTCTTCCAGCGTCTCCTCGATCGAGCCATAGGCATCCTGCGCCGCGTCCATCATCGCGCTGCCGCGCTCCGAGACATCGTCGAGCGTCGAATCCATGTTGTCGCGCGCCTGCTTGTAGCCGCGCCGGGCCTGCTTGCCCGTGGCGTTGGCGAAGGTGTTGAGGGCGTCGGTGATCTGATCGGTGAGGGCGGCGATATCGCTTTTCACGGCTGCTACATCCTTCTCGAGGCGTTCTGCGGTGGCTTTGTCGATCCAGTCTCTCGTCCCGGCTTCGCCATTGGTCATTGACATCAAAGGGCTCCAAAGCTGTCGGCGGAGATAGCCGGAAAACGCGTCGTCTTCGGGGAAGTTCCGTTTGCGGCGGCCGTCACTCCGGCGGGAGCTGGGGGGCATCCTCCGGCAACAGATGCTCCTTCAGGATCAACCCGACGATCAGCAGCGGAGATGACAGGAAGGCGCCCATCGGTCCCCACAGCCAGGTCCAGAAGGCGAGGGCGACGAAGACCGCCAGCGCATTCAGTGCCAGCCTGCGGCCGATGATGGTCGGCGTGACGAAGTGCCCTTCCAGGAAGGTGATACCGCCGAAGGCGATCGCCGCAGCCAGGCCGCCGCCGATGGTCGGGAACGCCAGGACACCGACGATGGCCAATATGGCGAACATTGCAACCGGACCAATGATGGGAATGAAGTTGAGCGCAGCCGCAAGCGCACCAAGCCCGGCCGGATTTGGCATTCTGGTGACCGCGCACACGATGCCTGTGGCGATCCCGACGCCGATATTGATGACGGTCACGGTCAGCAGGTAGTTGCCGAGATGGACTTCGATCTCGTTGAGGATGCGCAAGGTGCGCAGCCGCGCGTCGCGCTCACCGAATGTCATGATCAAGGCGCGCCGCAAATCTCCCCAGCTCGCGATGAACAGGATCAGGGTGGCGAAGAACAGCAGGAATTCGGCGAAAGTCGGCGACAGGAATTCCAGCGTCGGCTGCACCCATTCGAATTTGGGAATCTGGAAGCTTGGCAGTCCCTCCGAGCCGCCGACCATGGCCTGCAGCTCACTCCAGAGCGCCAGCGGCCGGTCGAAGACATGCAGCTTGTCTTTCAGCTGCGCTCCCAGCTCCGGCAAGCGCGAGCTCCATTCCATGGCGGGTGCGGCGATCAGTGCGACCACGAACGCGACCATCGCGGTGACCGCAATGACGATGAGGACGGCGCCGATGGCGCGCGGCACGCGCCGCCTTTCCAGGAAGGTGGCGGCCGGCGACAGCATCGTGCCGGCGACCATGGCCATCACGACAGGCAGGAAGAACGCCTTGGCGATATAGAGCACGGCGACGACGGCGATCAAAAGCAAGCCGGCGAGCGCAAAGGCGACGAACTCGGTACGGCGGATCACCGGCGGCAGCTCGATATGGCTGTCAGGAAGCGGAGAACCCTCGTCGTTGCCGGAGATCAGACGTTCACTGGGAAGGACGCGCACAATATCTCTCCCCGCACGGAAGCCTCCGCGCGCCCATTGCTCACAGGAGAACGCGCGCCATGTGCCGAGGTTCCGTCGCGGCTTCGTGAAGTTGAGCTCGCTTGACTGTGACGCATCTGCCGCAAAGGGCGGCGGAACTTGAGTCGGCGCTCCCGCGTTTATCGGCCAGCAGCATCACCCAGATGCACACATCCAACGGGGCAGCACATGACAAAGTTCTCCGTCGTCCGCCGCAGCTTCGCGCCGCGCGTCGTTACCGCTTGTGCCTTCGCGACAGCCTTGCTGACCGTGCCGTTCGCGGCTCAGGCGCAGACCTCAGGCTATGCGCCAATGCAGCCGCAGGCCTATCCCCAGGGCCAGACGCATTCGCAGGGCTATGCCAGCGAGGCGCCCGAGGCCACCGACGAAGAAGCAGTGCTGCCCGACCGGCTGCGCCGGCAAATCGTGAGCTTCGACCGCAATGAGCCCGTCGGCACCATCGTCATCGATACCGCCGACACTTATCTCTATTACGTGCTCGGCAACGGGCGCGCCATCCGCTACGGCGTCGGCGTCGGCCGCGAGGGATTCACCTGGTCGGGCGTGCAGAGCATCAGCCGCAAGGCCGAATGGCCGGATTGGCATCCGCCGGCGGAGATGATCGCGCGCCAGCCCTATCTGCCGCGCTTCGTCGCCGGCGGTCCGGGCAATCCGCTCGGTGCGCGCGCGATGTATCTCGGCTCCAGCGAATATCGCATCCACGGAACCAACGATCCAACCACGATCGGCAAGTTCGTCTCGTCCGGCTGCATCCGCCTCACCAACGCGGATGTCACCGACCTGTTCAACCGCGTCAACGTCGGCACCAAGGTCGTGGTGCTGCCGAAGAATGCGCCGTTGATGGCGCGCGGGGGTGATCCCGTCCGCAAGCGGCCGGCGGTGACGGCACTACCCTCCGGGCGCCAGGCGCTGAACGTCTTGGCGCCGTCGGTGGATTGACGAGTTGAGTGAGGTTACATGATGAGACGTTCGATCAGCAAGCTCGCTGGGGGCGCCGCGGCGTTCGTCATGGTCGCTTCGCTTGGCCTTGCGCTCGCGCCCGCGGCGCATGCGGAGGACTTCTTCTCGGCGCTGTTCGGGGGCTTCCGCATGCGGCCGCCGCCGGAGATTCGCGTGCCGTTCCCGAATGCCGACATGCCGCGCTATGACGCGCCGCGCCAGCGCGCGTCCTATGGCGGCGGCACGGCCTATTGCGTGCGTGGCTGCGATGGCCGCTATTTCCCGGCGCAAGGCAATGATGCGGAGAGCAAGACGCAATCATGCAAGAGCTTTTGCCCGGCTTCAGAGACGTCCTTGGTCTATGGTAGCAGCATCGACGAGGCCACCACGGACAGGGGCAAATCCTATTCCGATCTGCCCAATGCTTTCCGCTACCGCAACGAGGTCGTCGCGGGCTGTACCTGCAACGGTAAGGACCCTGTCGGGCTTGCCCAGGTCAAGATCGAGGACGACCCAACCCTGCGCAAGGGCGACATCGTCGCGGGCAACGACGGCCTCGTCATCGCCAACCGCAACGCCGACGACCGCCGCGGCGTCGCGATGAATTTCTCGCCCCTGCCGGAGTCCGTACGGGCAAAATTCCGCCAGCTGCCGGTGGTGGCGAAGGAGTAGAACAGCCTACGCCGCCCGGATCTTGCCCAGGAAATCGCTGACCTGATCGCCGAGCTGGCGGCTCTGGGTCTCCAGCAATTCGGAGGCCTGCTTGACGTTGTCAGCTGCACCGGCCGCGCTGTCGGCGTCGGCCTTCACGCCGGAGATGTTGTCGGAGACGTTCTTGGTGCCCTGCGCGGCATATTGGGTGCTGCGCGTGATCTCCTGCGTCGCCGCGCCCTGCTCCTGCACGGCGGCCGCGATCGCGGTGGCGACCTCGTTGACCTCGCCGATGATGCCGCCGATCGCCTGGATCGCGTTGACGGCATCCCCCGCAACCTTCTGGATGTCGGCGATCTGCTCGGAGATCTCGTCCGTCGCCTTCGCGGTCTGGCTCGCCAGCGATTTCACCTCGGAGGCGACGACCGCAAAGCCGCGGCCGGCTTCGCCGGCGCGCGCGGCCTCGATGGTGGCGTTGAGCGCCAGCAGGTTGGTCTGCGCCGCGATGGTGTTGATCAGGCCGACGACCTCGCCGATGCGGCTCGCTGATCGGGCAAGTCCCTGCACTGTGCCGTCGGTCTGCTGCGCCTGAGACACGGCCCGGCTGGCGATGCCTGCGGCATGCGCTGCCTGTTGGCTGATGTCGTTGATGGAGCAGCTCAGCTCCTCCGACGCGGCGGCGACACTGTCGACGCTCAGCGAGGCATCTCCAGAAGCCTTCTCGGCGAAACGAACGCGATCATTGGTCTGCCGCGACACTGCGGAGAGATCGGATGAGGTTTTTCGCATCTGGCCGGAGGCTTCACTGAGCTCATCGAGTGCCTTGCGTACGAGCCCTTCGAATTCGCCGATGTGGCTCTCCATGGCACGCTGACGGGTCGCTGCCGCAGCGTTGCGCTCGCGTTCCTTGGCTTCGATCTCCAGCTTGTCGGTGGCCTGCTGCTTGAATGTCTCCAGTGCACCGGCCAGCGCGCCGATCTCATCCATCCTGTCTTCGTATCCCGTCTCAACCGAAAGATCGCCGCCCGCGACCTTCAACATGGCGTCGCGCATGTCATGCAGCGGCTTGATGACACGGCGGCTCACAGCCAGCATCGGACCGACGGCGAGGCAGATCGCAAGGAGCACCAGCACCAGCTGCAGGGCCAGTGCCTGCAGCGCGGAGGCGCGCTGAGCGGAAATGTGCTCGCTGGCCCCGTCCAGCGCAGCCTCGGCCACGCCGACTGCGGCACCCAGCCGCGCGACGCTGAGCGGGCTCCATTCATTGGCCACCATCTCGGGCTTTTCGCCCGCTGCCAGCGCATTCATCAGGCGATCGCGCAGCTCCACATATTGCGGATCGAAATAAGCGCTCTTGTTCTTGGCGATCGCGTCCGAGAGCGCCGCCGGCAATTGCATGCCGCCGATTGAGACCTCGAGCCCCTTCCAGGCGGCCTCGACACCCCCGACCAGCTTGACGTAGGACAGTCGTGCCTCCGGAGTGACCTTTCCGGCGCCGAGACCGTTGGAAACGAGAATCGAAGCGTCGCCCGCCGTGTTTCGCAGCAGCCAGGCCGCCTGCTTGATGATCAGAAACTGATCGACGGCCGCGTCCTGGTGGTTGATGGAGGCGGCGAGAATTCCGGACACCTTGTCGAGCAATACGACCAGTGCGGTTTCCGTATCCATGTATTCCCTGCCGAGAGCGACGCGGCGCGACGCCTTGGGCTTCGCGATCTCCTGCCAAAATTCCTTTTGCATAGCTCCGAGCGCGCCGAACAGCCGGTCGAACTCGGAGAGCAGCGCCGGCTTCTCGGTAAAGTCGATGCTGCCGAGCAGACCGCGTGCACGGGCCATTGCCGGCATCTCCACGTCGTGCAGGTCACGCAGATATTTTTCGATCGCCGGATCCAGCGATTGATCGTTGTGGAGCACCCGGTTCGACGTGGAGCGATCGGCCCGCATCCGGTCCATCGCCTTGAACATGTCGGCGGATGCGTCAGCGATGACGGCGATGCGGTTGGCAATCTGGAGGCGCTGCCAGGAATCCCAGGCGATCAGCGAGGCCCCGACGACCACGCAACATGACGTGGTCAGGATCACGCTTCTCAGCAGTGCAGATACCGTCAAGCGGTTCAGCATGGCGCCCGTCCCCCCGGCAGTGAAGAACTCCACCGCGCCCCTGGCTTCAATCGGGGGCGCAGAGCGGGCATTTGCGCCTCGCTCGGCGGCAGTCTCCGGGCATTTGGCCATAAAAGCGTAAAGACTTGGTCGCGACCGCAGGATTACGGCCGCTCGCAGGTCATTTTTGCTGTATGGCGCGCCCCTTTCAGCCGAAAAGCACTGTCGAATGCATGGGTTTCCGGCATGGAACCCGATGCGAAGCCTCGACGTTAGATCTCGTTAACAACTGGCCTGAAGGGGGCTTGCAATGCTGGTCGGCGTCCTCGTTACATTCCTCGTCGTCATCCTCGTGCTTTATCTCATCAACATGCTGCCGATGGACGGGCGCGCCAAACAGATCGCGCGTGTCATCGTCATCATCATCGGCATCGTGTCGCTGCTGAAATATCTCGCGGTGTTCTAGCCGGCTGCGACCCCTTAAAAAGAAAAGCCCCGGCAGCAGCCGGGGCTTCCTTCGCGTGTGACCGCCGCTTAGTGCAATGACTTGAGCCAGTCGTCGACATCTTGCCGGACCTGGTCCTTGGCGATGCCATAGCGCTGCTGGAGTCGGCCCTCGAGCTGTTCGCGACGTCCCTCTATCACGTTGAGGTCGTCGTCAGTGAGCTTGCCCCATTTCTCCTTGGCGGAACCCTTGAACTGCTTCCAGTTTCCTTCGATGCGATTCCAGTCCATGACCATCTCCCATGGGTTGATGGCCGTACAACTCGATCGGCGCGCGGCCGTTCCCGGCCGCGCGGTGCGGCGATTTAACCGGCCGCCTTGGCCTCGCGGCGGCGGGCAGTGAGGATGTACTCCGTATAGCCGTTCGGCTGCTCGCGCCCCTTGAAGATGAGGTCGCAGGCGGCCTTGAAGGCGACGCCGTCGAAGGCGGGCGCCATCGGCTTGTAGATCGGATCGCCCGCGTTCTGCTTGTCGACGACGACGGCCATGCGCTTCAGCGATTCCATCACCTGCGCCTCGGTGATGACGCCCTGGTGCAACCAGTTGGCGAGATGCTGGCTGGAGATGCGCAAGGTGGCGCGGTCTTCCATCAGGCCGACATCGTGAATGTCGGGCACCTTGGAGCAGCCGACGCCCTGGTCGATCCAGCGTACGACGTAGCCCAGAATGCCCTGGCAGTTGTTGTCGATCTCCTGCTTGACGTCATCGGGCGCCCAGTTCGACTTCGAGACCGGAATGGTGAGAATGTCCGAGAGCTTTGCGCGCGGGCCGCCTTTGGTCAGCTCCTGCTGGCGCGCGATGACATTGACCTGGTGGTAGTGCAGCGCGTGCAGGGTCGCGGCGGTCGGCGAGGGCACCCACGCCGTGGTGGCGCCGGCCTGCGGATGGCCAAGCTTCTGCGCCAGCATGTCTGCCATCTTGTCGGGCGCGGCCCACATGCCCTTGCCGATCTGGGCATGGCCGGGTAGGCCACAGGTCAGGCCCATGTCGACGTTCCAATCCTCATAGGCCTTGATCCAGGCCTGCGCCTTCATCTCGTTCTTGCGGATCATCGGACCCGCTTCCATCGAGGTGTGGATCTCGTCGCCGGTGCGGTCGAGGAAGCCGGTGTTGATGAACATGATGCGCTTGGAGGCGCGCTGGATGCAGGCCTTGAGGTTGACGGTGGTGCGCCGCTCCTCGTCCATGATGCCGACCTTGAGCGTGTTCTCGGGCAGCGACAACATCTTCTCGACGCGGTCGAATATCTCGCAAGTGAACGCGACCTCGTCCGGGCCGTGCATCTTCGGCTTGACGATATAGGCCGAGCCCGTGCGGCTGTTCTTGACCTTGGAGTTGCCTTTCAAGTCATGAATGGCAAGAAGCCCGGAGACGGCGGCATCGAGCAGGCCTTCCGGCACTTCTTCGCCGTTCTCGTCCAGCACCGCGTCGGTGAACATGTGGTGACCGCAATTGCGCATCAGGAGCAGGCTGCGGCCATGCAGCTTCACCTCGCCCTTGCCATCAGGTGTCTTGTAGCTGCGATCGGCGTTGAGCGAACGCGTCAGCGTCTTGCCGCCCTTCTCGAAATCGGCGGACAGTGTGCCATTCATCAGGCCGAGCGTGTTGCGGTAGACCAGCACCTTGTCTTCGGCATCGACCGCGGCGACGGAGTCTTCCATGTCGAGAATGGTGGAGACTGCGGCCTCCATGATCATGTCGGCAACACCGGCCGGATCGTCCTTGCCGATCGCGCTGCCACGGTCGATCGTCACCTCGACATGCAGGCCGTTGTTGACGAGCAGGACGGCGGAAGGCGCCGCTGCATCGCCCTGGAAGCCGGCGAATTGCGCGGCGTTCTTCAACGCGGTGGCGTTGCCGCTCTTGAGCTTCACCGCGAGCTGGCCGGCGACGACGCTATAGGCGGTGACGTCGGTGTGGCTGCCGGTTGCGAGCGGTACGGCGGTATCGAGGAACGCCTTGGCCTTGGCGATCACCTTGTCGCCGCGCGCCTTGTTGTAACCCTTGCCGGTTTCGGACGGATCGTGCGGGATCGCGTCGGTGCCGTAGAAGGCGTCATAGAGCGAGCCCCAGCGCGCATTCGCCGCGTTCAGCGCGTAGCGCGCATTGGTGAGCGGCACCACCAGCTGCGGGCCGCAGATCTTGCCGATCTCCTCGTCGACATTGGCGGTCTCGACCTTCTGCGTCGCCGGCTCGGGGACGAGATAGCCGATCTCCTTGAGGAAAGCGGTGTAGGCGTCGAGGTCGAACGCCCTGCCTTTGTGGGCGCGGTGCCAGTCGTCGATCTTGGCCTGGAGCTGATCACGAAAGGCCAGCAGCGAGCGGTTCTTCGGCCCCAATTCCTTGATGAGCGCGGCCACCCCGGCCCAGAACGCATCCGGCGCGATCCCCGTTTTCGGGGCGGCTTCCTTGGCGATGAAATCGAAAAGGACGGGGGCGATCTTCAATCCGTGGGCGTCGACGCGTTTCATGATGGGCTTTCTTGTTGGAAATGGCTGTTTTTGGCTGCTTTTGACCCGGCAGCAGCAAAATGCGCCCACAGGGGGCAGCTTTCGAGACCTATTAGCCTCAAAATCGGGGCGGTGAGAAGACCCCTGAGCGTCTGTCAAAATGTCAAGACGGAGTGTGGGCGCGTGAGGACGGCACCTAGGGGGGCAAATGCCAAAGTGATGGGCGCGATCTCTCCCCGGTGTCGTCCCGGCGAAGGCCGGGACCCATAACCACAGGGAGAAATTGGGCGAAGATTAGGAGTCCGGGACTCGCACCTCATCCCCACCGAAAGGTCACGCGGTATGGGTCCCGGCTTTCGCCGGGACGACACCGATGATGTGGCGCGACAATCGGCCGCCTCAAATATTCGCAGCGAGGTCCACGACTTCGTCGAACAGCACGCCTGACGATTTCAGCATCTGCTCGATCTCATCCGTGGCATCCGCAACCGTCCGCTTCGACGTGTCGATCACGAGTTCAGCGGCTTGCGGCGTCTCATAGTCGTTGCCGATGCCTGTAAAGGAGGCCAGCGCACCTGCGCGGGCCTTCTTGTAGTGGCCCTTGGGGTCACGCTCTTCGCACACTTGCGCCGGTGTCGCGACGTGGATTTCGCGGAACGCGATGTCGGCGATGCGGCGGGCGGTGGCACGGTCCTCGCGCGACGGGGAGACGGCGGCGACGATCGCGATATGGCCATTGCGCGCCAGATGCGTCGCGACCTCGGCAAGCCGGCGGATGTTCTCACTGCGATCAGCGGCGGAGAAGCCGAGATCGCCGTTGAGCCCGGCGCGCAGCGTGTCGCCGTCGAGCAGGATGGGCGAGCCGCCATTGGTGAACAAACGCCGCTCCAGTGCTTTTGCCAGCGTCGACTTGCCGGAGGCCGGCAGACCCGTAAGCCAGACCACGGCGCCGTTGTGGCGATAGCGCGCGGAGCGCTCGTCGGGACGCAGCGCCGATTCCACCGGCACGATATCGACGGGCACGGCCCGCTGGCCGGCATCGACCGACAGCACCAGGCCACCGCCGGCGATGCGCCCCGCGACTTCGATCACGAGACGGCCGGTGCGCGGATTCTCGGTGTAGGGATCGGTTGCAATCGGATTCGAAAGAGAAATGTCGATCTCGCCGACATGGTTGCGGCCGATCGCCTTGTTCTCGCTGCTCGAGAGCTCGCCCGGATCGACCGCCTTCTCGATGGCGACGACCGTGGCGCGGCTTTCCTTCGGCCCGCAGCGCACCAAGAGCTGATCGCCCTTGGCGAGCGGCTTGTCGTGCAGCCAGAAGATGCGCGCGCGAAGCCGCCGCGTCTCGCGCGGGGCGGCGCTCGCATGCGCGATGATATCGCCGCGCTCGACGAACAATTCGCGGTCGAGCGTGATGCCGACCGAGCGGCCCGCCCCCTGGCGGCTGCCGACCGGCGTCACCGGCCAGCTCTCGACCGACTTGATCCTGGCGATCTTGCCGGCCGGCATGATCACGATTTCGTCGCCTGCGATGAGGCTGCCGGATTCGATGCGGCCTGCCACGATGCGGCGATCGTCGAACTTGTAGATCGCCTGCACCGGCAGCCGCAGCGCCAACGCTTCCAGCGGCCGCGCCGGCTCCAGCCGATCCAGCGCCTCGACCACGGTCGGACCCTTGTACCAGCCGATGCGGCCGGTGCGCTCCGCAACGCCGTCGCCGTCGCGCGCGGAGATCGGGATCACCGCCGTCGGCGTCACGCCGAGGCCGTTGAGATGCGCGGAAATCTCGTCGCTGATCTCCTTGAAGCGATCAGCGGAGAAGTCGACGCGGTCCATCTTGTTGACGACTACTGCGACCTGCTTCACGCCGAGCAGGTGCAGGAGATAGCCGTGACGGCGGGTCTGGTCGCGCACGCCTTCGAGCGCATCGATGATCAGCACCGCGCCGTCGGCCTGCGAGGCGCCGGTGATCATGTTGCGCAGGAATTCGGCATGGCCGGGCGCGTCGATCAGCACGATGTCGCGCGAATTGGTGCGGAAGCGGATCTGCGTGGTGTCGATGGTGATGCCCTGGTCGCGCTCGGTCTGGAGCGCGTCGAGCAGGAACGACCATTCGAACGGCATGCCGCGCCGCGCGCTGACGGCTTTGAGCATTTCAAGCTTGCCGTCAGGCAGGCTGCCCGTCTCATGCAGGAGGCGGCCGACCAGCGTCGACTTGCCATGGTCGACATGGCCGACGATGACGATGCGCACTTGCGGACGCGTGGTCCCGTTCGGCGTGGCGGGCGAGGTGGGGGTGACGAGCATGTTCATGACCGCGATGCGTCCTTGAAGTCAGAGATAGCCGGCGACGCGCAGGCGCTCGAAAGCGTCCTCGGTCTCGTGGTCGAGCGCGCGGCCGGCACGCTCCGGCACCTTGGTCTGTTCGAGCTCGGCCAGGATCTCGTCGATGTTCGACGCTGACGATGCGACCGGATTGGTGATGTCCTGATCGCCCAGCGAGCGATAGCGCTTGCCGTCCTTGGCCAGATAGAGCGGGATGATCGGGATGTTCTCGCGCTTGGTGTAGGCCCAGATGTCGGCCTCGGTCCAATGCAGGATCGGATGGATGCGCAAATGCGCGCCCTGCGGCGGCGAGGCGTTGAAATGGTCCCAGAACTCCGGCGGCTGGTCGCGGACGTCCCAATTGCCTTCGAGGCCGCGCGGCGAGAACACGCGCTCCTTGGCGCGGGTGGCTTCCTCGTCGCGGCGAATGCCGGCGATCAGGCCGTCAAAGCCGTATTTGGCCAGCGCCATCTTGAGACCTTCGGTCTTGCGCGCGGCGGAACGGGCGGCGGGCGGCAGCGTTGGGTCGACGGCATCGATGGGCGGGCAAGGCTCGACGCGCAGATCGAGTTCCCATTCCTTTCCGTAGTGATCGCGGAAGCGATACATCTCCGGAAACTTCTTGCCGGTGTCGACGTGGAGCGCCGGGAACGGCACGCGGCCGAAGAACGCCTTCCGCGCCAGCCAGATCATCACGTTGGAATCCTTGCCGAGCGACCACAGCAGGGCGATCTTTTTCAGACGCGCAAACGCCTCGCGGAAAATGTAGATGCTCTGGGCTTCGAGCTGGTCGAGATGGTCCATGCTCGGGGCGGTCTGCTCGACCGGAATTTGCTCGGAAACGGAAGCTGCGAAGCTCAGCCCATCTGTGCCGGAATCGGTCTTGAGAAGATGCATCTCTGCCACTTTGCGTTTGGAGGCGAATTTTCTATAGTTGCGGTGCGGAAGAGAAGAAAAAAATTTCTCTTTGCACGCTCGAAATGACACATATATAGAAAATAATTCCAGTCAACCCCGGATGTGGGGGAAGCGAGTATCGCATGCGGTTCTTGCCGGTGTTCCTCGATCTCAAGGCCGGCCCGGTGGTCCTCATCGGCGCGGGTGAGCTTTTGCGCGCAAAACTGCGCGTGCTCGCCGCTGCCGGCGCGCGCATCCGTGTGTACGCGATCGACGGCAATCACGATCTGGGTCTGCACTCCGACGACACCGCGCGTATCGAGATCGCGACCGGCGATCCGCTCGCATCTGATCTTGCCGGTGTCATTGCGATCGTCGCCGCCGGCGCAGGCGATATTGGCGTGGCGATGTCGGCGCGGGCAAAATCGCTTGGTCTGCCCGTCAACGTCATGGACGACCTCGAACATTCCAGCTTCATCTTCCCGGCCATCGTCGATCGCGGCGATGTCGTGGTCGCAATCGGCACCGGCGGCACCTCGCCGGTGGTGGCGCGGCGCGTGCGCGAGAAGATCGAGGCGCTGCTGCCGGCGCGGATCGGCGAGCTCGCCGAGTTCATCGGCGGCTTCCGCAAATCCATCAACGAGCGCATCGCCGAGTTTCCGCTGCGCCGCCGCTTCTGGGAGCGCGTGATCGATGGTCCGATCGGCGCAGCCGTGCTGGCTGGCCGCAAGAGCGAGGCCGGCGCGGCGGTGAAGGCTATTTCTGATCCGTCCGATTTTGCGCGTGACGACAAGCCGGAAGGCTCGGTTGCGCTGGTCGGCGCCGGCCCCGGCGATCCCGACCTTCTCACCATCAAGGCGCTGCGCGCATTGCAGGATGCCGACATCGTCTTCCACGACGAGCTGGTCTCGGGGGAGATTCTCGATCGCATTCGTCGTGATACCACGCGCGTTGCGGTCGGCCGTCGCGTCGGCAAGCCCGGCATCGGCCAGGACGCCATCAACAAGCGCATGATCGAGGCCGCGCAAGCCGGCCAGCGCGTGGTGCGACTGAAGGGCGGTGATCCCTTCGTATTCGGCCGCGGCGGCGAAGAGGTGGAGGCGCTGCGCGCGGCGGGTGTTGCCTATTCGATCATCCCCGGCATCACCGCCGGCCTCGGCGGCGCTGCCGATTTCGAGGTGCCGCTCACTTACCGTCATGAAGCCACTCGCATCACCTTCCTCACGGCGCACAAGGCGCGCGATGCAGAGACCGTCGACTGGTCGACGCTGACCGACGCCAAAATGACCGTCGTTGTTTACATGGGCATGACCGCGGCACCTGCCGTGCGCGCCGGCCTGTTCGCCGCCGGCCGCTCGCCGGAGACGCCGGTTGGCGTGTTCGCCCGTGTCACGCGCCCGGACGCGCAAGGCGCGATCGGCATGCTGCGCGACCTGCCTGAGCTGGTGCGGCAGACCCATGGCGGTCCCGCCATCCTCATCATCGGCGACGTGGTCCGGCATGCCGGGTCGCTTCGTCGTCAAACCCCAAAGCAAATCATCTCTGACCTATTGGATGCAGCCGAATGACCTCCCCGCTTGAACAGAAGAAGATCAAAATCGCCGGCCCCTCGGTTGTGACCGCCAACCGGACCTGGGACGGCATCGTGGTCTACCGCACTGCCGCCAAGAGCTGGTCCGCAGACCTCTCGGAAGCCGCGATCGTGCGCAACTCCGACGAGGCGAAAACGTTGCTTGCTGAATCCGTGGCTGATGACGTCGGGGCCGTGGGAGCCTATATCGCCCCGGTGCAGGTCGGCGCAGACGGCAAGATCGAACCCGGCAATCTGCGCGAACAGATCCGCCGCACCGGCGTGACCATCGGTCAGTCGGCCCAGGCTTAAGGCATTAGTTGATGTACGCTTACGACGAAATCGACCGCACGCTCGTCAACGAGCGCGTCTCGGAGTTCCGCGACCAGGTGAAGCGCCGCCTCTCGGGCGAACTCACCGAGGACGAGTTCAAGATCCTGCGCCTCCAGAACGGCGTCTATCTGCAACTGCACGCCTACATGTTCCGCGTGGCGATTCCCTACGGGACGCTGGCGACGAACCAGCTGCGCGCGCTCGCCCATGTTGCGCGCAAATATGACCGCGGCTACGGCCATTTCACCACGCGGCAGAACATCCAGTTCAACTGGATCAAGCTCGCCGAGCTGCCGGACGCGCTGGAAGATCTCGCCAAGGTCGGCATCCATGCGATGCAGACCTCCGGCAACAACATGCGCAACGTCACCTCGGACCAGTGGGCCGGTGTCGCACCCGGCGAGATCGAGGATCCCCGCATCTGGTCGGAGCTGATCCGCCAGCACACCACGCTGCATCCGGAATTCTCGTTCCTGCCGCGCAAGTTCAAGATCGCGATCACCGCGTCGGATCATGACCGCGCCGCGATCAAGATCCACGACATCGGTCTGAAGCTGATCAAGAACGAGAAGGGCGAGACCGGCTTCGAGGTTCTGGTCGGCGGCGGTCTCGGCCGCACGCCGTTCATCGGCAAGACCATCAAGCATTTCGTGCATGGCCGCGATATCCTCAGCTATATCGAGGCTATCCTGCGCGTCTACAATCAGTACGGCCGCCGCGACAACATCTACAAGGCGCGCATCAAGATCCTGGTGCACGAGCTCGGCATCGAGAAATTCTCGCGCGAGGTCGATGAGGAGTGGCAGCACATCCGCAATTCCTCGCTCCAGATCGACGACGAGGTGATCGAGGACATCCGCTCCCGCTTCTCCTACCCGAATTACGAGAAGCTGCCGCACATGCCGGACGAACTGCGTCAGGCCGCGGCCGACGCCGACTTCGAGGCATGGCGCAAGAATTCGGTGGCCCCGCACAAGGTGCAGGGCTATTCCATCGTGACCATCTCGCTGAAGCCGATCGGCAAGCCCCCGGGCGATGCTACCGCGGAGCAGATGGAGGCGCTGGCCGATCTCGCCGACAAATATTCGTTCGGCGAGATCCGCGTCGGCCACGAACAGAATTTGGCGCTGCCGCACGTCGCCAAGCGCGATCTGCCGGCGCTGTGGAAGGCACTCGACAAGCTTGGCCTCGCCACGCCCAACGTCAATCTGATCACCGACATCATCGCCTGTCCGGGCCTGGACTATTGCTCGCTGGCCAATGCGCGCTCGATCCCGATCGCGCAGGAGCTGACGCGGCGGTTCGCCAACCACGAGCTCGCCAACCTGATCGGCCGTCTGCACATCAACATCTCCGGCTGCATCAATGCCTGCGGCCACCATCATGTCGGCCATATCGGCATTCTCGGCGTCGAGAAGAACGGCGAGGAGGTCTACCAGATCACCATCGGAGGCCGCGCCGACGAGAACGCTGCGCTCGGCACCTTGATCGGTCCGGGCGTCAAGTTCGACGAAGTCGCCGATGTCATCGAGGACGTCGTGGAGGCCTATCTCGCGCTGCGCGAGCGGCCCGAAGAACTGTTCATGGACACCGTGAAGCGCCTCGGCGTCGAACCCTTCAAGGAGCGCGTCTATGCCACTCGTTAATGGCGGAAAAATCGTCGACGACAGTTTCGTCAAGCTGGCCGTCGACACGCCGCTGCCCGAGGGCGGCGACATCCTGGTGCCGGCCGAGCGCTTCATTGCGGAGGCGGATGCGTTGGTCAAGCGCGCCGGCAAGGTCGGTGTGATCTGGCCGAACAACCGCGATATTGACGAGCTCGTGCCGTATCTCGGCAAGGTCGCCGCCGTTGCGCTGGTGTTCCCGACCTTCCGTGACGGCCGCGCCTACAGCCAGGCCCGGCTGCTGCGCGAGCGCTACAATTATCGCGGCGAGCTGCGCGCGACCGGCCAGATACTGCGCGACCAGTTCGTGTTCATGCTGCGCGCCGGCTTCGATTCCTTCGAGGTCAAGAAGCAGGCGGACGCCGAAGCCTTCATGCAGACCGCAAAGCGCTACTCGGTGTTCTACCAGCCGACCGGCGACGGCCGTATCACGGCCTTGCACCGGCGCATGCAGCTGCGTCACTCCGAGGGTGTCGGCACGTGAACGCCATCGCGCCTCAGGTCTCGTCCGTGTCCACGCTGCCTTCGGCGGAGGAGCTCGATCGTGCGTTGCGCGATGCCTCGCCCGCGGAGGTCATCGCGGCTGCGCTGAAGGCGGTCGGGCGCGACAAGCTCGCGCTGGTGTCGTCCTTCGGCACGGAATCGGCGACGCTGCTGAAGGTGATGGCGGACGTCGATCCGGCGATCCCCGTGATCTTTCTCGACACCGGCTGGCTGTTCGAGGAGACGCTGGCCTATCGCGACACGCTGATCGAAACGCTTGGCCTGAAAGACGTCCGCTCGATCAGGCCTGCCGAGGAGACGCTGACGCGCGAAGATCCGGACCGCGACCTCTGGTTCTCCGATCCCGATGCCTGCTGTCGTATCCGCAAAGTCGAGCCGCTCGCGCGGGCGCTCAAGCCGTTCTCGGCCTGGCTCAACGGCCGCAAGCGATTTCAGGGCAATGCGCGCGCCGATATTCCTGTCGTCGAGGACGATGGTGCGCGGTTGAAGTTCAACCCGTTCGCCAATGTCTCGCGCGAGGAACTGGAAGCGATCTTCGTCCGCGCCAAATTGCCGCGTCACCCGCTTGCGGCGTCGGGTTTTCGCTCGGTTGGGTGTATGCCTTGCACGAGCAGAACGGCCGAAGGCGAGGACGAGCGCGCCGGTCGCTGGCGTGGCCGCGCCAAGACAGAATGCGGCATCCATACGATGAAGACTTCGTAGCACAGGCACGCTGCCTTTCTACAAACAAGAAAATCCGGTTCCGTTGACTTAAGCGCGTTTCGCCCCGAGTTATGCCTGCCATCGACGCCGCCGCTGTCGTCGATGTGAATGGAGATGGACATGATGCGCCGTATCGTTCCGCTCGCAGCAGGACTGCTCGTTACGGGATTCTTGGCAAGCTCGGCTCTCGCCGCCGACATTAATCTGCTGAACGTGTCGTACGATCCGACGCGCGAGCTTTATGTCGACTTCAACAGGGCGTTCGCGACCGCCTATCAGAAGGAGACCGGCAAGAGCGTCGAGATCAAGCAGTCGCATAATGGCTCGGGCGCGTCCTCGCGGAGCGTCATCGATGGCCTGCCGGCAGACGTGGTGACGCTCGCGCTCGCCTACGACATCGACGCGATCGCGGCCAGGGGATTGACTGCCGCCGACTGGCAGAAGCGCCTGCCGCAGAATTCATCACCCTACACCTCGACCATCGTGTTCCTGGTGCGCAAGGGCAATCCGAAAGCCATCAAGGACTGGGACGACCTGATCAAGCCGGGCGTCGCCGTGATCACGCCGAACCCGAAGACGTCGGGCGGCGCGCGATGGAATTATCTCGCGGCGTGGGGCTATGCCGAGAAGAAGTTCGGCTCGGCCGACAAGGCCAAGGATTTCATCGCCAAGCTCTACCAGCAGGTGCCGGTGCTCGACACCGGCGCACGTGGTTCGACCGTGACTTTCGTCGAGCGTGGTGTCGGCGACGTGCTGCTCGCATGGGAGAACGAAGCCTACCTCGCCTTGAAGGAATTTGGCCCGGAGAAGTTCGAGATCGTCGCGCCGCGCCAATCCATCCTGGCGGAGCCGCCGGTCGCGGTGGTCGACAAGGTCGTCGACAAGAAGGGCACCCGCAGCGTTGCCGAGGCCTACCTCCAGTTCTGGTATACAAAGGAAGGTCAGGAGATCGCCGCGCGCAATTTCTACCGGCCGCGCGATACCGAAATTGCCAAGAAATACGAAAATTCCTTCGCCAAGGTCGAACTATTCACCATCGACGACGTTTTTGGTGGTTGGACCAAGGCGCAGAAAGACCATTTTGCCGATGGCGGCGTCTTCGATCAGATCTACAAGAACTGATCGGGCGCCGTCGGAGGGGGTTTGACAGGGGGCCTTGTGAGCGCAATCGCTTTACGACGCCGGACTTTGCCGGGTTTCGGTCTCACGATGGGACTGACGCTTTCCTGGCTGTCCGTCATCATCCTGATTCCGCTCGCCGGGCTGTTTCTGAGGTCCACCGAGCTCAGTTTCGATCAGTTCTGGGCCATCCTCTCCAGCCGCCGCACGTTGAACGCACTGCGCGTCTCCTTCGGGCTTGCGTTTGCGGCGGCCTGCGTCAATCTCGTCATGGGCAGCATCATCGTCTGGGCGCTGGTGCGTTATCGGTTTCCCGGCCGGCGACTCTTCGATGCCATCGTTGACGTGCCGTTTGCGCTGCCGACGGCCGTTGCCGGCGTTGCGCTGACCTCGCTGTTTGCCGAGAAGGGCTGGCTCGGCGCCCCGCTTGCTGCGCTCGGCATCAAGGTGGCATTCACGCCGCTCGGCATCTTCGTCGCCATGATCTTCATCGGCATTCCCTTCGTGGTGCGCACGGTCCAGCCGGTGCTGCAGGATCTCGATCCCGAGATCGAGGAAGCCGCGGGCAGCCTTGGCGCCAGCCGCTGGCAGACCATCATCCGCGTGATCCTGCCCTCGCTCGCGCCGGCGCTGCTCACAGGCCTCGCGCTCGCCTTTGCCCGCGCGGTCGGCGAATACGGCTCGGTGATCTTCATCGCCGGCAATCTGCCCAATGTCTCCGAGATCGCACCGCTCTTGATCGTGATCCGTCTCTCCGAATTCCGCTACGCCGATGCGACCGCCATCGCGGTGGTCATGCTCGTCGTTTCCTTCGTCATCATCTTCGCGGTGAACCGGTTGCAGCGCTGGGCGCAGGACCGGATTCCGGTGCACTAGGGCGAAATGCGATGACGATGCAGATCGCCGATAACGTTTCGCTGTCCTCGCCCGACGCGAAGTCGCGCGCCCATGCGGCCGCCGCGCGCAACAATCTCCGCACCGAGCCCAAGGCGGTGCGCCTCGTCATCATTACGCTGGCGATCGCGTTCCTGTCCGTCTTCGTCGTGCTGCCGCTGGTCGTGGTGTTCGCGCAGGCCTTCGCGAAAGGAATTCTCGCCTATCTCGCGGCGCTTGCCGAGCCGGAGGCGCTGGCGGCGATCAAGCTGACGCTGGTGGTCGCCGCAATCTCGGTCAGCCTCAATCTCGTCTTCGGCCTGGTCGCCGCCTGGGCGGTGGCAAAGTTCGAATTTCCCGGCAAGACGTTCCTGATCACGTTGATCGACCTGCCGTTCTCGGTGAGCCCCGTCATTTCCGGCCTCGTCTTCGTGCTGCTGTTCGGCGCGCAGGGCTATTTCGGCGGCTGGCTCAGGGATCACGACATCCAGATCCTGTTCGCGGTGCCCGGCATCGCGCTCGCCACCACCTTCGTGACCTTTCCCTTCGTGGCGCGCGCGCTGATCCCCTTGATGCAGGAGCAGGGCACGCAGGAAGAGGAAGCCGCGATCTCGCTGGGTGCCTCGGGCCTGCAGACCTTCTTCCGCGTCACGCTGCCCAACATCAAATGGGGCGTGCTCTACGGCGTTCTGCTCTGCAATGCCCGCGCGATGGGCGAGTTCGGCGCCGTCTCGGTCGTCTCCGGCCATATTCGCGGCGAGACCAACACCATGCCGCTGCTGGTCGAGATCCTCTACAACGAGTACCAGTTCGTCGCTGCGTTTGCGATCGCCTCGCTGCTGGCGATGCTGGCGCTGGTCACGCTGGTCGCAAAGACCATCCTCGAACGTCACCTCGACGAAGGACACGACGTCCATGACCATTGAAGTCAAAAATCTCGTCAAGAAGTTCGGCAGCTTTGCTGCGCTCGACGGCGTCGACCTCAAGGTCAATGACGGCGAGCTGCTCGCACTGCTCGGCCCATCCGGCTCCGGCAAGACCACATTGCTGCGGATCATCGCCGGCCTGGACTGGCCTGATGCCGGCGAGGTCTCCTTCAACGGCGAGGACGCGCTGGCACAGGGCGCGCGCGAGCGCCATGTCGGCTTCGTGTTCCAGCACTACGCGCTGTTCCGCCACATGAGCGTATTCGAGAACGTCGCCTTTGGCCTGCGCGTCCAGCCGCGGGCGGTCCGGAAAGACGAGGCGACCATCCGCAGGCGCGTGAAAGAGTTGCTCGATCTCGTGCAGCTCGACTGGCTCGCCGACCGCTATCCGAGCCAGCTCTCCGGCGGCCAGCGCCAGCGCATCGCGCTCGCCCGCGCGCTCGCGATCGAGCCGCGCATTCTCTTGCTCGACGAGCCCTTTGGTGCGCTCGATGCGAAGGTGCGCAAAGAGCTGCGCAAATGGCTGCGCTCGCTCCACAATGAGATCCATGTGACCTCGATCTTCGTCACCCACGACCAGGAGGAGGCACTCGAAGTCGCCAACCGTGTCGTCGTCATGGACAAGGGCAGGATCGAGCAGGTCGGCTCGCCCGACGATGTCTACGAGACGCCGGCGACCGCCTTCGTGCACAGCTTCATCGGCGAGTCCATCGAGTTGCCGGTTCAAGTCGATGGGGGCGTGGTCAGGCTGGGCGACAGCCCGCTGCAGCTCGCCGCGGAGGGGCTGGCGCCTGGCGCGTCAAGGCTGTTCGTGCGGCGACATGACATGGTGGTCGGCCCGGCCGGCTCGGGCGCCTTCGAAGGCGCGGTCCAGCACGTCCGCAATTTCGGCCCGGTGCAGCGGGCCGAGGTCACGCTCTCAGGCGGTGAGACCATCGAGATCGACGCCCCCCGCGACCGGGGACTGCGCGCCGGCGACACCGTTGGCCTCGAGCCCCGCCGCTACCGCATCTTTGCGGATGCCCGATAGGGTCGAATTTTCCTCAAAATTCACCTTTCAGCCATTGTTGGTATGCAACAACGCCCCCTCATTTGGGGGCCCCTGAACATGCGCGCTGCGGCCGCGATCCTTCTCATTTTGCTTCTCGCCGGCTGCGCCGGCAATGAAGCGCCGATCCAGCAGCCGTCGATGTATACCGACATGTCGGTCCCGGGCGCCAAGCTCGACGCGCCGGCCGCGGCGATCATGATCTCGCAATATCGCCAGAACAACGGCCTCGGCAGCGTCGAGATCGACCCCGAACTGATGCGGCTCGCCGAATCCCAGTCGGCCTCCATGGCCGCCGCCAACAAGATGGACCATGACGTCCGCGCGCCCCTGGGTAAGCGGCTCAACGCCGGCGGCTATCCGGCCACCGTTGCGGTCGAGAACATCTCGGCCGGCTATCATACGTTGGCGGAAGCGTTTTCCGGCTGGCGCGACTCGCCTCCGCATCGCGCCAACATGCTCAAGAGCGGTGTCACAAAATTAGGCATCGCGGCGAGCTATGCTCCGGGCACCAAGTACAAGGTGTTCTGGACCATGATCCTGGCGTCGACCGATCCCCGATAAGCCAGACTTGATCCCGGGTGCATTGACGTCGCGCTAGACTGTCGCCACGGTGGCTCGCGTTTTGCGATTATTTGCTAATATCCCCCTATGACCGATCATAGCCCGGAAGTCGCAACAGTCCCCGCGAAGGCGCAGCGCGTCCTGGTCCTCCAGGGCGGCGGCGCGCTCGGCTCCTATCAAGCCGGCGCCTATCAGGCGCTGTGCCATTTCGACTTCGAGCCCGAATGGGTCGCCGGCATCTCGATTGGCGCGGTCAATGCCGCCATCATCGCCGGCAATGAGGGCCACACCCGCGTCAAGCGGCTCAAGGAATTCTGGGAGATGGTCTCCGCGCCGGTGCCGTGGAAGCCGATCGGCAAGAGCGACCACAGCCGCGAGCTGTTCAATTCCACCAGTGCCGCGCTGATCGCGACCTTCGGCGTGCCCGGCTTCTTCACGCCGCGCCTCCCGCCCGCGCCGCTCTGGCCGCCGGGCAGTCCCCAGGCCGAGAGCTATTACGACACCGCGCCGCTGAAGAAGACGCTGGAGCGTCTCGTCGACTTCGATCGCATCAACGATCTGAAGACGCGGCTGTCGGTCGGCGCCGTCGGCGTCACCTCCGGCAACTTCAAATATTTCGACAATTACGAGTTCAAGAAGCTCGGCAAGCTCATCGGTCCCGAGCACATCATGGCCTCGGGCGCGCTGCCGCCGGGATTTCCGTCGGTCGTTATCGACGGCGAGCATTATTGGGACGGCGGCATCGCCTCCAACACGCCGCTCGACTTCGTGCTCGATGCCGAGGTTGATCGCGACCTGCTCATCTTCCAGGTCGATTTGTTCAGCGCCCGCGGCGATCTGCCGAATTCGCTGCTCGAGGCGACCGAGCGCGAGAAGGACATCCGCTTCTCCAGCCGCACGCGGATGAACACCGACAAGAACAAGCAGTTGCACAACGCCCGCAGGGCGGCGCGCGAGCTGATTGCCAAATTGCCCGATTATCTCAAGAACGATCCGTCCGTCGAGTTCCTCGCGAAGGTCTCTCGTGAGAGCACTGTCACGGTGGTGCACCTGATCTATCGCAGCAAGAACTACGAATCCTCGTCCAAGGACTACGACTTCTCGCATGTCGCCATGGTCGAGCACTGGGAAAGCGGCGTGCGCGACGTGCATCTGTCGATGCGCCACAAGGACTGGCTGGAGAAGCCGCAGTCCGGCGAGACCATGGTGACTTACGATCTCACGGGGGACGTCACCGCGCCCCCGGCAAAAAGGAGCGAATAATATGGGTACTCTCTCAGGCAAGAACGCCGTCGTAACAGGTTCGACCAGCGGCATTGGCCTTGCTTATGCGCGCGCATTCGCGGCTGCCGGCGCCAATGTCGTCATCAACGGTTTCGGTTCGCCCGAGGACATCGAGAAGGAACGCGCCAAGATCGAATCCGATTTCGGCGTGAAGGCGGTCTATTCGCCGGCCGACATGAGCAAGCCGGCCGAGATCGCCGGGATGATCGCGCTCGGCGAAAAGTCGTTCGGCTCGGTCGACATTCTCGTCAACAATGCCGGCATCCAGTTCGTCTCGCCGATCGAGGAATTCCCGCCGGAGAAATGGGACCAGATCATCGCGATCAACCTGTCCTCGGCCTTCCATGCCATCCGCGCCGCCGTTCCCGGCATGAAGAAGAAGGGCTGGGGCCGCATCATCAATACCGCCTCGGCGCACTCGCTGGTCGCCTCGCCCTTCAAGTCGGCTTACGTCTCGGCCAAGCACGGCATCGCCGGCCTGACCAAGACCGTGGCGCTGGAGGTCGCAACCCACAAGATCACCTGCAACTGCATCAGCCCCGGTTATGTCTGGACGCCGCTGGTGGAAAAGCAGATCCCGGATACGATGAAGGCGCGCAACCTCACGCGCGAGCAGGTCATCAACGACGTGCTGCTCGACGCGCAGCCGACCAAGGAGTTCGTGACGTCGGAGCAGGTCGCAGCGCTCGCGCTGTTCCTGTGCAGCGACGACGCCGCGCAGATTACCGGCACGAATCTGTCGATCGACGGCGGCTGGACGGCGGAATAACGGCCGAGATGCCGTAGGGTGGGCAGAGGCGCCCTTGCGCCGTGCCCACCATCTGTCTCCGATTGAAAAAGGTCGTGGGCACGCTTTCGCTTTGCCCACCCTAGAGACTGAAATTGGACATCGATGCAAACTGGTCCGCGCGGGCCAGTCGTATCCAGCGACAGCGCTTCAGTGCCTCAGCGCGGTTGAAGAACGGGCTGCCAAACCCGCAGGAATTCTTGAGCCGCGCGAGGCCGCTTTGGGGGAGCTGAAAAAGACGTACAACAAATAGACGTCTATCAGGATCGTACCCGCCAACACGCTGTATGCCCATGGGCTTGCCGCCAGGTTGAGCTCGATCAACACGCGCGAGAGACCGAATCCCACAACCCAGGCATCAAAGCTCATGCATATCCGGCGAAATGTCTCGGGATCCATCCGGTGGATGAAAAAGGCGCCAAGCGGAATACCAACGGTGGCACAGACGGCTAGCACCGGCAAAATGGCGGTGCTTTCTGCGATGAAGAGGCCGAGATAGTAGTAAGCGAGCGCAGTCAGGCAGGACTCGGTTACCCGAACCAGCGCCAGGCCGGCTCGAAACTCGTCTTTGACCAGACCCTGATTGTTGAACAACATCGCCAAAGGGGGGCCTGAAATGGTCGTTAACGAGTACAGGATTCCCAGGGTCGCTCCAAAGGGCAGGCCAACCAGCCAGCGTAATTGAATGGGCCTCCGCCAGCCGGCTGCCTGCAGTAGAATAAGAGGCAGGATAAGCGAGTAGGTGGCGAGTTTGATCCAGACGGGCTGAACCATGGACAGAGCATAGGCTCCGACCGCGATGCCAGGCAGCATGCCGATGAGGATGGGAAACACGCGCTTCCAGACAGCTGGAACGCCGGCTCGATTGATAAAGAGAACGTACACGTTCACGAAGACTTCGATCAGGACCAAAGCCGGATTGAGCACGCGGTTGGCATAGAAAACGAGCGCGACCGGCACGGTTAGGGACGAAAATCCATAACCAAGCGCACCGTTCACGAAGGCCGCAAACAGGGCGATCCCTGCAAGAACGATCAAAGCGGTGTCAATCGGAGGCATCTTTGGCTTTCATCCCAGCGGGCCGCGTGTCGTCCTCAGCGAGCCGCTGCCGACGCAGCTCATGCCGAGACTAAATCCCGGGGCGAGGTAGGGCGGATCAATCATGGCTGGCGGAATCTAGGTCTATCTCGTCAGTCGGGCAATATGACGTAGAATAAACTTTCCCAGAGACGCAACTATCTCAGACGAATAAGAAAAATTGTGCTCCGTGCTGGGGGTAGGCAGAAGTTTCTCTCTGTTCCCGGACGTATTGCGAGGTCGTCGTTCCCCACGAGTGCGCCGGGGCTGGTTCCGTCGGACCTATTTACCAAATGCCAACACGTGCAGCCCCAGCCGCTGCCGCACCATCCAGAACAGCAGCACGGTCTCGAAGGTGAGCGAGATCGAGGTCGCGGCGGCGGCGCCATGGCCGCCGAAGCGCGGCACCAACGCGATGCAGAGCACGAGGTTCATGACGAACGCCAGCGCATAGGCCAGCGCGCAGATCTTCTGCTGGCCCAGCATGTTGAGCAGCCGCTCCACCGGGCCGATCGCGGCGCGCACCACGAGGCCAACAGCGGCGACGAACATGATGTCGTAGCCGACAACGAATTGCGGTCCGAACAGCCAGAGCAGCGGCTTGCCGAGCGCGAGCAGCGCGATGGTTGCCGCCAGCGACGGCCAGAATGTCCAGGCGATGGCGTGCGCGACATAGGCTGACAGGCGCGCTCTGTCGCCGCTGGCGTTGTATTCGGCGAAGCGATGCGCCGTCGTTGCCGACATCGCGTAGTGAATGAACGACACCAGTGCCAGCGTCTTCACCACAGCAAAGTAGACGCCGACCTCGTCGGAGGGACGGAACTGCTGCAGCACCAGCACGTCGGTGTAGGAGAGCAGCAAATAAAAACCTTCGACCAAAAGGATCGGCAGCGAGATCGCGAGCCAGCCGCCGATGTCGTAGGCCTTGGCGCCCGGCGCGATGTGATCGGCGAGCCTGCGGTTCAGCACCACCATCTGTCCGGCCATCGCGATCCACACGGCACCCAGGCTCGCCACCATCGCCGCGACCGCGCCGAGATGATAGCCGAGCAGGAAGGCACCGGCGGTGATGCCGATGATCAGCGCCTGGCGGATGATGAATTGCGGCATCAGGCCGAGCTGCATCCAGTCATGCGAGCGCGCGATGCCGTCCTGGGTGTTGGCGACGACGAAGGCGGGCAACGTCATGCAGCCGATATAGAGCGGCAGCTCCTCGGCCGGATCGATCCAGGGCGAGAGAAGCCTGACGATGCCGGCAAGCGCGAGCGACACCAGCGTGGAGACGGCGAAGGTCAGCCAGCGGCTGCCGGACAGAAAGCCGCGTAACAATGCATGATTGCCGCTGGCGCGATATTCCGGAATGATCTTTTGCGCGGAGGCGGAGATGCCGAAATCCATCATGCTGCCGAGCAGCAGCACCCAGGTCCAGACATAGACGTAGACGCCGTAGTCGGATGTCCCCATCCAGCGCGCCAGCAGCACCTGCGAAAGATAGGCGAGGCCCGCGCTGATGACGCGGATGATGAAGATGGTGCCGGCCAGCCGCCGCGTCAGCGATGCTTCGCTCGAGCCGCCCGTCAGTTTTCCCCGCAGCCGCGTGATCAGGCCGGCCGGTCTGGTCGTTGCGGGTTCTGCATCCATCACGGCCAAGTCGAGATCCCCAGACGTCCGCATGCTGCGGCAGGGTCCGGACTTAGCAACCATTCGTTAAGATTCGGTTGGGTGGGCGTTACGCAGTTGGTCCACCGCTGCCGTCGTCCCGGCGAAGGCCGGGACCCATAACCACAGGATTTGGTTTGACGAAGATTTGTGGTTGCCGGCTAGGCTAGCAACTTCTTTCTCGGAGTATGGGTCCCGGCCTCCGCCGGGACGACAACTACTCCAAGTTCGTATTGAACTCGTAGGATTTGTCCGGCCCCACCAGCGTGAATTTCAGTGCCGCGCCATCAGGCTTGACGCCCGGCGGCAATCCTTCGAGCTCGAAGGAAAATCGCTTCACGCCAGGCGGGCCGGGCTCGACCACATCGGGAATCGGCAGCGACCACTCCGGCGTCGGCCCTTCCACGAACAGATTGACCTTGCTGCCCTCGGGGGCGACGACATCGACCACCACGTTCTTGGGCCCGTCGCGCTTGACGTCGCGGATGGTCAGCGGATTGGGGTCTCCGATATTGGCGGGCTTCGGCACGGCGTCGAGCGCTGCGCGCAAATTGCCGTCTTCAGTCGATGCGACGTTGTTGAAGCCGAGCTCGACATTGGCATCGACGGGAATGCAGAGCTTTTCGCAGACCGCGTAGTTGATCTCGGCGCGCAGCGTCACAGGCTTGTCGGCCGCCTTGGCGACGATGCGCAAGGGCAGCACGATCTGATCGTGATAGCCGATCGAATGGCCGCCCGCGCCGTCGTCAAACTTTTGCGGCGCCGGCCACATCACGGTCACGGCTTCGACATTGTCCGACTTGGAGAAGTCGAACCGCGGTGGAACGCCGGAATCGCCCGGCATGCGCCAGTAGGTCTTCCAGCCGGGCTCGAGCTGGATGGCGATACCGCCGAGCAACACCGTGCCGCTGCGCGATCCCGCGAGCAGGCGCACCGCGGAATGTCCGTCTCGCTGCCACGGCGACGCATCGTCGGCATGGCCAGCCATCGCCAGTGACGACGCAAGCAAGGTTGCTGCGACGCCAATCGCCGCTTGCAGGGGAACTCTGGTCAGCATGGCACGTCTTTACAGGGTCGCCCCTGGTCAAACCATTGAATTGCTTGTGATGGATGCGCCCGAATCATATCTCTGCAAGCCTTGATTTGACAGCAGGCCGGCCCGACATCAGGATAGGAATTCAAACCGGAGTGCTTCACTGATGGCTCCCACAGGCAAGAGGACGGGCGAAAGCACCCGCAGCACAGGCTCCAGGCTCCCCAATTCCGCCGTTTACCTCGACGGCCGGCTCCTGATCGCGATGCCAGTGATGGGCGACTCCCGCTTCGAGCGCTCGGTGATCTATCTCTGCGCCCATTCTGCCGAGGGCGCGATGGGCATCATCGTCAATCATCCCGCGGGCAGCATCGACTTTCCGGAGCTGCTCGAGCAGCTCGGCATCGTCAAGAAGGGCGAGCACATCAAGCTGCCCGAAAATGCCGAAAGCATGAAGGTGCTGCGTGGCGGCCCGGTCGACACCGGCCGCGGCTTCGTGCTGCATTCCAGCGATTTCTATATCGAGAACGCGACGCTGCGGATCGACGACGGCGTCTGCCTCACCGCGACGGTCGACATCCTGCGTGCGATCGCCAATGGTTCCGGCCCCAAGCACGCCATCCTCGCACTCGGCTATGCCGGCTGGGGGCCGGGCCAGCTCGAGACCGAGATCCAGAGCAACGGCTGGTTGCACTGCGATGCGGATGCGGACCTGATCTTCGGCGACGACGTCGACGAAAAATACGGCCGCGCCCTGCGCAAGATCGGCATCGATCCCGGCATGCTGTCGAACGAGGCCGGGCACGCGTAACCGGCCCTACTCTCGCAGCCGTCGGGCTCGCTGCTCGCCCCACCCTCTGCCGTCATGCCCCGGCTTGACCTGGGCATCCAGTACACCGCAGCTTGTCGGCTGCATTAACTGTCTCGGGGTACTGGATCGCCCGGTCAAGCCGGGCGATGACACCTGTTACTGTGCTGCGCCTACTCCGCCGCCTGCTGTTGCACCGTCGGCTCGGTGCCCGCCACCGTTGCGCGGCGCATGTCGCGGGGCTGCGACTGGTCGTAGCGGCGGACGCGGTGCATGGTCTGGCGGTTGTCCCACATCACGAGGTCATGCAGCTTCCATTTGTGGACGTAGACGAACTCTGCCTGCGTGGCGTGCTCATTCAGGTCGCGCAGCAACAGCCGTCCTTCCGGCACACTCATGCCGACGACCTTGCCGGCATGCGATGAGAGATACAGCGATTTGCGGCGATGCACGGGATGGGTCCTTACCAGCCGCTGCAGCACCGGCTTGAACATCTCCTTTTCCTCGTCGGTATACTCGGTGAAGCCGAGCGATCCGCGCGAATACATCAGCGAGTGCTCGCAGACGAGGTCCTCGATCTCCGCCTTGGTCTCGTCATCCAGCGCATCATAGGCCGCGCGCATGTCGGCGAATTCGGTGTTGCCGCCCTTCGGGTTCACCACGCGGGCCGACAGCAGCGAGAACTTTGCCGGGATCGGGCGGAACGAGCTGTCGGAGTGCCACAGGCAATTGCCGAGATTGAACAGATGCGCGCGGCTGTCCTTGGCCAGCGGCTTGCCGTCCTTGCCGAGATTGGAGACGTCGTTGAGGCCGGACTGCAGGCGGTAGTCCTTCTCCTTGGTGACCGTGCCGCCGCGGGCGTCCTCGCGCGGGCCGAAATTCAGCGCGAAGGCCATCTGTTGCTCGTCATTGATGTCCTGGTCGTGGAACACGAGCACCGCGTACTTGTCCATGGCAGACTCGATCTCGCGGGCCTCATCCGGTGTGAGAGCTTTTCGCAGGTCGAGGCCCGAAACCTCGCCGACAAAATGCTTCTGAAGCTGCCGGATGGCGATCGTCATGGTGTTTCTCCCGCGGCTGCGAGCGGTTGGTCCCGCTCTGTCGGTGAAAAGCTACTCTGGCACTCGCAGTTGTCAACGCGCGGCACGCATGGCTCCCTTGTAGCCCGGATGGAGCGGAGCGCAATCCGGGGGGCTTTCCGCCAGATGAGAACCCCGGATTACGCTCCGCTTCATCCGGGCGACGCCATACCGTCACGCGTTCCGCGCCATCAGGCCGCCGTCGACGGGGATCACGGCACCGGTCAGGAACGATGCCGCTGGCAGGCACAGGCTCAACGTCATATGCGCGACCTCCTCGGCATCGCCATAGCGGCCGAGTGCGGTGCGACGTTTGGCGTAGATGGACTTGTGCTCCTCGGAGATGCGATCGGTGATGGCGGTGCGGATCGGGCCCGGGCAGATGCAATTGACGGTGATGCCCTCGCGGCCGAGCTCGACTGCGAGCGATCGCGTCAGGCTCGCGACGCCGCCCTTCGCCGCCGAATAGGGGCTGTGCAATACTGTGGCGCCCAGCGCTTCGGTCGAAGCAATATTGACGATGCGCGCCGACTTCGATTTGCGCAAATGCGGCAGCGCCGCGCGGATGATGCGCGGATGGGCCGTCAACATCACCGCGATGCCCTTTGCCCAGGCGTCGTCGTAAGCCTCGTCGTCGATCGCGACGCGCACAGAGATGCCGGCATTGTTGATGACGATGTCGAGCCCGCCGAAATGCGCGGCGACATCGCCAACCACGCGCTTGATCTCGCCGCCGTCAGCGACGTCGAGCTTCCACGCCTTCGCCGTTCCGCCGCTCGCTGTAATATCTTTCGCGACGGCGCGGCCGCCTTGCTCGTCATAATCGGTGACCGCGACGTTGGCGCCCTCGCCGGCGAACACGCGCGCAGTGGCGCGGCCCATGCCGCTGGCCGCGCCGGTGACGAGAACGGTCAGACCCTTCACGGAGCGGCTGAGCTCTTTGAACTCGGACATGCTGTTTCCTCGCGGTCTCTTGTTTCTTGTTGTGAGATGGACAAGGCTGGCATCGATCCGCAGACAGGTCAAACAAGCAAGACAAAAGGGGAGGCCGCGATGGCGAACGAACTCGATTTCTCAGGCAGGCAGGTGCTGGTGGTCGGTGGTTCCAGCGGCATCGGCAATGGCATTGCCCAAGCCTTTCGCGCGAGGGGTGCTGGCGTAGCGGTATGCGGCACACGAGCGCGTGCAACGGAATATCAGGCGGAGGAGGGCTCCGATCTCACCGGTCTTGCCTACGCGCAGCTCGACGTCAGCAATGCCGGCGCCATCGAAGCGTTCAAGCCATCGTTCGATAGGCTCGACATTCTCGTGCTCGCGCAGGGCGCGGTGATCTATCGCCGTGGCGAGTTCGAGATGGCGGGCTTCCGCAAGGTGGTCGAGGTCAACCTGATGAGCCTGATGGCGTGCGCGATGCGATTTCATTCCATGTTGCGGGATTCCAAGGGCGCACTGATCATGGTGTCCTCGACCGCGGCCTATCATTCCACCATGGGCAATCCTGCCTACAACGCCTCGAAGACCGGCGCGGTCGGCTTGACGCGGACCTTGGGCGAGGCGTGGGCCGAGGACGGCATCCGCGTCAACGGCATCGCGCCCGGCCTCGTCGACACCAAAATGACGAAGGTGACGACGGACAATCCGAAGCGGCTCGAAGGCGCATTGGCACGGATTCCGCTGCGGCGATTGGGCACGCCGGCCGACATGGCGGGTGCCGCGCTGTTCCTGGCCTCGCCGCTGTCGTCGTACATCATTGGACAGACGCTCGTGGTCGATGACGGGCTTATTCTCTAGTCCAAACTCCACGCAGCCGTGGAACTGCGCTGCTCCTGATCGGTTACTTGGGCAGACCCCCGAGGAGGAGCATCATGGACAAGGACAGGATCGTCGGATCGGCCAAGGAATTCGCTGGACGCGCGGAAGGCGCCGTCGGCGATCTCGCAGGCGATGCGCAGACACAGGCGTCGGGCAAGGCGCGCGAAGCCGCCGGCACCGTGCAGAATCTCTACGGCCAGGCCAAGGACGCCGTGCGCGACGCTGCGGACACCGCCACGAGCTATGCCAAGGACGCCTATGAGAACAGTGGCGAGACGCTTCGCGACGGATCGCAGGCGCTGTCGAAGAAGGTGCAGGACAATCCGCTCGGCGCGCTGCTGGTTGCCGGCGGCATCGGCTTTGCGCTCGCGCTTCTGATGTCGCGCCCGGCACGTCGCCCGCCGCCGCGCTGGCGCTATTACGGCTGAGCCTGTCCGTCATTCCGGGGCGCGCCTCTTGGCGCGAGCCCGGAATCGATTCATCGACATTGACGGTGGCACGATGGATTCTCAGGTGCGCAATTGCGCACCATAGCTCGTGCTTCGCACGCCCCGGAATGACCTGCGCCTACCGAACTTCCGCCGCACGCCCGACATTGCCGGGCGGACGCGGGATCGCAGGATTCGGATTCGGGTTGCGCGGCGGCGGCGCCAGCTGGCGCGGCGCGGGCTGCGGCGAGCCAAAGCCGAAGAAATCACGCAGTGACGGGGTTGCCTGTGCCGGTTGCTGCGGCGGCTTCTTCGGTGCGGGCGGCTTGGGAGGCGCGACCGCAGAAGCTGCACCAGGCGTGCCGGGCGCTCCGGGAGCCGCAGCACCTCCGTCGGGCGTCGTCGCCGCAACCGGCGTATCGCCCTTGGCCTGCTCGCGGCCGACCTCGCGGCGCGGCCAGGAATAATCATCCGCGCGGCCCGCGGGCGCGGCCAGCGGCTCGCCCTTCACCAGCGTTTTGGCGGCGAGCGCATCGACAGCGGCTGGACGCGTGCCTGGTCCACCCAGCAATTGATCGGTCGCGATCGAGGCCGCAACCAGCGGCACGATCGGGCCGGCGAGCGGCCGCGGCGGCGGCTTACCGGGCTCGGCATTGGTGTCGGGCGTCGCCGGTTCGCTCGGCAGGGCGATGGGACCGGAGCGGCCCGCCAGGAGACGCGTGATCTCGCGCTCGACATAGTGCGCGAGCTTGCGCGCGCCGGGCTTGGTGAAATAGACGCCGTCGCCGCTGCGCAGCTGACGGATCTGACCTTCGAAGTCAGGGCCCTTCTGCAGGAAGCGGCCGGCCTCGTCGACGAAGCCGTCCCAGACGTCGACATAGGTGATGCCGGCCTTGGCCGCGCCTTCGCGATAGAGCGAATCCAGGAACAGCATGTCTGCGGTGCCCTTGGGGCCGCGGATCGCAGGCAAGCCGACCCAGAGCACCGGCACGCCCTTGGCCTTCAGGACGTTCGCGAGCTCCTCGATCTTCTTGCTGTAGAGTTCGACCCAATGGTCGTCACGGAATTCATAGACGCCATTTGGATTGCGTGCGGTCTTCTCGGGCGCGCTCGCCGGCGCATCAGCGTTATCGGCGTCGTCCTGCGGCAGGTCGGTGTCGACAGGCTTGTCGTCCGGCTTCGCGGCGGAGTCGGGCTTGGCGTCGCCGGGCTTCGCATCCCCCTGCTTGCCTTGCGGCTTGGCGCGCGCGCCCTTGTCGTTCTTCTTGTCTTTGTCTTTGTCTTTGTCTTTGTCTTTGTCCTTGTCCGCCGGCTTCTCGGTGACGGGCTCGCGGATCGAAATGCGGTCGTTGAGGCCGAGCATGACGACGATGACGTCAGGCTTCTCGGTCTCCAGAATGCCCTTTGCGGCCGCGGCCCAGTCCGAGGGCTCGCCCTTCGGCTGGTATTTGATCAGCCCGGACGTGGTCTTGTGCTTGCGGATCACGCCCATGTCGGGCTGCTCGGTATAGGCGTCTTCCAGGCCGTAGGCGAGCCAGTCGGCCATGGCATCGCCGATCACCAGCACGTTCTTGTCGGCAATGGTGTCGCGCTTGGCGGGCGCCGGTGCGCGCGAAAAATCCTGGCGCGGAGCCTGCGGCTGCTGTTGCTGGAAGGGCGCGAAGAAGTCGCCGCCGAACCAGCCGCCGCCACGCTGCGGCGGCGCCTGGCGCTGCGGCGGGCCGCCGAAGCCGGGGAAGCTGAAGAACTGCGCCGAGGCCGGTCCCGCGACCGAGACCAGGATCGCAAGCGCCGTCCCCAGCGCGATCAGCGGGCCGGTCTCGGTCAGCGCCTTGAAAAAGGATTTTGGCTTCGACATGCGATCTCGGGCGCGCGCAACGGGGTCTGGAGACAGGTCGTTATAATAACGGAATCGGGCGCCAAACGGGCAAATTCTCTTGCAGATTCTTAGGGAATGCACCGCCGATCGACGAAATCGCCGCTCAGGGTTACTTTCGGGCCGTTTTTACCGCCCGCGCAGCCGGTCCAGCACGTCGGAGGTGGCAAATCCGTCGGCAGGGAGCCCGATCGAGACCTGGAAATTGCGCAGGGCATCCCGGGTCTGGCCGCCGAACTGACCGTCCGGGGTGCCCTTGTAGAAACCGCGCTGGGCCAGCAACTGCTGCAGTTCCAGCCGCTCGGTCCGCGAGAGCTCCCGTTCCTGTCGTGGCCAGGGCTGCACAAAGGGCTGCCCGCCGCGCAGGCGGTCGGCGAAATGGCCGATCGCCAGCGCATAGGCCTCGGCGGGATTGTATTTCATGATGACCCGGAAGTTCTGCAGCATCAGGAAGCCCGGCCCTTGCGCGCCTGCGGGCGCGAGCAGATAGGCTTTCTCCGCCGGATGCGGGAAGGGCTGGCCCGTCGCCCGTTTCAGCCCGAGCTTCTCCCATTGCGCCAGCGTCATCATCTTGGCGCGGTCGGCCAGCATGTAGTTGAAGCCTTGGGGCACCACGACCTCAAAGCCCCAGCTCTGGCCGCTCTGCCAGCCGTCCTTCTTCAGATTGTTGGCGGTCGAGGCGATCAGGTCGGTCGGGTTGTCGACGACGTCGCGCCGTCCGTCGCCGTCGCCGTCCACGGCAAAGCGCTTGAACGCGGTCGGCATGAACTGGGTCGGGCCGAACGCGCCGGCCCAGGAGCCGCGCATCTGCTCCGGCCTGAGATCGCCGCGGTTGAGGATTTCCAGTGCCGAGAGGAACTCGTCCTTGAAATAGGCCTGGCGGCGGCCGATGCAGGCGAGCGTCGCGGTCGATTGCAGCACGCTGCGGTCGCCCATCTGCGTCGAATAGTTGGACTCGATGCCCCAGATCGCGGCGATGATATAGCGATCGACGCCATAGGCCTTTTCGGTCGCGTCGAACTGCGCCTTGTATTGGACGAGGATCTCCCTGCCTTTGGCGAGGCGGTTGTCATTCACGAGGATGTCGAGATAGTCCCAGATCGACTTCGAGAATTCCGGCTGCGAATCCATCAGGTCCATGATGCGCAGGTCGGGCGTAAGCCCGGCGGTGAAGCGCTGAAAATTCTCCTGCGTGATGCCGCGCCTTGCGGCATCCGGCCACATCCCCGCAACGCAATTGTCGAAATTGCCGGCCGCCTCGCGGATCGCAGCCGCCGTCATCAGCGGATGGCCGGAGGCGCCGTCCTCGCCAGACCATGGTTGGGCACCGCCAGGGCCGGGCGGGGCTTGCGACGGCTGCGGGTTCGAGCCGGAGAAAATACCGCCGAACAGGTTGGACAGGCCGTTTTGCCCCTGTTGTGCTTGGGCCTGCGCGGGGAACAGCAAGCCGGCCGCAAGCATTGTTGCGCCGGCCAATGTTGATGTTACCGCTGTCACCAATCGTCTCATATCCCACTCGTCGGCCGAAAATCCGCCATCAGGAGGCCTCGTTACGGTTGCCAATATCTTAACAAAGGTGAATTTTTGCTGGTCACCTTTTTCGCAAATTCTCGGAGACGGAGCCCAACATCCGCCTTTGTTACCGGCTGCAAAACGGCTAGCAAGATGCCATTGCTTCTTTCACGCGCGCTCCAAGGTATTCGATCAATCACATGAAAATCCGCAAAGCCGTATTTCCCGTCGCCGGTCTCGGCACCCGCGTCCTGCCCGCCACCAAGGCGATGCCGAAAGAAATGCTCACCATCGTCGACAAGCCCCTGATCCAGTACGTCTATGACGAGGCGCGGGAAGCCGGCATCGAGCACTTCGTCTTCGTCACCGGCCGCAACAAGAACGTCATCGAGGATCATTTCGACAGGATGTTCGAGCTCGACTCTACGCTTGCCGCACGCGGCAAGAAGACCGAGCAGGAAATCCTGGCGCAGAACCAGCCGGAAGCCGGCGCCGTCAGCTTCACCCGCCAGCAGGCGCCGCTCGGTCTCGGCCACGCGGTCTGGTGCGCGCGCGACATCGTCGGCAACGAGCCGTTCGCGGTGGTGCTGCCCGACGAGCTCGTGCTCAACACGCCGGGTTGCCTGAAGCAGATGATCGAGACGGCTGCGACGCTCGGCGAGAAGTCCAACCTGGTCGCGGTCGAGGCGGTGCCCGACCATCTCACCCATCAATACGGCATCTGCGGCGTCGGAAAACGCAGCGGCAAGATGTTCGAGGTCGACGGCATGGTCGAGAAGCCGGCCAAAGGCACCGCGCCCTCAAACCTTTCCATCACCGGCCGCTACATCCTCCAGCCCGAGATCTTCAAGATTCTGGAGACCCAGGAGCGCGGCGCCGGCGGCGAGATCCAGCTCACCGACGCGATGATCGGCCTTTCCAAATCGCAGAAGTTCTACGGCGTCGAGTTCGAGGGCGAGCGCCATGATTGCGGCTCCAAGCCCGGCTTCCTCCGCGCCAACATCGCCTATGCGCTCAAGCGCCCCGAGCTGCGCGAGGGGCTGATCGCGGAGATGAAGAAGTATCTGGGGCAGTGACATCGAAGGCGAAATGCCTTCGATGTCATCCCGGGATGGTCCGAAGGACCAGACCCGGGATCTCGAGATTCCGGGTTCGATGCTTCGCATCGCCCCGGAATGACAGCAGTCTTCACGCCACCAGCGACAGCTGCGGCAAGCTCGCCACCACCGACTGATTCCGCCCGCCGGCTTTCGCGGCATAGAGCGCCTTGTCGGCGGCCGCAACCAGCACGGCCCAGTCCAGGCCGGCCGTGGGCGCGAGGCTGGCGACGCCGCAGGAGACGGTCGATCCCGCGCCGCCATCGGACCAGCCCAGCACCTTGGCGCGAATGGTCTCGGCGATCCTGAACGCGTCGGCGGCCGACGTGTTCGGCAGCAGCACGGCGAACTCCTCGCCGCCATAGCGCGCGGCGCAGTCGCTGGCGCGACGCACCGAGTCCGAAATGCAGATGGCGATGCCGACCAGCACCTGGTCGCCGGCCTGGTGACCGAACGTGTCGTTGTAGGCCTTGAAATGGTCGGCATCGATCATCAGCAGCGCTACTTGCGTCTTCTGGCGCATGGCGCGCCGCCATTCCATGTCGATGACCTGGTCGAACTTGCGGCGGTTGCGCAGGCCCGTGAGCGCGTCGGTCGTCGCCATCTCCTCGAGCTTGCTTTCGGCATCCGCGCGCCGGCCGATCTCGCGGGCGAGCACGATGGCCGAGCCCAGCACGAACAGCGAAAGCATCAGCACCACGGCGCCGATGCGCAGCGCTTCCCGCTGCCACAATGAGAACACGGTGCTCAGCGGCTTGCCTGCCACGACAAACAACGGACCGGAGCCGCTGCTGCGCACGTAGAGGCGCGGCGTCACATCCACCGGCCCTTTTCCGGCGTAGGATCCGCCGGCCTTGAGATTTTCAGGTTTCCAGTCCCGTTGCGTTCCCAGATTCTTGCCGATGATGTCGAGATCGAACGGCCGCCGCATCATGATGGTGCGGTCGCGCTTGAGCACGGTGATGGTGTCGTCGGAGTCGAGGCTCAGCCGCTCGAACAGTTCGTGGAAATAGGTGTAGCGGATCGAGCCGGCGACGACCCCCATGAAGCCGCCGTCGCTATCGCTGATGCGCCGGCTCAGCACGATCGAGAAGGCGCCGCGGAACAGCATCGGACGGCTGATGAACAGTCCGACGCCCGGGTTGTCGCGATGAACCCTGAAATACTCTTCGTCGGCGCGGTTCTCTGGTTGCGGATCCAGCGTCGAGGCATCGATGCTCAGTCTGCCGTCGACATCGAGCACCTGGATGGCGCCGAAATGCCGTGCCGTGGTCGCATGATCGAACAGGATGAGCTGCCGGATCGGCCTCGAGACCGTGGCTATTTCCGGCAGCAGCATGTTGTTGACGACCGCCTTCAGGGACAGGTCGTAGATATCTATATTGCGGCTGATGTCGGCGTCGATCGAGGTGGCCAGGTTTTCCAGCGTCTGGCGGGCCAGCGCCTCTTCGCCGCGGCGCATGTCCAGCATGACGTTGACGCAAATGGCGGAAAAGCCGATCACCGTCACGACCGACGTGATGATCAACAGCTTTGCCGACATACGCCAGGGCCGGCGGGCCGCGGCTTCGCGCCATCCAGACAGCATCCTTTGCTCCCGATCCTAGTGGATGCGCCTGAAATCTTGCGTAGTGTTTAAGCCGCGACGGCACTGCCGCGATGAGTTAAGGATTGGTTTATCCGGCTGACGATTTTCGGCAGGCCTGATCGACTGGATCCCGGCTTCGGACGAGAGGACTGATGTGAACGACTACGACGCGCTACGTGATTATCTTCTGCGGCAGAAGCAGACGGAACTCGTGCTGAGCTTTGAGCAGATCGAGGAGATCATCGGCGCAGCCCTGCCGCGCGCGGCCAACCGTGCGTCATGGTGGGACAGCCTGCGCAGCCCCGATATCAAGATGCCGCAACGCGAAGCCTGCCTCGCCGCGGGATTTGTCGCGACACGGATGCCGGATGGCGCCAGCGTGCGGTTCACGAAGCGGAAGAAGGACGGGCGGAGGTGAGGGGCTGACTGTCTCTCCACATCCAACGGTCTCGTAGGGTGGCAAAAGCGCAAGCGTGCCCACGTCCTCTGGATGGTGGGCACGGCGCAAGTGCGCCTTTGCCCACCCCACGGCACCGCGCACTTCTGCTCTACAGGCTTCGTCTCACGCTTTCGAGAAATTGTTGCTTTTCGCCAGGCGCGTAACCCTGGGAAGCTCCGTAATACGGTTCATTGGATTGATTGTACGGTGCGGACCGGGAGCGGATCGGTGACTTGGGTGGCACATACGATCTGGTCTTAGCGTGTGCGGCCGATCTTCCTTTCATCGTCGCCGTCGCACCAGCGTAGTACGGGTTGAGGACGCACATCTGACCGTTGGCCGATGCCCTGCATTCGTCCATCGTATGGTAGCTGCATCGATAGTAGGGGGTAGCGCCGAAGGAGACGACGTACAGACAAACGGGAAAAGCCGGATCATATGTCTGAGCCCGGGAATGCCCTGATGCTAAGACCATGCCTGTGGTCAAAATCGTCAAAGCCAATGCGCGCATTGGATCTTCCTCCAAGTGGCGCGGCATTCGGTGCACCCGGACCGTAGGCTGCATTGATCCAGGTCAATGTTCTCGGAATGGGTTCACGCCCCGGAAGCGAGAGGCCGCGTATCCTAAGTATCGTAGGGTGGGCAAAGCGAAGCGTGCCCACGTCTTCTGGATGGTGGGCACGGCGCAAGTGCGCCTTTGCGCACCCTACGGCACCTCGCGCGAAAAGATCAGCTCGCCGCTTCCAGCCGCACTTCCGTCAGCAGGCGCATCGCGGCATCCGCGTCCATCGGCTCGCCGAAGGCAAAGCCCTGCGCGTATTCGCAGCCCAGTTGGTACAGCTCGACCGCGTCCGAATCGGTCTCGGCGCCTTCCGCCACCACGTCCATGCCGAGATCATGCGCGAGCGCGATGATCGACTTCAGGATCACCGGCCGCGTGCCGCGATTGGTGGTGCGGACGAAGGACTGGTCGATCTTGATGGTGTCGAACGGGAAACGCTGCAGATAGGCCAGCGAGGAATGGCCGGTGCCGAAATCGTCGAGCGACAGGCCGGTGCCGAGCTCGCGGATGCGCGTCAGCATTTGCGCTGCGTGCTCCGGATTCTCCATCACCAGCGATTCCGTCAGTTCCAGCTTCAGCGTGCCGCGTGCGACCGAGGAGCGCGACAGCACGGTGCGGATATCGTGGATCAGATCGTGGCGCAGCAGCTGCCGCGAGGAGACGTTGACGGATGCGAAGATCGGCTCGCGCGATCGCATCGCGCGCTGCCAGACCGAGAGCTGCTTGGCGGTCTGGTCGAGCACGAACATGCCGAGATCGACGATCAGGCCGGTCTCTTCCGCGATGGTGATGAATTCCGACGGCGCCATGCGGCCGAGCTTGGGATGATCCCAGCGCGCCAAGGCCTCGAAACCCGCGACCGAACGGTCCTCCAGCCGCACGATCGGCTGATACAGGATCGTGAGCTCCTGCCGCTCGATGGCGCGGCGCAGCTCGCTTTCCAGCGTCAGGCGGTCGGTCTTCCGCGCGCGCATCGCGGGCTTGTAGACGTCGATACGGTCGCCGCCGATGCGCTTGGAATGATACATCGCAAGCTCGGCGTCCTTGATGATCTCGTCCGTCAGCTGCGTCTGCGGATCGGACAGCGCCATGCCGATCGAGGCGGTCAGGAAGATCTCGCGGTCGTTGAAGGCGATCGGCGCGCGGATGGTCTTGCGGATGGTCTCGGCGAAATTGGTGATCCGGGCCGGGTCCTGCTCCGACAAAAGGATCAGGCCGAACTGGTCGCCGGCGAGCCGCGCCAGCGTGTCCTGCGGCTTCAGGATGCGGGTGAGGCGGCGGGCCAGCGTCAGCAGGATGGAATCGCCGACCGCGATGCCGACGGAATCGTTGACCTGCTTGAAGCGGTCGAGGTCGATCACCATCAGCGTCGGGCGCAGCGTCGGCATCGACTTGGCGAAATGCGCAACGGCACCCAAGCGGTCCATGAACAGCTTGCGGTTCGGCAGGCCGGTGAGGTTGTCATGCACGGAATCGTGCAGCAGGCGTTCCTCGGCGTTGCGCAGCTCGGTGACGTCGGTGAGCGTGCCGACCACACGCGAGACCTCACCGTCCGAGCCGACCACCGGGCGCGCCTTCAGCGCGAACCACATGAAGTGACCGTCGGGGGTACGCAGGCGGAAATCCTGCACCAGACGGCCGCGGCGCTGGTCGAGCACGCTGTCGAGCGCGGCGCGGAAGCGGTCCTGGTCGAGCGGATGCAGCACCTCGAGCCAGGAGGCCGCCGGGCCTTCCAGCGTGCCGCGCTTCAGTCCGAGCAGGGCTTCCGTCTCGGGGCTGGTAAAAACTTTGTCGGCGGAAACGTCCCAGTCCCAGATCAGGTCGCCGGAGCCGGCCAGCGCCAGCGCCCGCCGTTCGATGTCGGAGACGACGCCGGTGCTGGCGCCGCCGCCGGCGAAGGCGTGCTGCATGACGGTGAAGCCGATCAGCATCACGATCAGCACGAGGCCGCCGAGCAGGGCAGGGCCGACGATGTCATTGGTGACGGAGCCCGCCACCGTCATGCCGGCTGCGACCACCCAGACCACCAGCAGGAACCAGGTCGGGATCAGCAGCACGGCGCGATCGAAGCCGTGGGTGGAGAGATAGACGATCAGCGCGAAGCCGGCGAAGGCGATCAACACCAGCGAGATGCGCGCGATGCCGGAGGCGACGGCCGGATCGAACAGCGCCAGCGCGACCAGCGAGCCGAGGAAGGCGAGCCAGCCCACCGTGATGTGCGAATAGCGCACATGCCATCGACTGAGATTGAGGTAGGCGAACAGGAACACCAGCAGCGTCGCCGCCAGGATCGCTTCACCCGCCGCGCGCCAGATGCGCTCGGCGTTGTTCGACATGTCGAGCACCTTGCCCCAGAAGCCGAAATCGACGCCGATATAGACCAGCACCGCCCAGGCCAGCGCCGCCGCGGCCGGGAACATGATGCTGCCCTTCACCACGAAGAGGATGGTCAGTACCAGCGCCAGCAGGCCGGAGATGCCGATCACGATGCCCTGGTACAGCGTGAAGGAGTTGACCTTGTCCTTGTAGGCTTCCGGCTCCCAAAGATAGAGCTGCGGCAGCTTGTCGGTGCGTAGTTCCGCGACGAAGGTGACGACGGCGCCGGGATCGAGCGTGATGCGGAATACGTCGGCCGTCGCACTTTCCTGCCGTTCCGGCCGGTCGCCGATCGACGGCGTGATGGTTGCGATGCGCGACAGGCCGAGGTCTGGCCAGAGCAATCCCGATGAGACGATGCGGTAGTGCGGGGCGACGATCAGGCGGTCGAGCTGGTCGTCGGTGTTGTTGGCGAGCGCGAACACCACCCAGTTCTGGCCGCCCTCGCGCGCGCGCACCTCGATGCGGCGGACGATGCCGTCGGTGCCGGGCGCAGTGGAGACCTGGATGCGATCGGCGTCGCTGCGCTGATGCTCGAGCACGCCGGTGAGATCGATCGCGGGCGCGTCGCTGCGGACGCTGACGGCGTCAAGCGCGCGCGCGGGATACGCGGCGACAAGAATCATGAAGCCCAGCGCGATGGGCGCGAGGCACCTGATCAGACGCAAGGTCAGTTCTCCGCGTTGGACGCAAACTCTGAGTGCAAGAACGGCACGCAAGGCTGGTACGTAAGGACGATTTCAGGCCGGACGGAAGTGGTTCGGCATTCGCGATAGATGCCACGAAAGCGAGGAAAATCAAAGGGTTTCCGCCCGGCTTGCTGGGCCTGCGGCCTAGACCTCCAACACAATTTTGCCAATATGTGCTGAGGTCTCCATGCGCCGGTGGGCGTCGGCGGCCTTTTCCAGCGGGAAGGCGCTGTCCATCAGTGGTTTGACCCGTCCTTCGCGCAGCAGCGGCATCACTTTCGCCTCAATGGCAGCCACCATCGCCGCCTTGTCCGCATTACTACGGGGACGCAAGGTCGAGCCGGTATGGGTCAGCCGCTTCACCATCACCTTGGCGATGTTGACGCTGACCTTCGGGCCGTTGAGGGTCGCGATCTGGACGATGCGGCCGTCGACGGCAGCGGCGTCGTAGTTGCGGTCGACATAGTCGCCGGCGACCATGTCGAGGATCAGGTTGACGCCGACCTTGTCGGTCTCTTCCTTGACGACAGCGACGAAATCTTCGGTCTTGTAATTGATCGCACGATCCGCCCCGAGCTTGAGGCAGGCATCGATCTTGTCCTGCGAGCCGACGGTGACGAACACCTTTGCACCGAACGCCTTCGCGAGCTGGATCGCCATGGTGCCGATGCCGGAGGAGCCGCCATGGATCAGCAGCGTCTCGCCGGCCTTCAGGCCGCCGCGCTCGAACACGTTGTGCCAGACCGTCATCAGGGTTTCCGGCAGCGCGCCGGCTTCCTGGATCGAGAGCGCCGGCGGCACGCTCATGGCTTGGGCGTCCTGTGCGATGCAGTACTGCGCATAGCCGCCGCCGGCGACGAGCGACATCACGATATCGCCGATCTTGTGCCGCCTGGCGTTGCTGCCGACCGCGACCACTTCACCTGCGATTTCGAGGCCGGGCAGGTCGCTGGCGCCGGGCGGCGGCGGATAGGCGCCGGAGCGCTGCGCCACGTCGGGCCGGTTGACGCCGGCGGCCTGTACCTTGACCAGGATCTCGTCAGGACCGGGCTGCGGAACGGGACGTTGTTCCGGCACCAGCACCTCCGGTCCGCCTGGCTTGGAAATGGCGACCACGGTCATTTGCGCGGGCAGCTTGTCCATGATGTGTCCTTGAGCAAAGGTGCGAGGGAAACGAGGCCTTTGATTAGCCAGCGCGGTCTTGGCTGGCAACCGCCCAAGCCGGTATCAAGCGGTGTGGTCCGGCCCGCGGACGAGAGGAGGAACGACGATGCCGATGGAAGACGACGACCGCCCGCGCAAGAAGGTCACCCACGAGATCGGACAGGATCTCTCACTCTTGTCAGTGGAGGAACTGACCGAGCGCGTCGCCCTGCTCAAGACCGAGATCGCAAGGCTGGAGGAAGCCGCCACCAAGAAGCGCGCCTCGCGCGATGCGGCGAACAGTTTTTTCAAGACGTAGTCGGGAGCGCCTGCTTCGACGCGTCATGGCCGGGCTTGTCCCGGCCATCCACGTCTTTCTTTCCAACAGCGACGAAGAACGTGGATGGCCGGGACAAGCCCGGGCATGACGGCGGAGAGAGCGCGACTACATCCCACTCGGCCACTGACCGACATGCCTAACGAACCCTCAAAAAATTCGTTCGTTTACTCCCAATTAAGCTTTCGAGTTTATGACTGGAACCGTCCTCGTTTGGACACCGAGTGGCTCCTGTCCACTCTGTTTGACGCCTCCCTGTTATCAACTTTCAAAGCCGCCGGTCTCCGGCGGCTCTTTTTTTGCCTCCATTCCCGGTTGAATTCCTCGGAATGACGCGCGGAAACCATATCCGTGCTTGCCGCTGGACTCCGCGATCCCCCCGCGCAATGATTTGTTCATCATAAGCCGGCGCCAAAGCCGGACAGGTAAACAGTTGCGTAAGGGGCGTTAACCATGGAACGTTTGCAGGCCGACGGCGCTCTCGTTCAACTCAGCGAGCGGTTCACCAATTCTGCGGCGTTCGGCGCCCTGTTCCGCGAGGGCATGGATCTCGTCGAAGAGACGGCCGCCTATCTCGACGGTGCCGGCCGTACCGAGGCCAAGGCGCTCGACCGTGCCGTCAGCCTCACTTACGCGACCGAGAGCATGCGCCTCACCACGCGCCTGATGCAACTCGCCTCATGGCTGCTGCTGCATCGCGCCGTGAAGGAAGGCGAGATGACGCTGGTCCAGGCCAACCGCGAAAAGACCAAGGTCAAGCTCACAGCCGCCGATCCCGGCCCCGCCGACACCATCGAGAAACTGCCGACGCAGCTGCAGGATCTGATCCACCGCTCGATGAGCCTGCAGGCCCGCGTGCGCCGGCTCGACACCTCGATTCACACCCCGCCGGCCGACCACATCGCGATCGGCAACCCGCTGGTGCCGCACCTCAACGCATTGAAGGCCGCGTTCGAGCGGTAGGGTCTCAGAGGCAAGCCCCACTCTTGTAGGGTGGGCAAAGGCGCAAAGCGCCGTGCCCACGGTCTCTGATTGAGGATCACGATAACCGTTTCGTGGGCACGCTTCGCTTTGCCCACCCTACGAAATCTCGGTTTTGACGGACGACTGCCCCCGCAAACAAAAACGCCCCCGGCTTTCCGGGGGCGCTTTCGTCTCCAGCCTTCGCCGGCCGGGATCAATCCTTTTTGAGGAAGCCCGAAAACTTCTTCTGGAAGCGCGAGACGCGGCCGCCGCGGTCCATGATCTGAGTAGAGCCGCCGGTCCAGGCCGGATGCGACTTCGGGTCGATGTCGAGGTTCAGCGTGTCGCCTTCCTTGCCCCAGGTGGAGCGGGTCAGGTACTCGGTTCCGTCGGTCATGACGACCTTAATCGTATGATAATCCGGATGAATTTCGGCTTTCATGGCAATTCCTAGGGCGCCCGGCGCCCGGCTTGAGTGACTATCGAATGACGGATTTGGCGGGGGTCTATACCCCACAGACCCCTTAAAGACAAGCTGGCCCCCTTAAAACAAGCCATTGTGGAGACTTGAGAACCGGGCCGCCCCTTACGGTACATCCCGGATTTGCCTCGCCTCGTGCCGGGGCCTATGTGGAGCCTACGTCTCTCTTTTGGTCGGATTCTAATGAGCGCAGTTGAACGGCTTGAAACCGGGCATGCCGAGGCCCCGTCGATCGAAGCCGAGCTGATCGAACAGCCGGCCAAGGGCCGGGCCAAGCTGCGGCCGCTGCTGGCGCTTGCGCCCTACGTCGCCCGCTATCGCGGCCGGGCGGCGCTGGCCTTCGTTGCGTTGACGATTGCGGCGCTGACCACGCTGCTGGTGCCGGTCGCGGTGCGCCGGATGATCGATTTCGGGCTGACGCCCGAAGGCATCGCGATGATCAACAGCTACTTCTCGGTGATGATCGCCGTCGTCGCCGTGCTCGCGCTGGCGAGTGCATCGCGCTATTACCTCGTGATGACGATCGGCGAGCGCATCGTCGCCGATCTCCGGCGCGACGTGTTTGCGCATCTGCTTTCGCTGTCGCCCTCTTTCTTCGATTCCGCGCGCAGCGGCGAATTGGTGTCGCGGCTCACCGCCGACACCACGCAGATCAAATCCGCGGTTGGCGCCTCCGTGTCGATCGCGCTGCGCAATCTCATGATGTTCCTCGGCGCTGCCGCGATGATGGTGATCACCAGCCCGCGGCTCTCGGGCTTCGTGCTGCTGGCGATCCCCTTGATCGTGCTGCCGCTGGTCGCGTTCGGGCGCTGGGTGCGGCGGCTGTCACGCAACGCGCAGGATACGCTGGCCGAAGCCTCAGCCTATGCCGGCGAGCTGGTCGGCGCGATCCGCACCGTGCAGGCCTATACCAGCGAGGGGTTAGCGGCGAAACGTTTTGGCGGCGAGGTGGAGCAGGCCTATGAGGCCGCGCGCACCTCCACGCAGGCCCGTGCGGTTCTCACCGCCATCGTCATCTTCATCGTGTTCGCAAGCGTGGTCGGCATCCTCTGGATCGGCTCGCATGACGTGCTGACGGGCGCGATCACCCCGGGCCGGCTCGGCCAGTTCGTGCTCTATGCGGCCTTCGCGGCCGCGGGGCTCGGCCAGCTCAGCGAGGTCTGGGGCGAGGTATCGGCGGCATCAGGCGCGGCCGAACGTCTGTTCGAGATCCTGCACGTGAAGCCCGAGATCGCCGCGCCCGCATCGCCGCGCGCACTGCCCGTGCCGGGGCGCGGCGAGGTCGGCTTCGATCGTGTCAGCTTCGCCTATCCGGCGCGGCCCGACGTCAACGTGCTCGATGCTGTTTCATTTACCGTGCGGCCCGGCGAGAAGGTTGCGATCGTCGGCCCGTCCGGTGCCGGCAAGAGCACGATCTTCCATCTGCTGCTGCGCTTCTACGATCCCAAGGGCGGTTCGATCTCGCTCGATGGCGTGCCGGTGAAATCAGCCGATCCGCGCGACTTCCGCTCCCGCATCGCTTTGGTGCCGCAGGAGTCCAATGTGTTTGCCGCCAGCGCCCGCGAGAACATCCGCTTCGGCCGGCCCGATGCTGATGACGCCGAGGTCGAGCGTGCAGCCGATCTCGCGCATGCCTCTGAGTTCATCCGCCGCCTGCCTGAAGGTTTTGATACCCCGCTCGGCGAACGCGGCGTGACGTTGTCCGGCGGTCAGCGCCAGCGCATCGCCATCGCCCGCGCCATCCTGCGCGACGCGCCGCTCTTGCTGCTCGATGAAGCCACCTCCGCGCTCGACGCCGAAAGCGAGACGCTGGTGCAGACCGCACTCGAAGAGCTGATGGCCCATCGCACCACGCTCGTCATCGCGCACCGCCTCGCCACGGTGCTCTCCTGCGACCGCATCCTGGTGATGGACCAGGGCAAGATCGTCGAGCAGGGCACGCATGCCGAGCTCGTCGCCGCGAACGGGCTCTATGCGCGGCTGGCGAGGTTGCAGTTCGAGGGCGCGTGAGACGGGGCTCTTTCGTCACCCACAGTGTCATCACCCGCCTTGTGCGCACTTGCGCACTGGGGCGGGTGATCCAGTAGTCCGTGACAGCAGTGATCAGCCGACAAGCCGCGGCGTACTGGATTCCCCGCCTTCGCGGGGAATGACAGTGGAGCGTGTTGAAGCAGCTTCGCACCGACCGATTCTCACTCGCACTTCGGCGAGCCCATCGGCACGTTCGGCCACGGCCAGTTCTTCCAGCTGCCGCCCTCGCCGATACAGGCCGATCCGCCGTTGGCCGGCGTCGGGTTGTCGGTCGGAGCAGGGCTGTTCGTTGGCGCTGGCGAACCTGTCGTCTCGGTTGCTGCCTTGGGCGGCGGAGCCAAGCGCTGGTCGACATACACAGTCGACACATAGCCCGCGACGATGACGCCGAGAAAGACCGAAGACCCTTTGGCCAGATCGCTCAGCCGCATTGATCCTCTCCATCAGTTGCTGATTGCGACACTAGCAAGCCACGCTGCGCCTTAGCGTGACATCAGTCACGGCCGCCACGCCATCTTCAGCACCGGCCGTCCCGATGTCGGGTTCACGTCCTCGCCGGCATGGGCGAAGCCGTTGCGCTCGTAGAAGCGGATGGCGCGGGCATTGTCCTTGTTCACCAGCAGCGTGACGCCTGATGGTGACAGGCGTTTTGCTTCGTCCACCAGCAGCCTCGCCGCGTCCGAGCCCCAATGGTCGGGGTCGACCACGAGCTGGTCGAGATAACCATCGCCGTCGATGGTGACGAAACCGCTCAGCGTGCCATCTTGTTCCGAGACGATGATCTGGGCCTTCGGCACCAGATCCTTGCGCCAGCGTTCGCGCCACCAGGCCAGCCGCGCGGAGAAGTCGATCTGCGGATAGGCCTGCTGCCAGGTGCGATGCCAGAGGTCGATCGCCGCCGCTTCGTCGGCGTCCGCGTAGGGGCGAAGGTGGAGCGCGCTCACTACCGCTCCGTCAGCTTCAGCTCGATGCGGCGGTTGCGCTTGTAGGCCTCTTCGGTGTTGGCGGTGTCGAGGGGCTGGAACTCGCCGAAGCCGGCGGCGACCAGGCGCTGGGCCGGCACGCCGAGCGAAATCAGATATTGCACCACCGAGATCGCACGCGCCGCGGACAGATCCCAGTTCGACTTGAAGTTCGGACCGTTGACCGGCCGCACGTCGGTGTGGCCGTCGACGCGCAGCACCCAGGCGATCTCGGCCGGAATCTTCTTGTCGAGCTCGATCAGCGCGTTCGCCACGGTGTCGAGCTCGGCCTTGCCCTCGGGCAGCAGCGTCGCCTGTCCGGTGTCGAAGAACACTTCGGACTGGAACACGAAGCGGTCGCCGACCACGCGGATGTCAGGACGGTTGCCGAGAATGGCGCGCAGGCGCCCGAAGAACTCGGAGCGGTAGCGCGACAATTCCTGCACGCGCTGCGCCAACGCGACGTTGAGGCGCGAGCCGAGATCGGCGATGCGGTTCTGCGATTCCTTGTCGCGCTTCTCGGATGCATCGAGCGCCTCTTCGAGGGCGGCCAATTGCCGGCGCAGCGCGCTGATCTGCTGGTTCAGCACCTCGATCTGCGCCAGCGCCCGCGCCGAGACGGCCTTTTCCGACTCGAGCGCCTTGCCGAGCTCGGTGGTCTTGCCTTGCGCATCGTTGCCGGCATTGGCAAGGCCTTCATAGAGGCCCTTCATGCGGTCGCGCTCGCTCTCGGCCGAGGCGAGGCCGGCCCTGAGCTGCGAGACCTGATCATCGAGCGAGAGCTTGCCGAGCTTCTCCAGCGAGAGCAGCTCGGTGAGCTGGGCGATCCTGGCGTTGAGCTGCTCCAGCGCCTTGTCCTTGCCGGTGACCTCCTGCGACAGGAAGAACTGCACGACCAGGAACACCGACAGCAGGAACACGATCGACAGCACCAGCGTCGACAGCGCGTCGACGAATCCGGGCCAGTAGTTGAAGGCGCCTTCGCTGCGGCGGCCGCGGGCTAGAGCCATGCTCGCCTCTCAAATCCTGATTGCTTAACTCTTCTCGGGCTGGCGCGCGATGCGCTCCAGCAGGCGGCGGATCTCGCGGTTCTGCTCGCCCTGGCCGTCGGCCCATTCGCGGATCATCTGCTGCTCGGTCCGCATATGCGAGACCAGCGCCTGGATCGCTTCGGCGAGGCTCGCCATCGCCGCGGTGGTGCCGCGACTGGCGCTGCCTTCCTCGAGCACGGAGCGTAAGCGTTCGACGGCGGCCTGGAGCTCGCCGCTCGCCACCCCGCCGCCAGTGCTCGCGACGGCGGCGACCTCTCCGTTGCCGTATTCCCGCACGGTGGTGGCGAGCCAGTCTTCGAGGTCGGTGTAGAAGCGGTTCTGCGCCTGGCTCGATTGCAGATCGAGGAAGCCGAGGATCAGCGAGCCGGCGAGGCCGAACAGCGATGAGGAAAAGGAGATGCCCATGCCGCCGAGCGGGGCGGCGAGGCCCTCCTTCAGCGTGTCGAACAGCGCCCCGGCATCGCTGCCGACCTTGAGCCCATCGATCACCTTGCCGACCGAGCCGACCGTCTCGATCAGGCCCCAGAAGGTGCCGAGCAGGCCGAGGAAGACCAAGAGGCCCGTCATGTAGCGGGAGATGTCCCGGGCTTCGTCGAGGCGCGTTGCGATCGAATCGAGCAGGTGCCGCATCGTCGTCTGCGTGATGCTCATCCGCCCGGAGCGCTCGCCGCCGAGGATCGCCGCCATCGGCGCCAGCAGTTTCGGGTGCCGGGCCGGCGCCAGGCCGGGGTCGGCGATGCGGAAATTATTGACCCAGGACACTTCAGGATAGAGCCGGATCACCTGGCGGAAGGCCAGCACGATGCCGATGAACAGCACGGCCCCGATCAGCGCGTTCAGCCCGGGATTGGCGAAGAAGGCCAGGATGATCTGCTTGTAGAGCACCACGCCCACCAGCGAGCACAGCACCAGGAAGACCAGCATCCGCACCAGGAAGACGCTGGGCGAGGATAGTTTTGTGTATTCGATGTCGATGGCGGAGCGGGGCGAGGCGCCTGACGGCATGGCCGGGATCATCCATTACGAAGCTTGCTTGCCTCCGCACTATGGCACAGGCCGGGTGCAAAAAAAGCGCCGGATGTGCGGATTTCGGGAAGGCGCGCGGAACCCAACGCTGAAACCGGGCTTTGTTATCCACGTATTTTGCAAAACTTCGGCATTCCACAGGCTTAGGTCGGATTTTTTGCATGGCGATTTTTCTTGGGGGATTCGCTTCCATCGCGCTCTCGCTCGCGGTCCTGATGGCATTCGCCTGGGTTGTGCAGCAGCGCAGCGGCAATTCCGGCTGGGTCGACACGATCTGGACCTTTGCGGTCGGGCTGGTCGGCGCCGTCAGCGCGCTGTGGCCGCTCGCTGGCGACGGGTCCAATATCAGGCAATGGCTGGTCGCCGGCCTCGTCGCAATCTGGTCGCTCCGGCTCGGCACCCATATCGCGATCCGCACCTTAGGGATCACCGACGATCCCCGCTACGCCGCCTTTGCCGCGGAGTGGGGCCTCAACGCCCCCCGGCGGATGTTCATCTTCCTGCAAAACCAGGCGCTGGGCTCGGTGCCCCTGGTATTTTCGATTTTCGTTGCCGCGCATGTCCCCGCGCCAGCCCTGCGCGGTCAGGACGTCCTGGGAGCTGCGATCCTGCTGATCGCCATCGCCGGTGAGGCGCTGGCGGATGCGCAGCTGCGCCGCTTCCGGCACGACCCTGCCAACAAGGGCAGGGTCTGCGCGACAGGGCTGTGGCGCTGGTCGCGTCACCCCAACTATTTCTTCGAATGGTTCGGCTGGCTCGCCTATCCCGTGATCGGCCTTGCGGCCGGCTACCCCTGGGGCTGGGCCAGCCTGCTCGCGCCTGTCTTCATGTACTGGATCCTGGTCCACGTCACCGGCATCCCGCCTCTCGAAGCGCAGATGCTGCGATCGCGCGGCGAGCGCTACCGCGCCTATCAATCCCAAACCAGCATGTTCTTTCCGTTGCCACCGCGAGAGGGAATGGTCGCATGAGCGTCGTGTCCACAATCATCGGGACTGCCGAACGCGTGCCGCTGCCGGATCTCGTGGTCCGCGCCGCCATCCAGCGCCTGTGTTCGCGCACCGCAACGCGCCTCGCCGCGCACACGGCCGCCGATGATGCCGCCTTCGCCGGAAAGATGATGCTGCGGCCGATCGCCGAGCATACGGACGCCGCCAACATCCAGCATTACGAAGTGCCGCAAAGTTTCTTCGCGCAGCTGCTGGGCCCGAACCGCAAATACTCCTCCTGCTTCTACAAGACGGATGCGACCACGCTTCAGGAGGCGGAGGAAGAGGCGTTGCGCCAGACCGTCGCGCATGCCGGCCTCGCCGATGGCCAGACCATCCTCGAGCTCGGCTGCGGCTGGGGCGCGCTGTCGCTGTGGATTGCGCGGCAGTTTCCGCATGCCAAGGTGACCGCGGTGTCGAACTCGCAAGGACAGCGCGCCTATATCGAGGACGTCGCGCAGAGCCGCGGCCTTTCGAACCTGCGCGTGGTCACGGCAGACATGAACGTGTTCGCGCCGGAGGGGCAGTTCGACCGCATCGTCTCGGTCGAGATGTTCGAGCACATGATGAATTGGCGCAAGCTGATGACGCGCGTGCGCTCATGGCTCGCCCCCGACGGGCGCTTCTTCATGCACATCTTCACCCATCGCGCCGGCTCCTATGTATTCGACCGCGCCAATCGCGAGGACTGGATCGCGCAGCATTTCTTCACCGGCGGCGTGATGCCGAGCCATCAGCTCGTCAGGCAATATGCCGACATCTTTGAGGTCGAGAAGGAATGGCGCTGGAGCGGCACCCATTATCAGCGCACGGCGATGGACTGGCTCGCCAATTTCGACGCGCATCGCGACGCGGTCGAAGCCGTCTTGCGCAACGTCTATGGCGACGAGACCTATCTGTGGATGCGGCGCTGGCGCTGGTTCTTCCTCGCCACCGCAGGCCTGTTCGGCTACGCCGACGGCACGGAGTGGGGCGTCAGCCACTACCGGATGAAGGCGGCGGACAGCTAGATCTACGCAGCTTTGCGGGCACGCGTCCTCGCTGATTTGCGCGGCTGTCCGCCTGGTTCGACGACATGCCCACCAATTTAACACCGTCGCCCCCGCGCAACCGCGAAGCGGTTGTCGCTGGAGGCGGCCGCTCCTTCAGTGGCCCTCGAAGGGCGACGGCCCGGCTGCATCTCGGCCGTTCATCCTTCGAGGCTCCCCATGCGACGCTTTGCGTCGCAAGGCTCGCACCTCCAGCGACAATGGCGTAGCCATTGCGCGGGGGTGACGGGTCGAAAGCTCTAGGGACGGCTGACGAGTTGCGATGTTCTGTCGCAGCGCCGACGCGGCGAAACCTGACTCACAATCCGGTGAGTCCCAGAAATCGACCTGAACTCAGCGCGATAGCGGATGTGACATTGAGCCGCCCGCGTCATGCGTTGCGTCGCAGCACGCGCATTCTATTTTGACGGCGTCAGCCGCGCAGAATTGTCCAGAACGGACGTTGCGCGAGGCTTGACCAGTTTCAACAATCTTGGGGCACCCCATTTCATGTCAGGACTTCGAGCGCGATCGGCATGCGTTGCAATCATGCTCGCGGCCCTTGCGCCGCTGCTTGCTGCTTGCGATGAATCCTCCTCCGCCGTTTCGGCTGCGCAAGCCACCGAACCCGACGTCAGCATTGTCATGGTTAAACCACAACCGCGCGCCGTGGTGCGCGAGCTGCCGGGGCGGATTTCGCCGACGCGCGTCGCGGAAGTGCGTCCTCGCGTGTCGGGCATCGTGGTCGAGCGGCTGTTCCGCCAGGGCAGCGAGGTGAAGGCGGGCGATCCGCTATATCGCATCGATCCGCGTCCGTTCGAGGTCGAGGTCATGGCCAATGAGGCCGCGCTTGCCAAGGCCGAAGCCGCGTTGATGCAGGCGCAGCAGCAGGCGCGCCGCATCGCGACGCTGACCAGCCAGCGCGCCGCGCCCGAAGCCGAGAACGAAAAGACCATCGCCGCCGAGCGTCAGGCCCAGGCCGAAGTCGAGGGCCGCAAGGCCGATCTCGCGCGGGCAAAACTCAATCTCGATTATGCGACCGTGCGCGCGCCGATTGATGGCGTTGTCGGCGCCGCCCTCGTCAGCGAAGGCGCTCTGGTGGTGCAGAACGAGACCAATCTCGCCACCGTGCAGCAGCTCGATCCTGTCTATGCCGACTTCACCCAATCGGTCACCGAGCTCAATCAGCTGCGACGCGCTTTCGAAAGCGGTGACCTCGAGCGCATCGCGGCCGATGCGGCCAAGGTGCGCCTCGTGCTCGACGACATCTCCCTCTATGGGCTCGACGGCAAGCTGCTGTTCTCCGACGCCAAGGTCGACGCCCATACCGGGCAGGTGACCTTGCGCGGCGAATTTCCCAATCCCAAGCGCGAGCTGCTGCCGGGCATGTATATCCGCGTTCGCATCGACCAGGGCCTGGACTCCGATGCGATCGCGGTGCCGCAGCAGGCGGTCCAGCGCAATGGCGGCGGCGGCAGCGAGGTATTCGTCGTCAAGGACGACAATCGCATCGCGGTGCAGCCTGTTCGTACCGGCTCGGTGCAGGACGGCGTCTGGTTCGTCACCGAGGGCCTCAAGGCCGGCGACAAGGTCGTGGTCGAAGGCTTCCAGAAATTCGCGGCCGGCGACAAGGTCAAGCCGCAATCCTGGTCGGAAGCGGATTCGACTGCCGACGTCAGGCACGCGCAAAAGCTCGCCCGGTAACCCGCCATGCCGAGCTTCTTCATCGACAGGCCGATCTTCGCCTGGGTGGTCGCGCTGTTCATCTGTCTGATCGGCGCGATCGCGATCCCGCTGTTGCCGATCGCGCAATATCCTGTTATCGCGCCGCCCTCGATTTCGATCTCGACCAGCTACCCGGGCGCGTCGCCGGAAAACCTCTACAACAGCGTCACGCGCCTGATCGAGGAGGAGCTCAACGGCGCCTCCGGCATCCTCAATTTCGAGTCCACCAGCGACTCGCTCGGCCAGGTCGAGATCACAGCCAACTTCCAGCCGGGCACCGATACCAGCGCGGCCTCGGTCGAGGTGCAGAACCGCATCAAGCGGGTCGAGGCGCGCCTGCCGCGCGCAGTGATCCAGCAGGGCATCCTGATCGAGGAAGCCTCCAGCGCGGTGCTGCAGATCATCACGCTGAACTCGACCGACGGCAGCCTGGATGAAGTCGGGCTCGGCGACTTCATGATCCGCAACGTGCTCGGTGAAATCAGGCGTATCCCTGGCGTCGGCCGCGCCACGCTCTATTCGACCGAGCGCAGTCTTCGCGTCTGGGTCGATCCCGCCAAGCTCGTCGGCTATGGCCTGACCGCCGACGACGTCAACAAGGCCATATCGGCGCAGAACGCGCAGGTCGCATCTGGCAGCATCGGCGCCGAGCCGTCGACCGCAACCCAGCGCACCTCCGCGCTGGTGCTGGTCAAGGGGCAGCTGTCCTCGCCGGACGAGTTCGGCGCCATCACCCTGCGCGCCAATGCGGATGGCTCGACCGTGCGGTTGCGCGACGTCGCGCGCATCGAGGTCGGCGGCCTCAGCTACCAGTTCAACACCCGCCTCAACGGCAAGCCGACCGCCGGTCTCTCCGTGTTGATGTCGCCGACCGGCAATGCGCTGGCGACCGCGAGTGCGGTCGAAGCGAAGATGAAGGAGCTGTCGCGTTTCTTCCCGGCCAACATCTCTTATGAAATCCCCTACAACATCACGCCCGTCGTCGAGGCCTCGATCAAGAAGGTGCTTACGACGCTGCTCGAGGCCGTGGTGCTGGTCTTCGTGGTGATGTTCTTATTTCTGCAGAACATCCGCTATACCATCATCCCGACCATCGTTGTGCCGGTGGCGCTGTTAGGGGCTTGCACCACGCTGCTGCTCGCCGGCTATTCCATCAACATGCTCAGCATGTTCGGCATGGTGCTCGCGGTCGGCATCCTCGTCGACGACGCCATCGTCGTGGTCGAGAACGTCGAGCGTATCATGGCCGAGGAGGGCCTGTCGCCGAAGGAGGCCACACGCAAGGCGATGTCGCAGATCACGGGCGCTATCATCGGCATCACCCTGGTGCTGATGGCGGTGTTCGTGCCGATGGCGTTCTTCCCCGGCTCGGTTGGCATCATCTATCGCCAGTTCTCGGTGACGATGGTCGCAGCCATCGGCTTCTCGGCCTTCCTGGCGCTGTCGCTGACGCCGGCACTGTGCGCGACCTTGCTCAAGCCCGTTGCGGCCGGCCACGGCCACGCGAAAAAGGGCGTGTTCGGCTGGTTCAATCGCATGCTCGAAGGCAGCAAGGAGGGTTATTCCCGCACGGTCGGCTTCTCGCTCAAGCGCACCGGCCGCCTGATGCTGGTCTATGCTGCATTGCTGGCCGGCCTGTCCTGGGCCTTCGTCAGCCTGCCCGGCGGCTTCCTGCCCATCGACGACCAGGGCTTTGTCACCACCGACGTGCAGACGCCGTCGGATTCGTCCTATGGCCGCACCGAGGCCGTGATCGAGAAGGTCGAGAAATATCTGGCGCAGCGGCCCGGTGTCGACAACGTCACCTTCCTCACCGGTTTCAGCTTCTCCGGCCAGGGTATGAACACCGCGCAGGCCTTCATCACCTTGAAGGATTGGTCGGAGCGCGGGCCGAAGGATTCCGCGGCGGCTGTCGTCAACGACATCAACCGCGATCTCGGAGCATCGATCCGCGACGCAAAGATCTCGGCGCTGCAGCCACCGCCGATCGACAATCTCGGCAACTCCTCCGGCTTCTCGTTCCGCCTGCAGGACCGCGGCCAGAAGGGCTATCCGGCCCTGATGCGCGCCGCCGACCAGTTGATCGCGGAGGCCAATGCCAGCCCCGTGCTGCAGAAGGTCTATATTGAAGGCCTGCCCGAGGCCGGCGTGGTCAATCTCGTCATCGACCGCGAGAAGGCCGGCGCCTTCGGGGTCACCTTCGAGGACATCAACAACACCATCTCGACCAATCTCGGCTCGAACTACATCAACGACTTCCCAAACCGCGGCCGCATGCAGCGCGTCGTGGTGCAGGCCGACGCCCGCGACCGCATGAAGACCGAGGACATCCTCAATTACAACGTCAAGAACAGCGGCGGACAGCTGGTGCCGTTCTCCTCCTTCGCGACAGTCGAATGGTCGCGCGGACCGACCCAGATCGCCGGCTTCAACTACTATCCCGCGGTGCGCATCTCGGGCGAAGCCAAATCCGGCTTCACCTCGGGCGATGCCATCGCCGAGATGGAGCGGCTTGCCGGCAGGCTGCCGCGTGGCTTCGGCTATGAATGGACCGGCCAGTCGCTGCAGGAAAAACTGTCGGGCTCGCAGGCGCCGTTCCTGCTGGCGCTGTCGGTCTTCGTGGTGTTCCTGTGTCTGGCCGCGCTCTATGAAAGCTGGACCATCCCGCTCGCGGTGCTGCTCACCGTGCCGCTCGGCATCGTCGGCGCCGTGGCCGCGGCGGTGCTGCGCGGACTGCCGAACGACGTCTATTTCACCGTCGGCCTGATCACCATCATTGGCCTTGCCGCCAAGGACGCGATCCTGATCATCGAGTTCGCCAAGGATCTGCGCAAAGAAGGCAAGCCACTGGTCGAAGCGACGATCGAGGCCTGCCGCCTGCGCTTCCGTCCGATCCTGATGACGGGCCTTGCCTTCATCTGCGGCGTGCTGCCGATGGCGATCGCTCACGGCGCCGGCGGCGCCAGCCAGCAGGCGCTCGGCAGCGTCGTGATGGGCGGCATGATCGCAGTCGTGATCCTGGCGCTGCTGATGGTGCCTGTGTTCTTCGTCTCCGTGCAGCGCGTGCTGGCGGGGGACAGGGAGAAGGTGGCGGCGAGGGAAGGTGACGCTTACGGGCCACCTGCTCCGGTGAAGCCATAGGGCACACTGTCATTCCGGGGCGTGCGCAGCACGAGCCCGGAATCCATCGTGCCACCGTTCATGCGGATCAATGGATTCCGGGCTCGCGCCAAGAGGCGCGCCTCGGAATGACGAGCGGAGCTTGCCTTCGCGCGATGGTCGATCCAGACTGCATCTCTGGATTGAAAGCACGTGCAATTCGCGTCGCGAATGCTACCCGCCTGTTGAGAGCACCTGATGCGTCCGACCGACATTGCGATTTCGAACTATCGCTCCATCAGGCGGCTCTCCCTCCCAATCCACCCCCTGTCCGTGTTCGTGGGCGAGAACGGCGTCGGCAAGTCCAATCTCTACAAGTCCCTGTCGCTGTTGCGCGACGCGGCGACCGGGCGGATCACGCGCACGATCGCCGAGGAGGGCGGACTGAATTCGGTCTGCTGGTCAGGCATCCGCAAACGCGGCGAAGATGGGCGACTGCGATTGTCGGCCAGATTCGATCGCCTGAAATATTCCATCGAAATCGGATACCCCAGTCCGGTCGCGGCGGCGTTTGCCGGCGAGCCGATGATCAAGGAAGAAAGCATCGAGGCGACGGAGGGCAAACGAACGGTTCGACTGATGGAGCGGAAGAATTCGCTCGTCACCATCCGCGGCGACAGCGGCGCATGGACCAGCCACAAGGATGCGGTGCTGCCGTCCGAGCCCGCGCTTGCGGGCTTTTTCGACGGCAAGGAATGCCTTGAAATCGATCTGATCAGGAATGCGATGCTGGGCTGGCGCTTCTATCACGACTTTCGCACCGATCCGGCGTCACCGATCCGAAAGCCGTGCCTCGCGATCACGACGCCCTCGCTCAGTGCCGATGGCAGCGATCTGGCTGCGGCCCTGGCGACGCTCTATACCATCAGGGGAGATGCCGCCGACCTGCAGGACGCAATCCAGGATGCCTTCCCGGGCGCCGAGCTCCGCGCATGGGAAGAAGGCGGCCTGTGTGAATTCGATCTGCAATTGGAGGATATGCCGCGGCCGTTCAGGGCGCATGAACTATCCGACGGGACGCTGAAATACATCTGCCTGCTCGCGGTGTTCATGGGCTATCGGCTTCCACCGTTCATCGCGCTGAACGAACCCGAGACCAGCCTGCATCCGTCGCTGCTGGCGCCATTGGCCCGTCTGATCGTCAAGGCCTCTGGCCGTGCCGACATCTGGATCGTCACCCATTCGGAGCAGTTGATGGACGCCTTGCGAAGCGAGAGCTCAGTCCCGCTTCGCCGCGTGATCAAGTCGAAAGGCGCCACGATGATCGAGGGCCTGACCCTCGGCGGTGAGTATCGGGACGAGGAAGACGACAATTAGGTACGCAGTCACAATCGTTCACGATATCCGCTTTGATCGCGCAGCAAGAGACCGCCCGAAGGCGGTCTCGCATTCGGGACGGAAGGCGTTCCGTCAAAGATCGACCTGGATGGAAATGTTCGAACGTACCCAATCCGACTGTCCAGCCTTCAGCCGCTTGGCTTGAAATTCTGCGAACGCTGGATCGGCACCTAGTGAGGCCAGGGCGCGGCCATAGGATTCGACACTGTCGAAACGAGCGACGAAGGCGTAGTTCCCGACCTCGCCGCCGATCACTGACCAATAGCTGACATCGGCTCCGTGTTTCCTCCAAAGTGCCGCGCCGTCTTTTGCCAGCTGTAAGATGGTCGCAAGATCACTACCGGGTCTTGGATGCGAAACGAACTGCATAGCAACTGCAGGCATTTTCTCCTCCAATGAAAAAAGGTGCCGCCAAACGGATTTTTGGCTGGAGGAGAATTCCAAAGAGTGCAGCCTCAAGATTGATCTGGATCAATTCTATTTCTCCGGCTTGGCGGCAGTCTGCCCGCCCTCGCTGAATGGCGGCATTGCATGGAGATCGCCCATGATGGAGCAGCGCAATCGCGTTGTTCAGGTCAGCCGCTTCGGTGATCCCGAGAGACTGGAGGTCGTCGACGCTCACCTGCCGATCGCCGGCCCGGGCGAGGTGCGTGTTCGCGTACTCGCCTCGAGCCTCAACTACACCGAGGTGTTGATCAGGCGTCACCTCTATCCGCAAACGATGCGCCTCCGGCCGCCCTTCGTGATGGGCTACGACGTGGTGGGGGCAATCGATCAACTCGGCGAAGGCGTGCATGACTTTCAGATTGGCGACCGCGTGGCCGACATGACAGTGGTCGGGTCAAACGCCGAGTATCGCACGCTTCGGGCGAGGGACGTGGCCCGCGTGCCGGCGGGCGTGGACGCGGCTGAAGCGGCCGCGCTGATCTTAAGCTGGACGACTGCGCATCAGCTTCTGCACCGCGCGGCCAGGGTCCAGCGAGGTCAACGTGTGCTCGTGCACGGGGCCGCCGGCGCAGTCGGCCAGGCGCTGCTCGTGCTCGGAAGATTGGCCGGCCTCGAGCTGTGGGGCACTGTACGCGGCGAGCACATGGCGCTCGTCCGAGAGCTGGGGGCGACGCCGATCGACTACCAGCATCAGGACTTCACGCGGGTCGTGCCGGGCGGGTTCGATGTCATCATCGACGGCGTTGGCGAAGACGGCTATCGCCGCTCATACGCGGCGCTCAAGCCAGGTGGCCTGCTCTGTGCCATCGGTTTCTCGGCGAGCGTGCAGGCACAGCGTCGAATGATTCCTATCTTGTTGGAGATCGCGCGCCTTTATCTGTGGAGATTGTTGCCCGGCGGCAAGCGAGCGCGCTTTTACTCGGTCAATGCCATGCGGGCGCGACATCCCAACTGGTTCAAGGATGACCTGGAGCAACTGTTCGGACTTCTGGCAACGGGCGCCATCCGGCCGCGCATCGCCGGGCGAATCTCTTTTGAGGAGGTCGTCGATGCTCACCGTCGCCTCGAGGCTGGTGGTCTTGAGGGCAAGCTCGTGCTTTGCCCGGATCTGTCGCGTCCCAGCCTGCGCGCCGCCTGACGCGGCGCGCTGGGCGGTCACGGCGGATCGCCTCGACGTGCCTACTGCCCGAGCCGCTTCAAAATCTTCACCAGCTCCCCGTGCACGTACTCGTTTCCGCACACGACATCGCCCGTGACCAGCGCATCGCCCGGGGTGTTGATGTCGCTGACCGTGCCGCCCGCTTCGCGCACCATCAGCATACCGGCGGCGATGTCCCAGGATTGCAGATTGCGTTCCCAATAGCCGTCGAGGCGGCCGGCGGCGACGAAGGCGAGGTCGAGGGAGGCGGCGCCGAAGCGGCGCAGGCCCGCGACGCGGTCCTGGATCGCGGTCATCTCGCGGCGGAATTCCTCGTGGTCGCCGCGGCCGATATGGGGCAGGCCGCAGGCCACCACGCATTCGCTGAGCTGGCGGCGGCCGGCCACCCGCAGGCGCTGGTCGTTGAGGAAGGCGCCTTTGCCACGCTCGGCGATATAGAGCTCGTCATTGGCGGGGTTGTAGATCACGCCGGCGATGATCGTGCCCTCGCGCACGAGGCCGATCGAGATCGCGAATTGCGGGATGCCGTGCAGGAAGTTGGTGGTGCCGTCCAAGGGATCGACGACCCAGGTGTGGCTCTTGTCGGTGCCCTCGCGCATTCCGCCCTCTTCGCCGATGAAGCCATAGCCGGGCCGCGCCTTGGCGAGGTCCTGGTAGAGGATCTCCTCTGCGCGCTTGTCGGCGAGCGAGACGAAATTGGCCGGCCCCTTCAGCGAGACCTGCAGATGCTCGATCTCGCCGAGATCGCGCTTGAGGCTGCGGCCGGCGCGGCGCGCGGCTTTGACCATGACGTTGATAGTGGCGGAATACAGCATGAGATCAGTCTTTGACGGGGGAGGGGCGCGGAAGGCGCCATTTGAGGGGATTGGGTGCCCCGCGAGGGGGCAAAGGTCAAGTCATTCGGGTCCCTGGCAGGTCACTTGTGTCGGGTCATTTGTTCCCGAGCCATTTCTTGGCGGCGGCCTCCGCCTTGGCACGGTCGTCGGCCGGCAGGTCGGCCAGCTGCTTGTCGAGCTCCGGATCGCCCTTGCCTGATGTTTTGGCCACCAGGTGCCATTTGAACCCCTCGACCTTGTCCACGGGCGCGCCCATGCCGTTGATCAGAACCCAGGCCAGGCGGTTCTGCGCGATCGCGCTGCCCTGGCGGGCGGCCTTGCGCAGCAGCGCCACGGCCGCGGGCTGGTTCTTCGGCGTGCCGGTGCCGTTGAACATGGCGATGGCGTATTCGACCTCGGCATCGACATTGTCGGCGAGCGAGGCCGCCTGGAGCAGCCGCACCGCGCGTTCGGGGTCCTTCGGCACCCCCGTGCCTTCCTTGTAGAAGGTGGCGAGCGCGTATTGCGCCTCGGGCAGGCCGGCATCGGCCGCCTGGCGCAGCAGCTCGGCGGAGCGCTTGACGTCCTGCGGCAGGGTCTGGCCGTCGAGATAAAGCAGCGCGAGATTATAGGCCGCCTTGGGCTCGCCGAGCTTGGCGGCGGAGGCCATCAGCTTGACCGCCTCGCCCTTGTCGACCGGGCCGCCGCGGCCGGCCATCCGCAGCATCGCCAGCGCGAACATCGCCTCGCGATCGCCGGCATCGGCGGCGCGCTTGTACCACTCGACCGCCTTGACGTAGTCGCGCCGGATGCCCATGGCGTTGGAATAGAGCTCGCCCAGCATGGTCATGGCCTTGGCATCGCCGGTCTGGGCGCGCGCGCTGGCGAGGTCGAAGGCGGTCTTGTACTGGCCGCGCTGATAGGCGCCGAACACCAGATCGACGTTGGAATTGTCGGTTGGCGGCGCAGGGATCACGGTCGCCGGCAGTGTCGGGCTCGGCGAGGCCGACGGCTTCGGCGCCGGCTCCTTCTTCTTGGTGATCGTGTGCGGGGTGGCCTTTGGCTTTTCCTTCGCAGGCTCTTTGGCCTTTTGCTTGTCGGGCGCGGGGCTCGGGATTGTCGCCGGCGGCGTGATCTGAAGCTGCGCGAGCGCGGGCGTTGCCAGCAGCAGCGTGGCCACAAGGGTGATGCGCGGGAGCGTCATGTCGCCTGCTAGCCCTGGCCCACGGCAGCCGCCGCGAATGCCTGCTTGATTGCGGCGTCGGCCTCGATCAGCGCGGCCTTGGGCCCACGTGGATCGGCCCAGATGAAATCGCCGACCAGCACGAAATCGGCGCCGCTGGCGGCGAAGTCGTAAGCCTCTTCGATCGAGGCGGCGAAGCCGACGCAGGGGGGCTCGAACAGCTCGGCCCACCAGTCCAGCCGCTCGGCGATCGCCTGGGCCGAGGGCCGCTGGCCCTTCTTGTCGGGCTCGCCGAACAGCACGTAATCGGCGCCCATCTCGCCCGCATTCATGGATTCGTGGCGCGTCTCGAGCCCGCCGACGCCGGCGATGCGATCGGGCTTGAGCGATGGCATCGCCTCCTCCAGCGCGGCGATATCTGAAAGATGCGCACCATCGGCGCCGCCGCGCGCGACGATCTCGGGGTGGCCGTTGATGAGCAGGGCCGCGCCGGCGTTCTGCACGACCGGCGCCAGCGCCTTGATCCGCGAGATCATGGTGCGCTGGTCGGTCTCCTTCAGCCGCACCAGCACGGCTGCGACATCGACGGCTGCGAGCAGATCGGGCAACTCGGCAAGGAGCGCAGCGGGATCATCGACCACAGGCGTCGCGAGATAGAGACGCGGCGCCGGGCGCGGCGGAGGCGATTTGTTCGACAAGGTCTAGGCTGCCTTCTTTTCCAGGCTGCTTTGCCATTCGCCCCTGGAGGCGAGGCCGTTCATGCGGGCACGATGACTGAATGCGTTCTGTCCGGCCGTAACATTCTCGGGCCTTCCCGACCAGGCCTTCTGCGGCGCGGCCTGCAGCGCGCGGCCGTAGGAGAAGGTCAGGCCCCAAGGTAACGGGCCGAGCTTGTGCATGGCGTTGAGATGCGCGGTCGCCTCCTCGTCCGACTGGCCGCCGGAGAGGAAGGCGATGCCGGGCACCGCCGCGGGCACGCACGCCTTGAGCAGCCGGATCGTCTTCTCCGCGACTTCCTCGACGGAAGCCTGCTTCGGGCACTTCTTTCCTGATATCGCCATGTTCGGCTTCAGCACCATGCCTTCCAGCGCGACGCGCTGCACCCGCAATTCCTGGAACGTCTTGTTGAGCACGCGGCTCGTGACCTCATAGCAGCGGTCGATGTCGTGGTCGCCGTCCATCAGCACCTCCGGCTCGACGATCGGCACGATCTGCGCGGCCTGGCACAGCGCGGCGTAGCGCGCCAGTGCATGCGCATTGACGCTGATCGCGGTCATCGAGGGGATGCCCCGGCCGTCAGTGCCGCTGCCGATATCGATCACCGCGCGCCATTTGGCGAAGCGCGCCCCGCGCTCGTAATATCTCTTCAGCCGCTCGGCCAGCTTGTCGAGCCCGACGGTGACGAGCTCGCCCGGGCACATCGGTAAGGCTTGCGTGCCCTCGTCGACCTTGATGCCGGGGATGGCGCCGCTCTGTTCGATCAGCTTGATCAGCGGCGTGCCGTCCTTGGCATCCTGCCAGATCGTCTCGTCATAGAGGATCACGCCGGAGATGTACCGGCTCATGGCCTCCTTGGCGCGGAACAGCATTTCGCGATAGTCGCGGCGGTTCGTTTCCGTCGATTCCACGCCGATCGCGTCGAACCGCTTTTTGATGGTGCCGGAGGATTCGTCGGCGGCAAGGATGCCCTTGCCCGGTGCGACCATGGCGGTCGCGATCCTGTTGAGCTCAGTCAGATTCATCGAGAGGTCCTCCCAAAACGATTCTGCCCTTGCCCGTGAAAATAGACCGTTCTCGGGCAATTGCCGAGACAACGTTGGTCGCAGGGGAGGGGCGGGAGACCGGTCTTTCCGGGCGCGCCTGTTGGCGCGAGCCCGGAATCCATCGATTTGCGTCGACGGTAGCCCGATGGATTCCGGGCCCACGCGGAGTATGTCATCGGGCCGCGCGTTCGCGCGGACCCGTGGCGTGTCCCGGAATGACGGGAAAGTGGGCTTACGCGACGCGGGGATCCAGCTCGCCCTTGGCGTAGCGCTTGGCCATCTCGGCGGTGGTCAGCACCTTCTTGATCTTCGAGGCCTGGCCTGCGGTGTTGAACTCCTGCAGCCGCTGCTTGCACAGCTTGGTCATGGCTTCCATCGCCGGCTTCAAATATTTGCGCGGATCGAACTCTTCCGGATTGTCCTTCAGCACCTTCCGGATCTGGCCGGTCATGGCCATGCGGTTGTCGGTGTCGATGTTGATCTTGCGCACGCCGTTCTTGATGCCGCGCTGGATCTCGGCAACCGGCACGCCCCAGGTCGGCTTCATCTTGCCGCCATAGGCGTTGATGATGTCCTGCAGGTCCTGCGGCACCGACGACGAGCCGTGCATGACCAGATGGGTGTTCGGCAGCTTGCGGTGGATCTCCTCGATCACGTTCATGGCGAGGATGTCGCCGTCAGGCTTGCGGGTGAATTTGTAGGCGCCGTGAGAAGTCCCCATCGCGATCGCGAGCGCGTCGACCCTGGTCTCCTGCACGAATTTCACGGCCTCGTCCGGATTGGTCAGCAGCTGATCATGCGACAGCTTGCCCTCGGCGCCGTGGCCGTCCTCCTTGTCGCCCATGCCGGTTTCGAGCGAGCCGAGCACGCCGAGCTCGCCCTCGACCGAGATGCCGCCGAGATGGGCCATGTCGGTCACGGTCTTGGTGACGCCGACATTGTAGGCCCAGTCGCCGGGGGTCTTGCCGTCGGCCTTGAGCGAGCCGTCCATCATGACAGAGGTGAAGCCGGCCTGGATCGCGGTCATGCAGGTCGCGGGCTCGTTGCCGTGGTCGAGATGCACGCACACCGGAATGTGCGGATAGATCTCGGTCACCGCGTCCATCATGTGCTTGAGCATGACGTCGTTGGCGTAGGAGCGCGCGCCGCGCGAGGCCTGGATGATGACGGGCGCGTCGACCTGGTTGGCCGCGTCCATGATCGCCAGCGCCTGCTCCATATTGTTGATGTTGAAGGCCGGTACGCCGTAATCGTTCTCAGCCGCATGGTCGAGCAATTGACGCAACGTGATCCGAGCCATCTGTCTATTTCTCCCGTTTGGGCCTGCAAGCTGACTTGAAAGGCCTATTGATGACTTGCTGCCAAGTTACTTGGTGCGAAGCACTTCGACGCCGGGCAGCGGCTTGCCTTCCATCCATTCAAGAAATGCGCCGCCGGCGGTCGAGACATAGGTGAATTGACCTGCCACATGGGCCTGGTTGAGGGCCGCGACGGTGTCGCCGCCGCCCGCGATCGAGATCAGCTTCTTGGCCTTGGTGCGCTCGGCCGCGTGCTTGGCGGCCGCGACCGTGGCGCGGTCGAACGGCTGTATCTCGAACGCCCCGAGCGGCCCGTTCCACACCAGCGTGGCGGCATCGTCGATCGCGGCCTGGACGCGCACGATCGATTGCGGGCCGACGTCGAGGATCATGCCGTCGGCCGGAATCGCATCGAGGCCGTAGGCATGCGAGGGCGCATTCGCCGCGAAATGGTAGGCGACGGTGGCGTCGACCGGCAGGATGATGGCGCAATTGGCGGCTTCTGCCTTCTCCATGATCCGCAGCGCCGTGGGCGCAAGCTCCTTCTCGGCCAGCGACTTGCCGATCGCGACGCCCTGGGCATGCAGGAAGGTGTTGGCCATGCCGCCGCCGATGACGAGCGCATCGACCTTGGTCACGAGGTTTTCCAGGAGGTCGATCTTGGTCGAGACCTTGGCGCCGCCGATGATGGCGATAACAGGCTTGGTCGGCGAGCCCAGCGCCTTCTCCAGCGCGTCGAGCTCGGCCTGCATGGTGCGGCCGGCATAGGCCGGCAGCTTGTGGCCGAGACCTTCGGTCGAGGCATGGGCGCGGTGCGCCGCCGAGAACGCGTCGTTGACCCAGATGTCGCCGAGCTTTGCCAGCTCCGCGACGAAGGCCGGATCGTTCTTTTCTTCCTCTTTGTGGAAGCGGGTGTTTTCCAGACACAGGATGTCGCCATCCTTCAACGCTGCAACGGCCTTGGCGGCAGGCTCGCCGATGCAGTCGTCAGCGAAGGCGACGGGCCTCTTCAAGACGTTCGCCAGCGCTTCCGCGACGGGCCTCAGCGACTCCTTGGGGTCGCGTCCCTTCGGCCGGCCGAAATGCGCGAGCAGGATCACCTTGCCGCCCTTGTCCGCGATTTCATTGATGGTCGGCGCGACGCGCTCGAGCCGGGTCGCGTCGGTGACGCGGCCATTGTCCATGGGCACGTTGAGATCGACGCGCAGCAGCACGCGCTTGCCCTTCATGTCGACGTCGTCGAGGGTGCGGAATTTGTTGGTCATCTCTGGGCTCTCTTGTCCCGGGCCTCTAGGGAGTCGTTCCGGGGCGCCCGAAGGGCGAACCCGGAACCTCGAGATTCCGGGTCTGGTCCTTCGGACCATCCCGGAATGACGGAGCAACTGGAAGGCGCCAGATCCTCAGATCACCTTGCTCATCGCAACGGCGGTGTCGGCCATGCGGTTCGAGAAGCCCCACTCGTTGTCGTACCAGGACATCACGCGCACCAGCGTGCCGTTCTGCACCTTGGTCTGGTCCTCATGGAAGGTCGAGGAGTGCGGGTCGTGGTTGAAGTCGATCGAGACGTTCGGCGCATTGGTGTAGCCGAGCACGCCCTTGAGCTGCTGCTCGCTGGCGCGCTTCATCGCCGCGTTGATTTCCTTGGCGTCGGTTGCGCGCTTGGCGACGATCTTGAGGTCGACGACCGAGACATTCGGGGTCGGCACGCGGATCGCGACGCCGTCGAGCTTGCCCTTCAACTCGGGCAGCACCAGGCCGATGGCCTTGGCGGCGCCGGTCGAGGTCGGGATCATCGACATCGCCGCCGCGCGGCCGCGATAGAGATCCTTGTGCAGCGTGTCCAACGTCGGCTGGTCGCCGGTATAGGCGTGGATCGTGGTCATGAAGCCGGTCTCGATGCCGACGAGGTCGTTCAGCACCTTGGCGATCGGCGCGAGGCAGTTGGTGGTGCAGGAACCGTTGGAGACGACCAGGTGATCCCTCGTCAGCGTCTCGTGGTTGACGCCGAAGACGATGGTGGCGTCGGCGCCGTCGGCGGGCGCGGAGACCAGCACGCGCTTGGCGCCGGCGGTCAGATGCGCGGAGGCCTTGTCCTTCGAGGTGAAGATGCCGGTGCATTCCAGCGCAATGTCGACGCCGAGATCCTTCCAGGGCAGTTTTGAGGGATCGCGTTCGGCGGTGACCTTGATCTTGCCGCCTCCGAGGTTGATCGAGTCACCCTCGACGGTCACGGTGCCGGGGAAGCGGCCATGGACGCTGTCATAGCGGAGGAGATGGGCATTGGTCTCGACCGGGCCGAGATCGTTGATGCCGACGACCTCGATGTCCTTGCGGCCGGACTCGGCGATAGCCCGCAGGACGTTGCGGCCGATGCGACCAAAACCGTTAATTCCAACGCGGACTGCCATGTTTCGTCTCCTTATGACCGTTCAGTGACGGCTGTTCAATGACCCCATCATCCCGCACAGCGCGCGCTTTGCGCGCCTGCGAGGGTTTTTTAGAGGCGGACGCCCGGTTCGGCCGGGCGGTGCTTGATCATATGGGACCTTACGTAGTCCTTTTTTTTGGCAAGCTCAACTCTCAGGAAACGCGCTTCAGCACAGCGTTAACCGTCGCCTCGGCGGTAATGCCGAAATGCTTGAAAAGCTCCTTCGCCGGACCGCTTTCGCCGAAGGAATGCATGCCCACGAATTCGCCATCCTGGCCGATCACGGCATCCCAGCCCCAGCGCACCGCAGCCTCGATCGCGACCTTCACCGGCGCGTTGCCGATGATCGCCGCGCGCTTGGCTTCTGGTTGCGCTAACAACAGCTCGAGCGAGGGCACCGAAACCACCCGTGACGCGATGCCGCGCTCGGCGAGCTGCTTCTGGGCGGCCACCGCGATCTCGACCTCGGAGCCGGACGCGAACAGAGACACCTTGGCTTCGCCCTGTGCCGGAACCAGTTCGTAGGCGCCCGCCGCGCAAGGGTTGTCGTTCGGCGCGGTGATGCGGAGCTGCGGCAGGTTCTGGCGGGTCAACGCCAGCACGGTCGGGCCGTCCACGCGGTTCAGCGCAAGCTCCCAGCACTCGGCGACTTCCATGGCATCGCAGGGACGGAACACGCGCATGTTGGGAATGGCTCTGAGCGCCGAGAGATGCTCGACCGGCTGATGGGTCGGGCCGTCCTCGCCGAGGCCGATGGAATCGTGCGTCATCACGTAGACGACGCCGGCGCCCATCAATGCGGCGAGACGCATGGCAGGCCGCGCATAGTCGGTGAACACCAGGAAGGTTGCACCGTTCGGCGCGAAGCCGCCATGCAGGAAGATGCCGTTCATCGCAGCCGCCATGCCGTGCTCGCGGATGCCGTAATGGATGAAGCGGCCCTTCGGCGTCTTGGCCGAGAACGCGGTCGCCGACTTCGCCTTGTTGTTGTTGGAGCCGGTGAGGTCGGCGGAGCCTGCGAGGAATTCCATCGGCATCGCGCCGGCGATCACTTCGATGACCGCTTCGGACGATTTGCGGGTGGCCGCGACAAGCGGCTTTTCCAGCAGTTCCTTCTTGTAGGCGCGCATGGCTTTGGCGAGCGAAGCCGGGCGCTCATGGCGCAGGCGGCGTTCGAACTCGGCGCGCTTGCGGCTGCCGAGCTCACCGAGCCGAGCCTCCCACTCCTGACGCGCCGCCGCGCCGCGGCTGCCGGCTGCGCGCCAGGCTTTCAGCACGTCATCGGGCACCGAGAACGGCTCGAGCGAGATGCCGAGATTTTCCTTGGCGGCCTTCAGCTCGTCGGCGCCGAGTGCTTCGCCATGCGCCTTGGCGGTGCCGGCCTTGTGCGGCGCGCCGAAGCCGATGGTGGTGCGGCAGGCGATCAGCGTCGGCTTGTTGGATTTTTGCGCGCGGGTGATCGCAGCCGCGATCGCAGCCTGGTCGTGGCCGTCGATCTTCTCGGCGGCCCAGCCCGCCGACTTGAAGCGCTTCACCTGGTCGACCGAATCGGAGATCGAGGTCGGGCCGTCGATCGAGATGCCGTTGTCGTCGTAGAGTACGATCAGCTTGCCGAGCTTCCAGTGGCCGGCCATCGCGATCGCTTCCTGCGACACGCCCTCCATCAGGTCACCGTCGGAGGCGAGCACATAGGTATGGTGGTCGACGATCTTCTTGCCGAACTCGGCGGCGAGCATCTTCTCGGCCAGCGCCATGCCGACCGCGGTCGAGATGCCCTGGCCGAGCGGGCCGGTGGTGGTCTCGATGCCCTTGGTGCGGAAGTTCTCCGGGTGCCCCGGCGTCAGCGAATCGACCTGGCGAAACTGCTTGATCTGGTCCAGCGTCATTTCGGAATTGCCGGTCAAGTACAGCAGCGAGTAGAGCAGCATCGAGCCGTGGCCGGCCGAGAGCACGAAGCGGTCGCGATCCGGCCAGGCCGGCGCTGCGGCATCGAATTTCAGGAATTGCGTGAACAGCACCGTGGCGATGTCGGCAGCGCCCATCGGCAGGCCGGGATGGCCCGATTTCGCTTTCTCGACAGCGTCCATCGAGAGGCCGCGGATCGCGTTGGCCATGCGGTTGTGGTCGACCTGCGTCATGTCTGAAATCCGTCTGAAATGAAGCGCTTGGCGGCGATTCGCCCGCGCGGAAAGGAGCCTTTCGGCCACTGAAGGTCGGGGCTGGGATAGCACCTCGGTTCCGGGAGTCCAAGGCAATCGAACGCGCCACGGCGCGAAAAGCTGCTTATCGGTGCATAGTTTCGCGGCGGCGTTGCGCTTGGCTAGCTTGCCACGTAAATTTCTGCTTCTAACCGCTTGCCGAACCGAGTCTTTTGCCGGACGGCAAGCCCCGAGATGAAGGCCACGGGCAAAGCCCACAGGGTTCCGCCGCTGACTGCATGAACGATCGCGTATCCAAAAGCTCTGCCATGACGGAGTCGTCCGCCGTCGAGATCGAGATCGCGACCCGCAGACTCACGGCGGCGCTCGACGCGCTCGAAAGCGCGGTCGAGCGAAGGCGTGATGCCGATCGCGACGAGAACGAGCTTGCGACGCGGATCCAGGCGCTGGGCGCCGACCGCTCACGCCTTGCCGACGAGCTCGACGGCGCGCTGGTGAAGGCGCGCAAGCTCGAACGCGTCAATCGCGAGATCTCGGACCGGCTGGATTCCGCGATCGTCACGATACGCTCGGTGCTCGATACCGGAGAGGACGGATGAGCCACATCAACGTCACCATCAACGCAAGGCAATACCGCATGGCCTGCGAGGAGGGCCAGGAGGTGCGGCTGCTCAAGCTCGCCGAGAGCCTGGAGACGCGGATCCAGTCGTTGCGCGGAAAGTTCGGCGAGATCGGCGATGCGCGCCTCACCGTGATGGCAGCCCTGACCGTCTGCGACGAGCTGATCGACGCCGGCAACCGCATCCGCACCATGGAGCAGGAGCTGGTCGAGCTCCGGGATTTCCGCAACGCCGCCGTCGAGCGCGCCCGCATGACCCAGACCGCCGTGGTCAACGCCCTGAACGCCGCCGCCGAGCGCATCGAGAAATCGACCCAGGTGCTGAACAGGACTGTCGGAAACGGAATTGCGATCGGGTAGCGCAATTCGCACCCGCCGTCATTCCGGGGCGCGCCCCTTGGCGCGAGCCCGGAATCCATTCATCCACAGCGCCTGTGGCCCGATGGATTCTCAGGTGCGCAATTGCGCACCATAGTTCGCGCTTCGCGCGCCCCGGAATGACTGTCGGGGAGCGCACTTTTCGGCCTGGCATGCAGCTCGGCATTCTCGAGCGGGCTGGCGATTCGTCAGTATCGTTGTTACATTGCTCCAGCGAGGCTGCGACGTGCGTCAGGAGCCATATATCCCCGGGGCCTTATCGATCCTTTAGGGAACTGTCCCTGGCCGGGCCCGTGGGCCCGGACATATGGTGCCCACCTACTTTCGTAGGGAACTCCGGGATCGAGTGCTTCAACGGCGTCCGCGGCTTCGCACTTTTTCCTTCTGGTTCGTGCCTGTCGAATTGCGTCCCCGACACGCTTGCGGTTCAATTGAAGCTCGGTGTCATGCCCCGCGCAGGCGGGGCATCCAGTCAGCCGCGGCGTCGAGGTTCAAGCACTGACGTCTCTGGAATACTGGATCACCCGCTCCAGTGCGCAATTGCGCACAAGGCGGGTGATGACAGCGGAGCAAGCACGCATGACCACCAAATCCGAACTTCGCGCCAAAGCCCTCGCGGCGCGCGATGCGCTCAGCGAGAAGAAGCGGATCGCCGCCGCTGCAAAGCTCGCCAGGCGCGGGCTGCCGTTCGAGCTGCTGCCGGGCAGCATCGTCTCCGGCTATTCGCCGATCCGCAGCGAGATCGATCCGCTGCCGCTGATGAAGAAGCTCGCTGAGGACGGCGCCAGGCTGGCGCTGCCTTGCGTCACCGCGCGCGGCCAGTCGCTGATCTTCCGCATCTTCCATCCGAGCGACCGCCTGATGCTCGGCCCGCTCGGCATTCCCGAGCCGTCGCCCGCGGCCGCCGAGGTCATTCCCGATATCATGCTGACGCCGCTCGCAGCGTTCGACCGCCTCGGCCATCGCATCGGCTATGGCGCGGGGCATTACGATTTCACCTTCGCGCATTTGCGGAAAGCGAAGCACATCGTCGGCATCGGGCTCGCTTTCGCTGCGCAGGAGATCAAGGCGGTTCCGGCACTATCGCACGACGTGGCGCTGGATTATGTGCTAACGGAAAGCGACGTGTTCGATTTCCGGAGTTCTGAAGTTGCGCATTCTCTTCGTGGGTGATGTCGTCGGCCGCAGCGGGCGTAGCGCCGTCGCCGAATATCTGCCCGGCATGGTCAAGGACTGGTCGCTCGATTTCGTCGTGGTCAACGGCGAGAATTCGGCCGGCGGCTTCGGCATCACGGAAGCGATCTATCAGGAGTTTCTCGACGCCGGTGCCGACGCGGTGACCCTGGGCAATCACTCCTGGGACCAGCGCGAAGCGCTTGTCTTCATCGAGCGCGCCGAGCGCCTGGTGCGGCCCGCGAACTATCCGCGCGGCACGCCCGGCCGCGGCGCCGCTTTGGTCGAGACCAAGAACGGCAAGCATGCCCTCGTCGTCAACGCTTTGGGCCGCGTCTTCATGACCCCGTTCGACGATCCCTTTGCCGCGCTCGAGCGCGAGCTGGGCGCCTGTCCGCTCGGCGTCGCCGCGGATGCCATCGTCGTCGACTTCCATTGCGAGGCCTCCAGCGAGAAGCAGGGCATCGGCTTCTTCTGCGACGGCCGCGCCAGCCTCGTCGTCGGCACCCACACGCATGTGCCGACCGCCGACCATCAGATCCTCTCGGGCGGCACCGCCTACATGACCGATGCCGGCATGACCGGCGACTACGATTCGATCATCGGCATGCAGAAGGAAGAGCCGCTGCGCCGATTCACGTCGGGGATTCCGTCGGGCCGGTTCGAGCCGGCCGCGGGCGTGGCGACGCTCAGCGGTGTGGCCGTAGAGACGGATGACGCGACGGGGCTCGCGCTACGCATCGCACCGGTGCGCGTCGGTGGAAGGCTGGAGCCGGCAACACCGAAATTCTGGTTGAGCTGAAGAACGAAGCTACACTCTCCGAAATCGTAGGGTGGGCAAAGGCGCACTTGCGCCGTGGCAACGATCTCTCTCCATGTTCGCAAAGCGCGTGGGCACGCTTCGCTTTGCCCACCCTACGATACTGGTTGAGCGGAACGGTCGCGCCCACACACGCGGTGTCGTCCCGGCCTAGTGCGCAATTGCGCACTAGGCCGGGACGACAGCGGAGATCGACGCGCGATCGCGCATCAATCCCATCATCGCGCTACTCCGCCGTCTGCTCCCTCAACTCCGCCACATCCTTCGCCGTCAGCTTCGAGCCCTTCGTCCCGAACCGCGCCGTGACGTAATTCACCACCGCCGCGATCTCGTCGTCGCTATACGCCTTGCCGAACGCCGGCATCGACAGCGCGCCTTCAGGCGTGTGCCTGATGGTGCCGGAGATCACGATCTGCGCGACGTTGGTGGCGGCGGGATCGTTGACGGCCCAGGTGCCGGTCAGCGTTGCCATCGGCGAGACCGGGCTCTCGCCGCTCCAGCCGTGACAGCTGGCGCAGGCGCTGGCGAAGACTTTCTTGCCGCGGGCATCCGCTGTCACGCCGTCCTTGTGCGAGGCGGGCGCGACCGGAGCCGTCGTGGCCGGCAGGTCGGGCGAGGCAACCGGCGGCACGCTGCGCAAGTAAGCAACAATGGAACGGATGTCCTCCGGCGCGAACTGGCGGAAGCTGTGGTCGACGGCTTCGCCCATCGGACCCGAGGCCGAGCCGTGGCCCGGCGCGTGGCCGAGCGACAGATACGAGATCAGGTCCTGATCGCTCCAGTTGCCGAGACCCGTCGCCTTGTCCGAGGAGATATTGAAGGCGTGCCAGCCGGCGGTGATCGCGCCTGCAAACTTCTTGCGGTTGTCGAGCGCGAAGCCGAGATTGCGCGGGGTGTGGCACTCGCCGCAATGCGCCAGCGCTTCGACGAGATACGCGCCTCTGTTCCACTCCGGGCTCTTCGAGGTATCAGGCGCAAAGCGCGTGTCGGGATTGAACACGGCCGACCAGAAGATCATCGCCCAGCGCTGGTTGAACGGGAACGACAGCGTGTTGTCGGGCGCCTTGGCGTGCACCGCCGGCAGGCTGAACAGATAGGCCTTCACCGCCAGCACGTCCTCGTCGCTCATGTAGGTGTAGGACGTGTAGGGCATTGCCGGATAAAGCCGTGCGCCGTCATGGCGCTTGCCGCGCTGGACCGCGTTGAGAAAATCCTGGTCGCTGTAATTGCCGATGCCGGTGTCCTTGTCCGGCGTGATGTTGGTGGAATAGAGCGTGCCGAAGGGCAGCTTGAACGCCAGCCCGCCGGCATAGTCCGTCTCGCCGGGCTTGGTGTGGCAGACCATGCAGTCGGCTGCCTTCGCCAGATATTCGCCGCGCTCGACCAGGCTCGCTTTCTCCAACTTGGCGGGCGCACCGGTCGGCTTGCCGGCGCGGTCATCCGCCAGCGCCACCTTGGCGCCGCCGGCAAAATCGAGCGGCCCCGGTCCTCTGATGATGAAGACGCCGATCCCCACCGCAACGATGGCGATCACGACGAGGCTTGCGAGGATACGCATTGTCCTGTTCATGCCTTCCTCCCCGCAGCCAGCAGTTTCCGATCAATCGGCAGGCGCCGCAGCGCGACGCCGGTTGCGGCATAGATCGCGTTGCGCAGCGCCGGTGGTCCGGCCGTCGTGCCGGTCTCGCCGATGCCGCCGGGCGCCTCGCCGCTCCTCACGACGTGGACCTCGATCCTGGGCATCTGGTTGATCCGCAGCATCCGGTAGTCGTGGAAGTTGGATTGCTGGACGCGGCCCCTGTCGATGGTCACCTCGCCGTAGAGCGCGGCAGTCAGGCCGAAGACCAGCCCGCCCTCGAGCTGGGCCGCGATCGTATCGGGATTGATGGCAATGCCGGTATCGACCACAGAGGTGGCGCGGCGCAGATTGACCTCGCCCTGCTCGTCCACTTCCGCTTCCACTACGGTCGCGATGAAGCTCCCGAATGACGGCTGCAAGCACACCCCGCGCCCGACGCGTGCCGGCAGGGGCTGCCCCCATCCGGACTTCTCGGCAGCGAGGTTGAGGACGGACAGGAAGCGCGGCGAATTGGCCAGCATGCCGCGGCGAAACTCGACGGGGTCCTTGCCTGCCTTGCGCGCCAGCTCGTCGACGAAGGACTCGACCGCAAACACGTTGTTGTTCGGGCCGACCCCGCGCCAGAACCCGGTCGGGATCGCCGGCGGTTCGGCCCTGACATATTCGACGTGGAAATTCGGGATCTCGTAGGGCATGTCGACGGCGCTGTCGACCGCATCGATATCGATGCCCTTCTGGAACGCCGGCGGCAGCCAGCGCGCGAGGATCGCGGCGCCGGCGATCTTGTATTTCCAGCTGGCGATCTTGCCGCCCGACAGGGTTGCCGCGATCGTGTCGCGATAGACCGGCCGGTAGATGTCGTGCTGGATGTCCTCCTCGCGGGTCCACACCACCTTGACCGGCCCGTCGACCTGTTTGGCGATGCGGACCGCCGTCACCACCATGTCGGGCTCGAGCTTGCGGCCGAAGCCGCCGCCCAGCAGATGGTTGTTCACGGTCACCTTCTCGACCGGCAGCCCGGCGGCCTTGGCCGCTTCCGACTGCACGCGCGCCATGATCTGCGTGCCGGTCCAGATCTCGCAGGAATCGGGCTTGCAATGCACCGTGGCGTTCAACGGCTCCATCGTCGCGTGGGCGAGAAACGGCAGTTCGAACGACGCCTCGAATTTTTCACCGGCCGCGAGACCGTTGATGACGTCGCCGGTGGATTTGGCGACCACGCCGTCCCTCGCGCTGGCGGCGCGCAGATCGTCCCAGATCGCTTTCGAATTCAGCTTGGCGTGAGGTCCCTCGTTCCATTCGATGTCGATCGCATCGAGGCCTTTCTTGGCAGCCCACATGTGATCGCCGACCACGGCGACGAGATCGTCGAGCACGACGATCTGCCGCACGCCCGGGATCTTCTTCGCGGCGCGGTCATCGACCTTGCCGACCTTGCCGCCGAACACCGGGCACTGCGCCAGCGTCGCGAATTTCATGCCCGGCACCATGGCGTCGATGCCGTAGACGGCCTTGCCGTTGACCTTCTCGGGCGTGTCGAGCCGCTTCAACGGCTGGCCGATATAGACGAAATCCTTGGGATCCTTCAGCGGGACGTTCTTGGGCGGCGTCTGGCCGCTCGCGGCCGCCGCCAACGCGCCATAGGCGAGCGTCCGGCCGCTCGCCTGGTGCGTCACTACACCCTTCGAGGTCGTGCAGCTGGCGGCATCGACGCTCCATTGTGCGGCCGCGGCCTGCACCAGCATGGCGCGCGCGCTGGCGCCGGCTTCGCGCAGCGGCTTCCAGAACGCACGGACCGATGAGGAGCCTCCGGTCGCCTGGATGATGAAGAGCGGATTGCCGTACAGCTTTTCATTCGCCGGTGCGTGCAGCAGCTGAACCTTCGACCAGTCGGCATCGAGCTCCTCTGCCAGGATCATCGAGATCGCGGTATAGATTCCCTGTCCCATCTCGACCTGCGGCATCACCAGCGTGGTCGCGCCTTCCGCATCGATGCGGATGAAGGCGTTGGGCGCGAACTTGCCGTCGGTCGTATCCTTGGGCTGCACCGGTTCGTTGACGGCGGCGCGCAGCGGCAGATGGAAGGCGAGCAGGAAGCCGCCTGCGAGGCCGCCGGTCAGCAGCGCGCGGCGGGAGAGATTGTCAGGTGCATTCATGGCTGATCTCACGACTGACGGCCGGTGGCGGCGAGCTTGATCGCCTCGCGGATGCGCACATAGGTGCCGCAGCGGCAGATGTTGCCGGCCATCGCGGCATCGATGTCGGCATCGTCAGGATTGGGCGTCGCGGCCAGAAGCGCCGCGGCCGACATGATCTGGCCGGACTGGCAGTAGCCGCACTGGACCACTTCGGCCTCCAGCCAGGCCTTCTGCACCTTCGCACCTGAGGGCGTCGTGCCGACATGCTCGATGGTGGTGATGGCGCGGCTTCCGGCCGCGCTGACCGGAAGCACGCAGGAGCGCACCGCCTTGCCGTCGACATGCACCGTACAGGCGCCGCATTGCGCGATGCCGCAGCCGAACTTGGTGCCGGTCATCCCCAGGATGTCGCGCAGCACCCACAGCAGCGGCATGTCAGGTGGTGCATCGAACGATTTCGTTTCGCCGTTGATGGTGAGAACTGTTGCCATATGCATCCCCTTGCTCGCACCGGATCGCTTGCGGCGACCTGCTCGGCGAAATTTCGCGCGACCATAATCATACCGATGCGCAACGATGAAGCTTTCAAATTCGCAGCAATGCATATCTGCGCCGGCGAAGCGTCACGCCATGACGTTCACGAATTTGTGCGGCGATTGCTGCAAAGCTTTTGGGCTAATTGATATGATAATCGTCATGTTTTGACGCATTTTCGTCGTGACGCCGTCGATCGGAGCAACACAATCGTGCGAACACGCAAAATCATGCGATGACGAAATTCGTGCGATTGGGAAAGTTGTGAGGCTGCGAGAGACGCACGGAATGTTGCTGTGCCCACGCCCCACGTGTTTTGCCCGACGAGTCAACGGGCATCAGGCGCCGGCGCGGGATGCGGCGCCAAGCCGTTGATTCCTCACGCCCCGGCTACTGTGCATGGGGTTGTTTTCGATATTTTGCTCGCTACAGCTTGTAAGCCGTGCGAAAGCCACCCCAGTGCCGGCCCTGCACGCGGATCGGGACGTCGATCTCGCGCATCATCACCGTGTTGCCGTTGCCCATGTCGCGCGCATAGCTCTGGATCAGATAGGAGCGCTGGTTGTGCGCAGCCGCGAGCCCCGCTGCATCGTTGAAGATGCGGCGGTTGCGGCAATTGGCCGTGTTCCAGGCGACATCGCCCGGCCGCTGCGGATGTGAATAGATCTTGTTGTGAACCGGCAGGAAGCCGTTGCGGTCGACCATGGCGCAGAACGCCATGCGCGGCTCCTTGGCGAGGAAGGCCTCCTGGAACGGCGGCAGCGCGCGGTCGGCCCAGTCGAGATATTTCGTGCGGTATTGCTGCGGATTGGTGCCCGCGATCTCCGCATAGTCGGTGTCGAAGAGGTCGTCCATCTTGACCTCGCCGCGCGCGACGGCCTGCTCGAAGATTTTTGTCAGCGCGTTGCCGGCCTCCATCGCGCGGGTGACGAACTCGGTGTTCTCCTCGTGGATCGACCAGAGCTTGTCTTCGATCTTTTCGCGCAGTTCGGCATTGGGACTGACGAACTGCGTGCGGGCGCCGGCCTTGGATTGCTCGATCACCCGCAGGCGGCAGGCGCCGATATCTTCGAGGCTGCCGTCGATGATCGCCTGGGCTGCGAGCCTGGATGCTTCCGTGCCGCCGATCAAGACGCCGTCCATCGCGATCTCATAGACCGGCAGCACGCCGCGCGCGCTGTCGAATTTGAGATGGCAGGGCAGGCGCTCGGTCTTGCGGCGGTCGTCGTGCTCGCTCTGCTTGAGCAGCACCGCGCAGCGCGATTTCAGCTTCTGCGCAAAGGTCGTCACGGCCTTGCCGGCGCTGGCGACGTTCTCGCCGTGAGCCTCGGCCGCCTTGGTCGCGGCGTCGATCTCGGCCGCGCTCTCGCCGACGGCGATGATGAATTGCGAGGCGCTGCTGGCGTTGCCTGACACCTCGCTGGTGGTGGCATTCTGCTCGGCCACCGCGCCGTTGACGGTGTCGAACACCGGGCGGATCGCCTCGATCGCCTGCGAGATCCGGTGCACCGCGTCGACGGAGCCGGCGGCGTCGCGCTGCAGCGCGTCGATCTTCTTGGAGATCTCCTCCGTCGCGCTCTGGGTCTGCACCGCGAGCGCCTTCACCTCGGTCGCGACGACGGCAAAGCCCTTGCCGGCAGCGCCGGCGCGCGCGGCTTCGATGGTCGAGTTGAGGGCGAGCAGTGTGGTCTGCCGCGCGATCTGGGCGATCAGGTTGACGACGTTGCCGATCGCCGCAGAGGATTCGCGCAGGCGGTCGACATTTTCGCGCGCTTCCTGCGCCGCGGCGCTGGCCTGATCGGCGAGCTTGCCGGCCTCGCGGACCTGCGTGCCGATGCCTCGCGCGGATTGGGTGAACTTGTCGGCGGCATCCGCAAAGCTCGAGGCGTTGGACTGCGCGGCATTGGTCCGCCCGGTCAGCGCGTCGGTACGCTTGCGGATATCGGCGAGCGTCGCCGCGGTCGCATCGGCGCCGCCCGCCACCGAATTGGCGGCGCGCTCGAGCTGGCGAATCATGGCGCCGAGCTCGAGTTCCAGCAGTTCCAGGATCTCGCGGGCCGAATCGGCTTCCGTGGCCGGAGCGGGCGCGGGCTGGGCGGCCGGCACCGCGGTCTGCGGGCTTGCTGCTGGCGTCACCATGTCGGGCAGGCGCTTCCGGAAAAATGCGAACGCCATTGGGACTACTCTTGTCGGAAGATGGGCGGACGCTATTTTTGCAGGCCGGGATGAAATCAGGGTTAACGGTGCCTGAGTTCTGGGCACTGGCCTCTACGATCTTACCTTAAAGTATGAGAGGCTCTTTCATTCCGGTGGGTTGGCGGCCTATAAGGCCGCGCATCCCCAGGCTTACCTTTGACGCACGATTCCCTAGAGAAGATCACGCATGGCCGGACATTCCCAATTCAAGAACATCATGCACCGCAAGGGGCGGCAGGATGCCCAGAAGTCGAAGCTGTTCGGCAAGCTGGCGCGGGAAATCACCGTCGCAGCCAAGCTCGGCACGCCCGACCCCGCCATGAACCCCCGCCTGCGCGCCGCCGTGATCGCCGCGCGGCAGGAGAACATGCCGAAGGACAATATCGAGCGCGCCATCAAGAAGGCGCTCGGCACCGATGGCGAAAATTATGACGAGATCCGCTACGAGGGCTACGGCCCGGGCGGCGTCGCCGTCATCGTGGAGGCCCTGACCGACAACCGCAACCGCGCCGCCTCCGACATCCGCTCCTTCTTCACCAAATCCGGCGGCAATCTCGGCGAAACCGGTTCGGTCTCCTTCATGTTCGACCGCACCGGCGTCATCGAATATGACCGCAGCGTTGCCGATGACGACGCAGTGCTGGATGCCGCGATCGAGGCCGGCGCCGACGACGTGGTCTCGGGCGAGGGCGGCCACGAAATCTACGCTTCAACGGAAAGCTATCGCGACGTCGCCAAGGCACTGGAAGCCAGGTTCGGCGAGCCGCGCAAAGCCGCGCTGATCTGGAAGCCGCAGAACACGGTCGCGGTCGACGACGAGACCGGCGAGAAGCTGCTCAAGCTGATGGACCTGCTCAACGAGCATGACGACGTCCAGAACGTCTACGCCAATTTCGAGGTATCGGACGCCCTGATGGCGAAGATGGGCGGCTGAGGGTCCCTTTCTCCGGGGACTTCTGTTCTGTTTCTGTTTCGCTATCATGGGCCAACCGCTATCACTGGCCCATGACCGCGCTCCCGATTCGCCAACCCGTTCGCATCATCGGCATCGACCCCGGCCTGCGCCGCACCGGCTGGGGCGTGATCGAGGCTGAGGGCAACCGCCTGATCTATGTCGCCTGCGGTTCGGTGGAACCGCCCGACGATCTGCCGCTGTCGAACCGGCTACTGGCGATCCACGAGGGGCTCGCGGCCATTCTCTCCAGCCATCAGCCGATGGAAGCGGCCGTCGAGCAGACCTTTGTGAACAAGGACGGCGTCGCGACGCTGAAACTCGGCCAGGCCCGGGGCGTCGCCATGCTGGCGCCCGCAATGTTCGGCATCTCCGTCGCCGAATACGCGCCGAACCAGGTCAAGAAGACCGTGGTTGGTGCCGGCCACGCCGACAAGCAGCAAATCGCGATGATGCTGAAAATCCTGCTCCCCAAGGCCGAGCCGCCGTCAGCGGATGCCGCTGATGCGCTCGCCATCGCCATCACCCACGCCCATCACCGCCAGAGCACGGCGCTCCGGCTGAAGGTGGCGGGACTATGATCGGTAAGCTCAAGGGCCTGATCGATTCCTATGGCGAGGATTTTGTGATCCTCGACGTCGGCGGCGTCGGTTATCAGGTGCATTGCTCGTCTCGCACCTTGCAGCATTTGCCGTCACCGGGCGAAGCGGCCGTCTTGTCGATCGAGACCTACGTTCGCGAGGACCAGATCAAGCTGTTCGGCTTCCGCACCGACCAGGAGCGCGAATGGTTTCGGCTGCTGCAGACCGTGCAGGGCGTCGGCGCCAAGGTCGCGCTCGCGGTGCTCGGCACGCTGGTGCCGGCCGATCTCGCCAACGCAATTGCTCTGCGCGACAAGGCCGCGGTGGCGCGTACGCCGGGCGTCGGGCCGAAGGTCGCCGAGCGCATCGTCACCGAGCTGAGGGACAAGGCGCCGGCTTTCGCCAGTGTCGATCCCGCCGTCGTGCATCTTGCCGGGGCCATGGACGACCAGCGTGCACCGCGCCCCGTTGCCGATGCGATCTCCGCGTTGGTCAATCTCGGTTATGGCCAGCCGCAGGCGGCTGCGGCGATCGCCTCGGCCTCGCGCAGCGCAGGTGAGAACGCCGAAACGGCACAGCTCATTCGCCTCGGACTGAAGGAGCTCTCGAAGTGAGGGCTGCAAGGCTCAATCTCGTAGGGTGGGCAAAGCGGAGCGTGCCCACCACCTTCGGATTGATCGGAGACATGGTGGGCACGGCGCGAAGGGCGCCTTTGCCCACCCTACGAGGAGTTCGCTGAGTGAGCGATCCCAAAGCCAACCGCATGGTCTCGCCCGAGCGCCGCAGCGACGATGTCGGCGACACCGCGCTGCGTCCGCAATCGCTGTCCGACTTCGTCGGCCAGCAGCAGGCGCGCAAGAATCTCTCGATCTTCATCGAGGCGGCGCGCAAGCGCGGCGAAGCGCTGGATCACGTGCTGTTCGTCGGCCCGCCCGGCCTCGGCAAGACCACGCTGGCGCAGATCGTGGCGAAGGAACTCGGCGTCGGCTTTCGTGCGACGTCGGGCCCCGTGATTGCCAAGGCCGGCGATCTCGCCGCGCTGCTGACCAATCTCGAAGAGCGCGACGTGCTGTTCATCGACGAAATTCATCGTCTCAATCCGGCGGTGGAGGAGGTGCTCTATCCCGCGATGGAGGATTTTCAGCTCGACCTCATCATCGGAGAGGGGCCGGCGGCGCGCTCGGTGAAGATCGAGCTGTCGAAGTTCACTCTCGTCGGCGCCACCACGCGCGCGGGCCTGCTCACAAATCCTTTGCGTGACCGCTTCGGTATTCCGGTCAGGCTCAACTTTTATACGATCGAGGAGCTGGAGAGCATCGTCACCCGCGGTGCGCGCGTGCTCAATGTCGGCATGAGCGCTGACGGCGCCAACGAGATTGCGCGCCGCGCCCGCGGCACGCCGCGTATCGCAGGCCGTCTGTTGCGTCGCGTGCGTGATTTTGCCTCAGCCGCCGATGCCGACAAGATCGACCGCAAGATCGCCGACCATGCATTGAGCGCGCTCGAGGTCGATGCCGCCGGCCTCGATGCCATGGACCGCCGCTACCTCACGACCATCGCGACGAACTACGGTGGCGGCCCGGTCGGCGTGGAGACGATGGCCGCGGCGCTGTCCGAGCCACGCGATGCGATCGAAGACATCATCGAGCCCTATCTGATCCAGTGCGGCTATCTGCAGCGCACCCCGCGCGGCCGCCTGCTCACCTCGCACGCCTTCCGCCATCTCGGGATCGCCGAGCCTTCGCGCGATGCGACCGCGCAGTTCGGCCTGTTCGGCACCGATGACGGCGACGAGTGATCTGCGGTAACGCGCATTGCTCCGGCTATCATGAACTTCCGGTAATCATCTGTGCAGATGATCTGCACAAGCGCACCCCAATTCCGCTCCAATCGGGCTGCATTACGGAAGCGCATCACAAGCAGGCTTCCATGATCTCTCGGCGTCATCTCATCCGTTCTGTCGGCGGCCTTTCGGCGCTTGGCATCTCGACGGCCGCCTATGGCGTCGGCGTCGAGCCGGAGCTGCGGCCGCGCATCACGCGCTATCATCCGATGCCGCGACAATGGCCTGCGGACTTGCCGCTAAAGATCGCCGTAATCGCCGACATCCATGCCTGCGATCCCTGGATGTCGCTGGAGCGGATCGAGGCCATCGTCGACCAGACCAACGCGCTCAAGCCCGATCTGATCGCCCTGCTCGGCGACTATGTCGCCGGCCATCACCACGTCACCCGCGTTATCCCGGCCGCAGAGTGGGCGAGGGTGCTGGCTGGCCTGAAGGCGCCGCTCGGTGTTCATGCTGTCATGGGCAATCATGATTATTGGGACGACAAGGTCGTGCAGCTGGCCGGGCACGGACCGACGGTCGCCCATCGTGCGCTTGAGACGGCTGGCATTCCCGTCTACGAGAACGACGTTGTGCGTCTGAGCAAGGATGGCCGCTCATTCTGGCTCGCGGGCCTCGGTGATCAGCTCGCTTATGTTGCCGGGCCGCGCTATGGTCACGCGAGGAGTTTTGGGGCCGACGATCTCGATGCGACGCTCGCGAAGACCACCGACGACGGGCCGATCATTCTTCTCGCGCATGAGCCCTATATCGCGACGCGCGTACCCGCGCGCGTTGCGCTGCAACTGTCCGGTCACACCCATGGCGGACAGGTCCGCTTGCTCGGCTGGTCGCCGGCGCTTCGGCAGCAGCATGGCGTTCCGCTCGTCTATGGCCATCTCCGGCTGAAATGCGACGTCGTCATCTCCGGCGGCCTCGGTTGCAGCATCATCCCGGTCCGCGTCGGCGTGCCGCCGGAGATTGTCGAGGTGACGCTGGGGCGGCCGCCGGTGGCAACGGTGTCTTAGCCGTGCTTGCGCTGCCGGCCGTTTTTGCGCAAAAACGGACCTGCAGCGACAAGCGAAGAGGCTCGCGACGTGACAGCTCATCTCGACGGCGAGATCCGCGACGGCCGCCATCACATGCAGGTCCGCGTCTATTACGAGGACACGGATTTCTCCGGCATCGTCTACCACGCCAACTATCTGCGCTATATGGAGCGCGGGCGCACCAATCACCTGCGTCTGATGGGCGCCGAGCAGCAGGCGCTGTTCGATCAGGTCGAGACGGAAGGTGCTGGCTTCGCCTTCGTGGTGCGCTCGATGCATCTGGACTTCCTCAAGCCGGCGCGGATGGACGACGTGCTTGACGTCGTGACCTGGCCGGTCGCGGTGAAGGGGGCGTCCATCATGCTGGCGCAGGAGGTGCGGCGTGGTGAGGACGTGCTGGTCAAGGCCGAGGTGCGCGTCGCCTTCATCAGCGGCGGCCGCGCCCAGCCGATCCCGAAATCGATCCGTACGCTGATGAAGGCCGATCTGATTTCGTGATCGGTCGATAGGGGATCACCTCTCGACTCCGCCGCGTGTGGCGATAGATTGCGGCCTTGCAAACTGATGAGGCCCTCATGTCGCGCCCGCCGCTTCCGCCCTTCACCCGTGAGACCGCCGCGCAAAAGGCCCGCATGGCCGAGGACGCCTGGAATTCACGTGACCCGGTACGTGTCTCGCTCGCCTATACCGAGGACAGCCGCTGGCGCAATCGCTCCGAAGTATTTCAAGGTCGAGAAGCCATCGTCGCCTTCCTCACCCGTAAATGGGAGAAGGAGCAGGACTACCGCCTGATCAAGGATCTCTGGGCCTTCGATGGCAACCGCATCGCGGTGCGCTTCCAGTATGAATGGCACGACGCCGGTGGACAGTGGTATCGCTCCTACGGCAACGAGCAGTGGGAGTTCGACGAGCACGGTCTGATGCGGCGGCGCGAGGCCTCGATCAACGACATCATGATTGCGGAGAAGGATCGGCGGTTTTACTGGCCCGCGCCGGGACCGCGGCCGGCGGATGTGCCGGGACTGGGGACGGATCCGTTCTGAGTAACTCTCAATCCTCATGCGAAGCGCCGTCTCGAACCATGCAGGCCCGGCCGGTACAGCGGGGGCCTCGACCCTTCGAGACGCCCGCCTTTGGCAGGCCTTCAGGGTGAGGAGATGGATTTGCGCGCCAAAAAGCGCGTAATCGCTCCACCGAGCTTCGCGTTGTCCAACGGCTCCGCCAGTGACTGCCTCGCGGTCGCCACGACCTCATCCGGCGCCTTGCCGTCGCGCAGGTCGCAGCAGACTTGCGCGAACTCGACCTCGAACTCAGGATGGGGCTGCACCGTCAGCGTCGCGCCGTTGGCGTAAAGCAAGCCGGCATGCGGGGTGAATTCCGACGAAAGGATGGTCAGCGCATCGTCGGGCGCTTCGATCACCTGGTCCTGATGCGAGCAGGCGATGGCGACCGCTTCGCCGCCAATGACGCCGTTCTCCGGCAGCACCTGATAGACGTGCCGGCCGATGCCCCAGCCCTTTTCGGACTTGCGCACGGTGCCGCCGAGCGCCTGCGCGATCAACTGATGGCCGAAGCAGACGCCGACCATCGGCGTCTTGCTGGCGTAGGCACTGCGGACGAAATCTTCCAGCGGCGCGATCCAGTCGAGCCCGTCATAGACACCGGCGGCTGCCCCCGTGATCAGCACGGCCTCGAGCTTGCTCGGATCGGGCAGCGCATCGCCATTCGGAATGCTGACGACGTCGACTTCGGCGGTCGGATCCTCGGCGCGGACCATGCGCTCGAACATGTCCGGAAAGGAGCCATGCTGCTCGCGATATTTCGGCGGGACCTGCCCGGTCTCGATGATGGTGATGCGTGCCATATACCCCTCAGGTCAAAGGTAAGCTCAGTCGCTTCCTGCCCCATCTTGCTGGTGTGGCGCTGTGCGCGCCAGCAGCGCGCTCTCCTTGCGGATTTCGCCGAGAAAGGCCTTTGCCAGGCGCGACAGCGGTTCGGCTTCCGACCAGAGCATGTAAGCGACCGCGCGGGTTGTCGGTGTGAACGGCCGTACGACGAGGCCGTGCCCGCCATTCTGACGTGGTGAGAAGGGGTCGACCACGGCGGCACCGACGCCGGCGGCTGCGAGCACGCAGGCGGTGTTGCAATAGCGCACCTCGACCGTCGGCTGGAACGGCGCGCCGGCGCGAGCAAAACTGTCGCGCACGGCTTCGCCGAGCCGCGTGCCGCGCTCGAGCCCGATGAAGGGCAGGCCGGACAAGTCACACGCCGAAATCACGGCCTTGCTTGCGAGCGGATGCTGCGGGGGCACCACGCAAACCATTTCGCCGGTGTGCACCACCTCGTGCGCGATACCCGGGTGATGCGTCAGCCCGAGCGCGAAGCCGAGCTCGGCGACATGGCTGAGCACGCCTTCGATGATGCCCTCATAACGCCGGACGTCGAAGAACACGCGCGTCTCCGGGCGGCGGCGCAGGAAGACGGACAGCGCTGTGGGAATGATGCTGTACGCGAGCGGCGGCGTTGCCACGATGGCGAGATGCCCGGCGCGGTTCTCGCGCAGATCGCGCACGCGATTTTCGAGCTTGGCGTGAAGCGCGAAGATCGCCTCGCTCTCCTTGTAGAGCGCCATCGCCTCCGCTGTTGGAAACAGCCGGTTGTTGATGCGCTCGAACAGCGCAAAGCCCGCCTGCGCCTCCATCGTCTTCAGCGCGTTGCTGACCGCCGGCTGCGACAGCGCCAGTTCGTCGGCCGCCGCCACCGTGGTGCGATGGCGGATAACGGCATGCAGGATCTCGAGCTGGCGCAGGTTCATATCACTGGCTGTTATACTCTGGGCCAAAAGATCATAGCACGATGAATTGCTTTTGCAGCCCGGCTTACGCCTAATACCTCGGATTTGCACGCTGGATCAAAGGGTTCACTAGCCCATTGAGGCAGCATTGCGCACAGATTGGAGGCAAACTTGGTTCGTGTCCTTCGCGCCGCCGCCGCCCAGATGGGGCCGACGCAGAAAGCCGATGCGCGTGAGCAGACGCTGTCGCGGATGCTGGCCATGCTGGAGGAAGCGGCGGGCCGCGGCGCCAGCCTCGTGGTGTTTCCCGAACTCGCCTTCACCACCTTCTTTCCGCGCTGGTTTTTGGAAGGCGACGCGCTTGACCAATATTTCGAGCGCGGCATGCCGAACCCGGCCGTGGCAAAACTGTTCGAGCGCGCGCGTGCGCTGCGCGTCGGCTTCTATGTCGGCTATGCCGAGTTGACGCCCGAAGGCCGCCGTTACAATTGCGCCATCCTGGTCGATCGCGACGGCGAGATCCTCGGCCGTTACCGCAAGGTGCATCTGCCGGGGTCGGTCGAGCCTCGCGAGGGTGCGCGCTACCAGCAGCTCGAGAAGCGCTATTTCGAATATGGCGATCTCGGCTTTCCAGCGTTCCGCGCGGGATCTGCCTGGGCGCACGCGATCATGGGCATGATGATCTGCAACGACCGCCGGTGGCCGGAATCCTGGCGCGTGCTTGGCCTGCAGGGCGTCGAGCTGGTCTGCATCGGCTACAATTCGGCGGCCTATGATCCCAATGGCGGCAGCACTGAAGATGCCTCCTTGCGCACTTTCCATTCGACGCTGGTGACGCAAGCAAACGCCTATATGAACGCGACCTGGGCGATCTCGGTGGCCAAGGCGGGCGAGGAGGACGGCTCCGGCCTGATCGGCGGCTCCTGCATCGTCGATCCCAACGGCCGCATCGTCGCGCAGGCGGCGACGTTGACCGACGAGGTGATCGTCGCCGACATCGATCTCGACCTCTGCCGCCAGGGCAAGGACAAGATGTTCAATTTCGCCGCCCACCGGCGGCCTGAGCAGTACAGGGTGATCACCGAGCGCGCCGGCGTCATCGAGCCGGCCGTGCTCGACGCGGACTGAGCAAAATGGCACAGCGCTGGCTTGGATCAGCAACGAAAAAAGCCCGGCAAAGGAAAAGGTTGAAGGAGCTGATATGACACGCCTCTCGCATTTCCTCGCCTTCACAGCGCTGGCTGCGGTGACCTCAGTACAGGCTGCCGAGCTTCCGGCTGAGATCAAGCAGACGGGCGCGCTCAAGCTCACGGTCAACTCGACCTATGCGCCGATGGAATATCGCGACCCTGCCAGTAACGAGCTGGTTGGGCTCGACATTGATCTTGCGAACGAGCTTGCCAAGCGGCTCGGCGGCCTCAAGATTGTCTGGAGCGAGACGCCGTTCGCCGAGCTGATCCCCTCGCTCCAGACCAAGCGGGCCGATTTCATCATCTCGGGCATCTCCGACCGCGCCTCGCGGCGCGAGACCGCCGATTTCGTCGACTATCTGACCACAGGACCGCAGTTCTTCGTGATGGCCGACAGCGACGCGAAGGCTGCGGCCGATCTCTGCGGCAAGAAGGTCGGCACCACCCGCAGCACCAGCTTCCCGGTCGAGATCGAGAAATGGAGCAAGCAGAATTGCGAAGCCGCCGGCAAGCCGGCGATCCAGTACGTGCCTGGCGAGAACTCGATCGACGTGCGCAACCAGCTCAGGCAGGGCCGCATCGACGCCGCGGTGCAGGGCAGCGAGACGCTGCCTTATGCGCAGACGCAAGAACCTGGAAAATACCGCGTCGTCGGCGAGGCCTTTGCCAGAGGTTATCAAGGCATCATGTTCCGCAAGGACGATGCGGCGCTCCGCGAGGCCGTGACGGAGAAGCTCGCGGCGATGATCGCTGATGGCTCCTACAAGGCGGTGCTCGACAAATGGGGCCTGGGCGCCAATGCGGTCGCCCAGCCCATGCTGAACGCGGCGCCGCAATGAAGCCGGCGCCGGCACTCGCGGAAGGCTTCCCCGACCTGTCGGGAATGCGGATCGCGCGCGAGCCGCACTGGTTTCGCTGGTTCAGCGCGGCCCTGATCGTCCTGGTGCTGGCGGCAATTGCGCGTGCTTTCGCCAATGGCCAGATCGAATGGTCCTATGTCAGCCGTTTCATCACCGCAAAAGTGATCCTCGAAGGCATTGTCAACACCATGGTGATGGCGGTGCTGGCGATGGCGCTCGGCATTGTCCTCGGCATTGTCGTGGCGATCATGCGGCTATCGCCCAATCCGGTGCTGAAGACGGTCGCGGCCGGCTACACCTGGTTATTTCGCGGCACGCCGCTGATCCTGCAATTGCTGCTGTGGTTCAACCTGGCGCTGGTGTTTCCGACCATCGGCATTCCCGGCCTGTGGAGCGCGCGCGCCGTCGACGTCATGACGCCATTCCTCGCGGCGCTGCTCGGGCTCGGTATCAACCAGGGCGCCTATACGTCCGAAGTGATGCGCGCCGGCATGCTGTCGGTCGACATCGGGCAATATGAGGCGGCGCAGGCGATCGGCATGGGGCGGCTGCGCGCGCTGCGCCGGATCATCCTGCCGCAGGCGATGCGCGTGGTGATCCCGCCGCTCGGCAACGAGTTCATCGGCATGGTCAAGGCGACCTCGCTCGCGAGCGTCATCCAATATCCCGAGGTGCTGCACAACGCCGAGAACATCTATTACGCCAATTCCCGCGTGATCGAGCTCCTGATCGTCGCGGGCCTCTGGTATCTGCTCGTCGTCTCGATCCTCACCCCGCTCCAGATGCTGCTCGAACGCCGTTTTGCACGCGGCACAATGCGGCTCGCGCGATGACAAAGCCCCTCGTCGCGATCCGCTCCGTAGCTAAGAGCTTTGGAGAGTTCCAGGCTCTCAAAAGCGTCTCGCTCGACGTCTGGCCCGGCGAGGTGATGTGCCTGATCGGTGCCTCGGGCTCAGGCAAGACTACACTGCTTCGTTGCATCAACCAGCTCACCGCGATCGACGCCGGCGGCATCTGGCTCGACGGCGAGCTCCTGGGTGTGCGCGAGCAGGGTGGTAAGCTCTACCGCCTCAGCGAGCGTGAGATCGGACGGCAGCGGCTGAAGACCGGTATGGTGTTCCAGCGCTTCAACCTGTTCCCGCACAAGACCGCGCTGGAAAACATCACCGAAGGCCCGCTCCAGGTGCAGGGCCGCAAGGCTGACGAAGTGCGCACTGAAGCGCTCGAGCTACTTCGTCGCGTCGGGCTTGCAGCCAAAGCCAACTCCTATCCCGCGCAGCTCTCCGGCGGCCAGCAGCAGCGCGTGGCGATCGCCCGGGCGCTTGCGATGAAACCGATGCTGATGCTGTTCGACGAGCCGACCAGCGCGCTCGATCCGGAGCTGGTCGGCGAGGTGCTTGCCGTGATGAAAGAGCTGGCCAAGAGCGGCATGACCATGATGGTGGTGACGCACGAGCTCGGCTTTGCGCGCGAGGTCGCCGACCGCGTCGTCTATATGGACCAGGGCGTGATCGTCGAGCAGGGCCGCGCCTCGGACGTCTTGGGCACGCCGCGCGAAGAGCGTACCAGGGCATTTCTTTCGGCTGTAATCTGAAGTTGGGGATGTGATGATGAAAAGACTTTTGCTTACGGCGGCGTTCCTGGGCGCCATGAGCGCATCGGTGGTGGCGATCGAGCTGCCACCTGATCTCGCCAAACGCGGCAGCCTAAAGGTCGCGCTGGTGCCGAACTATCCGCCGATGGAGTTCCGCGATCCCGCCACCAATGCTCTGTCCGGATTCGACGTCGATCTCGGCGAGGCGATCGGCCGCAAGCTCGGGGTCAAGATCGAATGGACCGAGACCAGCTTTGCCGAGTTCATGCCGTCGATCTCGACGGGGCGGGTGGATGCCATCCTGTCCGGCTTCACCGATTATGCGAGCCGGCACGAGATTGCCTCCTTCGTCGACTATCTGCGCAGCGGTCCAAAGTTCTTCGTGCAGCAGTCCCGTGCGACGGAGTTCAAGGATATGGCCGCCTTGTGCGGCAAGAAGGTCGGCGCCAGCCGCCGCACCATGTTTCCGGCCGAGATCGACAAATGGAGCCAGCAGAACTGCGCGGGCAATCCGATCCAGTTCGTCGGCACCGACGGCTCGGCAGATGCGCGCACACAGCTCAAACAGGGCCGAATCGACGCCGCCGTGCAGGGCAACGAGACTCTGCCTTATGTGATGGACCTCGAGCCGGGCACCTATGCGCCGGTCGGCGATCCCTTCGCGACGCAGTTCACGGGCATTGCGCTGCCGGTCAAGGAAAAGGCGTTGCAGCAAGCGATCGTCGAGGCCGTCGATGCGCTGATCGCCGACGGCACCTATCGTACGCTGCTGGCGAAATGGAAACTGAACGACAACGGAATAGAGAAGGCGACCATCAATGCTGGACAGTAAGGCACTCCAGAGCATTCCGCTCACCCCAGCCAACACCGCGGATCCCGCGCCGGACTATCCGTGGCCGAAGCCGTACACATCGGCGATGTTCCTGTCGTTCGACGTCGATGCCGAGACCGCGTGGACCAGCAAGGACGCGCTGCACGCGCAGCGGCTCATCACCATGAGCTATGGCGGCTATGAGGCGCGCGTCGGCACGCCCAAGCTTCTGGAACTGCTCGATCAGCTCGATCTCAAGGCGACCTTCTTCGTCACGGGCTGGTCGGTCGATGCGCATCCAGCCATGGCGGAATCGATCCTCAAGGCCGGCCACGAGATCGGCCATCACGGCTATCACCATCTCTTGCCCGATCCCGGCGATCCCTGGATCGAGGAGGAGCTGGAGCGCGGTTTCGAGGCGTTGAAGCGCCGGCTCGGCGTCAAGCCGACCGGATACCGCGCACCCTATGGCGAGTTCACCGAGGAGCTGCGCGTGGCGCTGGTCCGCCATGGCATCGTCTACACTTCCTCGTTCCGCGACGACGTCAGGCCCTATCGGCATCGCCTCGCCAACGGCAAGCCCGGCACGATCGAGCTGCCGGTGACGGCGAGCTATGACGACTGGATGCATGGTCTCTCCGCCCGCTTCAGCCCGCGCTCGATCTTTCCCAAGGAGCATGTGCTCTCGATCTGGAAGGACGAGCTGGATGAAGTGCGCGACTGGGGCGCGATGGTGACGACCGTGCTGCATCCGCAATGCAGCGGTCGTCCGATGCGGCTGCGGCTGCTGCGCGAGTTCCTCACCTACGCAAAATCATGCCCTGACGTCTGGATCACAACCGGTGAGAAGATCGCGGAAAACTTCCTGCGCCACGAGGCCGCCAAGCGTTGAGAAGTGCCAGTGAGCCTTGCCAGTGAGCCTTGCAGTGAGCCTTGCCAATGAGCCTCGCCATGACCCGTCGCCGCATCCTCGTCATCAACCCCAACTCCTCGGCGTCGGTGACGGCGGCGATTGACGACGCGGTGGCGCCGCTGCGCATCGCGGGCGGGCCCGAGATCGAGGTGGTCGGTCTTGCCGAGGGGCCGCCAAGCATCAGCTCGCAGCGCGATGCCGACAGCGTGGTGATGCCGCTGGTGAACCGTGTATCGCGCGACAACGCGGATGCCTTCGTGCTCGCCTGCTTCAGCGATCCCGGCCTGCATGCGGTGCGCGAGGCGGCTGGCGGACGCCCCGTCATGGGTATCGCCGAATGCGGCATCTTTCGCGCGCTGATGCTCGGCGAACGTTTCGGCATCATCGCTCTGTCGCCGTCGAGCATCCGCCGTCAGCAGCGCATGGCGCGGGTGATGGGCGTCGACGGCCGTTATGCCGGCAGCTGGTCGGTCGGCGCCAGCGCGGCCGAGACGGCGAGTGCGGACATCCGCGGCCGGTTGATCGAGGCTGGCCGCGCGCTGGTCACGCAATATCGCGCCGATGTCGTGGTGATGGGCTGTGCGGGGATGGCCTCGCACCGAGGGGCGATTGCCGATGCGATCGGTGCGCCCGTGGTTGAGCCGGCGCAACAGGCGGTGGCCGTCGCGATCGGTGCGGTCTTGTTGAATACGTAAGGTACGTTTAGGAGCCTCTAGGAATGCCGATCTCCCGTCGTTCGCTCCTCAAGGCCGCCGCAGCGATGCCGGCGCTCTCATTGCCGGGCATCGTCCGCGCTGAATCGCAGTCGACCCTGCGCTTCATCCCCGTCATCGACCTCGCCTTCGTCGATCCCATCTATTCGACCGCGCAGGTGTCGCGAAACCATGGCTTCATGGTCTACGACACGCTCTATGGCATGAGCGCCTCGCTCCAGGTCTCGCCGCAGATGCTGTCGGGCCACGTCATCTCGAGCGACCAGCTGCAGTGGGACCTGACGCTTCGCGACGGCCTGTTCTGGCACGATGGTGAGCGCGTGCTCGCACGCGATTGCGTCGCCAGCATCCGCCGCTGGGCGGCGCGCGACGGTTTTGGCGGCGAGCTGATGGAGGCGACCAACGAATTGTCAGCCGCCGACGACCGCACCATCCGCTTCCGTCTCAAGCGTCCGTTTCCGTTGCTGCCGCAAGCGCTGGGTAAGGCCGCGATCAACGCCTGCTTCATGATGCCGGAACGGCTGGCGAGCCAGGATCCGTTCAAGCCGCTGACCGAGGTGATCGGCAGCGGCCCGTTCCGTTATCTCACTGATGAGCGCGTGCAGGGCGCGCGCAACGCCTACGCAAAGTTTGAGCGCTATCAGCCGCGCACCGACGGCAAGCCGGATTGGACCGCGGGCCCGAAGATCGTGCATTACGACCGCGTGGTCTGGACCACCACGCCCGATGCCGGCACCGGTGTTGCCGCGCTCCAGACCGGCGAGCAGGACTGGCAGGAGACCACGCCGCACGATCTGCTGCCGATCATCAAGGCCGCCGGCGATATCGAGACGCGCATCCTCGATCCCAGAGGTTACGCCTGCATGCTGCGGCTCAATCATCTTCAGCCGCCCTTCGACAATCCTGCCATCCGCCGCGCGCTGTTAGGCGCGATCGACCAATCCGCCTTCATGACGGCGGTGGCCGGCACCAATCCGGCGTTTCAGGTCTCGCCGATCGGCTTCTTCGCGCCGGGCACGCCCATGGCGAACGAAGTCGGCCTCGACGTGTTCCGCGGTCCGCGCAACTACGAGAAGGTCAAAGCTGAGCTGAAGGCCGCCGGCTACAATGGCGAGAGGATCGTGCTGCTCGTCCCCACCAACTCGCTGGCGCAGAAGCCGCTCGGCGAGATCGCGGTGGATAGCTTGCGCAAGGCCGGCATGAACGTCGAATATGCGGGCCTCGATTTCGCCGTGGTGTTGCAGCGCCAGCTCAAGAAGGATCCGATCGGGCAGGGCGGCTGGAGCGCGGCGGTCGGCAACTGGCAGGGCATCGATTGGCTCAATCCGGCCGGCAATACCAACATTCGCGGCGAAGGCAAGGTGGCCGGCTGGTATGCGAGCGAGAAGATGGGGCCATTGCGCAGCCAGTGGCTGGCGGCCTCCGAGCTTGCCGAACAGCAGCGCATCTGCCGCGAGATCCAGGCCGTCGCGTTCGAGGAAATCCCCTATATTCCAGTCGGCCTGTACAAGCAGCCGACTGCCTATCGCAAAGATATCACCGGCATTCTCGACGGCACCGCCGTGTTCTGGAACGTACGCCCCGCATGAGCACCACGGCAATTTTCGGCAGCTATGTGCTGTCACGCAAGGACGGCGCGCAGGACGTGCTGCGCGACCATTGGGTTCTGGTCGAAGGCAAGAAGATCGCGGCCGTCACGCGCGACAGGCCGCGCGCAGATCAGGTCTACGATCGTCCTGGCCGCTTCGTGCTGCCGGGCCTGTTGAACCTGCATAATCACTGCTTCTCTGAAGCCGTGGCGCGCAGCCACAGCGAGGATGGCAATGGCCGCAAAAACAACCAGAGCATCGTCTATACGGTGCTGCTGCCGCTGACCAAGCGCGGCGCGGAGATCCTGTCGGCGGAAGAGCGCCTCGCGGTGGCGCGGCTCGGCATCCTTCAGCTGCTCAAGGGCGGCGCCACCACGGTGATGGAGCCGTTCCGCAACTCGATCCCCGAGATGTTCGACGCGGCGGAGGAGATGGGCATCCGCTTCTACGGCGCGCCCTATCTGTTCTCGACCTCCGACGCCAAAGCCGGCCCGGATGGCGTGGTTCGCTATTCCGGCGACGACGGCGCCGCCGACATGGCGAGGTGGGATACGCTCTACCAGCGCTGGAACAATCGCGGCGACGGTCGCATCAACCTCGCGATGAGCCCGCACGCCACCGATACCTGCGGCCCCGATTTGCTGAAGGCCTGCGCCACCCGGGCGCGCGAGCTCGGCGTGCCCATCACGACGCACATGGCGCAGAGCCGCGCCGAGGTCGCGACCATCGGCAAGCGTTACGGCGGCCGCACGCCGGCGGAATATCTCGACTGGCTCGGCCTGCTTGCGCCCGATCTGATGGCGGCGCATTGCATGTTCAGCAGCGACGATGATCTCAAGCTGATGGCCGCGCGCGGCATGACCGTGCTGAACTGCCCGCGCGTGTTCGCGCGCGCCGGCGTCACCGCGGCGTTCAGCCGCTTCGCCGAGCACGGCGTCCGCACCGTGGTCGGCACCGACGGCTACAACATGGACCTGCTCGGCGAGCTCAATGCGGCCTCGCTGATCTCCAAGATCACCTCGGCCCGCGCCGACGTCGCCAATTCGCCCGAGCTGATCGAGGCGAACACGGCGGTGGCCGCCGACGTGATCAACCGTCCGGATCTCGGCCGCATCGAGCCGGGCACCACCGCCGACCTCACCGTGGTCGACCTTACCCATCCGCATCTTCAGCCGTTGTTCGACCCGCGCCGCGCGCTGATCGCGCTCGCCAACCGCGCCAATATCGATCAGGTCATGGTCGATGGCCGTATGCTGATCGATGAGGGCCGCTATCTCGGCGCGGATGAGGCTGCCATGGTTGCGGCAGGTACTGCTGCGATCGGCAAGATCTGGGACCTGCCGGAGGCGCAGGCTGCGTTCAACGGCTAGCTCTCAAACTCCGCCAGCGATTTCCGCATGGTCTCGACCAGATCGAGCGCGACCGGCGAGGGGCTGCGCTGCGCCGGAAACACCGCGGAGAACTCGAAGTCGATGCGCGGCAGGAAGCGGCGCACGACGACGCCGCGGTTGGAGAATTCCTGTGCGGTGAAGGGATCGCAGATCGCAACGCCCAGCCCTGATGACACCAAGCCGCACATGATCTCGGACAGCGCGGTCTCCACCCGCAGCACGCGGCGGACATCGTGGCGATGAAAGATCTGGTCGATGAGGTGCCGGCTCGACGATCCCGCCGAGAGCGAGATGAAGGTCTCGCCCTCGAAGTCCTGCGGCTCCAGCACTGGCTTTTCCGCGAGGCGATGACCGGTCGGTAGTACCGCGACGCGCGCAGGCGCCGGCAGCTTCTGGCTTGGCAGGCCGGAATGCGCGATCGGCACCTCGGCAAAACCGACGTCGCACTGATTGTTCAGCACCCAGTCGACCACGATCGGCGAGATCACGCCGAAGAAGGCGAGGTTGAGGTTCGGCCGCTCTTTCAGAAAGTGACCCGTGAGCCGCGGCAAGTATCCGTTCGACAGCGCCGGTAGTGCTGCGATCCGCAGCGAGCCGGTGCGGCGTCCCCGGATTTCCTCCGCTGCGGCGGCGATACGCTCGAGGCCGACGAAGGAGCGCTCCACTTCGGTGTAGAGCGCCATCGCAGCGGCGGTCGGCACCAGGCCCGTACCGCGCCGCTCGAACAGCTCCATCTTCAACAGCGCCTGGAGGTCGCGCAGCAACCGGCTGACCGCCGGCTGCGTAACTGTCATCAGCGCCGCAGCTTCGGTGACGCTGCCGGTCAGCATCATCGCCCGGAAGGCCTCCACCTGCCGCGAGTTGATCCGCGCCATCGCAAATCCAATTCATAACATTTGGGCATGTAGATGGTGCCATTATTCATTGGACGATGGAAGCTGGGGTTTGCGATCTTTTTCATCAGAGCTGGAGACAGACCGCTTTTTCGGCAGATTGGGGCTCAAAACGTCCCAGATCGCGCCAGAACCCGTCGAGCAGGGGCCGGAGCCCTGCTTCAAAGGGGATCGGCGCGGAAGGAAATGCGGCAAGTCGCTTCTCGCAGGGTTTGTCGGCACGTCACCTCATTCCGGTATTGGAGATCGGTCCTCATGAAGACTTCTAGCCTTCTGACCGCGGTCAGCATCGCAGCGCTCATTGCCATCCCAACGGCCGTCTCGGCCCAGCAGAAAACGCTCTATGTCGCCGGCTATGGCGGCTCGTTCGAGAAGACCATCCGCGACGAGGTGATCCCGACCTTCGAGAAGGAGAACAACGTCAAGGTCGAGTACGTCGCCGGCAACTCGACCGACACGCTGGCAAAACTCCAGGCGCAGAAGAGCAACCAGCAGATCGACGTCGCCATCGTTGACGACGGCCCGATGTATCAGGCGATCCAGCTCGGCTTCTGCGGCAAGCTCGACGGCCTGCCGACCGCTGATCTCTACGACACCGCACGCTTCAAGGATGACCGCGCGGTCGCGATCGGCATCGTCGCGACTGGTCTGATGTACAACACCAAAGTATTCGCGGACAAAGGCTGGGCGCCGCCGACCTCGTGGAACGATCTGAAGGACACGAAATACGCCAAGCAGCTCGTGATCCCGCCGATCAACAACACCTATGGTCTTGAAGCGCTCGTGATGCTGTCAAAGATGAACGGCGGCGGCGAGTCCAACGTCGATTCCGGCTTCAAGATCTTCAAGGACGAGATCAATCCGAACGTGCTCGCCTATGAGCCGTCGCCGGGCAAGATGACCGAGCTGTTCCAGTCCGGCCAGGCCGTGATCGCGGTGTGGGGCACCGGCCGCGTGCAGAGCTTTGCCAATACCGGCTTCCCCGTCGACTTCGTCTATCCGAAGGAAGGTGCGGCAACGCTGCTGACCACTGCGTGTCCGATCAACAAGCCCAACGCCTCGCCGCTCGCATCCAGCTTCGTGAAAATGCTGCTCGATCCAAAGATCCAGCTCGTGATGCTGAAGGATTACGGCTACGGCCCGGTGCTGAAGTCGCTGAAGGTGCCGCCGGAACTCGGCAAGATGGCGCCGATCGGCGAGCGTGCAGCCAAGCTCTATAATCCGGATTGGACCGCCATCAACGACAAGCGCGAGGAGTGGACCAAGCGCTGGAATCGCGAGGTCGAGCGCTGATCTGATCGTCCGCGGCGGAGACAGCGTATGGCCTATCTCGAGCTCGATCGGGTCGCCAAGCAATTCGGTGCGCAGACAGTGGTCGATGACTTCAGTCTAGCGGTCGGCAAGGGGGAATTCATCTCCTTCCTTGGTCCCTCCGGTTGCGGCAAGACAACGACCTTGCAGATGATCGCGGGCTTCCTCGATCCCACGCGCGGCGCGATCCGCCTGGAGGACAAGGACCTCACCGCGATCCACCCGGCCAAGCGTGGCCTCGGCATCGTGTTCCAGAGTTATGCGCTGTTTCCGCACATGACCGCGGCGGAGAACGTCGCCTTCGGCCTCGAGATGCGCAATGTGCCGCGCAATGATCGGGCCGAGCGCGTCCGTGCCGCGCTCGCGATGGTGGGCCTCGCCGGTTACGAGGACCGCCATCCCCGCCGCATGTCCGGCGGCCAGCAGCAGCGCGTGGCGCTGGCACGCGCGCTGGTGATCAAGCCGAGCGTGCTGCTGCTCGACGAGCCGCTGTCCAACCTCGACGCAAAACTGCGCGAGGAGATGCAGATCGAGCTGCGCCAGATCCAGCGCACCATCGGCACCACCACCATCCTGGTCACCCACGACCAGAACGAGGCGATGTCGCTGTCCGACCGCATCGTGGTGATGAGCCAGGGCAAGATCGAGCAGATCGGCACGCCGCAGGAGACCTACGAAAAGCCGGCATCGGCCTTCGTCTCGCAGTTTTTGGGCAAGACCAACGACTTTGCCGGCACGATTGATCGGACCGCCACGCCGGCGCAACTCGTGGCCGGCTCCTGGAGTGCGCCGGCGCCTGCGGGTCTCAGCGGCCCCGTCACCGTTAGTATTCGCCCCGAACGTATCGGCTTCGGCAATGCTGGCCTTAACGCAAAGATCGTCACCCGCATCTTCCAGGGCAATCACTGGCTGTTCCAGTGCGAGAGCGAATGCGGCCTTGCGATCGTGATCCGTCAGAACGACGGCAAGCCGCAGCCGGCCGAAGGCGAGGCGGTTCGCCTGACCTGGAGTTCCCAAGACATGAGTGTGCGCCCGAGGGCTGGCGCATGAGCATGGCCGCCGAGGAGCGCAGCGCGCGTGCGCCATGGGCGTTGACGGCGCCCGCCTTGATGCTGTTCGTCGGCGTGCTGGTGATCCCGCTCGCCATGACCGTGATGCTGTCTTTCCACGATTGGGGCCAGTACAAAGGCATCGAGCCGATCTTCATTCTCAAGAACTGGCGTGAGATCGCGACGGATCCCTATTACGCCGAGATGTTCTGGCGAACCTTTCGCATCGCGATCCTGACCACGCTGCTCACCGCGCTGTTAGGCGCGCCCGAAGCCTACATCCTCAACCGCATGAGCGGCCGCTGGAAGAGCTTTTTCCTGCTGGTCATTCTCGGCCCGTTGCTGATCTCGGTGGTGGCGCGCACGCTCGGCTGGGCGCTGCTGTTCGGCGGCAACAACGGCCTCGTCAACAAGCTTCTGATGACGCTTGGCGTGATCCGTTCGCCCATTCCCTTCATGTTCACCGAAACAGGAATGGTCGTCGCGCTCGCGCACGTGATGATGCCGTTCATGGTGCTGTCGGTCTGGGCGGCGTTGCAACGGCTCGATCCGCAGATCGAGAATGCCGCGATGTCGCTCGGCGCCGGACCCGTCACCATCATCCGCCGCATCATCATGCCGCAGATCATGCCGGGCGTGCTGTCGGGCGCGATCATCGTGTTCTCGCTTTCGGCCAGCGCCTTTGCGACGCCCGCGATCATCGGCGGCCGCAGGCTCAAGGTCGCGGCGACGCTCGCCTATGACGAATTCCTCAACACGCTGAACTGGCCCCTGGGGGCGGCCGTCGCCACGTTGCTGCTGGTCGCGCTGGTGCTGATCGTGGTCGGCAGCAACGCACTGATCGAACGCCGCTATGCGGAGGTGTTCCGATGAGCCGGAACGGCCCGCTCGCACTGATCTTCCACACCGTCTTCGTCATCGTCATGGTGGCGCCGATCCTGGTGGTCTGCCTCGTCGCCTTCACCCCCGAGGGTTTTCTGTCGTTGCCGACCAACGGCTTTTCGCTGCGCTGGTTCAGGGCGATCGCGCAATATCCCGAATTCATCCATGCGTTCTGGGTCAGTCTCGGTCTTGGCGCGCTGTCGTCCTTCGTGGCGTTGCTGTTTGCCGTGCCGGCGGCGCTCGCGATCGCGCGCTATCGCTTCCGCGGCCGCGATGCGCTCGCGGCGCTGTTCCTCTCGCCGCTGATGATCCCGCATGTCGTGCTCGGCATCGCCTTCCTGCGTTTCTTCACATCGGTTGGCTTTGGCGGCAGTTTTGCGGCGCTGATCATCGCGCATGTCGTCATCGTGTTTCCATTCGCGCTGCGGCTGACGCTGGCAGCGGCAACCGGCATGGACCACACCGTCGAGATGGCCGCGGTCTCGCTCGGTGCCGGCGGCTGGACGCTGTTTCGCCGGGTGACCCTGCCGTTGATCCTGCCCGGCGTCATCAGCGGCTGGGCGCTCGCCTTCATCCAGTCCTTTGACGATCTCACCATGACCGTCTTCCTCGCCGCACCCGGCACCGAGACGTTGCCGGTGCGCATGTTCCTTTATATCCAGGACAACATCGATCCGCTGGTGACGTCGGTCTCGGCCTGCGTGATCGCTGTCACCATGACCGCCCTCATTCTGCTCGACCGCTTCTACGGGCTCGACCGCGTGCTCGTCGGCAAGGGCGATGCGGGACGATAGGAGAACCTATGCGAACTGAATACGACGTCGCCGTGGTCGGCGGCGGATTGCTCGGCTCCGCCATTGCCTGGGGCCTCGGAAGGCTCGGCAAGAGCGTGGCTGTGCTCGACGAAGGTGACATCACCAAGCGCGCTTCGCGTGCAAACTTTGCGTTGGTCTGGGTCCAGAGCAAGGGCCTCGGCATGCCCGCCTATACGGTCTGGACGGTGCAGGCCTCGCAGGCCTGGGGGCGGCTCGCGTCCGAGCTGAAGCAGCAGACCGGCCTCGATGTCGCGCTTCAGCAGAACGGCGGCTTTCACCTTACGCTCGGCGATGACGAGTTCGGCCAGCGCACCGAGCTCGTCAAGCGCATGCACAACCAGACCGGCGCGGCCGACTACAAGATGGAGATGCTGTCCGCATCCGAGGTGAAGAAGTGGCTGCCGCTGATCGGGCCAGAGGTCTCCGGCGGCAGCTATTGTCCGCTCGACGGCCACGTCAATTCGCTGCGGACGTTCCGCGCGTTCCATACCGGCTTCAAGGCCTTCGGCATCGCCTATTTTCCCGAACGTCCGGTCTCGGCGATAAGCAAGAGCGGCGGCGAATTCCGCCTGACCACGCCGCAGGGCGAGCTGCGCGCCGCCAAAATCGTGCTTGCCGCCGGGAATGCCAACCAGGCGCTGGCGCCGATGGTCGGCCTTTACGCGCCGATGGGCCCGACCCGCGGCCAGGTCGTGGTGACCGAGCGCACCATGCCGTTCCTGCCGCATCCGCTGACCACGATCCGCCAGACCGACGAGGGCACGGTGATGATCGGCGACAGCAAGGAGGACGAACTGGACGATCGTACGCTGAAGCCGTCGATCAGCGGCGTGATGGCCGATCGCGCGCAGCGCATGTTTCCGCATCTGTCCCGGCTCAACGTTGTCAGGAGCTGGTCCGGCATCCGCGTCATGCCGCAGGACGGCTTTCCGATCTACGACCAGTCGGAGACGCATCCCGGCGCCTTCGTCGCTTGCTGCCATTCCGGAGTGACGCTCGCCTCCAACCACGCTTTCGAGATCGCACGCATGGTCGCGCAGGGCGCGCTCGAGCCCGAGCTGGTCGGCGCGTTCTCGGCCAGCCGTTTTGGCGGCGCCGGCGCTGCGAACAACAGCGGCTATTAGAGATATTAAGGAGCCACGAGGCATCCCATGTTTAGACGATCCGAACAGGACAAACGTCCTCCAGTGCAGATCTTCGTCGACGGCGTTGCCGTCGCGGCGCGCGAGGGCGACACCGTTTCAGCAGCACTGCTGGCCTCCGGCCGGGACGCACGGCGCTCCACGGCAGTCAGCGGCGCGCCGCGTCTGCCTTACTGCATGATGGGCGTGTGCTTCGACTGCCTCGTCACCATCGACGGCGTCGGCAATCGCCAGGGCTGCCTCGTGCCAGTGGCCGAGGGCATGCAGATCGAGATCCAGAAGGGCAAGCGGGAGATCGGAAGATGAGCGTTGCTCCCAAGCGCGAAGACTACGATGTCGTGGTGGTCGGCGCCGGACCTGCGGGTCTTGCCGCCGCTGCCACAGCCGCAGAGGCAGGTCTCACGACGCTGCTGCTCGACGAGAATATCGGTCCCGGTGGCCAGGTGTTCCGCGCCATTTCGTCGACGCCGGTGACGGACCGTGGTCAGCTCGGTGCTGATTATTGGGTCGGTGCCGATCTCGTGCAGTCACTCCGCGCGAGCAAGGCCGAAGTCATCCATCGTGCCACCGTCTGGAGCCTCGACCGCAATCTCGATATCGCCGTCTCGATCGGCGGCGCCTCTGCGTTCATCAGGGCCAAACGCGTGATTCTGGCAACCGGCGCGCTGGAGCGGCCGTTCCCAATTCCTGGCTGGACCCTCCCGGGCGTGATGACCGCTGGCGCGGCACAGACCATGCTGAAATCGTCGGCCCTGGTGCCCGATGGTCGCACCGTGATCGCAGGGCAGGGCCCGCTGCTCTGGCTGCTGGCCGCCCAGCTCCTGCGTCTTGGCGGCCGCATCGATCGCATTCTCGACACCACCGGGCGCGGCAATTATTTCGCAGCGCTCCCGCACGCCTTCGCATTCCTCACCTCGCCCTATTTCGCCAAGGGCCTCTCGATGATGCGCGAGGTGAAGGCGAAGGTGCAGGTCGTCTCCGGCGTCACCGAGCTGGCTGCGGCTGGCGACGGCCAGCTCGCGAGCGTCAGCTACGTCGCCGGCGGCAAGCGCGAGACCATCCCTGCCGATCTGCTGCTGCTGCATCAGGGCGTCGTCCCCAACGTCAATCTGGCGATGGCGGCCGGTATCGAGCATCGCTGGGATGATCTGCAATTGTGCTGGTCGCCGGTGCTGGATGCGAACGGCAATTCTTCGGTCGCCGGCATCGCGATCGCTGGCGACGGGGCGGGTATCGGTGGTGCCAATGCGGCCGTGGTCCGTGGTCGTATTGCCGCGCGCGCTGCGATCGAAGCGCTGGCGCCTGCGGCTGCCGCCAAACTTGCGCCGGTGGCGACGCTCCGCGCCGATCTCGCCAGGGCCGAGCGCGGCCGCGTGTTCCTCGACACGCTGTTCCGTCCCGCGCCGCAGTTCCGCATTCCCTCAGGTGACACCATCGTCTGCCGTTGTGAGGAAGTGACGGCAAAGGATGTTCTGGATTCCGTGGCGATCGGCGCGACCGGGCCGAACCAGCTCAAGGCCTACCGCCGCACCGGCATGGGGCCGTGCCAGGGCCGGCTCTGCGGCCTCACGGTGACGGAGCTGATGGCGCAGGCTCGGGCCAAGACCCCGCAGGAGATCGGCTATTACCGCCTGCGCGCACCGGTGAAACCGATCACCCTTGCCGAGCTCGCCGCCGTCCCGAAAACGGAAGAGGACGTCAGGGCCGTGGTGCGCGGATGACCACATCAGTGGATGCGATCGTCATCGGCGGCGGCATCCACGGATGCTCGACGACGCTGCATCTGTGTCTCGCCGGCCTGAAGCCGGTGCTGATCGAGAAGGACTATGCCGGCCGCCACGCTTCAGGCGTCAACGCCGGTGGCGTCCGCCAGCTCGCGCGGCATATCCCCGAGATTCCGCTCTCGATCCGCTCGATGGGCATCTGGGAGAAGATCACCGATCTCCTCGACGATGATTGCAGCTTCGAAAGCTACGGCCAGGTGCTGGTCGCGGAGAACGAGGAGGAGCTCGCCGTTTGCCGTACACGCGTGGCTGAACTCAACACGCTCGGCTTTACCCATGAGGAGCTGATCGACGCGGTGGAGCTCCGGCGCCTTGTGCCCGCGGTGGCCGAGACCTGCCCCGGCGGCGTGGTGTCGCGCCGCGACGGTGCGGCCAACCCGGCGCAGACGACAACGGCGTTCCGGCGCAAGGCCGAGCAGCTCGGCGCGACCGTGCGCGAGGGCGTCGCCGCCAGCAATATCCGGCACCGTGACGGCCTCTGGCATGTCGACGTTGGCTCAGATAGCTACGCCGCGCCAGTGCTCGTCAATGCCGCCGGCGCCTGGGCCGGCAAGATCGCCGCCGATCTCGGCGAGCCGGTGCCGGTCGAGACCGTGGCGCCGATGCTGATGATCACCTCGCGCGTGCCGCACTTCATCGATCCCGTCGTGATCCTGCGTGGACGAAAACTCTCCTTCAAGCAATTCAAGAACGGCACCGTGCTGATCGGCGGCGGTCATCTGGCGACGGCCTACCAGGATCGCAACGAGACGGTGCTGGACTGGAAGAGCCTTGCAACCAGCGCGCAGACCGTGTTCGAGCTGTTCCCGGTGATGCGCAGCGCCACCATCGTGCGCGCCTGGGCCGGCATCGAGGCGAAGATGAAGGACGATATCCCCGTATTTGGGCCGAGCAGCCGGCACAAGGGACTCTATCACCAGTTCGGCTTCTCGCTGCATGGCTTCCAGCTCGGGCCCGGCGCCGGCGCCGTGATGGCGGAGCTGATCGTGGGCGGCGGCACCCAGACTCGCATCAGCGATCTCGGCATCGAGCGTTTCCATGCTTCGGCCGTCCGTTGAGGCGCTGCTTCGCCCATTCCGACTTGGCAAACATTCCGACCAGGGTCTCGCGCAGCCAGCGCTGCGCAGGCACGGTGTCGTTGCGCTGGTGCCAGAACAGGCTGACGATCCGCGCCGGCGCCTTGAGCGGCAGCGGCATCGCATGCAGGAACGGCGCGTGACGCGACTGCGAACGCAGATCGCTCGGCAGCACGGCGATCAGATCGGTCTGGCGCACGATTTCATAGGCGGCGCTGTAATGATTGACGGTCGCGACCAAATTGCGCGACAGCCCGCGCGAGGCCAGGAAGAGATCGTAGGTCGGCGCTCGCTTGCCGGCCAGGGTCACGTCGACATGCCCGGCGTTCAGGAAGGCGCGCGTGCTCAGACGCTTCCGGGCCGCGAGCGGGTGGCCGCGCCGCATGAAGCAGGCATAGTCGACGGTCCAGAGCGAGCGTGAGCGAATCGCCGTCGGCTGCTGCGCTTCGTTGACATAAACGCTCAGCACGCAATCGACCCGATTGCCCTCGAGCTGATCGGCGATCTCCAGGATGGTGTTGGGCACGGTGTGGACCCGCGTCTTGGGCGCGATCTCGCCGAGATGGTTCAACAAATTCGGCATCACCAGCGAGGCGACGTAGTCCGACATCGACAGGGTGAACTCGGTCTGGGCGCGAGCCGGATCGAACACCTGCTCGTCGAGCGCGCTGCGGACGCTTTCCAGGGCCTCGCCGATCGGCTCCCAGAGAACGACGGCGCGCTGGGTCGGACGGATCCCGGTGCCGGACCGTACGAACAGCGGATCGCCGAGCGCATCGCGCAGGCGTGCGAGCGCGTTGCTGACGGCGGGCTGGGTCATCGTCAACGCGCTCGCCGCGCGCGTGACGCTGCCCTCGGTCATCAATGCCTCGAAGACTTTCAGCAGGTTGAGGTCGAGCGCGCGGAAGGACACGGATATTCACCACAGTGATGTACTAGATCATCATTATAAATTATGACGATAACGTCATTCTGTCTATGATTTCGTCCCGAACGACAAGCGGGTGCCGGCCCGCGGGGATCGAGGGGGATATTCATGTCGATGATATCGGCGCGCATCGAGCGCCTTCCGTTTGCACGCTTCCACACGCATCTGTTGCTGATGGGTGGGCTCGGCTACATGTTCGACGCGATGGACGCGGCGGTGCTGGCCTTCATCCTGCCGGTGCTGCGCACGGCGTGGAATCTGTCGAGCGTCCAGATCGGCGTGCTCGGCAGCAGCACCTATATCGGCTTCCTGTTCGGCGCCCTGTTCGCCGGCACGCTCGGTGATCTCATCGGGCGCCGCGCCGTGATGATGTCGGCACTGGCGCTGTATTGCGCAGCATCGATCGTCAGCGCGATGGTCGATACCTGGCCGGCCTTCTTCGCAGCCCGCATCGTCGCCGGCATGGGCACGGGCGCGGAGAGCGCGATCATCGCGCCCTATCTTGCGGAGTTCGTGGCGCGACGTTACCGCGGCGCCTTCACCGGGGCGCTCGCCGGCTTCTTCTCCTTCGGCTTCGTGGCCGCGGCCTTGCTCGGCTACTTCATCGTTCCCTCCTACGACAATGGCTGGCGTATCGTGCTTGTGATCACGGCGGTGCCGGTCGTCATGCTGCTGTGGTGGCGGCGCGCTCTGCCGGAATCGCCGCGCTGGCTCGAGAGCCGGGGACGGGAGAAGGAAGCCGAGACCGTGCTTGATCGCATCGAGGCTGTCTTTGCGCGCGAGGGCCGTGTGTTGCCGCCGCCGGTGGTCGAAGTCGTCCCTCCCGCCGGCACCGGTGGAACGCTGCTTGCCAATTTCGCAGCGCTTCTGGCGGCGCGCCAGGCGCGCATCACCATCATGACCTGGATCATGTGGCTTGCGATCACCTTCAGCTATTATTCCTTCTTCGTCTGGATCCCCGGCCTCCTGGTCCAGAATGGCATGAGCATCACCAAGAGCTTTGGCTATTCGATCGCGATCTATTGCGCGCAGATTCCCGGCTATTTCAGCGCCGCGTATTTCAACGAGCGGATCGGCCGGCAGGCGACCATTGCGACCTATATGGTCCTCGGCGGCGTCAGCGCGCTCGGCCTTGCCTTCGCGCAGACGGATCAGCACATCATACTGGCGGGAATTCTGCTGTCGCTGTTCATGAACGGCACCTATGCCGGTGTTTATGCCTACACCGCCGAAGTGTTTCCGACCCCGATCAGGACCACCGGCGCCGGGCTTGCTTCCGCCATCGGCCGCATCGGCGCGATCGTCTCGCCGATCCTGGTCGGCTACCTCTATCCCAATTTCGGCTTCGCCGGCGTGTTCGGCGTCACCACCACGGTGCTGCTGTTAGGGGCGGTCACCGTCGTCTTGATGGGCGTGCCGACGCGCGGTCGCTCGCTCGAAGAGATCGCCGCAGGTGAAACAGCATGAGGCCGACCAGGCGCCCGGCCGATCCGCTGCTCTGCGCCGTGGCAGCGGCGCAGGACAGGGCGGATCAACCGGGCGCGATCTTTGCGGCGCTGGACGAAGCCCTGAAGTCGGCGATCGGGCACAAGCTGTTCACGATCCTGACCTATGACGGCGCGACCTTCGAAGCCGCGCGGGTCTATTCCAATCTGCCGGGTCCGTACCCCACCGGCGGTCGCAAGCGCCTCGCGCCGGGACCGTGGACCGAAGCCGTGCTCGATTCCGGCGAGGCCTATATCGGCCGGACGCAGGACGATCTGCGCACCGTGTTCCCCGACCACGAGCTGATCGCCTCGCTTGGCTGCGCCAGCGTGCTCAACATGCCGGTGCGCTGGCGCGGCCGCACGCTCGGCTCGCTCAACCTGCTTCACGAAGCCGGCTGGTATGACAAGGACGACGTGGCCGCGTGTCTTCCGTTCGCCCAACTCGCGCTGCCGGCGCTGCTTTTGATGGCCTGATAGAGGAAACCTCCATGCCCAGCACTCTTTTCAAGAACGCCGCGCTGCTTGATCCGCTCCGGCCCGAGTTGCTGACCGGCCATGACGTTCTGGTCGAGGATGCCATGATCAAGGAGGTCTCGGACCGGCCGATCCAGGCCACCGCAGATCGAACGATCGATCTCAAGGGCAGGACGTTGATGCCCGGCCTGATCGACCTGCACGTCCATACCATCGCGATCGAGCTCAACCTGGCGGCACAGGCAAAAATGCCGAATGTCCTGGTGACGCTGCGTTCGACGCTGATTCTCAAGGGCATGCTGCGGCGAGGTTTCACGACCGTCCGCGATGCCGGTGGCGCCGGCCACGCGATGAAGCAGGCCATCGAGACCGGCCTGACCGATGGTCCGCGCCTGTTCGTCTCGGGCCGTGCGCTGAGTCAGACAGGCGGCCATGGCGACGGCCGGGCCCGCTCGGACTATCTGGCCAGCGATTCCGTCTGTCCCTGCTGCGTGCGGGTCGGCGCGCTGGCGCGGGTTGCCGACGGTGTCGACGGCGTGCGCAAGGCGGTGCGCGAGGAGCTGCAGATGGGCGCCGACCAGATCAAGATCATGGCGTCCGGCGGCGTGGCCTCTCCGACCGATCCGGTCGGCGCCTTCGGCTACTCCGAGGACGAGATCCGCGCCATCGTTGACGAAGCGCAGGGTCGGCAGACCTATGTGCTCGCCCATGCCTATACGGCTCCAGCGATTGCGCGCGCGGTCCGCTGCGGCGTCCGCACCATCGAGCACGGCAATCTGGTCGACGATCAGACCGCTCGCCTGATGGCCGAGAAGGGCGCTTACGTGGTGCCGACGCTGATCACCTATGAAGCGCTCGCCAATGAGGGCGCAAAGTTCGGCCTGCCGCCGGAGAGCGTCGCCAAGATCGCCGACGTCCGCGATTCCGGCCTGCGCTCGCTCGAGATCTATCGCAAGGCCGGGGTGAAGATGGGATACGGCAGCGACCTGCTCGGCCCGTCGCAACGCCTCCAGAGCGAAGAGTTCCGCATCCGTGCCGAAATCCAGGGGGCGCGCGAGGTCATCGCCAGCGCGACCGTAATCGGGGCCGAGGTGCTCGGCATGGAGGGTAAGCTCGGCCGGATCGTGCCCGACGCGCTTGCGGATCTGCTCGTGGTCGACGGCAATCCGTTGCGTGATGTCGGCTGCTTGCTCGGTCAGGGCGAGCACATCCCGCTGGTGATGAAAGCGGGCAAGGTTCAGTTCGACAGGCTGGCGTAGCCGCTGGCTTCGCGACGGCATGCCTTGATCTTGCCACCCGGCCGAATTATGAGCGAGGCTCTCATCAAGGATGTCAGCAGCCATGGATTTCACCCCGACCGCAACGCCGATCCGCATTGCTCACGGGGAATTCCATGCCTGCTTCCATCATCCTGTCGAACCTGTCGCTGTCCACGCCTGACGGCCGCTCGCTCCTCTCCAACATCGATCTGATCTTCGGCGCGGAACGCGCCGGCCTTGTCGGCCGCAACGGCGTCGGCAAGACAACGCTGCTCGCCGCAGTCACGGGCGAGCACGTCCCGCAGGCGGGACGCATGGTCGTCAACGGCACCGTTGGCCTCTTGCGGCAGGACGCCCAGCTGCGCGGCGGCATGCGGGTCGTCGACCTCTTTGGCGCGCGAGAGTCTCTCGACTTGCTTCGCCGGGTGGAGCGTGGCGAGGCGTCCGCCGAGGATGTCGCCGAGGTCGACTGGGCGCTCGAGACGCGGCTCGCATCCGCCCTGGCGCGCGTCGGCTTCGATATCGCGCCCGATACGGAGCTGGACCGTTTGTCGGGCGGGCAGATCACGCGCGTTCGTCTCGCCGCGCTGCTGTTCACCGCGCCGGATTTCATCCTGCTGGACGAACCCACCAATAATCTCGATCGGGACGGGCGCCGTGCCGTGATCGATCTGCTTGCCGCCTGGCGCGGCGGCGCGATCGTCGTCAGCCATGACCGGGCACTGCTCGAGACCATGGACGCCATCGTCGAGCTGACCTCGCTCGGCGCGACCCGCTATGGCGGCAATTGGAGTAGCTATCGCGCGCAAAAGGCCGTCGAGCTTGCGGCCGTCAGGCACGACCTCGCGCATGCCGAGAAGCATTTGTCCGAGATCGACGGCAAGGCGCAGGAGGCGGCCGAACGCAAGGCGCGCAAGGACAGCGGTGGCAAGAGGAAGCGCGCCAAGGGCGACATGCCACGAATCCTTGCAGGCGCGCGCAAGGATCGCAGCGAGGACAGCGGCGGCAGGGCCGCAGAGATCGCCGAGCGGCGGCGCGCGGAGGCTCGGGATGCGCTCGACACCGCCCGCCGGCGCATCGAGATCCTTCAGCCGCTGACTGTAAAGCTACCGTCGACCCGGCTCCCGGCGGGGCGGGAGGTGGTTTGGCTTGATCGTGTTCGCGCAGGCTATCAGCCGGAACGGCCGATCCTGCGCGATCTATCGCTTGCCATCGTCGGGCCGGAGCGCGTCGCGATTGTCGGGCCCAACGGCTCCGGCAAGACGACGCTGTTGAAGCTCATCGCCGGTGAGCTACGCCCTGTCGCGGGCACCGTGCGCGTGAGGCCGGACTTCGCGCTGTTCGACCAGAAGGTCAGCCTGCTCGATCCCGCGATCTCGATTCTCGACAATTTTGGGCGTCTCAATCCGCGGGCCGGTGCGAATGAATGCCACGCCGCGCTGGCGCGTTTCATGTTTCGCGCAGATGCGGCCTTGCAATGCGTCGGCAGTCTGAGCGGCGGCCAGCTGTTTCGCGCCGGCCTTGCCTGCGTGCTCGGCGGGGCGACGCCGCCGTCGCTGCTGATCCTGGACGAGCCGACCAATCACCTCGACCTTGAATCGATCGAAGCCGTCGAGGCGGGCCTCCGCGCCTATGACGGCGCGCTGCTCGTGGTCAGTCACGATGAGGCGTTCCTGGGAGCCATCGGGATCACACGCCGGCTCGATCTGACCGGTTGTCCCGACTGACGGAACAATGATACCGGCTCGCGGCCGGCGGAGCTGACCGATGCGGCCGATGCAAGCTTTGACAGCCAGATCGCGTGATAATTTTCAAAAACCCGACGCTCTGCCCCCAGCGCGTCGGGTGGAATGGATGAGTATCAATCCGTGATCCCAACATCTTTGTTGTGACTCCGGTCCTACGAATTTTCTACTCCGGGAAACTACCGCAACGGAACCAGGCGGCGTCTGCCTTCGATCTTCGCTTTGCGGCTCTACGCGCTGCCGCCTGGCTCCAGCGCTTCGCCGATCTCCAGTGGATGCGCCATGGTCTCGTGCAGCGCCTGGCGATCGAGCTCGCCTTCCGAGATGCTGATGACGACGCAGGCGACGCCGTTGCCGATCAGATTGGTCAGCGCGCGGCATTCACTCATGAACTTGTCGATGCCGACCAGGATCGCGATCGACTGGATCGGGATGTCGGGCACGATCGACAGCGTCGCGGCGAGCGTGATGAAGCCTGCGCCGGTTACCCCGGATGCTCCTTTCGAAGTGATCATCGCGATACCGAGAATGCCGAGCTCCTGCCAGATCGTCAGATGCGTGTTGGTCGCCTGCGCCAGGAACAGCGTCGCCAGCGTCATATAGATGTTGGTGCCGTCGAGGTTGAAGCTGTAGCCGGTCGGGATCACGAGGCCGACCACCGAGCGCGAGGCGCCGAGATGCTCCATCTTCTGGATCATCTGCGGCAGCACCGTCTCCGACGAGGAGGTGCCGAGCACGATCAGGAGCTCGTCCTTGATATAGGCAATGAAGCGAATGATGGAGAAGCCGGCAAGCCGTGCGATCGCACCCAGCACGATCAGCACGAACAGGATGCTGGTGAGATAGAACGTGCCGATCAGGGCGGCGAGGTTGAGCAGCGAGCCAAGGCCGTAGGCGCCGACGGTGAACGCCATCGCGCCGAATGCGCCGATCGGCGCCACGCGCACGATGATGCGGATGATACCGAAGAACATCTTCGCGGCCTTGTCGATTGCCTCCGCGATCGGCTCGCCTGATTTGCCGAGGAAGGCGATGGCGAATCCGGAGAGGATCGAGACCAGCAGCACCTGCAAGAGGTCGCCGCGCGCGATCGCGCCCACATAGCTGTCGGGAATGATCGCCATCAGATGGGCGACGATGCCGTCTTCGTGCGCCTTGGACACATAGGTCGCGACCGATTTCGGATCGATGGTGGCGGGATCGATGTTGAAGCCGTGCCCGGGCTGGAGAATCTCGCCCACCAAAAGACCGATGGCGAGCGCAACGGTCGAGACAGTCTCGAAATAGATCAGCGATTTCAGTCCGACCCGGCCCACGCGCTTGAGGTCGCCCATCGAGGAGATGCCATGCACCACGGTGCAGAAGATGACGGGCGCGATCATCATCTTGATCAGCGCGATGAAGGCGTCGCCGAGCGGCTTCAGCGCTTTGCCAAGGTCCGGATAGAAATAGCCGATCAGGACCCCGAGCACGATCGCGATCAGCACCTGGACGTAGAGGATCCTGTACCAGGGCTGGTGCCGGCGGTGGACGGCTGGCTGGATCGCGATCTGTGTCATAAAGTTCAATCCCGGAACACATTGATCGTGCATGACTTACATCATGTGATGATCGCCGCTCGAGCAACAATCACATTTTTGTCTGTTAGCACGAACATCAATCGCTGCACCGCACTTTGGGGGGGACATGCCGAACGCATTGGGCGCGGACGAGCGATCGCAGGACCGTCTTTCACAAGGCTATTTTCCGCGTTGGAAGCTGAAGACCTCGGGCGTGATCATGCCGGAGGAGCGGTTGTCGTGGGGGCAAACCATCGTCTCCGGTCTCCAGCATTGCGTCGCCATGTCGGGCGCGACGATCATCGCGCCGTTGCTGATGGGGTTCGACCCCAATGTTGCTGTGTTGTTCTCCGGCATCGGCACCCTGATCTTCTTCGTCATCGTCGCGGGGCGCGTGCCGAGCTATCTCGGCTCGAGCTTCGCGTTCATCGCCGTCGTCCTCGCCGCCACCGGCTATGCCGGGCACGGACCGAATCCGAACATCTCAATTGCGCTCGGCGGCATCGTCGGCGCCGGCGTGCTCTACGGCGTGATCGCACTGATCGTGATATGGTCGGGCATCGGCTGGGTCGAGCGTCTGATGCCGCCGGCGGTCACCGGCGCCGTGGTCGCCGCGATCGGCCTCAACCTCGCGCCCGTGGCGGTGAAGGCGGTGAGCGCGAACGCGTTCGAGACCTGGATCGGGCTTGCGACCGTTCTGATCATCGGCGTGGTTGCGGTGGCCACGCCCGGCCTGTGGCGCCGCCTGCCGATCATCCTGGGGGCGATCGGCGGATATCTCTTGTACCTGCTGTTTGCGAACGGTCTTGGCTTCGGCAAGCCGATCGACTTCACGCAGCTCTCGGCCGCGCCGTGGTTCGGCCTGCCGAATTTCACCACGCCGACCTTTCAGGCCGACGCCATCTTCCTGATCGCGCCGGTTGCGGTCATCCTCGTCGCCGAAAATCTCGGGCACATCAAGGCCGTCGGAGCCATGACGGGCCGCAGCCTCGATGCCTATCTCGGCCGCGCTTTGCTTGCCGACAGCCTCGCAACGATCGTGGCGGCCTGCGGCGGCGGCACCGGCGTCACCACCTATGCCGAGAATATCGGCGTGATGGCGGCGACGAAGGTCTATTCGACCCTGCTGTTTGCTTTCGCCGCCACCGTATCGGTCCTGCTCGGCTTCTCGCCGAAATTCGGCGCGCTGATCCTGTCGATCCCCGGGCCCGTCATCGGCGGCCTTTCGATCGTGCTGTTCGGATTGATCGCGGCGATGGCGGGCCGGATCTGGGTCGAGAACAAGGTTGACTTTGCCAATCCGGCGAATTTGATCACCGTCGCGGTGGCGCTGACGGCGGGAGCCGGCGATCTCACGCTCAAATTCGGTGCATTCACGATCGGCGGAATCGGCACCGCGACCTTTGGTGCGATCATCCTGTATCAGATCCTGACCTCGCCGATCGCGCGCCGCGCGGAATGAATCCCAGCGATGTGCCAACAGGGTGGAACAAAATCTCGGTTCCATCCATGATGAGGCATCCCGGAGAATGCACATGCCACAGACCGATCTCTCAACTGTCTTTCCCTCACGCCTCGTCGGCCAATACGCGCTGGTGACGGGCGCTCCGCAGGGCATCGGGCGTGCCGTCGCCATTCGCCTCGCCCAGGAAGGTGCGACGGTCGCCATCAACTATATCGGTCCCCCCGAGAAGGCTGAGGAGACGCTTGCGCTCGCGCGCACGGCTTCGAGCGACCGTGGCCACGGCAGGCTCGATCATTTCATCATTCACGCCGATATTGGGGTCGAAAAAGACATCGCCGCAATGTTCGAAACCATCCTGGCGCGCTGGAAGCGCCTCGACTGTCTCGTCAACAATGCCGGCTTTCAGCAGGAATCGCCGAGCGAGGCGCTCGACATCGAAGCCTATCGCCGCATCATCGACGTCAATCTCAACGGCGCCGTGCTCTGCGCGCAAAAGGCGCTGGCGCATTTCGTTGCCCGCGGCGGAGGCGGCTGCATCATCAACTGCTCGAGCGTCCACCAGATCATCCCAAAGCCTGGCTATCTCGCTTATTCGATCAGCAAAGGCGGCATGGCCAATCTGACCCGCACGCTGGCGCTGGAGTTTGCCGGCCGCGGCATTCGCGTCAATGCGGTCGGCCCCGGCGCAATCGACACGCCGATCAACGCCGCCTGGACCGGCGACGCCGAAAAGCGCGGCGCGGTCGTCAGCCACATTCCGCTCGGCCGCGTCGGCACGCCGGAAGAGATGGCTGCGGTATTCGCCTTCCTGGCCTCGGATGACGCCAGCTACATCACCGGGCAGACCATCTATGCGTGCGGCGGCCTCACGCTGTTTCCCGAATTCAGGGACAACTGGTCGAGCTGAGATGAGCGGCCGCCGGCCAAAGCGTGATCTGGCAAAATGTCGCGGCGCAGACTACATCTGCGCCATGACAAACACTCCGCTGGCAGACTCTCGGCTCCAGGATTTCGTCGGCCGGCACGAAAAACTGTTCGTGCTGACCGGCGCCGGCTGCAGCACCGATTCGGGCATCCCTGATTACCGCGACAGAAATGGCAGCTGGAAGCGGACCCAGCCGGTCAATTTCCAGGCCTTCATGTCGGAAGGGCACACGCGCCAGCGTTACTGGGCGCGCAGCCTGATCGGCTGGCGGCGATTCGGACAAGCGAGGCCGAACGATGCGCATCATGCGCTGGCCCGGCTCGAGGCGAGCGGGCGCTGCGAGATGCTGCTGACGCAGAATGTCGACAGGCTGCATCAATCCGCGGGCCACCGGCAGGTGATCGATTTGCACGGGCGGCTCGATCTGGTCCGCTGCATGGGCTGCGGGGCCAAGACGCCGCGCAACGAATTCCAGGAGGCGCTTGGCCGCGCCAATGCCGAATGGCTGACGCTCGATGCCGCGGACGCGCCCGACGGCGACGCCGATCTGGAGCAGGCGGATTTCTCATCATTCAAGGTGCCGGCTTGCGAGGCCTGCGGCGGCATCCTCAAGCCCGACGTGGTGTTCTTCGGCGAGAACGTCCCCCGCGACGTTGTCGCCACCGCGCAGGATCATCTGGCGCAGGCGGATGCCATGCTGGTCGTCGGCTCGTCGCTGATGGTCTATTCCGGCTTTCGCTTTGTGAAGGCTGCCGCAGAGCGACAGATCCCGATCGCTGCGGTCAATCTCGGGCGCACCCGTGCCGATGATCTCCTGACGCTCAAGGTCGAGGAGCGTTGCGAAGCGGCGCTTGCATTCCTGCTCTGATGTGATGCCGGGTGACGTCTTGCCTATTGCATAGGTGCCAAGCAGAATAGCCAGGTACAGCGTTTTCGTTGTGCTCGATGGCACGGAAATTGCTGCTTTTTCGCCCTCAGTTCTTGACGATCAGCCGGAGAATTTTGGAATGCTTGAAGGAGCCGAGGTGCGGCTTGCCGTGGATATTGGCGGCACGTTCACCGACATCGTGCTTGACGTGGGCGAGGTGCGCAAGACCCGCAAGGTGCTGACCACGCCGCAGCGTCCAGAGCAGGCAGTGCTGGACGGCATGCGCCTCATTCTCGCCGACGCGCGTGCGCATATCAGCGACATCGACGTCTTCATCCACGGCACGACGCTGGCGACCAACGCCATCATCGAGCGGCGTGGCGCCAAAACGGCCCTGATCGCCACCGAAGGTTTTCGCGACGTGCTGGATATCGGCACCGAGAGCCGTTACGACCAGTACGATCTCAGCATCGACAAGCCGAAGCCGCTGACGCCGCGCAGCCTTCGCTTCACCGTGCCCGAGCGCATCGATGCGCACGGTGCCGTTCGCCTCGCGCTCGACGAGGTTGCTGTACGCGCACTCGTACCGAAATTGCGCGAATTGAAGGTCGAGAGTGTCGCGATCGCGTTTCTGCATTCCTATGCCAATCCCGACCATGAGCGCCGCGCAGCCGCGATCATCGGTGAGGAGATGCCGGGCATTTCGGTGACGGTGTCCTCGGCCGTGTGCCCGGAGATCCGCGAGTATGAGCGAACCTCAACCGCTGTTGCGAATGCCTATGTGCAGCCGCTGATCGACGGCTATCTCGCCCGCATGGCCGACGCATTGCAGGTCGAGCAATTCCGCGGCGCCATCTATCTCGTCACCTCAGGTGGCGGCGTTACCTCGATCGAGACGGCGCGACGCTTTCCGGTGCGGCTCGTCGAATCCGGTCCTGCCGGCGGCGCGATCTTCGCGGCGCAGATTGCTGCGCGTCTTGGCGAAAGCAAGGTGCTGTCCTTCGACATGGGCGGCACCACGGCAAAGATCTGTCTGATCGAAAAGTACCAGCCCGAGACCTCGCGCGTGTTCGAGGTCGATCGCGCCGCGCGCTTCCTGAAAGGCTCGGGCCTGCCGGTGCGCATTCCCGTGATCGAGATGGTCGAGATCGGCGCCGGCGGCGGCTCGATCGCGCATGTCGACGCGATGAAGCGCGTCACTGTCGGCCCGGAGAGTGCGTCTTCCGAACCGGGCCCTGCCTGCTACGGCCGTGGCGGTCAGCGGCCGGCCGTGACCGATGCGGACGTTGCGCTCGGCATGATCGATCCTGATGCGTTTGCTGGCGGCACGATCAAGCTTGACCCGGAGCTTTCAAAGAAGGCCCTGCTGAGCAGCGTCGGCGAAGCGCTGGGCCTGTCGGCGGAGACCGCAGCCTATGCGGTGCACGAGGTGGTCTGCGAGAACATGGCCAGCGCGGCGCGCGTGCATGCCGTCGAGCGCGGCGAGATCGTCGGCCAGCACACGCTGATTGCTTTCGGCGGCGCTGCTCCGCTGCATGCGGCGCGCGTTGCCGAGAAGATCGGTGTTTCCCGCGTGATCGTGCCGTCGAATGCCGGCGTCGGTTCTGCCGTTGGCTTCCTCGCCGCGCCCATCGCCTATGAGCTGGTACGCAGCCGTCACGTCCGCCTCGATGATTTCGACACCAAGGCCGTCTCCGATCTCTTGCAGGAGATGGTGACCGAGGCGCGCGCACTGGTCGAGCCCGGTGCGGCCGGTGCGCCGGTGCGCGAACGCCGCGCGGCCTTCATGCGTTATGTCGGCCAGGGCCACGAGATCACCGTCGAGCTGCCGAACCGGCCGCTGACGTCGGCCGATCTCGGCAGCCTGCGCCAGAAATTCGAGGCGGACTATTCCGCGATGTTCGAGCGCCCGATCCCGGGCGCGGCGATCGAGGTGCTGAGCTGGTCGGTGCTCGCCACGACGGAGGCGCGCAATCCGCCCACCGTCGCGGCCGTGACGCGCAAGCCGGCGGGCAAAGCGTCCGGCAGCCGGAAATTCTTTGACGGAAGGGCGGGCGAGGTGGTCGAGATCCCGCTCTATCGCCGCGAGGACATGGCGCCCGGCGCGACCATTGCCGGCCCCGCCGTGATCGCGGAGGATGAGACCTCTACTTTTGTGTCGACCAGTTTTGATGCCCATATCGACGGTGCCGGCAGCATCGTCATGGAACGGAAGGCGGCCTGATCATGAGCAAGGCAAACGGCGCGAGCCTGATCGACCTTCAGATCATGTGGCACCGGCTGATCGCCGTGGTCGAGGAGCAGGCGCAGGTGCTGCTGCGCACCGCCTTCAGCCCGATCGTGCGCGAATGCGGCGATCTCTCCGCCGGCGTGTTCGACCTCAAGGGGCGGATGCTGGCGCAAGCGGTGACCGGCACGCCGGGCCACGTCAACTCGATGGCGGAATCGGTCAAGCACTTCATCAGCCATTTCCCGCTCCAGACGATGAAGCAGGGCGATGCCTACATCACCAACGACCCCTGGATGGGTACCGGCCACCTCAACGATTTCGTCGTCACCACGCCCTGCTTCAAGGACGGCAAGATCGTCGCGCTGTTCTCCTGCACCAGCCATCTCATGGACATCGGCGGCATCGGCTTCGGCCCTGATGCCACCGACGTGTTCATGGAGGGGCTCTACATCCCCATGCTGAAGCTCATCGACCAGGGCGTCGTCAACGAGACGCTGATGGCGATGATCCGCGCCAACACGCGCCTGCCCATCGATACCGAAGGCGACACCTATTCGCTCGCCGGCTGCAACGATGTCGGCTGCGAACGCCTGGTCGAGATGATGACCGAATTCGGCATCGATACGCTCGACGCGCTCGGCGACTATATCTGCGACCGCTCGCGCGAGGCCGTGCTCGCCGAGATCGCCAAACTGCCGAAGGGCAGCTGGCGCAACAGCATGGTGGTCGACGGCTATGATGCGCCGGTGAAGCTGGCGGCGACGCTGACGATCTCGGATCAAGGCATCCACGTCGATTTCGACGGCACCTCGGCCGCGTCGAAATTCGGCATCAACGTGCCACTGTCCTACACCACGGCCTACACCGTGTTCGGCCTCGGCTGCGTCGTCGCCGCGCAGATCCCGAACAATGCCGGCTCGCTCTCGCCGCTGACGGTGTCGGCACCCGCGGGGGCGATCCTCAATGCGCCCAAGCCCGCGCCGGTCGCCTCGCGCCACATCATCGGGCAGATGCTGCCCGACGTCGTGTTCGGCTGCCTGCGCCAGATCATTCCCGAGCGGGTGCCCGCCGAAGGCACCTCCTGCCTGTGGAATCTCAACGTCCGCGGCCAGACGCGCAGCGGCGTCGGCGGCAATTACGGATTCTCGATGGCGGTGACCTCAAACGGCGGCACCGGTGCGCGCTTTGCGAAGGATGGGCTGTCGGCGACCGCCTATCCGAGCGGCGTGCGCGGCACGCCGGTCGAAATCGCGGAGACGCAGACGCCGCTGATCTTCTGGCGGAAGGAGCTGCGCCCGGATTCCGGCGGGGCAGGGCGCACCCGCGGCGGCCTCGGCCAGATCATCGAGGTCGGCAGCGGCGTCGATGCGCCGTTCGATATCCTGGCGGCGTTTGACCGCATCGATCATCCGCCGCGCGGCCGCGATGGCGGCAAGAACGGCGAGGCCGGCTATGTCGGCCTCAAGTCCGGCAAGAAGCTGCGTGGCAAGGGCTTTCAGCAGGTGCCACCGGACGACCGCCTGGTGGTGCACACGCCCGGCGGCGCCGGCATCGGCGATCCCACGGTGCGCGATCGAATGGCCGTGAAAGACGACGTCGAGAGCGGTCTCGTGTCGTCAGATAATGCGGTCGCAGTGTATGGCTACGCGGAGTGAACCGCTGAAAGAGTCCGTCCCGGCCTCGCCGGCCGGGACGATGCCTTTGGCCTGACTTACGCCGCCGCCTTCTTCCGGGCCAGCTCGGCCTTGTACAGCTCGAATTCCTCCGCGATCGCTTTCGCGATCGACGGCCGTTGGCGCAAGCGTTCGTAATAGGCCTTCACGTTCGGCCATTTCGCGAGCTCGATCGGCGGCGTCGCCATGGTCCAGTTGATGACCGTGACCAGGTAGGCATCGGCCACGCTGAAATGGTCGAGCAGGTAATCCCGACCCTTGAGGTAGTTGTCGAGATAGTCGAGCCGCGACAGGTTCCTCTCCAGCACATAGGCCTTGGCCTCCTGCGGCGCCTTGCGGTCGAGCACGGGGATGAACAGGCCCTTGTGCAGCTCGGTGCCGATGAAGCAGAGCCATTGATGCAGCCGGGTGCGCTCGATACCTGCCGTGGCGCCAAGACCGGATCGCGGAAAGCGGTCGGCGACATATTGCAGGATCGCCGCATTCTCGGTCAGCACCACGCCCTCGTCGGTACGGAGCGTCGGCACCAGACCGATCGGATTGACCGCTCGGAAGTCGGAGCCGTCGTTCAGCACTGTCTTGGTCGGGGGATCGACTTCGAGATAATTCGCATCAGCGCCGGCTTCATAGAGGGCGACGCGCGTCGCCATGGAGCAGGCGAGCGGCGAGAAATAAAGATCCATGATGGGCCTCCTTGGGCAAATCCTCTTGTGGGTGTCGCTCAACCTGGCCAGATTGATTTTTGTACCATCTTGCATAATATGAGGCGGGTCAAGGATTAATTTGCGAAATGGTACAAAAATCGAAGCCGCCAGCTGCTGCCAAAGAACCCCAGCGCCGCGGCGAACCGAAGCGCCGCGGCGAACCCAAGCGCCGCGGCCGGCCGCGCGCCTATGAACCCGAGATCGCCCTCGGCAAGGCGCTCGATCTGTTTCGCAAGCAAGGCTTTGCCGCGACCTCGCTCGACGACCTCAGCGCAGCCACCGGCATGAACCGGCCGAGCCTTTACGGCGCCTTCGGCGACAAGCGCGAGCTCTACATCAAGAGCTACCAGCGCTACCGCGAGGACGCCCGCGCCTCGATGGTCGAGATCTTTCGCCAGGAGATGCCGGTGCGCCAGCGGCTGGAACGCATCTATGCCGCCGCGTTGAACATCTATCTTTCCGGCGAGACCGGGCCGCGCGGCTGCTTCACGGTCGTGACGGCAGCCTCCGAAGCGGTCAGTGATCCCGAAATTCGCGCCATGGTGCTGGAGGGACTTGCCGATCTCGACAAAGCTTTTGCAAGCTGCTTCCGCCGCGCCAAGGAAAAGGGCGAGCTGCCGGAGAGCGCTGATCCGGCCGTGCTGGCGCAACTCGCCTCCGCCACCATCCACACCATCGCCATCCGCTCCCGTGCGCGCGTGCCGCGCAAGGAGCTGGAGGAAATCGTCAAAGGCGCGATTGACGTGATGGTGGGGGCTAACCCCTAACCGTCGTCCCTGCCTGGTGCGCAATTGCGCACCAGGCCGGGCGACGCCGAGTTTGTAGCACGATCCTGCCTTTAACTACGCCGCGCGAATCTGGGCGAGGAAGCGATCCACCTCATCGCGCAGCCGCTGCGACTGTTTCGACAGCTCGACGGCCGAGACCAGCACCTCTTCCGCGGCTGTGCCAGTCGCTGCGATGCCGTCGGTGACGCCGGCGATGTTCTGCGAGACCTCGCCGGTGCGGGCGGCGGCCTGCTGAACGTTCTGCGCGATCTCCTGCGTCGCCGTGCCCTGCTGGCCGACGGCGGCCGCAATTGCCGCGGAGATTTCATCGACTTGCTGAATCGTGGCGCAGATCGACTGGATGCCTTCGACCGCACCTGACGTCTCGCCCTGGACGGCTGTCACCTGTGCGCCGATCTCTTCCGTTGCCTTTGCGGTCTGGGTCGCGAGCGCCTTGACCTCGGAGGCGACCACGGCAAAGCCGCGGCCGGCTTCGCCCGCGCGCGCCGCCTCGATCGTCGCGTTCAGTGCCAAGAGATTGGTCTGCCCGGCGATGCCGTTGATGAAAGAAACGACGTCGCCGATTTTCTGCGCGGCATCGGCGAGGCTCTGCACGCGCGCATTCGACGCTTGGCCGTCGCTCGCAGCCTTGCCCACCACCTCGGTCGCATGCGCGAGCCGCCGGCTGATCTCGGTCATCGACGAGGACAATTCTTCCGCGGCAGCCGCAACCGTCTGCACGTTCTCGGAGGCGAGCGCCGAAGCCGACGACACCGCGCGGGTCTGATTGCGCGACTGCTCGACGATGGCAGACATCGAGCGCGCGGTGTGTTCCATCTCGACGGCGGCCGAGGAGACCGTGGTGACGACGTCGCGGATGCTGGCCTCGAAATTGTCGGCGAGCGCGGCGAAGGCGCGCCGTTTCTCCGCCTCGGATTGTGCTTTGGCCTCGAGCTGGCCGGCCTGGAGCCTGCTGAAGTTGATGGCATTGTCGCGGAACACCGCCACCGCCTTCACCATCGCGCCGACCTCATCATTGGCCTTGCTTTCGGGGATGGCGACGTCGAGATGGCCGTCGGCAAGCTCGCGCATCACTGATGTGATCGACAGAATCGGCCGCGAGATCCCGCGGGCGATGAGGTAGCCGACGATGGCGGCGAGCACGAGTCCGAGCACGGCGATGCCGATCGCAAGCATCCAGGCGCGGTCGGCGGAAGCCACGTAATCGGCGTTGTCCATCACCAGCTCGACGGCGCCGAGCGGTTTTCCCGAGAAGTCCTTGATCGGCCCGAGCAGCGCCGCGACCGGCCTGGTGTCGAGCTTCGACTGCCGTACCGCAAAATCGCCCCCGGTGGCGCGGCGGTAATCTGCGGCATCGAAGAAGTTCTGGCCCTTCAGCGTTCCGCCGAACAGCTTGAAGCCCGCGCCATCGGCAAGGTGGAAAGCGATGTCGACATGGCGGTTGGCCTTGAAATCGTCGAGAAAGGACTGGCCGAAGCTCAGGCCGAATTCCACCGAGCCGAGATGCTTGCCCGCTTGCGCGATCGGCACCACGCCGCGGATGCCGAGCCCGGCGACCCCGCCTTCGAGTCCGACGATGACTTTGCGCTCCTGATTGGCGTCGACGACGGTCTTGCGGAAGCTCGAGAGGTCGTCGCCGAACTTCGCCGGCTGGTGCACGCGCAGGAAGGAGGTCGCGGGCGGCGTATGGAACTGGAACTGCTCGACGCCGTACTCGGACTTGGTCGCTGCGAACACCGGCCCGAACAGGCGCATCAGGGCGTCGCGATCCTGCTTGGCCATCGCCTCCTGCGTCGCCGGCATCGCGGCCACCACCGTGCTCATGGCGGCGGCGCGGCGGGACTCTTCGGCGATCCGCGACAGCAGCGCATCATAATGGCTGCGCAATTCGCGCTGGTCGGCGCGGTCGATGATCCCCGCGATGATCCACATGGCGCCGAGCACGGCAATCAGCGCCGTCGCCGCCGCCGTCACCGCCAGCGCAACCGTGATCCGCATCCTGAGGCCGAGGTTCGCTCGCATGTCCGACTCGTTCGCTGCGCATTGACTGACAACGCGTATCAATCTCTCGCTAAAAGAGGGTGAACGGGATACCGGCGATGCGGGTGGGGGACGGCCAAGGCCAATCGGTCAACATAACGGCGTCGTCCCGCCGCGCTACGTCTCGCGCGCGAGCGCCGGCGCCGCTGCCGCGGCGTCCCGGAAGGCGTCGCGCAGGGAGCCCAGCAGCGTCTGTACGCGGGCGAGGTTGGAGCGCGTCGCCGGGACGAGCGCCTTGACCCAGAGATCGGGGACCTGCAGCTCCGGGAGCAGCTCGACCAGCGCGCCGGACTTGAGCCGATCCGCCACAGCGGTGCGCGAGGCGATCGCGATGCCGCTGCCCGCGCACAGGCTGTCGATGACGAGCGCGCCGTTATTGGTGACGAGATGCGGCCGGACCGTCACCGTCGTCACGCCGTTGCGCCCCTCGAAAGTCCAGGAGGGCCCGATCGGCGAAAACACGATGCAATCGTGATTGACGAGGTCGCGCGCGTGTCGGGGCTGGCCGCGCCGTGCCAGATAAGAGGGCGCGGCGCACAGTACGCGTTCGAACACATGCAGGGGCTCCTCGAGCACCCCGTCGAAGGATGACGGCATCATGGTGAGAACGATGTCGAAGCCTTCCTCGACCGGGTTCACCGTGCGGTCCACCAGCACCGCGTCGAGCGTCACGCGCGGATATCTGATCTGAAACGACGACAGCAATTGCGCGAGGTTGATCACCATCGGCGAGGCCGGCGCCTTGATGCGCAACTGGCCCTCGAGCTCGTTTGGCGATCGCATGATGCCCTTCGCCATCTCGTCGTAATCGCGCACGATCTGCCTGATGACGTCGAGATAGCGCTCGCCGATCTCTGTGAGCGCGAGGCGCCGCGTGCTCCGCCGCAGCAGCGTGGTCTTCAGCGACCATTCCAATTGTCCGACCCGCTTGGTGATGACGGATGGCGCCACCCCCAGCTGCCGGCCGGCCTCGGAGAAACTGCCGGTTCGGGCCGTTGCCAAAAACGCCTTCATATTCAAAAGGCTATCGGCCATTTAATCCAATCCGGAAAAGATGATCGCGCGAAATAGCTTATTCTCCCCCATTCCCGAAGGAAATAGGCTTCCTCCGCTACCACAAGCCGTCACACCAAAACGAACGGCAACTGGGAGGAATGAGCATGAGTGCATCTGACATCATCGATGTCACCGATGTCATCGAGCGCCAGCGCCGCAATGGCCTGGTCCTGACAGTCCTGATCCTGTCGACGACGATGATGTTCCTGGACGGTTACGACCTCCAGGCCATGGCCTTCGCCGCGCCATCGATCATCCGCGCCTGGGGCGTCGAGCGGGCTGCGCTCGGAATAGTCTTCAGCGCCGGCATTTTCGGCATCCTCGTCGGCGGCCTCGTATTCGGATCGCTCGGCGACCGCATCGGCCGTCGCCTGTCGATCGTGGCCTCGATGCTGGTGTTCGGCGGCTTCACGCTGGCGACGGTGTGGGCGAGCGACATCACGAGCCTGATCGTGCTTCGCTTCCTCGCCGGCATCGGCATCGGCGGATTGTCGCCGCTATGCTACGCGCTCAACCTCGAATATGCGCCGAGCCGATATCGCGGCACGGCGGTCGCGATCATCATGGTCGGTTATGTCGCGGGCAGCAGCATCGGCGGCTTCATCGCTGCCGGTCTCGTGCCGCAGTTCGGCTGGACCATCGTGTTCTGGATCGGCGGCGTGCTGCCGCTGCTGGGGGCCGCGCTGTGCTATTTTGCGCTTCCGGAATCGATCAAGTTCCTCGTGGTGCGCAATCGCGAGCCCGCGGAGATCGCGCGTATCCTCAACCGGATCGAGCCCGGCCTTCAGGCGCAGGCGACGACGCGCTTCGTGCTGCGCGATGAAGCGTCCGCCGGCAGCGCCGGCATGGGACCCCTGTCGCAACTCGCCTCGCTGTTCGACGGGCGGCTGGCGATCATCACGCCGTTCCTGTGGGTGGCCTATATCGCAAGCTCGATCACGATGTTCTTCCTCAACAGCTGGACGCCGATCCTGGCCGAGGCATCCGGGCACACGCCCGCGCAGGCTGCCATGGGCCTGACCGTGTTCAGCCTGGGAGGCGCCGTCGGCGGCCTCACCATCGGCCGGGTGCTCGATCGTTTCGGCGTCATCGCCATTGCGATCGTGCCGCTGATTGCCTGCCCGCTGGTTGCTTCGCTTGGCTGGGCCGGTCTTGGTGACAGCACCTACCTTGGGACGATGGCGTGTGTCGGATTCTTCGTCGTGGGCGGCCATCAGGGCCTGAACAGCTCGGTCGGCCAGTTCTATTCCAGCGCCAACCGCACGACGGCCGTGGGCTGGGCGCTGTCGGTCGCCAAGATCGGCTCGATCAGCGGACCGCTGGTTGCCGGCATCCTGATCGCACAGCATCTGCCGTTCTCGAACCTGTTCCTGCTGGCCGCTCTGCCGCCGCTGGTGGTGGCGGCCTGCGTCCTGGTGCTGGGAATTTCGCAGCGCAAGCACCTGGCGGCGCGGAAGATCGATCAGACGGCCGCGGCCTAGCCGCGTCCGGACGAAGTCATGGAGCTTGAGAGATGAAAATGCCCTTCGCAGGCGCAATCGATTGCGACCTGCACCCGCCGATGCCGAGCATGGCGCAGCTCCTGCCATATCTCGACGACTACTGGCGCGACCAGATCACGAACCGCGCGATCGACCGCATGTCGTTCGCCATGATGAGCTATCCGCCGAATGCGCCAATCAGCGCGCGCCCGGACTGGCGGGCGCCGAACACCGCGCGGAGCGATCTCGATACGCTGCGCGCCCATCTCCTCGATGCCTTCGACCTCCGGTTCGGCATCGCCAACGTGATGCATGGTGCGATCGCGCTCCACAACGACGACATGGCGGCGGCGATCTGCCGCGCCGTGAACGACTGGCTGCGGGCGGAGTGGCTGGACCGCGAACCGCGGCTGCGCGGCTCGATTTTGGTGTCACCGCAGGATCCGGCGCAGGCCGTTGCCGAGATCGAGCGTCTCGCCTCGGACCCGCGATTCGTGCAGGTCCTGCTGCCGGTGATGGGCGAAAAGCTGCTCGGCCGGCGCGAATTCTTTCCACTCTATGAGGCGGCGGAACGGCATGGCCTCGTCATTGCCGTTCACGCCGGCAGCACCTACCGGTACGCGCCGACGATCGTGGGCTGGCCGTCCTATCAGTTCGAGGACTATGTCGCGCAGGCGCAGGCTTTCGCCAACCAGACCATCAGTCTCGTTGCCGAGGGCGTATTCCGCCGCTTCCCGCGGCTCAAGGTGGTGATGCTGGAGTCCGGCGTAAGCTGGTTGCCGATGACCGTGTGGCGCACCGACAAGACCTGGCGTGGCGCGCGGCCGGAAGTGCCCTGGGTGGACCGCTGGCCGTCAGAGATCATTCGCGAGCATCTGCGCCTATCGGTCCAGCCGTTCGATGCGGCCGATGCGACGGGGGTCGCGCAGACGCTCGATCGAATCGGGTCGGATGAGATGTTGCTGTTCTCCACCGACTATCCGCACTGGCAGTTCGACGGCGACGACGTGCTGCCGGATGGGCTGCCGCCGGACTCGTTGCAGAAGATCCTGATCGACAATGCGCTCGCAACCTATCCCCGCCTGGCACAGGGCGCGGCCGCCGGCGCCGTCGAGCTTGCGAAGGAGGACGTGAGATGAACGCACCCTTTGTCGAGCAGAAGGCCCGGCAGACGCTGGCGGTCGTCGATTGCGACATCCATCCGGCGCACCGCACGCCCGGCGAGCTCTTGCCCTATCTCGAGCCGCGCTGGCGCGAGCACTACGAGACCCATGGCGTCCATGTGCGACAGGCGCTGCCAAGCGCGCTGATGTATCCGCGCATGATGGCCGCCGGCATGCGCGCCGATTCGCTTCCCGAGAAGGGCGGTCCTGCGGGATCGGATCTCGATCTCCTGCGCAGGCAGCATCTTGATCCCGTCAATGTCGAGTTCGGCCTGCTGATGGCGCTCAGCAAGGGCGGCATGGAGGAGCGCAATCCCGGACTTGCGGCAGCGTTGTCGCGCGCCACCAACGACTGGCAGATCGATCGCTGGGTACGCGAGGAGCCGCGCCTTCGCGCCGGCATCGTCGTGCCGCAGGAGTTTCCCGAGGCGGCCGTGGCCGAGATCGAACGCTGCGCCGGCGATCGCCGCTATGTGCAGATCATGCTGTCATCGAGGCCCTCGGACCCGCTGGGCCACCGGCGCTATTGGCCGATCTATGAGGCGGCGGAGCGCGCCGGCCTGCCGATCGGTCTGCATCCGGTCGGCTACAATGGCGGCCATCCCTCCACGGGCTCGGGCTGGCCGACCTTCTATTTGCAGGAGCACTATGTCTTCGTCGCGTGCATGGAAGCGCTTGCCTCGAGCCTGATCATCGAGGGCGTATTCGAGCGTTTTCCGAAGCTGAAGGTCGTGCTGGTCGAGGGCGGCTTCGGCTGGGCCCCGGCGCTCGCCTGGCGCATGGACAAGCATTTCGAGAAATTCCGCAAGGAGGTCGCACATCTCAAGCGGCGTCCCTCCGAATATCTGCGCGAGCACATCTGGTGGACGACGCAGCCGATCGAGGAGCCGGCGCAGTCGCGCCACATCGTCGAGATCATCGATTGGATCGGTTGGGACCGGCTGCTCTATTCATCCGACTATCCGCACTGGGACTATGACAATCCGTCCTTTGCCTTCAAATTTCCGATGACCGAGGCGCAGCGCCGCATGATCTTCAGAGACAATGCAATGGCATTGTATCGCCTCGCATGAGCCGCCATGTGGTCTGCCCGGCAGCCGAGCTGCCGCCCGGCGCACGCAAGGTCGTCGTGGTCGACGGGCGCGAGATCGGCGTGTTCAATGTCGAGGGGCGCCTTCATGCGCTGCTCAATCGCTGTCCGCACGGCGGAGCTGCGATCTGCTCTGGCGTCGTCACAGGGCTCAGCCAGTCATCCGGCCCCGGCGACTACCGCCTGGAACGGCGCGGTGAATTCTTGCGCTGCCCCTGGCATGGCTGGGAATTCGACATGGCGACCGGACAATCCTGGTGCGATCCGCGCCGCACCAGGGTGCGGAGCTTCGAGGTCAAGCTTGAAGCCGGCTCCGATCTTGTGATGGGACCCTATGTGGCGGAGCGATATCAGGTCACGGTCGAGGACGCTTATATCGTGGTCGACCTCTGAGAATGTGAAGCGTGCGGCATCAATATCCACGCACCCGATCCACCACGTTCTCCAGCGCGCCGCCCGCCTCGAATCTTGCGATCTGCTCGGCGACATAGGCCGAGATCGCGTCCGCATCGGTGTCGGCGGCGTTGTGCGGGGTCAGCACCACCTTGGGGTGGGTCCAGAACCGGCTGTCCGCGGGCTGCGGTTCCTGCACGAAAACGTCGAGCGAGACGGCGCCCAGCGTGCCGTCATCGAGACAGGCGAGAATGTCCGCTTCGTTCTGCAGGCCGCCGCGGCCGGCATTGATCAGCACCGGCGCGCCGAGCGGGCTCGTGCGGTTGAGCTTGGTGAAGACCTCGCGGTTGAGAATGCCGTTTGTGTCAGGCGTCAGCGGCAGCAGCGACACCAAAATGTCGGTCTTGCGCAGGAACGCATCCATCCCGGCGGTGCCGTGGAAGCACTCGACGCCCGCGATGGTGCGCGGGCTGCGGCTCCAGCCGGCGACGCGGAAGCCGAGCCGGCGCAGCACGTCGGCCGCATCGGCACCGAGCGTGCCGAGCCCCATCACACCGACCGTGATCGCGCTCGCCGGCCATTGATATTTCGGCTCCCAGCGCCTGGCGCGCTGCGAGTCGCGCAAATAGAGCTCCTGGCGGTGATGCATCAGCACGTGCAGCACGACATATTCGGTCATGCGGTTGGTGAGGTCAGGCACGGCGACGCGCACCAGCGGCACGTCGGGCAGGCTCTTGTCGGCCATCAGCGCGTCGACGCCGGCGCCGAGATTGAAGATCGCCCGCAGATTGGGGAAGGCGCCGAGGTCGCCCGGCACGGGTTTCCAGACCGCGGCATAGTGCACCTCGGCGGGATCGAGGGAGGCATCCGGTAGCAGCACCACGCGGCGGCCGTCGCAGACCGCATCGAACCGGGCCTTCCAGCGCTCGGGCAGCCAATTCTGCTGCGTGCTGTTGATCAGGACGGCCAGTGTGCCCATGGTCATTCGAAGTGCCTCATAAGGTTCCGCTTTTGGTGGCCCTCCTTGGCACGATCCGGCGGATTTTTCTCGCAAATTTTTTCCGCAGCCCTGTCGGGGCGAGGCATATTGGATCGTCTTCAAAACAAGCGCTCAGGTAAGGTACTGCCCATGCTTTATGCGATCCTTTGCTATCATGACGAAGACTTCGTCGGCTCCTGGAGCAAGGACCAGGACGAGGCCGTGATGAAAAAGCTCGCCGTGGTGCAGGACAAGCTCACCAGCCAAGGCCGGCTCGGCCCGGTGGCGCGGTTGCTGCCGACCACCGCGGCGGCGACCTTGCGCAAGGAAGATCCACCGCTGGTGCTCGACGGCCCCTATGCCGAGACCAAGGAGCAGCTGCTGGGCTTCTACATCGTCGATTGCAAGAACCTCGACGATGCGCTCGACGTCGCGCGCGACCTGGGCGCTGCCAATCCCGGCGGCGCCTATGAGGTGCGCCCCGTCGGCGTGTTCAGGCCGGGAGGAATTTCGGCGTGAGCGAGGCCGACACTGGCTGGATCGAGACGGCGCTGACCTCGGCGCGACCTCAGGCGGTCGGCGCTCTGCTGCGCTATTTCCGCGATCTCGATACGGCTGAAGAAGCCTTTCAGAACGCCTGCTTGCGCGCGCTCAAGAACTGGCGGGAGAACGGGCCGCCGCGGGATCCGGCGGCCTGGCTGATCATGGTCGGCCGCAACGTCGCCATCGACGAGGTTCGCCGCACCCGCAAGCAGCAGCCGTTGCCGGAGGACGACCAGGCGATCTCCGATCTCGACGACGCCGAAGGCGCGATTGCCGAGCGTCTCGACGGCTCGCACTATCGCGACGACATCTTGCGGCTGATGTTCATCTGCTGCCATCCGCAATTGCCGGCGACGCAGCAGATCGCACTGGCGCTACGTATCGTCTCCGGTCTTACCGTGAAGCAGATCGCGCGCGCCTTCCTGGTTTCGGAAGCCGCGATGGAGCAGCGCATCACCCGCGCCAAGGCCAGGGTGGCGGAAGCCGGGACGCCGTTCGAGACGCCCGGTGCTGTGGAACGCTCGGAGCGGCTCGCCGGCGTCGCGGCGATGATCTATCTGATCTTCAATGAGGGCTATTCGGCGAGCGGCGATACCGCGGAGATCCGCAAGCCGCTGTGCGAGGAGGCGATCCGTCTGGCGCGACTGTTGTTGCGCCTGTTCCCGAGCGAGCCGGAGATCATGGGGCTGACGGCGCTGATCCTGTTGCAGCACGCCCGCAGCGCCGCGCGCTTTGCCGAAGATGGATCGCTGATCCTGCTGGAGGACCAGAACCGCGCCTTGTGGAACGGCACCATGATCGCGGAAGGCCTCGCTTTGATCGACAAGTCCATGCGCCACCGCCGCAGCGGGCCCTACCAGATCCAGGCTGCGATCGCCGCGCTGCACGCGCGCGCGGCGACGCCCGATGAGACCGACTGGCCCCAGATCGACCTGCTCTACGGTGCGCTCGAAGTGGTGCAGCCTTCGCCGGTGGTGACGCTCAATCGCGCGGTTGCCGTCGCCAAGGTGCGCGGGCCCCAGGCCGCGCTCGACCTGATCGAGCCGCTGGCGCCGAAGCTTGCCAATTACTTCCATTTCTACGGCGTGCGCGGTGCCTTCCTGATGCAGCTCAACCGCAACGACGAAGCGCGAATCGCCTTCGACCGCGCCATCGCCCTCGCCAACACCTCCGCTGAAGCTGCCCACATCCGCATGCACATCGATCGCCTGATCCGGGATAGCCAGCCGAAGGGCGGCGGTGCCAGGCAGGGTGCGAAGGCGAAGTAGCCCCGCCTGCTTCCACGTCGTCATGCCCGGGCTTGTCCCGGGCACCCACGTTCTTCGTTCCTCTTGGCTAAGACGTGGATGGCCGGGACAAGGCCCGGCCATGACGTGGGGTGAGGACTGCGCCAAAAAATCCATTCCCACACTGTCGGCCAGCGCGGCTTCCCTTCGTCTTAATCCCGTATCAAGGGAGCCAATCATGCTGAAAGCTGTTGCCATTATCGCTGTTGTCCTCGCGATCGGGATCGCGGGCGTCCTCGTCTTCGCCCTTACCAAGCCCGACACGTTTCGTGTCGAGCGTTCGCTCGCGCTGAAGGCGCCGGCCGATGCGATCTATCCGCTGGTCGCCGATTTCCGCTTCTGGACCAGCTGGTCACCATATGAAAACCGGGACCCCGCGATGAAGCGCATCTACGGTGGAACCGCGTCAGGGAGGGGCGCAACCTATGCCTGGGACGGCAACAACAATGTCGGTGCCGGCCATATGGAAATTCTTGAGGCAAGCACGCCGTCGAAGCTCCGCATCAAGCTCGACTTCGCGCGTCCCTTCGAGGGGCACAATACCGCCGAATTCACTTTTGTGCCGCAAGGCGATGCTACGCTGGTTACATGGGCGATGTACGGCCCGGCGCCCTTCATGTCCAAGCTGATGCAGGTCTTCATCAACATGGACACGATGATCGGCAAGGACTTTGAAGTCGGCCTCGCCAGCCTGAAGAAGCTCGCCGAGAAGTAATAAGTCTCACTGGTCCAAGGAAAGAACGAGGAAAGACCAAGGAAATAGGAGAGAACGATGCTCAATCCCTATCTGTTCTATCAGGACACCTGCGAAGCGGCGTTCAATTTCTACGCCAAGGTTCTCGGCGGCAAGATCGAGATGATGATGCGTTCCTCCGAGGCGCCGCCGGACATGCCCGCCGCGCCCGGCCGCGAGAAGACGATCATGCATGCACGGATGTCGCTGCCCGGCGGCAGCGTGCTGATGGCCTCCGACGCACCGCCGGAGCATGTTCAAAAACCCCAGGGCTTTTCGATCTCGCTGACGATCACGGACGTTGCGGACGCCGAGCGCAAGTTCAACGCGCTCGCCGACGGCGGCACCGTCACGATGCCCTTCAGCAAGACCTTCTGGGCCAAGGGCTTCGGCATGTGCGTCGACAAGTTCGGCATCCCCTGGATGGTGAATTGCCCCGCCGAGGGAATGTGATCGTGTTGCTCCGCTGATACACCGCGCTGCGCCTTCCTCCCTGCTCTGCCGCGAGCGAGGAGGGCGCACCTCAGCGGATTGATCCAGTCGCCTCTTCCCTTGGCGGGTGTGCCACGCAGCTGCGGCAGATCACGAGCTTCGAGCCGAGTTGCCTGTCGTTCTCGGCTTCGATCTCGTCTTGAACGGCCCACCATGCGTCGGAATAAGGACGCAACGTCGCCAGCACTCTTTGCCGCTCAAGATTAGGATCGGTCTCTGGCGCTGTGCGACCGGCAACGCGCCGCTTCGTGACATCAGGGCGATTTGGATCGCGACCGAGTCCGTCCCATGCGATTGATCGCCGCTCCGCCGCCGGCGCGGCCGCGCATCCCGCGAGCACTGCGCAAAAACTAAGCAAGACAAGATGTGTCGCATCATGCCGGACTTTCGGTGCTCCACGCCACAGGCAAAAGCTGCGCAGGGCATTCTGCTTCGCGCCAATCAAATGGAACCCAAAGAAACACACCGCCGGCGAGGCTGAATCTGAAATCTTGATTCGCACAACATTGCGAGAGCAGTGAGGCCGCTTCGTGAACTGAAGCGGATCGCAATGCACAACAACTGGCGCAATATTAGGCTGTGCACGTCGCACGAGAATCCGTTAATAATTCCTTCATAAAATTTAAAATCTGGGGTGGGCGTAACTCGGAAGGGGTGCAACCGATGGCGGCGGCGCTACAAATCAACTTTGCATTGTGGGGAATGCTCATTTGCGCGAGCCTGGAGCTGGCGCAGACGATCGAGAGATTCTTCTAGGCAGCACATCAGCCAGTTCGCGCGCTGTTGCGAACGACAATGATCGGTGCGACGACGATCTCGCGGCAGCGACGACCCGCGCCGTATCGTCGCTGATCTTCACCGGCAGCGAGGATAGATGGCGGCGAGGTCGCGTCCCCTCAGCAAGAGCAAACGAGAGGTGAGGCCGCCGCGGCGGGCGATCCAGTCACGCACCGGGCCGGGATAGGCTTCGAGCACGGCTTCGGATGCTTCCGGTTCGGCATAGAAGCGTCCGTGTCGGTCGACCGAACGCGCAGCGTGGAAACCGAGCACGGCGCGCCTGGTCACGCAAATGCGCTCGCCCGGTACGATGCTGAGCACCAGCGTGCAGGCGGACAGGCACGGACCGTCGATCACGACACGCTCGCCGCTCGCGCGCACCTTCTCGAACAGATCGAGGAACGGCCCGACCTGCCCGCCGGGGCTCTGGATGATACGGATCTCCGCCTTGGCGGGTGCGGATGCGAACAGTGCTGATGCGAGCAGCAGGGCACTGCAGAAGGTGACGCGTCGCATGAGCTCTCCACCAACTCGATTTCGTAGGGTGGGCAAAGCGTAGCGTGCCCACCATTGCCACGGCAAATCCGAAAGAGATGGTGGGCACGGCGCAAGAGCGCCTTTGCCCACCCTACAATCCGTGCCTACCCGTTCCGTCGTTGTCCCCGCAACGTCGGCAGGCCGATACCCGCGGCATCAAAGCCGCCATCGACGGCCAAAATTTGGCCGGTGATGTAGCTCGCGCGCTCCGAGCACAGAAAGTAGATCGCCTCCGCCAGCTCCTCCTCGAGCCCATAGCGGTTGAGCGGGATGGCGTCGTGATAGTCCGCGCGGATCTCCTTGGTGTGCACCTGCTTTGCCATTGCCGTGTCGACCGGCCCGGGCGCGACCGCGTTGACGCGGATGTTGAGCGAGGCGAGCTCGACCGCGAGCTGTTTTGTCAGGTGCGCGAGCCCCGCCTTGCTGGTGCCGTAGGCCGAGCGCAAGGTCGAGGCACGCACGGCCGAAATCGAGGTGATATTGACGATGGCGCCGCCGTCGGCCTCGCGCATCAACGGCACCGCCGCCCTGGTGCAGAGAAACGGCCCGGTGAGATTGACCTCGAGCACGCGGCGCCAGTCGGCCTCCGACGTCTCCATCAGCGGCGCGAACACCGCAATGCCGGCATTGTTGACCAGGGCATCGAGCCGGCCGAAGCGCCGCTCGAGCACCGTCATTGCCGCGCCGACCGCGGTCGGGTCCGAGACATCGCAGGTGAGTGCCAGCGTATCGCCGCTTCTGCCGATCTCGGCGACGGCCTTGGCGAGCAACTCGCCCTCGATATCAAGCAGCGCCACCCGCCACCCTTCGGCCAGGAATTTTTTCGCGGTCGCGAGCCCAATGCCGCGCGCGGCTCCGGTGACGAGGGCGACGTTTTGCGAGGCTGACGGCATGGGCTGATCTGTCCTGTCTCGAACATGGGGCGCGTGGGTCTTCTTACTGTGCTTTCGTCCGGCGCTTCAAATTATTCGCGTTCACGTGTCGGTTCCGGCAATGCTCGTTCGTCTTGCAGGTGAGTGCGGGCGAAATCGGCTCGCATCGAGTGAATGTCTCCAGCCGGCCTCACGGCGCATGCCGTGATGCCACCGAAAGCCAAGGACCTTCCATGCGTTTCATGATGTTGATGATTCCGATTGGCTACTGCACTGCGGAACCGGGTGCCCAGCCTGATCCCGAGCGCGTCGCGGCGATGATGCGCTACAATGAGGAGCTGAAGAACGCCGGCGTGCTGATCACGCTCGACGGCCTGCACCCACCGTCTGCCGGCGCGCGCGTGTCCTTCGGCTCCGGTGAACCAATCGTGACCGATGGGCCGTTTGCCGAAGCCAAGGAAGTCCTGGGCGGTTACTGGATGATCGATGTGGCCTCGCGCGACGAGGCGATCGCATGGGCCAAAAAATGTCCGGCCTCCGGCAACGAGATCATCGAGATCCGGCAGGTGCAGGAGTTGTCGGATTTCTCTGACGAGGTGCGAGACGCGGTCTCTGGATTCGAAGACTTGCCGCATGTTACGGCCGCACAACGCGGCCAGGCGCATCATTAACGTTGAAGGGAGAAACAGCAAATGAGCAACGAGACCTATCTCGCAGTCTTCCTCGGCAGCAAGAGCAGTCCGAAAATGGCGGCGTGGAATGCAATGTCCGACGCCGAGCGCAAGGCAAAGGAGATGGAGGGCATGGCGGCCTGGAAGGGCTGGGTCGAGAAGCACCAAAGCGCGATCCAGGCGATGGGTGGTCCGCTTGGCAGGACCAAGAAGGTCGACGGCAGCGGCATTGCCGACATCGCCAACGAGATGGGTGCCTTCACGGTCGTCCGCGCCGCCTCGCACGAGGCCGCCGCAAGAATGTTCGAGAACCACCCGCATTTCGCGATCTTCCCCGGCGAGCGCGTCGAGATCATGCCGGTGCTGCCGATTCCGGGCGGCTAGGCTCTGTCGTCATTCCGGGGCGGTCCGAAGGGCGAACCCGGAAATCCGGAGGTTTTCGAGCGAGATTCCGGGTTCGGCTCTTCGAGCCGCCCCGGAATGACGGGGAGGGCCTAGTGACCTTCATGCGCAGCTCATGTAAAGATCGTTCACATGAGCTGGCGCAAGGAGCAGCGCCGCGCCGAGCGCGGCTATCACCACGGCAATCTGAAGGAAGCACTTCTGCAGGCCGCCCTCGGGCTGATCGCGGAAAAGGGGGCGGCCGGCTTCACCTTTGCCGATGCCGCGCGCATGGCCGGCGTCAGCGCTGCGGCACCGTACCGGCATTTTCGCGACCGCGACGAGCTGCTGTCCTCGATTGCCCAGCGCGGTTTCGAGCAGTTCGAGCAGCGGCTGACCGAGGCCTGGGACGACGGGCGCCCCGACACCGTCACCGCGTTCGAGCGCGTCGGCCGGGCCTATCTCGCCTTCGCCCGCGAGGAGCCGGCCTTCTACAATGCGATGTTCGAATCCGGCCTTCCTGTCGATGCCAATGCAGCGCTGCAGGCCGCAAGCGAGCGTGCTTTTAACGTCATTCGCGCCGCCGCGGAGCGTCTCGCCGCGCTGGCCCCGCCAGGCACGCCGCGCCCGCCGGCGATGATGATGGCGCTGCACATCTGGTCGATGGCGCATGGCGTCGCCTCGCTGTTTTCCCGCGGTGACGCCGCGCGCCGAAAACTGCCGATGTCGCCGGACGAGCTGCTCGAGGCCGAGGTGCTGATTTACTTGCGTGGCCTCGGTTTCCCGACCGACCGCAGGCCGCAGGCGAAGAGCGCCGAGCCGCCGCCGGTGCCACCGGAGGCATCCTCCGGTTCGGGCGTGCCGCCTGGCGGTCCCTGGGGCAAGCCGAAATAAAGTTGCGCCAATAATCACGCGGGCGTGTCAGGCGGTCAGCTTGACAAAATCGCGGGATGGTCTAGCTATGTAAATGTTATTTACATTCACAACGGCGCCGATGCCGTGATGGAGAAGGGAAATGGCCTACACCGCTGATGTCAATCGCTGGCGCGGCCCCTCGGACCAATACCGATCGTATGAGCGGCCCCACATGCTCGATACGCCTTGGCATCCTGGTTGGATTGCCGTGACCATTCTCGGCTTCATCATCTGGTGGCCGATCGGACTCGCCCTTCTTTTTTTCACACTCGGGAGCAGAAGAATGTCGTGCTGGAGCAACTCTGATCGCTGGCAAAACAAGATGGAGCGGATGCAGTACAAGATGGACCGCATGCGCGACCGCATGGAGCGCCGCGGCTTCGGCGGCTTTGGCTTCGGCCCGCCGTCCTCCGGCAACCGTGCCTTCGACGAGTACCGCACTGAAACGTTGCGCCGTCTCGAGGAAGAGCAGGTCGAGTTCAAGAACTTCCTCGACCGTCTGCGCCACGCCAAGGACAAGGAAGAGTTCGACCAGTTCATGGCCCAGCACAAGACGCGCCCGACCCCGCCGCCGACCGACCAGCCGCAGGGTTGATCAAACCTCTCAAAGCCTTCAGGCGCACGCCCCCAAAGTCCTGATGGCCCCGAGCCGCCCGCTTGCGCAACCGCGCAGGCGGGCGGTTTGGTTTTCACCTCTTCCCGCAAGCGGGGGAGCGAGGGACGGTCTATATTCGTGGTCGCGGGCAAGGCGCGGAGGCGACGATGGTACAGGCTGCGATCATGACGACCGAGAGCCTCTGGCGTGAGATCCGCGGCGAGGCGCAGCGCGCAGCCGATGCCGATCCCGAGTTCGCCAAGACCGTTGCCGGTGCCATACTCGTCCATGATGATTTTGCGGCCGCGCTGGCCGATCTGATCGGGCATCGGCTTGGCCGCAGCAACGCCGAGCGCGCGCGCTTCACCGCCCTTTCGCGCAATGCCTTTCGCGACGAGCCGGACCTGATCGCAGCGGCCGTTTTCGACTTGCGCTCTATCGCGCTGCGCGATCCAGCCATCACCTCGTTGTTGCCGCCGCTGCTGCATTACAAGGGCTACGTCGCATTGCAGGCCTGGCGCGTCTCGAACTGGCTCTGGCGTCATGACCATCGCGATGCAGCGCTGCTGTTCCAGAACGAGGCCTCGAACGTCCTGCAGGTCAGCATCCACCCGTCCGCGACATTCGGATCGGGGGTGTACCTCGACCATGCCACCGGCATTGTCGTCGGCGCCAATGTCGTGATCGGCAACGAGGTCACCATTCTCCAGAACGTCAGCATCGGCCGCGACAGCGAGCTGCCGGCGCGCTCGCCGCGGATCGGCAGCGCTGTCTATATCGGCGCCGGCGCGAGCATCCTCGGCGACATCAGCATCGGCGATTTCGCCAAGATCGGCGCCGGCGCAGTCGTGACATCGGATGTGCCAGGCGGCTGCACCGCGGTCGGCAATCCGGCGCGACTGACCAACTGCCCAGAGACTCTCCCGGCGGCTTTCCCTCAATACCCCGCCGCCAGCCCCGAATTGCGGCGCGGATCGTTGGCGCCGTAGTAGCGGTTGTTGCCGACCTGCTTGCCGTCCAGCGACGGCGCGCCGACGATGATGACAGCGAGATGGTTGGCCGGTTGCGGCGGCCCGAACTTGTGGCCCATGCCCTCCAGAATCTTGCGCGTGTCCGGAGACAGGGCGTAGGTCTCGACATTGGTCAGATCAGGCAGCCATTGCTGGTGGATGCGCGGCATGTCGACGGCCTCTTGCGCGTTCATGCCGTAGTCGATCGCGTTGATCATGGTCTGCAAGACCGCGGTGATGATGCGGCTGCCGCCCGGCGTGCCCACCACCATGACGGTCTTGCCGTCCTTGGTGACGATGGTCGGGCTCATCGAGGACAGCGGCCGCTTGCCGGGAGCAATGGAATTGGCCTCGCCCTGCACCAGGCCATAAAGGTTCGGCACCCCGACCTTGGCGGTGAAGTCGTCCATTTCATCATTGAGCAGAACGCCGGTCTTGGCTGCTGTCACCTTGGCGCCGAACCAGTCGTTCAGCGTGTAGGTCACGGATACAGCGTTGCCGTCCTTGTCGGCGATGGAGTAATGCGTGGTGTTGCTGCCCTCATGCGGCGCCACGCCCGGCTTGATGTCCTTGGAGATTGCCGCCTTGTTCGGATCGATCACGGCGCGGATATCGGCGGCGTATTTCTTGTCCAGCAGGCGGTCGAGCGGATTCTTCACGAAGTCAGGATCGCCGAGATAGCTGTTGCGGTCCACATAGGCGTGCCGCATCGCTTCGATCTGCACGTGCACGGCGGCTGCGGAGTGATAGCCCAGCTCCTTCAGCGGATAGCCTTCCAGGATATTCAGGATTTCGCAGATGATGACGCCGCCCGAGCTCGGCGGCGGCGCGGACACCACGTGATAGCCGCGATAGTCGCATTCGACGGGCGCGAGCTCGCGGGTCTTGTAGCCGTCGAGGTCATCTTGCGTGATGAGGCCTTTGCCGGCCTGGCTCGAGGCCACGATGGCGCTGCCGACCCAGCCCTTGTAGAAGCCGTCAGTGCCCTTGCTGCTGATCTCGCGCAGGGTCTTGGCGAGCTCTGATTGCACCAGCTTCTCGCCGACCCGGAACGGCTGACCGTTGTTGAGGAAAATCGCGGCGGAGGCGGGATCGTCCTGGAAGTCCTTGGTGGCGGTGAGCAGCAGGTCGATGTCGCCCTGCTCCAGCGCAAAACCCTGTTCGGCGAGCTGGATCGCGGGAGCCAGCAATTCGGCACGCTTCATGGTGCCGTATTTTTCGCGCGCATATTCCATGCCCGAGACGGATCCGGGGACGCCGACGGCGAGGTGCCCCTTGGTCGAGATGCCCTTGATGACGTTGCCATCCTTGTCGAGATACATGTTGGCCGTCGCACCTTTGGGCGCGGTCTCGCGGAAATCGAGGAAGGTCTTGCGGCCGTCGGCGAGCTGGATCGTCATGAAGCCGCCGCCGCCGAGATTGCCGGCTGCCGGATAGACAACGGCCAGCGCATAGCCGACCGCCACGGCGGCATCGACGGCATTGCCGCCGCGCTTCAGCACCTCGACGCCCACCTCCGTCGCCAGATGTTGCGCGGAGACGACCATGCCGTTCTCCGCGGCCACCGGCGCCACCGATGCCGCGCGCGCGGGGCTGAATGTGACGAGGCTGACCGATAGGATGGCGGCGGTGATCCACCGCAGGCTTGTTCCCGCATGTTGCACGGCTTGCTCCCTGGCGAGGCCGGCTGCTCCGGCCCTTGTTGGTTGATGCGAGCGGAGCCTATCAGGCGGAGTTGGTCGGGCAAATCGCGCATTCAGGCGGTATCAGCCACGAGTCCCAATGCGCCGCGCTTGCCGCTTCGACAATGACGAGAGCGAAGTGCGACAAATTGGCTCACAACCTTGACGGGCTGAACCGCTTGTAGCCGAGAGGCGACGAAGAGCTTTGACTTTCGTGAACGCCCTCCTGAATGTCTCAGTCGGACTATCTATCCCTCTCTACGGCCCTGCTGCCCGAGCGCGACCGCCTGGCGATCTGGCGCGAGGTCTATGGTCGTCTGCTGTTCAATGTCGACATAAATCCGATCGAGGGCGCGCCCTTCGAGGCCAGAACGGAGTTGCGACGTCTGCAGGCGGTAGGATTATCGTCTGGCTGGCGCACGCCCGCGCATTTTCGCATCACGCGGCCCTTGCTTGCGACCGCGTCCGATAACGTCGTCCTCGCCGTGGTGACGCGAGGTCGCGCCGAAGCCGCCCAGCTCGGACGGGACCTGGAGGTGTCGCAAGGCGGCGCAGTGCTGATGTCGACCTGCGACGTCGGCCGCCACACGCTGCTCGATCGCGGCCGCCATCTCACTGTTCAACTTCCGCGGCAGGTGCTTGCGCCCTTCCTGCCCGATATCGAAGACCGATTGATGCGGCCGATCCATCCGCGCTCGTCCGCGCTCAAGCTGCTGCGCGGCTATGTGCTCGGCGCGATGGCCATGGGCGAACCAGCCGGTGCGGAGATGCAGCTGTTGGCCGCACAGCATCTGCGCGACCTCGTCGCCTTGATCTGTGGGGTCCCGGAAGAGGAGGTCGCCGCACAGGGCGACGGCCCGCGGGTGGCGCGCCTGGAGGCTGCCAGGCAGGCCATCAAAGCGCGGCTGGGGGATGGCGATCTGTCGGCCGAAAGCGTCGGAGCGCTCCAGCAAGTCTCGGCGGACTATATCCGGAAACTGTTTCGCGAAGCCGGCACCTCCTTCCATGACTACGTGCTCGAATTGCGGCTTGCACAGGCGCATGCAGGCCTCGCCGATCCGCTCAGATCGCATGAGAGCATCGCCCGTGTCGCGCTGGCCTCTGGCTTCGCGGACATCTCCTATTTCAATCGCTGTTTCCGGCGGCGCTACGGCCTGACCCCCTCTGAACTTCGCAAGGCGCGGTTGTCGGGCGAGTAGACCGGGCTGTGTCGCGTGCGCAACACACTGGGAAATAGCAGCCGGAGTCGCGTCAAGTCCCACGAGGCAGTCCCGTCTGCTCCAAGTCGTTCCGGTCGCCTTCATGTACAGCTTCAATGCGGCATTCGCCTCATTGAGACGCGCCGGAATGGAATCTGATGACAACACTTAAGTGCCTTTTGTCTGTGGCCGCTGGGTTGCTGGTGGCTTCTGCGGCCACCGCCGCGGATTTGCCGCTCAAGGCACCCGTGTTCAAGGCGCCAGCCGCAATCGAAGCCTGGGGCGGCTTCTACGTCGGTGCCGGAGTAGGATTCCGTGCCAGCGAGTCCAGCGTCAACGTCAATTCGGCGACCGACACGACGGCACCCGCGGTGCTCCAGAACATGTTCGTCGCTGGTGATTGTTTCGCCGGCCTGCCTTGCGTGACAGGGCGATCTTTCAACGGCACCGCGTTCCGCATCAGTCCTTATCTCGGTTACAACTGGCAGATCGGCAAAACGGTTTTCGGTCTCGAAGCCGATGCGGCCTATGCCGATCAAACCACGACGATCTTCGGCGCCGCCTATCCGGCAACGCCGTTCAACGGCGGCGCGTCGACCTCCAATTCGTTTGCGCTCAAGACGACATGGGATGCAAGCATCCGTGGCCGCGCTGGCTATCTCGTCGATCCCGCCGTGCTGCTGTACGGAACGGCCGGTCCCTCCTGGATCCATGTCGAGACGACGTCGAATTGCAGCACGCTGCCGAGCGCCGACGGCCGCTGCGTGCCGGGCTTCGCCTTCGGGCTTGCTCCCGCCAGCATCACGAACAGCAAAACCCAGCTCGGCTACACGGTCGGTGGCGGCATCGAAGCGATGCTATGGCCGAACTGGATCGTCCGGGCCGAGTATCGCTTCGCCGATTACGGTCATTTCTCCACCACGGATGTCCGGACTGCCGCCACGGGCGTACAGACGGTCAATTACGACACGACGATCAAAACCCATACCGCAACGTTCGGCCTGGCCTACAAGTTTGGCGAGCCCAATGCGCCGGGCGTGAAGGCGCTCTCGGCCTATGCGGCGGCGCCGCAGGCCGCATCGTGGAATGGGGCGTATCTTGGTGTCGGCGCGGGCATTCGCGCCAACCAGGTCAGCTCGAGCACCGATACGTCCACGTTTACGGGGCCACCATTCAACCTGCTGGCCGGTTGCGGCGATTGTTTCATGGGCGATCGTTTCGATACGAGCTCGGCCCGCATCAGCCCCTATCTCGGCTACAATTGGCAGGTCAGTCCGAAATGGCTGCTCGGCGTCGAGGGTGATTTTGGCTGGGCCGATCGCCAGGCTTCGGTGTTTGGCAGGAATCTTCCCGGCGGCATCGGCGGTTTCTTCGGCGGAAGCGGCGGAATGAATGACAGCTTCAGCATCCGCACCAAATGGGATGCGAGCATTCGCGCGCGAGCCGGCTACATCGTCAACCCCGCTTTCCTGGCTTATCTCACCGGCGGCCCGGCCTGGATGAGCATGGAGCAGACATCGAACTGCGATACGGCCCTGAAGCCACTGTTCACGGCGCCAGGCTTCGTTTCTGCGGAGTTCGGCGGCTGCACCGCGGGACTTTTTTCACCCGCCGTGATCAAGCAATCCGCGGTTCGCACCGGCTTCACGGTTGGCGGCGGTGGCGAGATGAAGCTGACCGAGAACTGGATCCTGCGCGGCGAGTACCGCTATGCGGATTTCGGGACGGCTCGCTTCGCGCAGAGCCGCACTTGTAACGGCAGCGCAACCATCAGTGACCCCGCGTTCGGAACGGCGACGCTCTTTTGCTCCGGAACCTCGTCCACCACCAACTCCGTGCGTCTGCAGAGTCACATGGCGACCTTCGGTATCGCCTACAGGTTCAACTGACCGCGTCCCGCAAATTGACGTCCCTGTCGGGTCTGCGCTCGCGAACAGGGCGGCCGGCACCATGGAACTGTCCGGCCCCCGAATTCAGTGCAGCAGCGTCGCCTGACTGGCGACAGAGCCCTGCGGTCGCTTCATCCCCCTGTGCTGCCACCCTTTTCCGCAGCCAAAATCACCCCCGGTAACCCCGCATTAACCATCGCCGGGCTCTGGTAACGACGGACAATCGCGCCCGGAGCTGTCGTCGAGGCCCATAGTTTTGACATCTTGACAGGGAATGCAGGCGGCGGCTTTGGACGAGCCCTGCATCCCAGAAAGACAAGGCTTTGAGCGGGCTTGCCGGCCGCGCCAGTGTTAATGCGGCTGTTGGGGAACCCGCCGCCATAGGCGGGCCGGGACACAGGTAACGATCGCCAAAACGGTCACCTTGAGAGGATATTTCTGATGAATCCGGCCGAAATGGCTCAGTCCGCCCTTCCGGTTGCCGCCTCCGCCGACGTGTCGCTGATTGCGCTGTTCTGGCAGGCTCACTGGATCGTGAAATGCGTCATGCTCGGCCTGTTGTCCTGCTCGGTCTGGGTCTGGGCCATCGCGATCGACAAGATCTTCCTCTACGCCCGCACCCGCCGCTCGATGGACCGGTTTGAGCAGGCCTTCTGGTCCGGCGAGTCGATCGAGGAACTCTATCGCACGCTCTCGGCCAAGCCGACCCATTCGATGGCGGCCTGTTTCGTTGCCGCGATGCGCGAATGGAAGCGCTCGTTCGAGAGCCATGCCCGCTCGGTCGCAGGGCTCCAGATGCGCATCGACAAGGTCATGAACGTCTCGATCGCCCGTGAGGTCGAGCGGCTGGAACGCCGCCTGCTGGTGCTTGCGACCGTGGGCTCCGCCGGCCCCTTTGTCGGCCTGTTCGGCACGGTCTGGGGCATCATGTCGAGCTTCCAGTCGATCGCGGCGTCGAAAAATACCTCTCTGGCGGTGGTGGCGCCCGGTATCGCGGAGGCGCTGTTTGCGACCGCGGTCGGGCTCATTGCCGCAATTCCCGCCACTATTTTCTACAATAAGTTCACTTCCGAGGTGAACCGGCAGGCCCAGCGGCTCGAGGGCTTCGCTGATGAATTTTCAGCCATCCTGTCCCGCCAGATCGACGAGCGGGGCTGACGGACGGCATGTATAGTATGAAGGCGAGATTGGGCACCAAGCCATGGGCATGAACGTTGCCAGTTCGTCCGGAGGCGGCGGGCGCCGCAGCCGGCGCAAGCCGGTCATGGCCGAGATCAACGTCACGCCGATGGTCGACGTGATGCTGGTGCTGCTCATCATCTTCATGGTGTCGGCGCCGCTGCTCACGGTCGGCGTGCCGCTCGATCTGCCGTCGACCCAGGCCAAGAGCCTGGACCAGAGCGACCAGAAGCCGATCCAGATGTCGGTCGACATCAAGGGCAAGGTGTTCATCAACGACCAGGAGATCGCGATCAACGAGCTGGTGCCGAAGCTGAAGGCGATCACGGATGCGCGCGGCGGCCTCGAGGAACGCATCTATCTGCGTGCCGACAAGAAGGCGGATTACGGCACGGTGGCCAAGGTGATGGGCCTGCTGTCGGGCGCCGGATTCAAGAAGCTGGCGCTCGTCACCGAAGCGGATCAGGGGTCCTGAAGCAGTGAAGGTGAACGTCGACAAGACACTCGTTGCGTCGATTGTCCTCCACGTCCTCGTGCTGGGATGGGGCCTGCTCACTTTTAGCAGCAAAGCCTACATCGCGCCCGAGGAGTCGCTGCCGGTCGACATCATCTCGACCGATCAGCTCGCGCAGATGATGTCGGGGCAGAAGACCGGCAAGAAGGAAGAGCCGAAGCCCAAGGTCGAGAAGATCGCCGAGGCCAAGCCCGAGGAGGATTCCGTCGGCAAGGTCACCGAGAAGAAAGAGCTGATCAAGACCAACTCACAGCCGGAGCCGCCGCCGAAGCCCGTCGAGAAGCCGGTCGAGAAGAAGCCCGATCCGCCGAAGCCGGTCGCAGAGACGAAACCGAAGGAAGAGCCGAAGCCGCAGGAAAAGAAGCCTGATCCGGCCAAGGAAGATCCGATCGCGGAGCTGCAGAAGAAGCTGGACACCAAGAAGCCGCCGCCGAAGCCGGTGGAGCAGAAGGTCGCCGCGGTGCAGCCGCAGCAGCAGCCGAAGCCCAAGGAGCGCACCTTCGATCCCGCGCAGATTGCCCGCGACCTCGACAAGCGTGCCGCGACCCGGCATGAGCTGGCCGGCTCGGCACTGAATGCGTCGGCGTCACTGGGCTCGACATCAGGAACAGCCGCAAACAACGTCGCGACATGGCAAGGCGCATTCCAGGGCGCGGTCAAGCGCTGCTTCACGCCCACCTATAATGGGCAGGACGCCAACCTGTACGAAGCCGACATCGACATTCCCATGAAGGTCGACGGATCGCTGGCGTCCGAGCCCGTCATCGTCGCGGTGCGCGGGCCGTCGCGATCGATCGCGCAGGCCGTGGCAGAGAGCGCCAAGCGCGCCATCGTGCAGTGTCAGGTCTATTCGTTCCTGCCAAAGCAGCAATACGACAGCTGGAAGCTCATTCCGATGACTTTCGGCCTGAAAGACATGTTGTGACATCCGAACAAAAGAATTTTGCGATGATTGACGTTCGATCGATGAACCGCCGCCGCTTCATGACTCTGACCGGGTCGACGCTCGCGCTGCTCGGGGGTGGTCAGGCCTTCGCCCAGCAGCAAGGCCGTCTCCGCATCGATCCCACCGAGTTTCGTCCGATCCCGATCGCGATCACCAATTTCGTGCCGGGCTCACCCGCCGACGGCGAGGTCAGCAATGGCGTCACCCAGGTCATCACCAACAATCTGAAGCGCTCGGGCTTGTTTGCCCCGATCGACCAGGCCGCCTTCATCGAGCGCATCAGCAACATCGACGTCGCCCCGCAATTCCAGAACTGGAAGACGCTCAACGCGCAGGCCCTCGTTACCGGCCGCATGACGCGGCAGCAGGACGGCCGCCTCAAGGCCGAATTCCGCCTGTGGGATGTGGTGACCGGCCAGCAACTCGCCGGCCAGCAATATTTCACCTCGCCGGAATATTGGCGCCGCATCGCCCACATCATCTCCGACCAGATCTACGAGCAGATGACCGGCGAGAAGGGCTATTTCGACAGCCGCGTGGTGTTCGTCGACGAGACCGGGCCGAAGGAGCGCCGCGTCAAGCGGCTCGCCATGATGGACCAGGACGGCGCCAATGTGCGCTACCTCACCCGTGGCGCCGACCTCGTGCTGACGCCGCGCTTCTCGCCGAACTCGCAAGAGATCACCTATATGGAGTTCGGGCAGGGCGATCCGAAGGTCTATCTGTTCAACATCGAGACCGGCCAGCGCGAGATCGTCGGCAACTTCCCCGGCATGACCTTTGCGCCGCGCTTCTCGCCGGACGGCCAGCGCGTCATCATGAGCCTGCAGCAGGGCGGCAATTCCAACCTGTTCGTGATGGATCTGCGCTCGCGCTCGACCACGCGCCTCACCGACACGCCGGCGATCGACACGTCGCCGTCCTACTCGCCTGATGGCACTCGGATCTGCTTCGAGTCCGATCGCGGCGGCAGGTCGCAGATCTATGTGATGGCCGCGGGCGGCGGTCAGGCGCAGCGCATCTCCTTCTCCAAGGACGACAACAACGCCACCTATTCGACGCCGGTGTGGTCGCCGCGCGGCGACTACATCGCCTTCACCCGGCAGGGCGGCGGGCAGTTCTCGATCGGCGTCATGAAGCCTGATGGCAGTGGCGAGCGGCTGCTGACATCAGGCTTCCACAACGAAGGCCCGACCTTCTCGCCGAACGGACGCGTGGTGATGTTCTTCCGCGATCCCGGCGGCAATGCCGGACCGTCGCTGTTCTCCGTCGACATCTCCGGTCGCTTTGAACAAAAGGTGCCGACGCCGGGCTTCGCCTCCGATCCGGCATGGTCGCCGCTGCTGTCCGCGACCGCGGGCCAATAGCTCGATCGCGCGTTTCGCAACGCGCGATCTCTTCAAAAAAGCGCGAACGCTTCGGCTTTTTGCGTGCGCGGCAAGCTTTCCTTCACCTTGGGCCCGGCAAGGCTTGCCTAGTTGCTTGATTTCTCAACAGAAACAGTTTCGCTATTGCCGAAAAACAACTCGGCTTTAACGATGTTCCCTCAGAAAGACTTCATCTGCTGTGAGTAAAACTACGCGCCAGACAGGACGCGCGTACAAACCAAAATGCAATTCGCAGACCAGAGCGGCGGCATTGATCACAAACCGACGAAGCGTTCGGCGGCGCTGATCGATTCGTTGTTCGAGGCTCCCGGCACGGTGCTGACCGGCATTGTCTTCTCGGCGTTCTCGGCATCCTTGACCGCGCTCAAGACCGGCATGGTCCTGATCTGGGCATTTGTCCCGCTTCTCATCCTGGCGGGCGCCATTCGCGCTTACGATCTGCACCGCTATCACGCCACCAAGTTGACCATGACGGCCGACCAGGCGGCACGCTGGCAGAAGCGTTATCAGATCGGAGCCCTGATTCAGGCCATCGTCATTGGACTGTGGTGCTTCACGACCCTGTTGAGCAATGACGATGCCGTTGCCCATATGATCGCGCTCTCCGTCACCACCGGTATCGTGGCAGGCGGAGCGGGCAGGGCCTATGGACGGCAGTCGATATTCCGTCTCCAGGCCAGCTTCATCTTCGTGCCGCCGGTTGCCGCCCTGGCTCTGCGCGGCACGCCTTACTATGTGGCGATGTCGGTCGTTTCGGCGGCTTTCCTTTTCGCGGTCTTGCAGCTTTCGGCCAATCTCCATCGGATATTCCTGCGCGCGGTCGTGGCGCGCGAGCGCGAGGCCGCGCTGGCCGGCCAGTTCGACACCGCCCTCAACAACATGCCGCACGGGCTCTGCATGTTCCGCAGCGACGGCCAGCTCGCCGTCATGAATCATCGCTTCGGCGCGATGATGAACCTGCCCGACAATCTGCCGCAAAGCGGCACCAGCGCCCGTGATGTCGTCGCCGCGTGCGTCCAGGCGGGATCGATCTACGCGGCGAGCGGTGATTTGATCCTTGCCGATATCGAGACCTTGCAGGCCAGGGAAACCGTGACGACCGACCCCGACGCGGAGCGGAATCGTTCGCTGTCGTGGACGGTCCAGCCGATGGCCGACGGCGGAGCGGTGGTGCTGCTCGAGGATATCACCGAACGGCGCAATGCCGAGGCCAGGATCAGCCATCTGGCGCGGTATGACGAACTCACCGCGTTGCCCAACCGCGTCAGTTTCCGCGACGAGATCGAGCGGCTGCTCGCCGCCGCGCGTCATTCCGAGCGTCTCTCGGCGCTGCTGTTCATCGACCTCGACCAGTTCAAACAGGTCAACGACACGCTCGGCCATCCCTGTGGCGACCAGCTGCTCTGTGCGGTTGCCAACCGCCTGCGCGAGATGCTGCGGCCGGAGGATTTCGTCGCCCGCTTCGGCGGGGACGAGTTTGTCGTGTTCCAGCAGAATATCAGCGTGCCGGAGGATGCCGCGAGCCTTGCCCGCCGTATCGTCGAGCGCCTGAGCGAGCGCTACCGCATCGACAATCATCTGGTCGAGATCGGCGCCAGCATCGGCATCGCGCTGACCTCGGCTGAGGGCGCCAGCGCCGATACCCTGCTCAAGAACGCCGACATGGCGCTCTACCGCGCCAAGGCCGACGGTCGCGGCACCTTCTGCTTCTTCCGCGACGAGATGGCGGCAACCGCCGAGGCGCGACGCATTCTCGAGCTCGACCTGCGCAAGGCGCTCGCCAACGAAGAATTCGAGCTGTTCTACCAGCCGCTGGTCAATCTGAAGTCCGGCAAGATCTCCACTTGCGAGGCGCTGCTGCGCTGGAATCATCCGGTGCGCGGCACGGTTTCGCCGGTCGACATCATCCCGGTTGCCGAGGACATGGGCCTGATCGTCGATCTCGGTCGCTGGATCCTGCGCCGGGCCTGCATGGAATGCATCAAGTGGCCGGAGGGCGTCAGCGTCGCTGTCAACTTCTCGCCGCAGCAATTCCACCAGCGCGACGTCTTGAGCGAGATTCGCTACGCGCTCGAAGTGTCGGGCCTGCCGGCGCACCGGCTCGAGATCGAGATCACCGAATCGTCGCTGCTGCGCAACACGCAGCTCACGCACGACATCCTCTCGCAGCTGCATGCGCTCGGCGTGCGCATCTCGCTGGACGATTTCGGCACCGGCTATTCGAGCCTCAGCTATCTGCACAACTTCCCGATGGAGAAGGTCAAGATCGACCGTTCCTTCCTGGAAGGGATCGACGCCCACCGCCCGCTGACGCTGCTCCGCGGCGTGGCACGGCTGTCCGCCGACCTCGGCATGGCCGTGGTTGTCGAGGGCATCGAGACCAACGAGCAGCTTGCGCTGATCAGCGCCGACGGCACCGTGTCCGAAGGGCAGGGCTACCTGTTCAGCCGTCCCGTTCCAGCCGTCCGTATCAGGCAATTGCTCAATGCGTCGCATGGCAAGCGCGTGCAGGAGCAGCTGATCGTCGTCTCCTCACGATCACTCGCGTAAGCTCAAGCGTCCCTGCGGCCGCTATTTCCCCGATATTTCCAAGTATTTCCCGAGGGGGTTGCGGGCTGCAACCCTTAACCCTAACGGCTCTAACCCTTTGCAATTGTATTAATGAACCTTTAATCTTTGATAACTCGCAGAAGTTGCTTGCAGCGTAGAGGTTATTAATGAAGTCCGCGGCCGAACCGCACAAGCCGCTTCGCCCGCGCGGAGCGGCGCTCTTCGAGCGCACCGACTACCGCCTCATCGAGACACCCGAGGATCGCGATCGCCTGCACCAGATGCGTTATCGCGCCTATCTGCAGGCCGGACTGATCCCGCCGTCGGAATCACAGCGCGTGACCGACCGTTTCGACGACGCGCCGAATGTCTGGAATTTCGGCGTCTATGTCGACGACGAACTGTGCAGCTCCGTCCGCATCCACGTTCTGACCTCCGAGTGGCGGATGTCCTACACGACCGAGGTGTTCGGCGACGTGCTGCATCCCCGCCTCGATCGCGGCGAGGTTTTTATCGATCCGTGTCGATTTGTTGCTGATTCCGGAATGCAGCAACGTTTCCCGGAGCTGCCTTATCTCACGGTCCGGCTGCCGTTCATCGCTTGCGAGCATTTCAATGCCGATGTGGGGCTTTCGATGGTGCGCGTCGATCATCAGGCGTTCTATCGGAGCGTGTTCCTGTCCGAGACTTTGACCGAGCCGCGCGGGTTTCCGGGCTGGCCGACCAAGAAGGCGGTGCTGATGGCATCGGACTACCCCAAGGTCCGGGAAAAGATCCTGACGCGCTTTCCCATCATGCGCTCGAGCGCGTTCGAGCGGCGCATGCTGTTCGAGCGCAAGAGCCAGCCCCAGGCCGTGGCCCGGCCGGTGCTCGTTCAAGCGCCGCTCAGTCCCGCTGGCCTGGTCTGACCGGCGCTGGTTCCGACCCTAATGGCGCCTCGCGCAGCCCGCCGGAGCCCGTAAAGGCCCGGAATTCGGCGATTTGCCTGTCAACGCGGCTTGCTTTCACCCTCGCGCCACATTTACAACCCATTAACCACAATGGGTGCTTTTCGCTGGTTGGGGGCATTTGACCGGCTGAGGCAAGGTTCCGATAAGGTTGACGGAACGTTCGCTTAACCAACCCCCTGTAGACCGGACAGCAGTGGACGAACGTGAGCGTGGAGGCTCCGGAATGAAATATCCTATGCGTATCCTCCAGGGATTGAAGCTGGCCGCGGTGGTTGCCATCGCGCTGTCGATGGGTGCGTGCGCCAAAACCAACGCAGGTCTGGACGCCAATGCGAGCGCGGCGACCCCAGGCAGCCAGCAGGATTTCGTGGTGAACGTGGGCGACCGCGTGTTCTTCGAGAGCGACCAGACCGATCTGACCCCGCAGGCGATCGTGACCCTGGAAAAGCAGGCGCAGTGGCTGCAGACCTATCCGCGCTACTCCTTCACCATCGAAGGTCACGCCGACGAGCGCGGCACCCGCGAATACAACATCGCGCTCGGCGCCCGCCGTGCCCAGTCGGTGCGCTCCTTCCTCGCCTCGCGCGGGATCGATCCGAATCGCATGCGCACGATCTCCTACGGCAAGGAGCGCCCCGTGGCCGTGTGTAACGACATCTCCTGCTGGTCGCAGAACCGCCGTGCTGTGACCGTGCTGAACGCGAGCTCCTGACGCCGGTCAGCCGCTGTTCATCTGTGCAAACCGAATATGCCGGCGCCCTCACGGGCGCCGGTTTCGTTTCAGCCAACTGTGACCGAAACGGCGTGGTGCAAGTCACATTTTTGGCGTAGTGCGTTTGAATGTGTCGCGCCTCGCGCGTTCCATCGCAGATCTTGTTTTCGTCGTCAGGGCAAAATGTCATCCAGATCCAAGGGAATTACCGGCATCGTGGCATTGGCCGCGCTGCTCTCTTTGTCCGCGCCCGTATTCGCGCAGACCGACGATGATCCCGAGATGCGGATCGAGCGGCTGGAGAACCAGCTGCGCCAGCTCACCGGCCAGAACGAAGAGCTGCAATATCGCAACCGCCAGCTCGAGGATCGGATCCGGCAGCTCGAGGGCGGCGCGCAAGGTGCTGCGCCCGGGCAGGCACCGGCGCAGCCCAATGTCGCGGGCGTTCCGCCCGCGCAGGTCACCCCTCCCTATCGTCAGCCGCCGCAGCAACAGGCGGTGCAGCAGCCGAACTACCAGCAACCGAATTACCAGCAGCCCCAGATTGCGGCACCCGCGCCGATCGTTCAGGAGCAGCCGGGCGCAGGTGCTGGCTCAAGTGCTCCCGGCACGCGCCGCCGCGGCGATGCATTCGACCCGAGCCAGAGCCCGAATGCGCCCGGTGCGCCGCGTGCGCTTGGCGGCGGCCAGCAGCCGATGCCATCAGGTGCGCCGCTCGATCTCTCCAACAATGGCGGGCAATACCCGCAAGCAGCAGCTCCCGCGCAGCCCGGTTATCCGCCGGCCCAGCAGGGCTATCCCGCGCGGGCCGGTGGTCCGGCGCTCGCGACCCTGCCGCCCTCGGCGACGCCCCGCGACGAGTTCGACCTCGGCATCGGCTACATGCAGCGCAAGGACTACGCGCTCGCCGAGCAGACGATGAAGAATTTTGCCGCGAAATACCCTGGAGACCCGCTGCTCGGGGACGCGCAATACTGGCTCGGCGAAAGCTATTTCCAGCGCCAGCAATATCGCGATTCCGCCGAGGCCTTCCTCGCCGTCACCACCAAATACGACAAGTCGGCCAAGGCGCCGGATGCGCTGTTGCGGCTCGGCCAGTCGCTCGCCGCGCTGAAGGAGAAGGAAGCCGCCTGCGCCGCCTTCGGCGAGGTCGGCCGCAAATATCCGCGTGCCTCCGCCGGCGTGAAGGCCGCCGTCGACCGCGAGCAGAAGCGGGTGAAGTGCTGACGCGCGTCGTTTGCGCGCTGACAACGCGGCCGCGATTGCGCTAAACCGGTCTGGCGATTGCCGGGCCGCGTCATGTCAGACCACGACAATTCTCCGATCTCCGCGCGCGCGGCGAGGCAGCTCTTCGCCGAGCTGAAAGCCGCGCCGGCGCTGGTGCTCGCGGTCTCGGGCGGACCCGATTCGGTCGCGCTGATGTGGCTGGCGGCGCGCTGGCGGCGCAGCCTCGCCCGCGGCCCCGAGCTTACCGTCGTCACCGTCGATCATGGCCTGCGCAAGGAGGCGGCGCGCGAAGCGCGCGAGGTCAAGCGGCTCGCCACGGAACTTGGCCTTGCACACCGCACCCTGCGCTGGCGCGGCGCCAAGCCGAAGGCAGGATTGCCCGCCGCCGCGCGCGAAGCCCGCTATCGCCTGCTGGCGCAGGCCGCACGCGCTGCCGGTGCCAGCCACGTGCTGACTGCGCACACCCGCGACGACCAGGCCGAGACGCTGCTGATGCGGCTCTGCCGCGGCAGCGGCATCGCCGGATTGTCGGCGATGGCGCGCCTCACCGCGCGCGACGGCCTCGTGCTGGCGCGCCCGCTGCTCGATGTTCCGAAATCGCAACTGATCGCAACCCTGAAGCGGGCCGGGATCGGCTTCGCTGAAGATCCCACCAACCACGACATGGCCTTCACGCGCCCGCGGCTGCGCGCGCTGCTGCCGCAGCTTGCCGCCGAGGGCGGCGATGCCAGGACCTTGGTGCGGCTGTCGGCGCGGCTCGCCCGCGCCAACGCCGCGGTCGAGGTGCTGACCGATGGTGCCGAGCGCTTCCTCGCCTTGCGGGATCGCAGCCGACAGAAGCAGCCGGGCGTTCGCAGTTTTGAGGCCGAAACCTCCTACGAAGCAGAGGCCTTCGCCGCCCTGCCGGAGGAAGTCCGGCTGCGGCTCTTGTTGCGAGCCATCGACGCGCTCGGGCACGAAGGGCCGGCGGAACTCGGCAAGGTCGAGACCCTGCTGGCCGCGCTCGATCAGGCGATGGGCGCGGGGCGGCATGCACCCGCAAATGGCCGTGCCATCTTGAAGCAGACCCTTTTCAAGCAGACCCTTCTCAAACAGACCCTTGCGGGAGCCTTGATCAGCCTTGCCGGGGGGCGTATCCACATCGCGCCTGCGCCGGCCCGGCGGTCCAAGAGTGGACCCAAGAGTGGGCCCAAGAGCGGGCCTAAGAGTGGGCCCGCGGGCAGATGAGGGCGGATCATGACACCGGTCATTTGCCTGGTCTGCCGTCAGGACACCTTAACCAGGCAGGAAAAACCCCGGCCTTGATGCCATTATTTCAGCGGGAATCGCCCTAAGATGGGATAAATAGTCCCATCTCGTTCCCTTGGCAGCGACCGGGGCGGCACCTAAATTGTATGCGTCTAACGATGAGGATTCCTTGGGGATTTCCTCTGATTGCCCCAAGGATCAGGCCGCGATCCGCGCGACCACGAAGGAAGATCGATGAACGCCAATCTGCGCAATTTCGCCCTCTGGGTCATCATTGTTTTGCTGCTGTTGGCGTTGTTCACGCTCTTCCAGAATCCGGGTCAGCGCACGTCCTCGCAGGACATCGCCTTCTCGCAGCTGTTGAGCGAGGTCGACCAGGGCCATGTCCGCGATGTCGTGATCCAGGGGCCGGACATCCACGGCACCTTCACCAACGGCTCGAGCTTCCAGACCTATGCGCCGAACGATCCGACGCTGGTGAAGCGCCTCTATGACAGCAAGGTGCAGATCACCGCGAAGCCGCCGGGCGACAACGTGCCGTGGTTCGTCTCGCTGCTGGTCTCCTGGCTGCCCTTCATCGCGCTGATCGGCGTCTGGATCTTCCTGTCCCGCCAGATGCAGGGCGGCGCCGGCAAGGCGATGGGCTTCGGCAAGTCGCGTGCGAAGATGCTGACCGAGGCGCATGGCCGCGTCACCTTCGAGGACGTCGCCGGCGTCGACGAGGCCAAGCAGGACCTGCAGGAGATCGTGGAGTTCTTGCGCGACCCCGGCAAATTCCAGCGCCTCGGCGGCCGCATTCCGCGCGGCGTGCTGCTGGTCGGCCCTCCCGGCACCGGTAAGACGCTGATCGCGCGCGCGGTCGCGGGCGAAGCCAACGTGCCGTTCTTCACCATTTCGGGTTCGGATTTCGTCGAGATGTTCGTCGGCGTCGGCGCCTCGCGTGTCCGCGACATGTTCGAGCAGGCCAAGAAGAACGCGCCCTGCATCATCTTCATCGACGAAATCGATGCGGTCGGTCGTCACCGCGGCGCCGGTCTCGGCGGCGGCAATGACGAGCGCGAGCAGACGCTGAACCAGTTGCTGGTCGAGATGGACGGCTTCGAGGCGAACGAGGGCGTGATCCTGATCGCCGCCACCAACCGCCCTGATGTGCTCGATCCCGCGCTGCTGCGTCCGGGCCGCTTCGACCGCCAGGTCGTGGTGCCCAATCCCGACGTCGTCGGCCGCGAGCAGATCCTCAAAGTTCATGTTCGTAAAGTCCCGCTGGCGCCCGATATCAACCTCAAGACCATCGCGCGCGGCACGCCCGGTTTCTCCGGCGCCGACCTGATGAATCTTGTGAACGAAGCCGCACTCACCGCTGCGCGCCGCAACAAGCGCATGGTGACCCAGGCCGAGTTCGAGGAAGCCAAGGACAAGGTGATGATGGGCGCCGAGCGCAAGTCGCTCGTCATGACCGAGGAAGAGAAGCTGTTGACGGCCTATCACGAGGGCGGCCACGCCATCGTCGGCCTCAACGTGCCCGCCACCGATCCGATCCACAAGGCGACCATCATCCCGCGCGGCCGTGCGCTCGGCATGGTCATGCAGCTGCCCGAGCGCGACAAGCTGTCGATGTCCCTGGAGCAGATGACCTCGCGCCTCGCCATCATGATGGGTGGCCGTGTCGCCGAAGAGCTGATCTTCGGCCGCGATAAGGTGACCTCGGGTGCGGCCTCCGACATCGAGCAGGCCACGCGCCTTGCCCGGATGATGGTGACGCGCTGGGGCCTGTCGGAAGAGCTCGGCACCGTCTCCTATGGCGAGAACCAGGACGAGGTGTTCCTGGGCATGTCGGTCTCGCGCACGCAGAATGCGTCCGAGGCGACCGTGCAGAAGATCGACTCCGAGATCCGCCGCCTGGTCGAGGAAGGCTACAAGGAAGCGACCCGCATCCTCACCGAGAAGCGCGCCGACCTCGAAGCGCTGGCCAAGGGCCTGCTCGAGTTCGAAACGCTCTCTGGCGACGAGATCGTCGACCTGCTCAAGGGCAAGAAGCCGAACCGCGAGTCCGTGCTGGAGCCGGCCACGCCGCGCGCCTCCGCTGTGCCCCCGGCCGGCAAGTCGCGCCCGCGTCCCGATCCGGATCCCGGCCTGGAGCCGCAGCCGCAGGCGTAACGCTTCGGCCATGGCCGGATATTCCGGCAAACCGTTAGTGCAAAAGCTCGGCATCAAGCCGGGCTTTTGCATTTTTGTGGACGGCCTCGGCGCACCCTATCGCAACGTCGTCGGCGATCTCCCTGATGGCGTGAGCATCGCCAACACGGCCAAGCCACCGCTCGACATGGTGCATCTCTTCGCGGCCGAGGCCAAAGGCCTCGCCGCCAAGCTGCGCAACTACCGCAAGGCGATCGCGCCCGACGGCATGATCTGGGCGTCCTGGCCGAAGAAGGCGTCGGGTGTTGCGACCGACGTCACCGAAGCCCTGGTGCGCGAGACCGCGCTCGCGAACGGCCTCGCGGGCGCGCAACAAAGGCAGTCCCGTAGGGTGGGCAAAGGCGCCCTTGCGCCGTGCCCACCATCTCTCGCCAGTCGGGACAGGTGGTGGGCACGCTTGCGCTTTGCCCACCCTACGATATCTGCGCTCGCAATGACGAGCTCGTGGCACCCGCGTTCCCGCACACTCGCTGTCGTACTGGATTCCCCGCTTTCGTGGGGAATGACACCGAGGATGAGCGCGGGCGTGCTATCCCGCACGCAATGACGGTGTTGATGCAGTGTGCCAGCAACAAAGGCAGTTTCGTAGGGTGGGCAAAGGCGCCCTTGCGCCGTGCCCACCATCTCTCGCCAGTCGCGACAGGTGGTGGGCACGCTTGCGCTTTGCCCACCCTACGATATCTGCGCTCGTGGTACGCCGCAGAGCCGCAGCAACGCTCTCGCGTTGCGGCGCGTCCGGGACACGAGACCCCCCAGCCGCGAATGGGTCTTGGCAGCGAGGCGACCGTCGTGACATGCTCGGCCTCAAACAAAGGCGCGGAGTGATCGCGCCGACAAAGGGGAGGGCAGACCGATGCGCTTCGTGGCTGCGTTGGGCGCGCTTGGCGCCGTTTCAATCCTGCTAGCGCCAACCTTGTCGCTCGCCGCCGAGATGCGCGGCGTCACCGCAACCGAGATCAGGATCGGCCAGACCATGCCCTATAGCGGGCCGGTCTCCGCCTTTGGCGCGCTCGGCAAGGGCGAGGTCGGCTATTTCAAGATGCTGAACGACAAGGGCGGCATCAACGGCCGCAAGGTCAATCTGATCTCGCTCGACGACAGCTACGCACCGCCGAAATCGGTCGAGCAGACGCGGCGCCTGGTGGAGAGCGACGAGGTCGCGCTGATCTTCTCCTCGATCGGTACGGCCCACAACACGGCGATCGCGAAATATCTCCAAGCCAAGAACATCCCGCAGCTTTTCCTCGCGTCCGGGGCCTCGAAATTCGCCGACATCGCGCAATATCCGCAGGCGACCATGGGCGTGCAGGCGCCGTTCCGCTACGAGGCGCGGCTCTATGCGCGCTATGCGTTGGCGAAAAACCCGAACGCGAAATTTGCCGTGATCTCGCAGAACGACGATTATGGCCGCGACTATCTCGCCGGCCTCAAGGACGTGCTTGGCGAGAAATACGATTCCGTCGTCACCGTCGCGACCTATGAAATCCAGGATCCGACCATCGATTCCCAGATCGTCAAGCTGAAAGCCTCTGGCGCCGACGTGTTCGTGATCGCGGCGACGCCGAAATTCGCGGCGCAAGCGATCCGCAAGTCCTTCGAGATCGGCTGGCGTCCCATGACCTTCCTGTCCAACGTCGCGGTCTGGATCTCGACCGTGATGGAGCCTGCCGGCGTCGAAGCCGGCACCGGCATTCTCTCCACGGCCTATGTGAAGGACCCCGATGATCCCGCCTGGAAGGACGATCCCGGCGTCAAGGCCTGGCGCGACTTCATGACGAAGTATGTGCCTGAAGCCGACCAGCACGATACCAACTACGTCAATGCCTATAACAGCGCGATGGCGCTGGAGGCCGTGCTGAAAGCCTGCGCCGACGATCTGTCGACCGAGAACATCCTGAAGCAGGCATTTTCGATTCACGACCTCGAACTGCCGATGCTGCTCCCCGGCATCAAGATCAACACCAGCGCGACCGACCACGTCCCGGTCGACCAGATGCAGTTCATGCGCTTCAACGGCAAGACCTGGGAGCGCTTTGGCGAGTTGCAGACGGGGAATTGAGGGGGCAAAGCTCGCGAAACAACTCCGCTATCATAGGGTGGTCGACACGCCTGAAGGCATATGGTCGCCAGCTCTCGTGCCCCGGACGCGGTGCGGCGCGAAGTCCGCTCCGCAGAGCCGGGGCCGAGTCAGCCGGGGGGCCCAGGTTTCCGCACAGCACCGGCTCCGCATTCACGATGCCAGACGAAGCCAGACGTCCCGGCTCGCCAGCGTACCGTCAGGCGTTGCAATCTCGAGGTCCACGACGTGCAGGGAGTGGTCCCCGTAGACATATTTCAGGTGCCAGATCAGCCCCAGGTCCGGCGTGATGACGAAATCATCGAGCCCGTCGGTGATCGCCCGAACGGCCTCCCGGTGCGTCAGGGGCGCCGAAAACATCGCATCGATCAGATTGGCGAGGCTCATGCCTTCGACCAGCATCATGCGCGCGATGTCGTCACCATGGACGTGGCGGAGCGCTGAGACGATGACGGCGATGGCGTCCGGATTCTTCATGACACCGTTTGCTTCGGGCCAGCTGAGGTAGCCCGGATGGTGCGCAGCGTAATCCGGGATTGGTACTTTAGAGAAGGCCCCGGATTGCGCGGAGCCTGTCATCGGGCGGCGCTTCGCGCTCCCTTACTTGCGCAGGCGCCAGATAGTCCAGCCCGGTTTCGACACGGCCTGCACCGGCTCCAGATAGTCCGGAGCTTCACCGCGGCCGAGATGTGCGGCAAGACCCTCCGGCGCGATGCGGACGAGATCCTCCTGGTCGAAGGAGCCGTTGCAGGTCAGGATATAGTCGACTTGCCGGGCGCGCAGCATGTCGTGGGCGGCCTCAGGTGCTGCTGTCATCGCGTGCACCATGGCGAGGTTGCCGTCATTGTTGCGGTGATAGGGACCAGCGAAGACGGCGTGTTCCGTCGCGGCCAGGATCGCAGGACCGGAATCGATCGGCGCCATCATCCGTCCGGGCGGCAGGTCGGCGAGCGCTGCGGCGCTGGAGATGGTCTGGCAGGACGCCCCGGGATCGGGCATCGCGATCTTGGGTCCGCCTGTGCCGGCGGCGAACGCCGGCCAGACCGCAAGGCCGATGCCGCCAAGCGTGGCGGGCGACAGCAGCAGCGCGACGCGGACCAGCCGCCAACCGGCGACGATTTCAGTGCGAAGCCGGACAGTTCCGGCGACGCATAGCGGGGCGGCGACGATGTTGGCGGCAGCGGCGCCGCGCAATTCCCACAGGCTCTCGCCGAACAGCGCCGCGAGCGTGATGGTCGAGACGATCCAGCGAAAGCGCATTTGCGGCGTGCAGCCGATCATGGCGGCCGTGCACAGGCCGAGCGTCAGCATTGGAAACGCGTAATAGCCGAGCAGCTTTTGCGGCTGCATCTGTGCCAGTTCGCTCACCGACATGGTCTCGACGACGCGGCCAAGCCAGAAGCTGACGAGCAGGGGGTCGACCTGCGCATAGGGCGACGCAACGCAGCTTGGGTACGATCTGTAGAATGCGCCGAGCAGGAGCGCACCGGCAATCCCGCTCGCCGCGAATCGCGTCCACACGCCGTCGCGCATGCGGGCAACACCGGCAACCGCGAGCAGGGCGACGCCGCCGCCCGCACACAACAGCAGAATAGGCCCGCCGAAGGCATCGCAGACCGGCCTGCTGAGACTGTTCATCGGCAGCAGCAGCAGCGCCAGCAGCAGCGAGGACCCGGCAAGGCCCGCACCAAAGGCGCAGGCGGGGCGCAGGACGTCAGTGCCTTTCCACACCAGCAGCCCCACAACGGCCGCGCTCGCCATGGCGATGGCAGGCAGCATTTCCAATCCGACCGCCAGCGAAAGCGCGCCGCACAACCCGGCCAAAGCTGCCCTGTCCGCACGGTGTTCCAGATCACAGATGCAGAGCACGAAGCCGAGCAGCAGCACGATCTGCAGGTTGTGATGGTCGATCGCGCCGGCCCGGAAGTGGATCAGGGCGGGGATCGACAGCGCCGTGACCACAATCGCCGCAAGCTGTGCCCGCTTCCTGTCTTCAGGGGCGCAGGCCTGGCCTGCGATCGTCGCTGCGAGCCATAGCGCCGCGCCCATCAGCAGCGACGGCCACAGCACCAGCGTCAGCACTTCGGCAAGATGCTGGCCGAGCAGCGGGCGCAACACGAGGATCAGCACGGCCAGGGGCGCATCGACGACGCGGGACCAGTGCATGGCAATTCCGGGCGGGTCGAGCCGGTATTGGGTCAGGTCGAACCAGCCCTGGCCGGCCAGAAGATCACGCACCTCGACCAGACGCAGGGCGTCGTCGGTCGACAGCGTGTCGAACACACCGGTCTTGATCGCGGGAAGTCCGAGCGCGACCACGATCATTGCCCAGACGATCGCGAGTACGATCGCAGGCTTCGGCTCTGTGGTCGATCGTGGCGGCGACATTGTCCGGCGTCTCAATTTGAGTGCGTGGACATCGGCGCGTTGCCCGCACTCGCCTCGTCATCCCGCACATGGATCACGGCGATGTTGTCGGCATAGAGCCGTTTCCAGCCCTTGATATGATCGAGCACCTGGGCGGCGGGGCTGTCGGCGACCAGCAGCGTGGCGTCGATCTTGTACTCTTCGAGCAGCCGCGTCAAATTATCGAGCTTCTTGACCTCGATCGCCCTGAAGAAGTCCATCACGAACTTTTCGCCATAGAGCTCGGCGCGGCCGTCGACGAAAACAGGGATGTCGCGCGAGATCAAATAGCCGCCGAACTGGTAGGCATTGAAGATGCGCTGCGCCTTGCGCTGCTGCAGCAGATCGACGGCGGTAACTGGCGTCTGGTCCATCGTGAAGGTGAAGCGGTGATGCGACATGTAGACCGAGGTCGAGGTCCAGGCCGCGGCTGCGATCATCAGCGCGCCCATGACAGTGACATAGCGCGCCGCCGGGCTCTCGTTGCCCCGCTCAGTATCTTGCGGAGCTCGCGGCAGCGGCGACTTTTCGCCGAGCGGCTTTGCCAGCGCCAGCGGCACCAGGAAGGCAAAGGCCTCGATGCTCCTGACATGGGTCAGCCCCATCCAGGTGAACAGCAGGACCAGGAGAATGCGCGGCGGCGACAGCGTCAGTCCGCGAAACAGGCCGATCGCGATCAGGCCGAGGATCGCGCCTTCGAACGCGGAGAACGAGGCGAAATTCGCCGGCATCCATTCCGAGATGACCGTCAGCAATTCGCCGAGATTGAGGATGTTGGTCGCGCCCAGCAGCGTGCGCCAGCCATAGGGCGTGACGCAGGCAGCGATCATCGCGGCGACACCGAACAGGAACCAGCGCGCGAGCAGGCGGATCTGCCTGGCCGAATCCAGCGTCCAGATCGCCTCTAACGCCATCGGGCCGATCAGCATGAGGCCCAACACGAAGCCGCCATGCAGGTTCGCCCACAGCGACATCAGCGGCAGCCACGCCCAGGACGGCGTGACCTTGCGGTCGGCCGCATTCATGAGAATGCCGACCCAGGCGATCATCACCGGCAGCGCCAGCATATGGGGCCGCGTCAGGATGTGATGCAGCGACAGCAGCACCGCCAGCATCGCGAACAGCACCGAGCGCGGAATTTCGAGATGGGCGTCGAGCAGATAGACAAAGATCGCAACTGACGCCGCAATCGCAAGTGCGGTGAGGATGACAGGGCCGGCCCAGTCCCATTGCGCGAAAGTGATGGCGTACAGAATTTGCGACAGCCAGGACGTCGAGATCCAGGGCTCGCCTGGCCGCGTGAAGGAATAGAAGTCGGTATAGGGCAGGGCGTGGTAGTCGAGGATCCACTGTCCGATCTTGATCTGCCAGAACGAGTCGGAGTCCTGAAGCAGCGTGTCGCCGACATAAAGGAAGAAGAGATAGGCGCCCGCGCCGACACACAGCGGCACCAGCGCTCGCGCGCGGCTCTGCACGGCGATGCTGTTGGTGAAGGAAAGCGACATGCCGCCTCGTCTTGTTCTTGGGTGTGTTTTCTTGGGTGTCTTGGCCGAGCGGGCGGCATTGGACCATGGCGGTCATAACTTTCGAGTAAATCGTCTCGATCACTATTTTTGCGTCGGCGCAATTTAACCGGTTGTTTTCAATTTCGGTTTACTATCGGCCAATACATGCCATTTGTTCCCGGTTTACGCAGTCGAATTAACTGCGACGCAAGTCTTTGCCTCTACGTTCAGTTCCATGGTCGGGCGGCGCTGGGAAGCCGAAGAAACCAGACCAGACCAGTTGAAGCCTCGTGTACTTTTTGGAGCAGTCTATGAAGAACCTCGTTTCGCGTTTCGTGAAGGACGAATCCGGCGCCACCGCCATCGAATACGGCCTGATCGCCGCCGGCATCGCGCTGGCGATCATCACCGTCGTCAACAACCTCGGCTCGACCCTGAACACCAAGTTCGGCTCGATCTCGACCAGCCTCAAGTAAGCCAGAGACGAATTCAGAGCTCAGAGCCCCGTCCTCGGACGGGGCTCTTTTCGTTGTGCGCCCAGCATGGGCGCACTCTTATGGGTGGAAGTCCCATCGTGGGCTGATCACGGCGAGCGAAGTGAAGCGCAACTGCATGAGGGCGACCGAAGGTGGGGAGGAAGCGTGGATCGAAGCTGCGGGCCGATGAACAAGAACCGGATAGAAGGCGCTGCCGACCGGGGCGAGCGGGCAATGAGCCGCGAAGCTCTCGTGATCAAAGGGAGGCGGCGTAAATCCGGCGGTCGTGCAGTGAAGGAGTGCGTTCTTACCTGGGGAGACCTTGCCTCACGCCTGAAAGGGCGACGGTGTCGAGCCGGAGCAAGGAGTCAGCAGAGGTCGTAGTAGCTGGCGATGCGGCGAGGAGCTGCATATGGCGGTGAAGGACCGAACGAGGAGGAGTGCTAGGCGCCATGCCGATGTGGGGAGCACCGCGTCAGATGCCTGCGCAAGCAGGGCGGCTCGAGGAAGGACGCGGTGAAGCCGCGTGGGCCTCGAGCAGCGACGAAGCTCGCCGCCCGCGGCATGCACGGCAAAGCACGGGGTCGGCGCTGCTATTGGCAGCGCTGACGAGAGAGAACCTGCAACGAGCGTGGCAACGGGTGAGGACCAACAAAGGCGCAGCCGGTGTCGATGGTCTGGATATCGATCAGACGGCCGAACATATGCGCACGGCGTGGCCCCTCATCCGGGAACAACTGCTGCAGGGGACGTACCGGCCCAGCCCGGTGCGTCGGGTGACGATCCCCAAGCCTGAGGGTGGCGAGCGCGAGCTTGGCATTCCGACGGTGACGGATCGGTTGATCCAGCAGGCGCTGCTGCAAGTGCTGCAGCCCATTCTCGATCCCACCTTCAGCAAGCATAGCTACGGCTTCCGTCCGGGCCGAAACGCACATGACGCCGTTCTTGCGGCGCAGTCATATGTGCAATCGGGCCGCCGGATCGTGGTCGACGTTGACCTGGAGAAGTTCTTCGACCGGGTCAACCACGACATCCTGATGGACCGCCTTCAGCAACGGATCGCAGACCCCGGAGTGATCCGGTTGATCCGGGCGTATCTGGACAGCGGGATCATGAGCGATGGCCTGGTTCAGCAGCGGATGATGGGCACGCCGCAAGGCGGGCCACTATCGCCGCTGCTGGCGAATGTCTTGCTGGATGAAGTGGATAGGGAGCTGGAACGTCGAGGCCACTGCTTCGTGCGCTACGCCGACGATGCGAACGTCTACGTTCGCAGCCGCAGGGCTGGTGAGCGGGTGATGGCGCTGCTTCGGCGGCTCTACGGCAAGCTGCGCCTGACGGTCAACGGGACCAAGAGTGCAGTAGACAGCGTGTTTGGTCGCAAGTTCCTAGGCTACAGCTTTTGGGTAGCCCCGGGCGGCGTGATCAAGCGCAACGTCGCCGTCAAGCCGCTGATGACGTTCAAGCAACGTATCAGGCAACTGACCAGCCGCAATGGCGGGCGCAGTCTGCCAGACGTGGGGGGGGGGGGGGGGGGGGGGGGGGGGGGGGGGGGGGGGGGGGGGGGGGGGGGGGGGGGGGGGGGGGGGGGGGGGGGGGGGGGGGGGGGGGGGGGGGGGGGGGGGGGGGGGGGGGGGGGGGGGGGGGGGGGGGGGGGGGGGGGGGGGGGGGGGGGGGGGGGGGGGGGGGGGGGGGGGGGGGGGGGGGGGGGGGGGGGGGGGGGGGGGGGGGGGGGGGGGGGGGGGGGGGGGGGGGGGGGGGGGGGGGGGGGGGGGGGGGGGGGGGGGGGGGGGGGGGGGGGGGGGGGGGGGGGGGGGGGGGGGGGGGGGGGGGGGGGGGGGGGGGGGGGGGGGGGGGGGGGGGTGGCTACGTCATCGGGTGCGGGCCACCCAGCTCAAGCAATGGAAACGCGGCAAGACCATGTATAGGGAACTGATGGCGCTTGGAGCCAAGCCGGATGTGGCGCGACAGGTGGCGGCGAACAGCCGACGCTGGTGGCGCAACAGCGGCAAGCTCCTTAATGCCGTGCTGACCCTCGACTGGTCCAGCCAGCTCGGACTGCCCCGACTCTCATGACCTCAACTTCTCGAACCGCCCGGTGCGGACCCGCATGCCGGGTGGTGTGGCAGGGGAGCGACTTTACAAAAGTCGTCCCCTATGCCGATTGGGCGTGCGGGATCATCAGCAAGCGCGGTCATCGTCCCGTCACCCTGAGGTGCTCGCCTCTTCGGCGAGCCTCGAAGGGCGACGGCCCGGCTGCATCCCGGCCGTTCATCCTTCGAGGCTCCCGGCGCGATGCTTTGCATCGCGCCACTCGCACCTCAGGATGACGGAACTGAAGACCGTGTAGTTGAACAGCTCTCGTAGGGTGGGCAAAGCGACTTGTCCGGCCTAGCTCGAAGAGCGAAGACGGAAGCGTGCCCACGTCACGTAGATTGTCCGCACGTGCATCCCCGCGTCATTGCGAGCGCAGCGGAGCAATCCAGACTGTCTCCGCGGAGGGCTTGCTGGATTGCTTCGCTACGCTCGCAAGGACGAGGACGCGGCAGCCACTTGCCGCAATTACGGAGAGATGGTGGGCACGGCGCTGCGCGCCTTTGCCCACCCTACAAGAGCTGCTGTTGTGATTGATAGCGGCGTGACGCACAGCCGCTCGCGCTTTGATTCCGCGAGACTCGGCTGCCACAGAAGGTCTCGTAGGGTGGGCAAAGCGAAGCGTGCCCACCATCCGTCGATGGCGGGCACGCAATATCGACAACGTCAATGACGAGGACGCGGCAGCCACTTGGCGTATTTGCGGAGAGATGGTGGGCACGGCGCTGCGCGCCTTTGCCCACCCTACGAGAGCTGTGGTTGTGATTGATCTGCGCGTTATTCCGCGAGACTCGGCAGCCACACCGCCGGCGCTGCCGGGACCCGCGCGCTGCGGTTCATCCACGCCAGATAGGCCTTCGCCGCCCAGATCGAAGCTGCCGCGAGCGCAACACCACCAGCGACGTCGACGATGTAATGCGCGCCGATGACAGGCGTTGCAGCGATCATCATGAGGTTGAGGGCGGCCGCAAGACCGCCGATGCGCCGCACCGGCCACAGCGCCCACATGTAGAACACGGCCGATGCGGCATGGAAGCTCGGGAACGAGACGATGCCGGACAGGAAGAACAGTCGCAGCTCGTGAAGGCTGCCGTCGCGTAAGCCCAGGATATCGCGCAACTGTCCGGCGTAGATCGCGGTGTTGATGTCGGGGATTTGGGCCGCGGGCAATTGCAATCCGTAATAGGTGCCGATCGCCGGCACGAGGGCCGAGATCGCGATGGTGACGGCAAGCCCAAGACTCATTGCCAGCATGAACAATTGCAGCCGCACATAACGCGCCGTCAGCGTCAGCACGACGGGGACGAACAGCAGGGGCCATTTGATCAGGCCGTAGCTGCGCGACAGGATGTCGGCGAGCCAGGGGTGATCGTTGACGAAGCGCGCGATCGGCTCGGGATCGAGGCCGAGTGCGCGATCGATCGCGAGCAGCGCCTGGTCCTGCAGCGGAAAGCCCAGGATGCCGGCGACGTAGCTGAGCGGCCCGACGATCGCGCAGGTGATAATCACCTGGCCGATCGTACCAAGCGAGAAGATCAGCTTCGGATCGGCAAGATCGCCTTTGGCGATGCGGTGGCGATAGGCGATGCCGACGAAGAGTGCGGCGATTGCCAGCGTTACGCCATAGGCGACGGGCTCGAGCCTGAGGCCGGTGACGGATAGGCCGAGCGCCAGCAGGCCGCCCATGATCGCGATGGGAAGCCAGTTCAAATGGAAGAGCTGCCAGGCGGTCTTGGCGTCCGTGTCGAGCATGCTGCACCGGGTTGGATCGCAGCGACAGTCACCGACCGCCTTTAAGACCGCGGTAAAAAGTGTGGTTAGCCGTTCACCAATGGATTCCCCGCACTTTGAGCGGTTTGCAATGCAGCGTTTCGCGTGTGAGCGCTTTTGCTGCTTGTCATCCCCCCTGAATAGTTGTTCAGTCCTTGCGGGGCGATTTGCAGCGAATTCAGTGACGAAGCGTTCGGCCGCGGGGCGTGCGGCAGGCGTGGTGGGACAGGAAGCGCGCCATGGTTTATCGGCGGACGCATCAAGTGGTTAAGCGCCTTGCGGCTCGGCGCAGCGCCATCCTGGCGGCGGCAAGGGAAGCCGCAGCCGAAGGCGGCATGGCGGCGGTGCAGATCGCGCCGGTCGCCGTCAGGGCCAATGTGGCGGCCGGCACCGTCTACCGCTACTTCCCCTCCAAGGCCGAGCTGATCTCCGAACTGATCTCGGAAGTCTCCCGCGACGAGCTCGCGGCCATCCGCCGGGCGGCCGATGCCGCGCCCGGACCGTCCTCGGCGCTGGCGGCGGCCGTGACCACCGTGGCGGTCCATACGCTGTCGCAGCGTCGCCTCGCCTGGGGCATTTTGGCTGAACCTGTCGATGTCGATGTCAGCGCCTCCAGGCTGGCCAGCCGCCGGGAGATCGCGGGCGAGATCGCCGCGCGGATCGACGCCGCGGTGCGCGCCGGCCATCTGCCGGCGCAGGACACGGCGCTCGCCGCAACTGCGCTGCTGGGTGCGCTGCATGAGGCCCTGGTCGGTCCGCTCGCGCCCGACAATCTCGAAGATCCCGTCAAGATGCGCGACGCCGTCCAGACCGTGACGCTGCTGGCGCTGCGCGCCGTCGGTGTCATGGACGCCCGCGCCAGGGGGCTGGTGGTGCAGCAGACCTTGCTGCCGACGACCAAGGCGCTGGTCGGGGCCTGAGAAGACCCGGCCCCGCCCAGGCATTTGCCTGAGCTGGCCTTTTCCCAAAGCCCGCGCAAGGCAGCCGGATTCAGCCGGCTACTGTGCATGGGGTTGTTTTCGCAGTTTGGCTCGGCCGGCCGGCGGCCGCCTCACATATTCGCGTCGCCCTCGGGGCCGACGGAGGCGATGCGCACCATGTTGGTGGTGCCGGGAATGCCGAGCGGCACGCCGGCGACGATGATCACGCGCTGGCCGGCGCGAACGAAACCGTCGCGGAAGGCGATCTGGCCGGCGCGGTTCACCATGTCGTCCTGGTCGCGCGCATCTTCCGCCACCACGCAATGCACGCCCCAGACGGCAGCAAGCCTGCGGCCGGCGGTGATGTTGGGCGTGATCGCCACGATCGGCGGCTTCGGCCGCTCGCGCGCCACGCGCACCGCGGTCGAGCCGGATGAGGTCCAGCAGATCAAGGCGGGCAGGTCGAGCGTCTCGGCGATCTGACGCGCGGCGTCCGCGATGGCATCGCCTGCGGTGGATTCCGGCGCGGGCCGCTGGGCGGTGATCACGGACCGGTAGGTCGGGTCGCGCTCGACCTCTTCGCCGATGCGGTTCATGGTCGAGACCGCCTCGACCGGGAATTTGCCGGCGGCCGATTCCGCCGACAGCATGATGGCGTCGGCGCCCTCGTAGACGGCGGTGGCGACGTCGGAGACCTCGGCGCGGGTCGGCACCGGCGACTGGATCATCGATTCCAGCATCTGCGTCGCGATCACCACCGGCTTGCCGGCGCGGCGCGCCATCCGCGTCATCTGCTTCTGCAGGCTCGGCACGCGCTCGAGCGGCAATTCGACGCCGAGGTCGCCGCGCGCCACCATCAGCGCGTCGGACGCCTCGATGATGTCGGCGAGGCGGTCGATCGCCTGCGGCTTCTCGATCTTGGCCATCACGGCGGCGCGGCCGCGGATCATCTTCTTGGCCTCGATCACGTCGTCCGCGCGCTGCACGAAGGACAGCGCGATCCAGTCGACGCCGGTGACGAGGGCCGCCTCGAGGTCGGCGCGGTCCTTCGGCGTCATCGCCGAGACCGGCAGGTCGGTGTCGGGCAGGCTGACGCCCTTGCGGTCAGACATCTTGCCGCCGACCACGACGCGCGTGACCGCGTGTTCCTTGGTGGTCTCCTCGGCGATCAGCCGCACCTTGCCGTCGTCGAGCAGCAGCGCGTGGCCGGGCCGCAGCGCGGCCAGGATCTCCGGATGGGGAAGGTTGACGCGGGTGGCATCGCCCGGCGCCTTGTCGGAATCCAGCGTGAAGGTCTGCCCGTTCTGAAGCTGCACCGCGCCTTCAGCGAAGGCGCCGAGGCGGAGCTTCGGGCCCTGGAGATCGACCAGGATGCCGATCGGGCGGCCGTAGCTACTCTCGACATTGCGGATCGTCGCCACCAGCTCCCGCATCTTGTCATGCGGTGTGTGGCTCATGTTGATGCGGAACACGTCGGCGCCGGCCTCGAACAGGCGGCGGATCATCGCGAGGTCCGACGAGGCAGGTCCGAGGGTCGCGAGAATCTTGATACGGCGAAGACGCCTCATGGCTTATTCCCAGACGGTGGCGAGGGGGCTGGCGGAAGGCCAGGTGCGGCGGGGGGCGTACCACCGGGCGGACTATTGGGCAAACCCGGGACGCCGCCACCAGGGCCGACAGGGCCGGGCATGCCGGGGACACGCTGCTGCGTCGAAGGCTGCTCGTTGGCGTCGGTGAGCTGCACCGTCCAGGCTCGCTGCTCGCCGGTGTCGACCTCGAAATAGCCCGTCCGGTCATAGCCGCGCGCCAGGCAGTCCTCGGTGCCGCGGATGGTGAATTCCTTGTCGCGCGAGCACATGAAGGCCTGCCCCGACCATTCGCCGCCGCGGTCATAGTCGATCGCATAGATGTAATAGTAGCGGGCGACCAGCGTACCCCGCAGCAGGGTCTCGCAGGAGCGGGACGAGATGTTCCACCAGCCCTCGGTGGTCCAGCCGTCGGCGTCCTTGTAGCCGAGCGCGATACCGACCCGGCTTGAGGTGTTGTTGCAGAGGCGGAAGTCCGCCGAGGCCGGGCTGGCCCAGAAGCACAGCAGCGCAACGGCCAGCACCGGGACTATCAGGGCGAGCAGGCGAAGGGGGGAGCGGGGAGATTCGGCGATCATTGTCGCGGAACGTATACCAGATGATTGACGATTTGGCGTAGGCCCCGGGGAACTGCCCACTGGCCCAGCCGCCGTTTGCGCCGCGATATGGCAAAATCTGTGACAGCACCCCACTTGATCCCGTAAGGGTGACCGCCATCAAGGTACAGCCGAGGAATCCTGCCATGGCCATCGACGACAAAACCAGAACGGAGCTCGAGGCGGCCGCGTTCCGGCGGCTGGTCGATCATCTGAGGACGCGAACCGACGTCCAGAACATCGACCTGATGAATCTGGCCGGATTCTGCCGCAACTGCCTGTCGAACTGGCTCAAGGACGCCGCGGATGCCCAAGGCGTGAGCTTGAGCAAGGATGAGAGCCGGGAAGCCGTCTACGGCATGCCCTACGAGACCTGGAAGGCGAAGTACCAGGGCACGGCGAGCCCCGGGCAGCTCGAGGCGATGAAGAAGGTCCATCCCCACAATCACTGAGTGTTTTCGTTCCGTCATTCCGGGGCGATGCAAAGCATCGAACCCGGAATCTCGAGATTCCGGGTTCGCCCTGCGGGCGTCCCGGAACGACAACATCATCTCCTGTGGGCGCGCTGTGGACGAGCGTGATGCTTGCTTGAACGCGGCAGGCGCCAACCCTAAGGGTCTACCCAGCACGCGCGGTGAGGATGCCGGCGTCACCTCGTTTTGCCAGTTCCATTGGGAGTACCAAGATGGCCACCTCCGCCGCCGTCCGCGACGACGAGCCCGCGACGAAATTTGCCAAGGACCAGCTCAAATCCATCATCGAGCGCATCGAGCGGCTGGAGGAAGAGAAGAAGGCGATCTCCGACGACATCCGCGACGTCTATGCCGAGAGCAAGGGCAACGGCTACGACGTCAAGGCGCTGCGCACTATCGTGCGCCTGCGCAAGCAGGACCCCAACGAGCGCGCCGAGGCCGAGACGATTCTCGAGACCTACATGCAGGCGCTCGGAATGATCTGAGGCGTTCGCGCTTCAGGCAGCATTGCCGTAGCCCGGATGGAGTGCAGCGAAATCCGGGGCCGTCATCGCTTGTGGCGCGATTCCCGGATTGCGCTGCGCTCCATCCGGGCTACGAGAGGGTGAAGGCGATCCGTCTCAGCGCAGCGCGGCCGTGCGCATGACGAACGACGTCGTTTCGATCTTCGTCGTCGCGCTGCCCGAGAAACTGTCGCAGGACAGGCCCTGCATCGGATCGTCGGTGAAGCCCATTGCGACCACGGCCTGCGGCTTGACGAAATAGGCGCGCATCGCCGCCATATCGAGCTCGCCCATCAGCGTCACCGACATCGCGCGGCTGGCGCTCGGCGACAGCATCACGATCTTGAGCCAGATGCTCTCGCCCTTGGCGGCGGAGAGGCGGGTTGCGGTTGCGATCATGCCGTCGGTGCTCTTGCCGACGACGCTGTTGATCTCGGTGGCCGGCGCACCGTTGCGGGCCGTGGACGCCGGACGCGCGCCGCGCGGGATCGGCGCCGAGGCGGCGACGACGCGGGCCCGGTCGACGGGCGAAGCAGAAGCGGGTGCAAAGGCCAGCGCCTGATAGGCGGCACTGGAGACGCTCGCGGTCGGTTGCGGATCTGTCGCGGCGGCAAGCGCCTGGCGCGCCTTCAATGCGGCGATCTGCGCTGGTGTCGCCTGCTGCGGTGTGGCCGGAGCATCCCAGAAGCCGCGGGCATTGATGATGTCGGCCGGGGATTCGAGCTTGCCGGCTGCCGGCTTGTCAGCCACGGGCTCGGGCTTCGGCTCGGCTTTGGGTTTGGGCGGTGCAACGAGCGGGGCATCGGCCGAGGCGAGCTGGATGGCGGAGGCGGCGGACGGCTTGGCGCGTGGCGTCGGTACCGGATCGGCGGGTTTGCTTGCGGCGACGACCACGGTCGGCTTGGCGGTCGGGGCGGGAGCGCCCTCGTCATCCTCATCGGTACTGGCTGCCGGAGCCTGCTTGCCCCTGCTGAACAGGGAGGCGAAGAAGCCCGGCTTGCTGGCGCCGTCGTCGCCATCGCCGCGCCGCTCGATCTCGGCCTTGGCCAGCTCATAGCCCTTCAGCGGCACCCCGTCGGTCGGCAGATGCACCGTCTTTCCGTCCGGGAAGACGCGGGCGAGCTGGTCATGCGTCATGCGCGGCCAGTGCCGAATGCTGCCGGTGTCCAGATGCACGAAGGGCGAGCCTGATGTCGGGTAGAAGCCGACGCCGCCCCGCTGCAGGCGCAGGCCGGCGAAGCGGATCTGCTCCAGCGGCACGCCCGGAATGTAGAAGTCCATCGCGTGGCCCAGCATGTGCTGGCTGAACCGCGCCACGCCCGAGGAGCGGCGGCGGAGCATGGCGTTGGTGGCGGGGGAGCGATAGGAGGAGATGATCTGGATCGGCTGCTTGCCGTCGACGTCGCGATACACTTCCCAGAGGATGTCGAACAGGTGACGATCCATCACCGTCTCGTCCTGGGTGCGCCAGTCGCGCAGGAAATGGTTCAGCGTCTTCAGCGCGGCTTCGTCGTAGCGGCCGTCGCGCTTGAAGGTGACGGTGAGGTCTTCGCCGGAATGGGTGTGGTGGAAGGAGAGGGTCTTGGTTTCGTTCAGCGCCGCGGCGTTATGAACCGAGCCGGCAGCCGCAAGCAGCACCAGCGAGGCGAGGCCGATCCGAGATCCGACCTTCACTCCCGCATGGGACAACGACAACGCAGCGAATTTGCGTGCGAAACCAGTCAGCACGTATGAGCCCACCCAGTCGACGAGCGTTCAATGGACTCTCCCGCCAACCCCGTTAGCGCGCGAAAGAGGGTGAACGCTTTCTTAAAACGAGAAGGTTAATTCGAGGTTGACCTTCCCGCCCCCAAACCAAGTCAGACGACGATCCTAAGCGGTTGAGTGTGGCAAAAAAACGCCAGCAGCCGGAACTCGGGCGGACAATGGTTAACGTTAAGCGACCCTATCCAGAGGAAAGGGTCGCTGATTTTATTGAAGAAATTAGGGAGTTGAGGCGCGGACCTGATCTCAGCGGGTAAACACCCGCTGCGGCCGACGGCCGACCGGAGCCGGTGGGGGGGTCGGAGCCCCTCCACCGAACAGCCGCTCGAAGAAGTTCAGCCCCGACGAGCCGCCATTATTGGCGAACGTCACGCCTGACGGCAGCGTCGTTGCCGGGCGCGAATAGCTCGGCTGCGAATGGGCGACGACGTTCTCGAGGTCCTTGCCGCGGCCGTTCTTCAGGATGCTGATCATGGTCGCGTCGCGGCCATAGACGTCCTTGCGGAATTGCAGCTTGCCGCCATCGTCCACGAACGCGGTTTGGTAGGTGATGTTGACCGGGATCGGCGTCGGGAATTTCAGGTCGATCTCACCGGAGCCATACATGCTGCGCACGCGCTCCGGGGTGTAGTGCTCGTTCGGCATGGTGATGTTGAGCAGCACCGAAGCGTACTGATCCGGATTTTGCACGCGCATGCAGCCATGGCTGAAGGCGCGATCTTCCTTGGCGAACAGGTGCTTGTCCGGCGTGTCGTGCTGATAGACCAGGAACTTGTTCGGGAAGTTGAAGCGGATGCGGCCGAGCGCGTTGGCTTCACCGGGCGGCTGCGAAATGTGCACCGAGCCGTCGCGGTTCTGCTCGAGCCTCAGGCCCATGCGCTGAAGCACGGTCGGGTCCTGCTGCAGCGCCGGCAGATATTCCCCATAGACGATCGAGGGCGGCACGTTCCAGGTCGGGTTGACCGTAATATACTTCATCGTCTCGGTCAGCAGGGGCGTAGCGTGCTGGCCCGGCTTGCCGGTGACGACGCGGGTGGTCCAGACCTGCTGGCCGTGCTGCATCACCTTCAGCGTATAGTCGGGAATGTTGAGGATGACGTAGGCATCGCCCAGCGAGGGCACGCCGAGGTCGCGCGGCAGCCAGCGCCAGCGCTCCATGTTCACGACCACGGTGTCGATCTGCTTGTCGCGCTTCGGGCTGTTCAGGGCCTTGACGGTCGGCGTGTCGAGCACACCGGTCGCCTTCAGCTCGGCGCCGTCCTGGAATTTGCGTACGGCTTCGGCAACCGTGGCGTCATAGTGGTCGTCGCTGGCGTTCTCGGTGATGCCGAGCTTGGCGCGAAGCTGTGGCACGCGCGGATCCTGCACGACGATTTCAGCCTGCTTCTTACCCCTGGCGGGGGTGTATTTCAGCGCGGGGCCGTCGGTGATCTCGATCACCGGACCGTCGCCCTGGCCGCGCAGCTTGGCGAGCTGCGCCTTCAGCTCCTTGTAGAGCTTCTGCGGCGGATTGTAGCTGTCGAGCGCGACGGACGCGTCAGCCGCCGTCGTGACCTTGGTGATCACCTCGCTCGGATCGATCGGATGCTCGGGATAGAGGATATCTGCGCTGACCTGCGACCAGTGCATGCGGCCGCTCTGCGCCTGGCGCGCATAGTCGAACATGCTGGCGGTGAGCTTCAGCTCGGCATCGGCCAGCGCATCAGGCGTCGTGGCGGCGGCGAAGTCAGGCACCGGATAGTCGGCTGGATTGAGGCCGTCGGAAGCCGCGTCCTTCAGCCGCGCGATCACGCCCTTGGCCGCGGCGGTCAGGCTGCCGGCTTGCGTCCAGACCGGCGCAAAGTCGCGGGCGCCATAAAACTTCTCGGCAGCGGCACGTTCGTTCTTGCGGTCGAAATGGCGCGAGGTCTTTGAACCGAGGATGTCCTTGATCTTGTCGGCGACCGGCTGGTCGGCGGCAGGAACGTTGCTCGCGGCCTTGACCGGCTCGGCGACCGGGGTTGCGGCTGCCGCCGCAGGTGCAGCGGGAGCGGCAGTCGGCGCGGTGGCCGTGTCAGCCTTTGCCGGTTCAGATTTGGCGGGTTCGGTTTTGGCGGGTTCGCTCGTCACCGTCTCGCTCTTCGGTGTGTCGGCGGCGGGCGTCGTGGCGATGTCGGCAGGTTTGGTCTCCACCTTCTCCGCGGCCGGAGCGGCTTCGGCCTTCACAGGCTCCTTGACCACGTCCTTGGGGCCGTCCTGAACGGTGGCGGTGGTGTCGAGCTTGATGTCGGACGCGGTCGGGGGCGGAACGTTTGCGGGCTCGGGGCGCGGGATCGCGGCTTCGATCGCAAGTTCGGCAGCGCTGCTGCGCGCCTGGTCCTGTGCCAGCGCCGAGCCGGCCGACACCGTGAGGAAGGTCGCTGCGACCGCCGCCAGAACGCGGTCAAAGCCTGCACGGTGGTTCAAACAGTCACGCATTGTATCGCACCCCTCGGGTGAACTGTCCCTCGTGGAACAGCTTTCGTTTTCGCCTAATTGAGCTTCGGCTAAATCGCGCCGGCCTCTCGAAACTTGCACGCCTGCACACAACGATTCCTACGCAGACGATATACAGGCCCCGTTCTTGCAGCTAGCACTACCCCGGGAAACTGACCACAAACTGACTTCAAGACAGACCGTTTGCAACGGATTGTGCGGTTTCACCGCACGCTTTTCCGGCCCTCTGTCACTTCCAAGTCACGGTTTCGGCCGAAGCCGAATTTTGCCGTAATTCAACGGGTTGCAGGCGCATCGCTGAGGCGCGCGAACCCCCGTTCGCATGAGGTTCAGTGCGTCTCCTCGCCGCTTTTCCCGCCATGTCCGGGAACCCCGGCTTCGTCGAGCTTGCGGTACAGCGTGGACCTGCCGATCCTGAGTCGGCGCGCCACCTCCGACATCTGTCCGCGGTAGTGCGAGATCGCAAAGCGGATGATCTCGCTCTCCATCTCCTCCAGCGGGCGAACATCGCCGGTCGGGGTGAGCATCGAGAGCGATCCGGTCTGAGGCAGCGGCGCGATGGGTATTTCGCTACCCGACACCACGGAGGGCGCTGCGATCGGCTCGATCATCAGCGGCGCGGTCGGGATCTCCGTCGCCGAATGCGGATGCGGGCCCGGCAGCGGGAAATCGTCGAGACCGAGCTGGTCGCCCTCGCTCATCACCACCGCGCGGTAGACGGCATTCTCGAGCTGGCGGATGTTGCCGGGCCAGTCGAGCTGGGTGAGATGCGCCACGGCCTCGCCGCTGACGCCGGAGATCGCGCGGTTCTCCTCGGCGGCAAAGCGCGCCAGGAAATGCCTGAGCAGATGCGGGATGTCCTCGCGGCGGGCCTTGAGCGAGGGGATCGTCAGCGGCAGCACGTGCAGGCGATAGAACAGGTCTTCGCGGAAGTGCCCTTGCTTGACCCGGTCCAGAAGCTTGCGATTGGTCGCGGAGATGATGCGGACGTCGACCTTGACGGGTTTGCGGCCGCCGACGGCCTCGACTGCGCCCTCCTGCAGTGCGCGCAGGAGCTTGACTTGTGCAGTCAGCGGCAGCTCGCTGACCTCATCCAGGAACAGCGTGCCGCCATGGGCTTCGAGGAATTTGCCGGTGTGCCGTTCGGTTGCGCCGGTGAAGGCGCCCTTCTCATGGCCGAACAAGATCGACTCGACGAGATTGTCGGGAATCGCGCCGCAATTGACCGCGACGAAGGGCTTGGCCTTGCGCTCGCCGCTGCCATGGATGGCGCGCGCGAACATCTCCTTGCCGACGCCGGACTCGCCTTCGATCAGCACGGGGATCGATGAATTTGCCGCCTTCTGGGCCGCGCGCATCACCGGCGCCATCGCTTCGGCGCGCGTGATGATGTCGGAGAAGGTCAGCCGGCCCTCGCGGCTGTGACGGATGCGTTGCAATTCGCCCTTGAGCGCGGAGGCATTCAGCGCGTTGCGAAGCGAGACCTGAAGCCGCTCCATTCCGACCGGCTTGACCACGAAGTCGGCCGCACCGGCGCGCATTGCCGAGATGACGTTGTCAATGCCGCCATGGGCGGTCTGTACGATGACGGGCACGCTGAGGCCCGCCTCGCGGATTTTTGCCAGCACACCCATGCCGTCGAGGCCGGGCATCACGAGATCGAGGATCACCGCGTCGATCGCGGGGGCGTCGGGACCGGTGAGGGTCGCGATCGCGGCGTCGCCGGATTCGACGACGACCGTTTCATAGCCGCATTTCTGCACCATGTTCTCGACCAGGCGGCGAGCTACGGCGTCGTCGTCGGCGATCAAAATACTGGCAGCCATGGTGCTCCCCGCACGCTACTACTATCTGTCTCGAATCGGGTCACTCTGGCCGAAGCCGATTAACGCACTCTTAAATCTTGATGCCCCCGCCCGCCGCAGCGATCGTTGAACACAGGTTTCCCACACAATGAAGTCGCGCTCCAAGACTGCTGTCCGCAAACCAGCCGCCAAGACATCCGCCGCCAAGACATCCGCCGCCAAGACATCCATCGCCAAGAAATCCGCTGCCAAGAAATCCGCTGCCAAGGCAAAACCCTCCGCAAAGCCTGTGAGCAAGACGGGCAAGCTTCCGGAGTGGAACCTCGCCGATCTCTATTCCGGGATCGACGCGCCGGAAGTGGCGCGCGATCTCGAAAAGATGGATGCCGATTGCGTCGCGTTCGAGACCGACTACAAGGGCAAGCTCGCAACAGGCACAGCAAACGAAGATGGCGGAAAATGGCTCGCGGAAGCCGTGCGGCGCTATGAGGCGATCGACGATCTCGCCGGCCGTCTCGGCTCCTATGCCGGTCTCGTTCACGCCGGCGACAGCGTGGACCCTGCGATTTCAAAGTTTTACGGCGATGTCTCCGAGCGGCTGACAGCGGCCTCGACGCATCTCTTGTTCTTCGCGCTCGAGCTCAACCGTATCGATGACGATATTTTGACCGGCGCGCTGCAAGCCCCTGAGCTCGCGCACTATCGTCCGTGGATCGAGGATCTGCGCAAGGAGAAGCCGTATCAGCTCGACGACAAGCTCGAGCAGCTGTTCCTGGAAAAGGCGCAGACCGGATATTCGGCCTTCAACCGTTTGTTCGACCAGACCATCTCGAGTCTCCGCTTCAAGGTCGGTGCCAAGGAACTGGCGATCGAGCCGACGCTGAATTTCCTGCAGGACCGCGACGGCGCCAAGCGCAAGGCCGCGGCGGAAGCGCTGGCGAAAACCTTCAAGGCCAATGAGCGCACCTTTGCGCTGATCACCAACACGCTCGCCAAGGACAAGGATATCTCCGACCGCTGGCGCGGTTTCAAGGATGTTGCGGATTCCCGCCATCTGAACAACCGCGTCGAGCGCGAGGTGGTCGATGCGCTGGTCGCCTCGGTCCGCGCGGCCTATCCAAAGCTCTCGCATCGCTATTACGCGCTGAAGGCAAAGTGGTTCGGCAAGAAGAAGCTGGCCTATTGGGACCGCAACGCGCCGCTGCCCTTCGCCGCGACCGATGTGATCGGCTGGCCCGATGCGCGCAACATGGTGCTGACGGCCTATCGCGGCTTCTCGCCTAAAATGGCCGACATTGCCGAGCGCTTCTTCACCGATCGCTGGATCGACGCGCCAGTGCGGCCGGGCAAGGCGCCCGGCGCATTCTCGCATCCGACCACGCCGTCGGCACACCCTTATGTGCTGATGAACTACCAGGGCAAGCCTCGCGACGTCATGACGCTTGCCCATGAGCTTGGCCATGGCGTGCACCAGGTGCTGGCGGCCAAGAACGGCGCGCTGATGGCACCGACGCCGCTGACGCTGGCGGAGACCGCGAGTGTGTTCGGCGAGATGCTCACGTTCAAGCGGCTGCTTGCCCAGACCAAAAATACAAAACAGCGCCAGGCGCTGCTCGCCGGCAAGGTCGAGGACATGATCAATACCGTGGTGCGGCAAATTGCGTTCTATTCCTTCGAGCGCGCCGTTCATACCGAGCGCAAGAACGGCGAGCTCACCGCGACACGGCTCGGCGAGCTCTGGCTGTCGGTGCAGGGCGAGAGTCTGGGGCCCGCGATCGAGATCAAGGCGGGTTACGAGAACTACTGGATGTACATCCCGCACTTCATCCATTCGCCGTTCTACGTCTACGCCTATGCCTTTGGCGATTGCCTCGTGAACTCGCTCTATGCGGTTTACGAGCATGCGGCCGAAGGTTTCGCCGAGCGCTATCTCGACATGCTCGCCGCCGGCGGCACCAAGCACTATTCCGAGCTGCTGCGGCCGTTCGGGCTCGATGCCAAGGACCCCAAGTTCTGGGAGGGGGGCCTCTCCGTCATCGCCGGCATGATCGACGAACTGGAGGCGATGGGCTGAGGGCGAAGCGGGCTTCCTAACCGATTGGGAATCCAAATGAACCGATTTGTGGGAAAACCGCGCCTCGGTGCCGTTGCCCTGCCCGAAGGTTTAAGGTATCCCAGCCGAAGAATTCGGCTTTCGACTGGGGACATTCCATGGCTGACCATAGCGAAGTGGCGTACAGCACCGCCGACGGCAACGACTACGTCGCCCACGAGCAGACCTATGAGGGCTTCATCAAGCTGGTGAAGTACGGCACCGCCTCGGTCGCGCTCATCGTCATCCTGATGGCGATCTTCCTGACCTGATCCATCGCCTGTTGCACCGACATCGTCGTCGGTGCTCATAAAATTTGCATTCAAGCCGGTGCCAAAACCGGTATCCAACGTTGCGGGAGTGACGCTAAGTTCGCGTGCGCGCTTTGTCCCGCGTCGCCGGAGGGCCTATGAAGATCGCCGTTGCCAAGGAAATCGATCCGTCGGAGCCGCGCGTTGCCGCTTCGCCTGATACGGTGAAGAAGTTCAAGGCGCTGGGCGCCGAGATCGCCGTCGAGCCGGGCGCCGGCGTCAAATCGGGCCTGCCTGATTCCGAATTCACCGCGGTCGGCGCCACCGTCAGCGCCGATGCACTGAAAGATGCTGACATCATCATCAAAGTGAAGCGTCCCGAGGCTTCCGAGCTGTCGCAATACAAGCGCGGCGCGCTGGTCATCGCCATCATGGATCCCTACGGCAATGAAGCTGCGCTGAAGGCGATGGCCGAAGCCGGCGTCTGCGCTTTCGCGATGGAACTGATGCCGCGCATCACCCGTGCGCAGGTCATGGACGTGCTGTCCTCGCAGGCGAACCTTGCCGGCTATCGCGCCGTGATCGAGGGCGCCGAGGCCTTCGGCCGCGCCTTCCCGATGATGATGACCGCGGCCGGCACCGTGCCTGCCGCGAAAGTGTTCGTGATGGGCGTTGGCGTGGCCGGCCTCCAGGCGATCGCAACCGCGCGCCGTCTTGGCGCCGTCGTCACCGCGACCGACGTGCGACCTGCGACGAAAGAGCAGGTGGAATCGCTCGGCGCAAAATTCCTCGCCGTCGAGGACGAGGAGTTCAAGAACGCGCAGACCGCCGGCGGTTATGCCAAGGAGATGTCGAAAGAGTACCAGGCCAAGCAGGCCGCGCTGACCGCCGAGCACATCAAGAAGCAGGACATCGTCATCACCACCGCGCTGATCCCGGGCCGTCCGGCGCCGAAACTCGTCTCGGGCGAGATGGTCAAGTCGATGAAGCCGGGCTCGGTGCTGGTCGATCTCGCCGTCGAGCGCGGCGGCAATGTCGAGGGTGCCAAGGCGGGTGAGGTCGTCGACATCGATGGCATCAAGATCGTCGGCTACACCAATGTCGCGGGCCGCGTCGCGGCCTCGGCCTCCAGCCTCTATGCCCGCAATCTGTTCTCCTTCATCGAGACCATGGTCGACAAGAAAGAGAAGAAGCTCGCCGTCAATTGGGACGACGAGCTGGTCAAGGCCACTGCGCTGACCAAAGATGGCGCCGTCATCCACCCGAACTTCCAGCCGAAGGTGTAAGGAGATCCGTCATGGAGCATGCTGCACAGGTCGTCGACCCCTTCATCTTCCGGCTGTCGATCTTCGTCCTCGCCGTCTTCGTCGGCTATTTCGTGGTGTGGTCGGTGACGCCGGCGCTGCATACGCCGCTGATGAGCGTCACCAATGCGATCTCCTCGGTGATCGTGGTCGGCGCGCTGCTTGCCGGCGGGGTCGCCAATGTCTCGAGCGGTTCGGGCTGGGCGCGCGCCTTCGGCTTCGTCGCGCTGATCTTTGCCTGCATCAACATCTTCGGCGGCTTCCTTGTCACCCAGCGCATGCTGGCGATGTACAAGAAGAAGTCGAAGTAAGCGGCCACCTCGGGCTGATGGGATCAATGGGGACCTGAGATGAGCGCCAATCTCTCTGCATTCTTGTATCTCGTGGCGGGGGTGCTGTTCATCCTGTCGCTGCGCGGGCTGTCGAGCCCGGCCTCTTCGCGCCAGGGCAATCTGCTCGGCATGATCGGCATGGCGATCGCGGTTGCGACGACGCTTGCCAACCATCCGCCGGCCGACGGCCTCGCCTGGGTGCTGGTGATTGTCGGCATCGCCATCGGCGGGACGATCGGTGCCGTCATCGCCCGCCGCGTGCCGATGACCTCGATGCCGGAACTGGTCGCCGCCTTCCACTCCCTGGTCGGCATGGCCGCGGTGTTGGTCGCGGCGGGTGCATTCTATGCGCCGGAGGCCTTCGACATCGGCACCCCCGGCAACATCCACACCCAGAGCCTGGTCGAAATGTCGCTCGGCGTCGCCATCGGCGCCTTGACCTTCACCGGCTCGGTGATCGCGTTCCTGAAGCTGTCGGCCCGCATGAGCGGTGCGCCGATCATCCTGCCGGCGCGGCACGTGATCAACGTCGCGCTCGCGGTCGCGCTGGTCGCCTGCATTGTCGGGCTCGTCGTCACCGGCAGCCCGGTGTTCTTCTGGCTCAACGTCATTCTCGCGCTGGCGCTCGGCGTGCTCATGATCATCCCGATCGGCGGCGCCGACATGCCGGTCGTGATTTCGATGCTGAACTCCTACTCCGGCTGGGCCGCGGCCGGCATCGGCTTCACGCTCGGCAATTCGGCGCTGATCATCACCGGCGCGCTGGTCGGCTCGTCGGGCGCGATCCTGTCCTACATCATGTGCCACGCGATGAATCGGTCCTTCATCTCGGTCATTCTCGGCGGCTTCGGCGGTGAGACCGCTGCGGCCGGTGGGGCTACCGGCGAGCAGAAGCCGGCAAAGCTCGGCTCGGCGGACGATGCCGCCTTCATCATGAAGAACGCCTCCAAGGTCATCATCGTGCCCGGCTACGGCATGGCGGTGGCGCAGGCCCAGCATGCGCTGCGCGAGATGGCCGACATGCTGAAGAAGGAAGGCGTCGAGGTGAAATACGCCATTCACCCGGTCGCGGGCCGCATGCCCGGCCACATGAACGTGCTGCTGGCCGAGGCCAACGTGCCCTACGACGAGGTGTTCGAGCTCGAGGACATCAACTCCGAATTCGCGCAGGCCGACATCGCCTTCGTGATCGGCGCCAATGACGTCACCAACCCGGCGGCGGAAGAGGACAAGACCTCGCCGATCTACGGCATGCCGGTGCTGCAGGTCTGGAAAGCCGGCACGGTGATGTTCATCAAGCGCTCGCTGGCGTCGGGCTATGCCGGCATCGACAATCCGCTGTTCTATCGCGACAACACCATGATGCTGCTCGGTGACGCCAAGAAGGTCACCGAGAACATCGTCAAGGCGATGTAATCAGCGAGGGGGACCGTGGCCCTGAACAAGGAGTGGCACCGGTCCCATCGCATGCCGTCGAAGGCGACGCGCGAGCAGCGCATCGCCTGGCACGCTGCTCATGCCGCGGCGTGCGGTTGTCGAGAGATCCCCCTGGGCATCCGGTCCGACGTCCTCCAATTGCTCAAGAGCCGTCGCAAGCCCTGAACTCAGCAATGACGGGACTGCGATGACATTCCTGAAATGGATCGCCATCATCCTCGTGGCCGAAGCAGTTCGTTCGGATCCCCGAGGGCGGGCATGACGATCTCGTCAATCTTGGCATGATCGAGATCGCACGAGGCTTCATCAACGGCTCTTGAGGGCTGACGGGCGCGATCTTCTCGCGCATAATCGGTGCGTTCAACCAAGGAATAGCCTGCATGAGCGCACACGGACCGATGCCACGGTCGTCCTGGGTCTTTCCCGCGCTGGCGGTACTGCTGTTCCTGGTCGTCACCGTGACCGGCTACAGCTTTACGCTATCGACGGGCGGCGGCGTGTTTGCGATCGTCCTGCTGGTGATCCTGTTCGGCACCGTGTTCGCGGCCGTGCATCATTCCGAGGTGATCGCGGAGCGGATCGGCGAGCCGTTCGGCACGCTGCTGCTCACGCTTGCGGTGACCATCATCGAGGTCGCGCTGATCACCACCATCATGCTCGGCGACAAGCCTGCGCCGGAGCTTGCGCGCGACACCGTGTTCGCGGTGGTGATGATCGTCTGCAATGGCCTCGTCGGCCTCTGCGTGTTCATCGGCGGGCTGCGCTATCGCGAGCAGGGATTTCAGGTCTCCGGCGCCAACGTCTATCTCAGCGTGCTGATTGCGCTCGCGACCCTGACGCTGATCATGCCGAACTACACGCTGACGACGCCGGGCCCGGTCTATTCGACGCTTCAGCTCGGCTTCGTCGACCTCGTGACCATCGTGCTCTATGGCGTGTTCCTCTACACCCAGACCGTCCTGCACAAGGACTATTTCGTCCATGAGCGGACCGAGGGCGAGGGCGGCGAGGCCCATCTGCCGGGCAAGCTGCTGGCGCTGAGCATCGTGCTGCTCCTGATCTCGCTCCTGGCCGTCGTGCTGCTGGCCAAGAAATTCTCGCTGGTGGTGGATGCCGTCGCCGACAGGATCGGCGCTCCGCCGGCCTTTGCGGGCCTCCTGGTCGCGCTGCTGATCCTGATGCCGGAAGGCGTCTCCGCGATCTCCGCCGCCCGCAAGAACGACCTTCAGAAAAGCATCAACCTGGCGCTGGGATCCTCGCTGGCGACCATCGGCCTGACGATTCCGGCGGTCGGGCTCGCCACCTATGTGATCGAGCAGCCGCTGGTGCTGGGGCTCAATGCCCAGAGCTCGGTGCTGCTGTTCCTGACATTCTTGCTGAGCATGCTGACCTTCGGCACCGGCAGGACCAATGTCCTGTTCGGACTGGTCCATATGGTGGTATTTGCCGTCTACGCGTTCATGGTCTTCGTGCCCTGAGCCGATTCGCCTTAAGCGAGGTTCTAGATGCTTGCCGCCAGCTCCGAGGTTCAGATCGACAATGACGAGGTCCGGGTGACCGAATGGCGGCTTGCCCCGGGCAGCGCCACCGGGCATCACACCCACGGAATGGACTATGTGATTGTTCCCGTCGTCGGCGGAGAAATGACCATCGTGGCGCCGGGCGGGGAGCGTTCCAAGGCGCAGCTTGCGGCGGGAAAATCCTACTTCCGCAAAGCCGGCGTCCAACATGACGTACTTAACGAAACCTCAACCGACATCGTGTTCCTTGAGATTGAGCTGAAGGCGTAAGGCGCTCGTAACCTTTGCCATCGATCCGTCGCAGTTGATCCCTTACAATGCCCCAAAGTTCCCGCATCAGATCACGCGGGGAGTAGCCGAGAAATGCTGAAATACCTCGCTAAAATCTCGATGGATATTTTCCCCTCGGTGCTCGCGACGATCATCGGGGCCTACATCGTTAACCACTACATCAATGCGAGGCCGGCGGCGGATACGCCAGCCGCAGTCGTGGCACCTGCCGACGCCGGCAAGAAGCCCGCTGGCGTGGCCAACCTCCCGGGCCCCGGCGTGAAAGCCAAGGGCGTTTCCGAGAAGAGCATTTCCGACAAGAGCGGATCGGACAAGCCGGCGGCCGACAAGCCTGCTGACACCAAGGCTGTCGACACCAAGCCTGCCGACACCAAGGCTGCCGACACCAAGGCTGCGGACGAGGCTGCCTCGCGCGGCCGCACCCCGGCGCATGAGAAGGCCGTTGCCAAGTCCTCCCCCGTCACGTCCAGTCCGGCGGCGCCCGCCGCTGCGCCGGTGGTCGAGGCCAGTTCGTCGCCGGCCGCTCCGGCCGCGACCCCCGACGCCAACGATCTCGCCCGGGCCGCCATCGAACGCCTGCGCAAGTCGCCTGAGGGCAAGGCTGCCGAGAAGGCTGCCGAGGCCAAATCGACCGAAGCCAAGCCTGTCGAAGCCAAGCCTGCCGAAGCCAAGCCGGCCGAGAGGACGCCGGAGCCTGCCGTGCAGGAAGCATCCCGCACGCCGGAGGCTCCCCGTGTCGTGACGACAGTGCCGACGACGGTGCGCCCCTTGCCGCCGCCGATCAATGTGTCGACGCCGTCGCCCGAGGCCTATGGCAATGGCGCCGCGTCGCAGGCGAATCCGCCCTACACGGCCTCGGTCGGCAACGACAATCCGAATCGGCTGACGCCGCCGGCCGATATCCCGGTCCCGGTGATCGCCCCGCCGCTCGATCTGCGCGCCGACGCCGGCGCGCCAATGCCGCGCCCCAAGACCAACGTCGCCGACGACATGCTGTCGGGCATGAAGTCGATGTTCCACGCGGTGCTGCCGAAGAGCGCCACTCCCGACTAACCAGGACGGCGTCTAAAGCGCGATGAGATTGGGTTGAATCGTCATCGCGCTTTAGCTCTTTGTTTGAGCATGATCTTTTCGGAAAACCGCTGCACACTTTTCCGGATCATGCTCTACGCCGTCCAATGACTGTCAGCCGCCGACGCGGGCCAAGCCGCTGCGGGCGGCGTCATCGCGTGGGCGCAGCGCGACGGCCTTGTTGTAGGACGCCGCCGCCTTGGCCTTTTCGCCCAGCCGCTCATAGGCCTGTCCCCGGATCGTCCAGACCTGAGCATTGTGCGGATCGGCTTCGGAGGCCTCGTCGAGATCGGCCGCCGCCTCCTTGACCTTGCCGATGGCAAGATAGCTGACGGCGCGGCCGAGCAGCGGCTCGGCCTTCTGCGGATTGAGCCCGCTGGCGGCGCCGAAATCGGCGATCGCGAAGTCGTGCTCGTTATTGCCCTGATAGAGCAGGGCGCGGCCGTAGAGCGCCTGCGCATTATAGGGATCGAGGGCGACGGCGCGATTGAACTCGTCCAGCGCGGCCTGCGTCTCGCCCGACTTGGCGAAGGCTTGCGCTTTTGCCGTATGGGTCTGGGCCTCGGCGACATTGGCGGCGCTGACGGCGCTTTCAGGCGCGGCGGCCGCCTTCGGCGCTTCCTGCGGCTTGTCCTTCTCCGGCCCCAGCGAGCCCAGATCGAACGAGCAGCCGCACAGGGCGATCCCGATCAAGGTCAGCACAAGCGGCTTGCGCCAGATCTGGCGTCGCCGCGCCAAGCTGGGCTCTGGGAAAGGAAAGGCCATCTACGGTTCGCTCGCGCTAGAGCATGATTCGGAAAAGCGTGCAGCGGTTTTCCGAAAAGATTATGCCCAAACAACAACCTAAAGCGCGATGACAAACAATCCCGATCTCATTGCGCTTTGGCGCCGCATCTGTAGTGCCCCATCCCAGAAAGGCACCCCTCAAAAAACAATAACGCGGGCTCGGAGCCCGCGTTGTCGAACCTCAGTTCTGCATGATCGGCAAGATCAGCGCGGTCCGCGCGGACCTGCACCGGGGCCGCCACGGCCACCACGCTCGCCACCGGGGCCAGCGCCGAACACCGGCTTCGGCTTCATCGGCAGCAGGCCTTCGCGCTGCAGCTTCTTGCGGGCCAGCTTGCGCGCGCGGCGCACGGCTTCAGCCTTTTCACGAGCCTTCTTCTCAGAGGGCTTCTCGTAGTGACCGCGGAGCTTCATCTCGCGGAAAATGCCCTCGCGCTGCATCTTCTTCTTCAGCGCCTTGAGGGCTTGGTCGACATTGTTATCGCGAACGAGAACCTGCACGCGGCATCCTCTTCAGTGGATCGGATTTGAATTCTGGTAAGACGAAGGGATGGCAAAAAGCGCAAGCCCTTAACCTTGAGGGCGCGGATGTATCAGACAAAACCTGAGATGTCCACCGGCCAAGCAGGTTTTCGGACCAAGTTCAGCCATTAAATACGGCGAAAATGCTCCCGTGCGGCCCCGATTTGGGTGGTTTTGGCGCCAAGGACGGGCTGTTCCCGGCCGGGTTGCGCCGGACACCAGAAATCAGGGGAGACGCCACATGGACATGAAGAAATACGCTGCCGAGGCCATCGGCACGTTCTGGCTCACATTCGCAGGCTGCGGCAGCGCGGTGATCGCCGCCGGCTTTCCGCAGGTCGGTATTGGCCTCGTCGGCGTGTCCCTGGCCTTTGGCCTCAGCGTCGTCACCATGGCCTATGCGATCGGTCACATCTCGGGCTGCCATCTCAACCCGGCCGTCACGGTCGGCCTTGCCGCCGGCGGGCGCTTTCCGGCAGGCCAGATCCTGCCTTACGTGATCGCGCAGGTCTGCGGCGCCATCGTCGCCGCCGAGCTGCTCTACGTGATCGCCAGCGGTGCGCCGGGCTTCGACGTCACCAAGGGCTTTGCCGCCAACGGTTACGACGCGCATTCGCCCGGCCAGTACAGCATGGTCGCGTGCTTCATCACCGAGGTGGTGATGACCCTGATGTTCCTGTTCGTCATCATGGGCGCGACCCATGGCCGCGCGCCGGCAGGTTTCGCGCCGCTCGCGATCGGGCTGGCGCTGGTGATGATCCATCTCGTCAGCATCCCCGTCACCAACACGTCGGTGAATCCGGCGCGCAGCACGGGCCCGGCCCTGTTCGTCGGCGGCTGGGCGCTGGCGCAGCTCTGGCTGTTCTGGATCGCACCGCTGATCGGTGGCGCGCTGGGAGGCGTGATCTATCGCTGGCTCAGCGAGGCGCCCTCGGGTGTCGTCGCAGGCGTGAAGACGGCGTGATCCAAAAGTGGGATCGCGGCTGCGGTCGCCTCACTTGCTCTTCGAGGGCCTGACCTCGGTGACGTGGCCCATCTTGCGGCCGGGGCGCGGGGCGCCCTTGCCGTAGATGTGGACAGTCGCGCCGGGCACGCTCAGCCACTTCTCGTAATCATTGATCTCGTCGCCGATCAGGTTGGTCATGGTGACGACCTCACCGTGGCGCACGGGCTTGCCGAGCGGCCAGCCGGCGATGGCGCGGATGTGCTGCTCGAACTGTGAGACGGAGGCGCCGTCGAGCGTCCAATGTCCGGAATTGTGCACGCGCGGGGCAATCTCGTTGACCAGCACCTTCGATCCGCCGCCATTGGCGAGCACGAACATCTCCACCGCGAGCACACCGACATAGTCGAGCGCGGTCGCGATCTTGCCGGCAATGCTGCGCGCCTCCTCGGCGAGCGCATCCGGGATCGGTGCTGGTGCGCGGGAGATCTTCAGAATGTGGTCGCGATGCTCGTTTTCGGTGACGTCGAAGCATTCGACCTCGCCCGATGCAGCGCGCGCGGCGATGACGGAGATCTCGCGCTCGTACGGGATGAAGGCTTCCAGGATCGCCGATTTGGTGGCGAGGCTGGTCCACACTTTCGCAATGTCGTCGCCCTCGCGGATGATGGCCTGGCCCTTGCCGTCATAGCCGAAGCGGCGGGTCTTCAGCACCGCGGGAAGGCCGATTCTGACGATCGCCTCGCGCAACGATGCGACCGAGGTGACGTCGGCATAGGCGGCGGTGCCGATGCCGAGCCGCGTGACAAAATCCTTCTCTGCGAGCCGGTCCTGGGTGGTCTCGAGGATCTTGCGGTTGGGCAGCACCGGACGGCGCGAATCCAGCACCAGGGCCGCCGCGGATGGAACATTCTCGAATTCATAGGTGATGACGTCGACGTCGTGGGCGAACAGCTCGAGCGCCTCGACGTCGGCATATTCGGCGCAGGTCGCGTTCAGCACCACGTCGAAAGCCGGCGAGTCCGGATCGGGCGAGAACACCTGGCAGCGCAGGCCGAGCCGCGCCGCGGCCATGGCCAGCATTCGACCGAGTTGTCCGCCGCCGAGGATTCCGATGGTGTCGCCGGGCTTCAGCTTCACCTGCTTTGCGTCAGTCACGCCTTGCCCTCCGGGCGCTCGGCAACCGCCTCGGTCTGCGCCTTGCGCCAGGCCGCGAGGCGATCGGACAGCGCGGGATCTGACAGCGCCAGCACGGACGCCGCCAGCAGCGCCGCGTTGATCGCGCCGGCCTTGCCGATCGCGAGCGTACCGACCGGAATGCCGGCAGGCATCTGAACGATCGAATAGAGCGAATCGATGCCCTTCAGCGTCCTGGACTCGACGGGGACGCCGAACACAGGCAGTTCCGTCAGGGCCGCGGCCATGCCGGGCAGATGCGCGGCCCCGCCGGCGCCGGCGATGATGACCTTGAAGCCTTCAGCCTTGGCGCCCTTGGCGAAGGTAAACAGCCGGTCGGGGGTGCGGTGAGCCGAAACGATGCGGGTGTCGGAGGCGACACCGAGCGCTGCGAGCGTGTCGGCGGCATGCCGCATCGTCTCCCAGTCCGACTGGCTTCCCATGATGATGGCGATCGGCGCGGTCATGACGTCAATTGTGCTCGGAAAACAGAAAGATAGGCCAGATTAACGGTTCCGGCCGGCGGCTCGCAAGGCGGTGGCAAGGAGAAGGGAATGCACTATCCTGTCTTGGTGAATCCCCGCAAGCCTTCATTGAGCAGGATGCCCATGAAGAAACCGAAAAGGGCGACCGCTGCGAAGGCCAAAAAGGGCCGGAAAACCCGCGGGCGCCGAACGAAAGCTGCAGCCAAGCGGGCTGCGGCTGCCGCGCCGCGTCGCGTGACCGTCGTTGGCGCCAAGGAGGTCGGCAAGGACAGCAGCAAGGCGACCATCCGCGACCTGCGGACCAAGCTCACGCAGGCGCTCCGACGCATCGCCGAGCTCGAGGCTGCAGCGGACACCGATTTCCTGCTCGACATTCCCAATCGGCGCGGCTTCGAGCGCGAGCTCCAGCGCGCCATCGCTTACATGAAGCGCTACCGTGCCAGCGGTGCGCTGATCGTGCTCGACGTCGACCGGCTGAAGCCGATCAATGATTCCTTCGGCCATGCTGCCGGCGACGAGGTGCTCAAGGCGATTGCCAACACGCTGACGCGACAGATCCGCGCGTCCGATGTGGTCGGCCGTCGCGGTGGCGATGAGTTTGCTCTGCTGTTGTGGAATCTCAGCGAGACCGACGCCAAGGCGAAGGCTGCCATCTTGGAACAGGCGATCGACGATTTGTCGTTCACCTTTCGCGGGCAGCACGTGACCGCGGGCGCCTCCGCCGGTGTCGCGCTGCTCGGTGCGCACTCAGATGCTGCTCGTGCACTGGAGGAGGCCGATGCCGCCATGTATGTGCGCAAGGCGCACCGGCGCCACGAGCCGCGGGTCAGGCTTGTGAGCAGCTAGGCATGATCCGGACCCGAAGGGCCGCGTTAGCGCAAAGTGTGCAGCGGTTTTCCCTCGCGACATCAGCGGAACGCGTTTGCGCGGAGATCATGCTCAAACAATAAGACTCTACAGTGTTGCGAGATCTTCCGGCACGTTGCCGAATTTGCGCAGCAGCGTGGCATCGCCGAATTCACCGGTCATGGGATCGCCGCTGCGACTGAACGCGACTGCGCCGATATGGCCGGTGCCGCGCGCCAAGACTTCGGCGCGCCGCAGCGCGGCCGTAGGGCTCTGGCATTCTTCTGCGGCGCCGGCGACAGGCGATCCGTCGGCATCGATCAGGAAGGGCATTGCAACGTAGTAGGTCACGTCTGACATGGCGTTGCTCCAATGGTGGGGTCTTAAGCGGCGCTGCTCCTGCTGCGCGAAGCCTCCGGAATGCAGCCGGCGGAAATCGCCGCCTGCAATTCTTCCAGCTCGGCTTCCAGATATTCGTTGGCCATGATCAGCGCCTTGATGGTGCTGCGCAGGTTGCCGTCGCACATCGCGATCGCCTGATCGCAGGCCTGTTCATAGTGGCTGTGGTCGAGAAGGGCTGGGACTGACATCGGCGGTGTCCTTGCGGGTGTCCTTGGGCATTAGCTGTGGGCGTTAGCCTTGGGTGTTAGGCTTCGGTGTTCTTGGGGCGGCGGGATTCATGTTCTTCCTTTGTTCTTTTTGAGTCAAGTGGATTCACGTGGCGGCAATTCGCGACCCCTCGCGGATCAGGCAATGATATCAGGGGTAATCTGGTCTTCGATGAATGCGATGCGGTCCCGCAACAACAGCTTGCGTTTCTTCAACCGCTGCAACCGCAACAGGTCGGGGGCAGGCGATTGATGCAGTGCATCGATCGCCGCGTCGAGATCTCGGTGTTCCTGCTGCAACCGGGTGAGCTCGGCTTCGAGTTCACGCTCGTCTTCATGGGTCATGTCTGCGGTGGCCGAAAACCGATAGGCTTGAGATCAAGGCTGTGGATGCCCTGTGGAAATTATCGTCCTTGCGCGGCTTGATCGCAAGCGATCTGCGGCCTTCCTGCACCCCTCTCCCGCAAGATATTTCGACGATTCGGGAAGCGCACAGCGCAAGCACATTGATATCATGGATTTTTCGACGCGCGGTTCCTTACTCACGCTTCATTACATATGAATTTTCAAAAATGACCGTGCGACGACGGATACATATCGACAGAACGAATCGCTGATGTACACTTGCGCGTCCGGATCGAATCCAAGGTTCACCCCTACCGAGGAGGTTTCGAATGACAATTCAGGCACATCTGGTTGAATTGGAACGGAAGCACAAAACTCTCGAAAACGAATTGCACGAAGCGCTCGTGCACCTTTCAACAGACGACCTGCAAATTGTTGAGTTGAAGCGCCGCAAGTTGATGGTCAAGGACCAGATTGAACGACTGAAGCAGACCGGCGACACGCTTCACTAGTAACCCCCGTAACAGCGTCAAGTTTGATCGTATCCTTTCAGGCAGGGACGAAAGCCTTTGCGCTCGTCCCTGCTGTAAGGCGCGCACCCGTGCGATTATCGTGCGCAGCAGGCTTTGTGACGCGAGCCGGTTCTCACTCCGGCTGCAATGCTCTCTAGATTTCCGCGAGTTCTGCGACGTGGTCCGCGATCGCGAGCGACGACGTCAGTCCCGGCGATTCGATGCCGAACAGATTGATCAGTCCTGCGACACCATGGTCGCGCGGACCCTGCATGAGAAAATCCTGCGTTGCCACCGCCGGCGGTACGATCTTGGGGCGGATGCCCGAATAACTCGGCATCAACGCCCCATCGGGCAGCGTCGGCCAGTATTTGCGGATTGCAGGATAGAACCGCTCGGCGCGCGACGGATCGACCTCATAGTCGATCGTCTCGATCCATTCGACATCGGGGCCGAATCGCGCCTGTCCTGCCATGTCCAGCGTCAGATGCACCCCAAGCCCGCCGGGTTCGGGCACCGGATAGATCAGGCGCGAGAACGGCGCGCGCGCATTGCAGCTGAAATAATTGCCCTTGGCGAGATAGGCCGGCGGAATCCGGTCGATCGGCATGCCGTCGATGTGGCGCGCCACTGATGTCGCCGACAATCCCGCGGCATTGACGAGCAGGTCGCATTGCAACGTCATCGGCGCTTCGCCGCCGGCTTCGAGCTCGATCACGCCCGCCTCCGCCTTGGCGCGGATCAGCGGCGTGTGAAACGCAAAGGCCGCGCCCGCCTCCTCGGCCTCACCCCGCAGCGAGAGCATATAGGCATGGCTGTCGATGATGCCTGTCGACGGCGACAGCAGGGCGGCGTCGCAGGCCAGCGCCGGCTCCAGCGCGCGCGCGGCCTCGCCGGACAGCAACTGCATGTCGAGCACGCCATTGGCCTCGGCATGCGCCTTGATCGATTGCAGCTTCTCGGTTTCCTTCGCATTGGTCGCGACGATCAGCTTGCCGCAGTTCTTGTGCGGAATGCCGCGCTCGCCGCAATAGCGATACAGCGCATGCTTGCCGCTGACGCACATACGCGCCATCCAGCTTCCGGCACGGTAATAGATCCCGGCATGGATCACTTCGCTGTTGCGTGAGGAGGTGACGGTGCCGATGGCCTCGGCTTCCTCGAGCACGATCACCTCGCGCCCGGCCTGTGCGAGCTTCCTTGCCACCGCGAGCCCGATCACGCCGGCTCCGATGACGACGCAGTCCACCCTATCCATGGCGATGCAGAAGTCCCGCTGAAGGTGGTGCCGATGGTTCCGGTTTGCCTGGGAAACGCGCTGCGCGGGCGTTATCCGTTAAGAAAGCATTTATCATGTCAGGGCAATTGCCGTATTTCACGTCACATTTTTCTGTTGGGCCTACAGGCGTTTACCCGATCCAAACCCGTGAAGCCAGACAATCCGCAGTTGAAATTGCGGGTGGCTGATGGCTGAGAAGAACTGGCAGGAAGGCAGCATGCTTCCGATTGCTGTACAGGCCCTCGTGTGCCTGACCAGCGCGGTCGCGCCTTCGCGTGCCTATGCCAACGGCTTCGTTTCGCTCAACCAGCTTGGCGATGTCGACCCCATTCTGGTCTGGGAAGCCCTGATCGGCGGCGTTGTCGTCTGCGCGTTCCTGGTTGCTATCGCGCTGTGGATCCACTCCGCCCAGCGCCGGAGCAACCGTTTGCAGTTGCGGCGCAACGCCTTCATCTCCTCCGCCATGAACAATCTCAACCAGGGCGTGGTGATGACGGATGCGCAGCAGCGCATCATCTTCTGCAACGACCGCTATCTCGAGATCTACGGCCTTGCGCGCTCGGACCTGTGGACCGGCATGACCGGCTACGACATCCTCGGGTTGCGCCGCAAGCGCGGCGTTCTTGGCGTTTCTGACGATGAGTTCTACGAGAAGGCGGCGAGTCCCAATGGCCTGGTCACGGAACTGTCCGATGGCCGCGCCATTCTGGTTAAGTACTTCGTGCTGCCCAATGGCGGCTCGGTGGCGACCCATCTCGACGTCAGCGAGCAGCGCGCACTCTCGCAGCAGCTCGCCTCGACCAAGCAGTTCCTGGAAACGGTACTGGACAACGTTCCGGCTTGCGTCGCCGCGAAGAACATCGAGGACGGTCGCTATATCTTCGCCAACCGGGCCTATGAGCACTTCTGGGGCTTTTCGCGGGACCAGGTCGTTGGCAAGAATGCGCGCGAGCTGTTCGGCCCGAAATCGGCTGACAGCATTGAGGCGACCGATCGGGCCGCATTGCTGGCGCCGGGAGGACAATATCGCAACGAATTCGAGGTCGAGGTCGACGCGGCCCGGCGCAAGGTGGCCTCGATCCGGATCGTGGTCCGCAACGAGAGCAACAAGCCGCAGTTCCTGCTGATCGTGTTCGAGGACATCACCGATCGGCAATCGCTGTCGATGGAGCTGGAGAGCACCAAGAAGTTCCTCGAGCTTGTGGTCGACAACATTCCGGTGGCGTTGATCGTGGAGCAGGTCAAGGACGGCCGCTACCTGCTCGCCAACCGCAGCGCCGAGACGATTCTGAACCGCCGGCGCGAGGAAGCCACCGGCCTGACTGCCTCCGACATCTTCAATGCCAAGGAAGCCAAGCTGATCATCGCGCGCGACGAGGCCGCCATCAAAAAACGCGGGATGATCACCGAGGAGCATCCGATCTCCACCAAGGACGGCTTGCGCCTGTTCCTGACCCGGCGTGCCACCGTGCTCAACGATTCCGGTGAGCCGCAATATCTGATCAAGACCCACGAGGATGTCACCAACCGCCGGCAGACCGAGTCGCGGATGGCGCACATGGCCTACCACGACGGCCTCACCGATTTGCCGAACCGCGCTGCCTTCCTTCAGGCGCTGACCCAGATGATCGAAGCCTGCGAAGGCACCGACGAGGAGTTCGCGGTCCTGTGCGTCGATCTCGACGGCCTCAAGGAGGTCAACGACGTGTTCGGCCATGCGCTTGGCGACAAGCTGTTGATCGAGGTGGCGCAGCGGCTGCAGGACACAGCACGCGGCGGCCTGGTGGCGCGCCTGTCCGGCGACGAGTTCGGCCTGATCATCGACGGCAAGCAGCCCGACGCGGGCCTCGCGCTGGCGCAGCAGCTTGACGAGGCGCTCGCGCCGGAATTCCACATCGACGGCCGCGCGGTCCGCGCCGGTATCACCACCGGCATGTCGGTCTTTCCGCACAATGGTCCCGATGGTGCCTCGCTGCTCGCCAATGCCGGCGCAGCCCTGTTCCGCGCCAAGCAGAAATCGCGCGGCACGATCAGCCTCTACCAGCCCGAGATGGACCAGCAGATCCGCGACCGCCGCGTGCTGCACCAGGACCTGTCGAAGGCGATCAAGAATGGCGAGCTTTCGCTGGCGTTCCAGCCGCAGGGCATCGCGCGCAACAGCGTTGCCGAGAGCGAGATCATCGGCTTCGAAGCTCTGGCGCGCTGGCAGCACCCGGTACGCGGCCAGGTCTCGCCGGCCGAATTCATCCCGATCGCGGAAGAAAGCGGCCTGATCGTCGAAATGGGCGAATGGATCCTGCGCGAGGTCTGCCGCGAGGCGGCGTCGTGGCCGAAGCCAATGCAGGTCGCGGTCAATCTGTCGCCGGCGCAGTTCATGCACGGTGACGTGGTCGGTCTCGTCCATTCGATCCTGATCGAGACCGGGCTTGCGCCCGGCCGGCTGGAGCTGGAAATCACCGAAGGCGTGCTGATCGAGGACTTTGATCGCGGCCTGGCGCTGCTGCGCCGTCTGAAGGCGCTGGGCGTTCGTATCTCGATGGACGATTTCGGCAGCGGTTATTCCTCGCTGAGCTATCTCCAGGCCTTCCCGTTCGACAAGATCAAGATCGATCGCGCCTTCATCATGAATCTCGGCCGCAACCCGCAATCGGCGGCGATCGTTCGCGCCGTGATCGATCTCGGCCACGGCCTCGAAATGTCAATCATCGCCGAGGGCGTCGAGACGCTCGATCAGCTCGCTTTCCTTGCCAAGGAGGGCTGCGACGGTGTGCAGGGTTATCTGCTCGGCAAGCCGCTGCCCATCGGAAAATATGCCGACCTCGTCGGCCGCGGCGAGGCCATGGAGCTTGCGCTCAAGACCGGCTAGTGGTGGCGGGTACTTGGCTCGCTCCCTTCAACGGTTTCATGGCGGATTACGACCTCGCGATCATCGGTGGTGGCCTGAACGGTGTCAGCCTTGCCCGTGATGCCGCCGGCCGCGGGCTGCGGGTGATCCTGATCGAGCAGGGTGATCTCGGCGGTGCGGCCTCGTCGGCGACCCCTCGGTTGATCCATGGCGATCTGTCGGTGCTGGAGCGGCGCGGCTTGTGGCGCGTTCGCCGGGCACTGGCCGAGCGCCGGATCTGGCTGCGGATCGCGCCGCACCTGGTGCGGCCGATGAGTTTTGTGATCCCGGCCCATTCCGACGAGCGTCCGCCCTGGCTGTTGCGGGCGGGCCTGTATGTTTACGACGCCCTGGCGAACCGCGACGGCCTTCCGGCATCGACGACGCTCGACATCACGCATCATCCGGTCGGTAACGCGCTGAAGCGGCCGTTCGGCATTGCCTTCGCATATGCCGATTGCGTCGTCGACGATTCGCGCCTGGTGGTGCTCACGGCACTGGATGCCGCCGAACGTGGCGCCGCGATCCGGACCGGGGCGCGTTGTGTGCGGGCCGACAGGACCGATACTTGGCGGCTCGCTGTCGTCGATCGCGGTCATCGCCGCACGATCACGGCCCGCGCGCTGGCCAACACCAGCGGCGCCTGGACGTCGATGGTCGCGGAGACCGTGCTGCGGCTGCCGCAGCCGGCCATGGCGGCCGTGCAGATGAGCCAGATCATCGTGCCCAGGTTGTTCGAGTCCGACAATGTCTATGTGTTCCAGAACAACGATGGCCGGCTGATCTTTGCCAGCCCGTTCGAGCGCGACTTCACGCTGGTCGGCACTGTCACCCATGATTTCACCGGCGATCCCGCCATCGTCGCGATGCCGGGCGCCGATGTCAGCTATCTCTGCGAGGCCGTGAACCGCTATTTCCGCGAGCGCGTCGCGCCGACCGACGTGGTGCGCACGGTCACCGGCGTCAATTTGGTGCCTGCGTCGGCGCGGCGACGCGACGGCACGACGTTGTTCCACGCGCGCCGGCGCAAGGCACCGCTGCTCACGATGTTCGGCGGCGAGATCACGACCTCGCGCTTCCGCGCCGAACGGGCGGTGACGCTGATGACGCCGTTCTATCCGATGTCGCGGCCCTGGACGTCCGGCGCAGCCTTGCCGGGCGGCGATTTCGCCTGGGATCGTTTCGAGACCGAGGTCGATCTCGCGTGCCACCGCTGGCGCTTCCTATCGGAGCCGCAAGCCCGGCGCATGGTTGCCGCCTACGGCTCGCGATTGCCTGAAGTGCTGGGCGAGGCGAAGACACGCGAAGAGCTCGGCCCAAGCTTCGGCCCCGACCTGACCGGCGCCGAGGTGCGCCATCTCATGAGCAAGGAATGGGCGCGCTTTCCCGAGGACATCCTGTGGCGCCGCTCCAAGCTCGGCCTGACCATGCCTGCCGCGGACCGCGACGCGCTGGCTGCGTTCATGGCGGGGGTCACCTAAGCGAAATCACGTTTTCCTGGCATCCCGCCCGGATCGCGGGCGCCATGGCGGATCGCATGGATGATGATCTCCTGATGCCCAATCTCGTAGAAGACGAGAAACGGGTAGGGCGTTGTGGTCAACCTCCGGATATCTGGATCGTCAGTCCGGAGGCCGATCTCGGGATGCGTCAGCAGTAGGCTGATGACGTCCCGGATGCGCTTCTGGACGCGTGCAGCTCCCTTCGGAGACGTCGCGGAAATGTAGGTCAGAATAGAATCGAGATCGGCTAGCGCCGGAAGCGTGTAGCGGATCTTCACAGGCCGTGTTTGGCCCAAGTCGCGCGGACCTGCGCCTCGGTCGCGAATTCGCCTCGCGCTGCGGATTCCTTCGACGCAGCAATCGCCGCCCTCTCATCCTCGGAGAGGGTGACGGGAGAGGCTGCTTCTGCGCCGGTGAGCTGCAGCACGATCCGAGCAATGTCGTCCTGCGCGTCCGCCGGCAGACTGCGCGCAATTTCTAGGGCCTGATCCAGCAACTTGGTCATGTCTGTGACTATACATGTTTTGGCACCCGGCATGAAGTCCGATTTGGGATGATCCGTCTCGAACCGGTTGAGCAAAGGCCGATCCGCCGCTAGCGTGCGGCGGCATTGGGGTTGGCAGGGCCTATGACTGACGAATTGCCGAGAAGGGATGCCGGGGCGAAAACGGCAGGAGATGCGTATCCGGCCGCGGGCGAGCCGCTGCTGCGCATCGAGGACGTGGCCAAGACGTTCGGGACATTCCGTGCGGTCGACGGCGTGTCGCTCGAGATCAAGGCCGGCGAGTTCTTTGCGCTGCTCGGCCCCAGCGGCTGCGGCAAGACCACGCTGCTGCGCATGCTGGCGGGCTTCGAGGCCCCGGACGAAGGGCGCATCCTGCTCGGCGGCAAGGACATCGCGCAGGCGCTGCCGCATGAGCGTCCGATCAACATGATGTTCCAGAACTACGCGCTGTTTCCGCATCTGTCGGTGCGCGACAACATCGCCTTCGGTCTCAAGCGCGCCAATATGGCGCGGTCCGACATCGCAACGCGCGTCGCGGAGATGGTCGCGCTGGTCAAGCTCGAGGGGCTGGAGAAGCGCAAGCCGGACCAGCTCTCCGGCGGCCAGCGCCAGCGCGTCGCGCTGGCCCGGGCGCTGGCGCGCCGGCCGCAGCTTCTGCTACTCGACGAGCCGCTCGCAGCCCTCGACAAGAAGCTGCGCGAAAACACGCAAGGCGAGCTGATGGAGCTGCAGCGTCGGCTCGGCATGACTTTCATCATCGTCACCCACGATCAGGAAGAGGCGATGACGATGGCCAGCCGGATCGGCGTGATGAAGTCGGGCAAGCTTGCGCAGGTCGGCGCGCCGCGCGATCTCTACGAGGCGCCGCGTTCGCGCTGGATCGCGGAGTTCGTCGGCGACATCAATCTGTTCGACGCCGAGTCCAAATTGCGCGACGGACATCGCCTCGTGGTCGGCACGCGCGATGCAGGTGCGCTGGTTGTGGCCGAGCCGCGTGAACCGGTCGGCGAAGGAAAGTTCTCGGTCGCGATCCGTCCCGAGAAGGTCAAGCTGTCGCGCCGCGGCCCGGTGAGCGAGACCGGCCACGCAACGGCGATCAATCGGCTCGACGGCGTGATCGCCGACATCTGCTATCTCGGCGGCACCACCACCTACAAGGTGAAGCTTGATACCGGCGGAATGCTGCAGGCCTCGGTCGCCAACAGTGCGCGGCTCGATGTCGATGCCTATAGCCTGAACCAGCAAATCGTCGCCTGGTTCACGCCCGATGACTGCGTGGTGCTGCCGTCATGAGCGCGCGCCGGATTTTCGCGCGGCCGGCGCGCTTCGCCGCGATCGCGCCCTATGTCTGGATGGTGCTGTTCTTCCTGGTGCCGTTCGGCTTCGTGCTGAAGATCAGCCTGTCGCAGACCGCGATCGCGCAGCCGCCTTATGAGCCGGTGTTCGACCTGACGGCGGGGTGGACCGCCATTCATGCAGCCTTTGCTGCGCTCTCGATCGACAATTTCAAGCTGCTCGCCTCCGACGACATCTATGTGTTCGCCTATTTGCGCAGCCTGACCGTTGCCGCGGCGGCGACCGCATTGCTGCTGCTGATCGGCTATCCCATCGCCTATGGCATGGCGCGACTGCCAAAACGCTGGCAGGCGGTGGCGATGGTGCTGGTGATCGTGCCGTTCTGGACCTCGTTCCTGATCCGCATTTATGCCTGGATCAACATCCTTCAGCACGACGGCCTGCTCAATCAGATCCTGCTGGCGCTGCACCTGGTCAGTCGGCCGGTGGTGTGGCTCTCCACCGACACCGCGATGTATATCGGCATCGTCTATTCCTACCTGCCGTTCATGATCCTGCCGCTCTATGCCACGCTCGCCAAGATGGAGCCGGCGCTGGAGGAAGCGGCGGGGGATCTCGGTGCGCCGCCCTGGCAGGTGTTCTGGCTCGTGACCTTCCCGCTGTCGCTGCCGGGCGTCGGCGCCGGCGTGCTGCTCTGCTTCATCCCTGTTGTCGGCGAGTTCGTGATCCCGGATCTTCTCGCCGGCTCCAGCTCGCTGATGATCGGCCAGACGCTGTGGCTCGAATTCTTCACCAACAAGGATTGGCCGGTGGCCTCAGCCGCGGCGATCGTGCTGCTCGTCGTGCTGCTGCTGCCGCTTCTGCTCTATGAGCGTCTGCAGCGTCGGCAGCTTGAGGAGCGGTGAGATGCGCAAATTCTCCCGCCTGTCCCGCTTCAATATCGCCTCGCTCGCGCTGGGGCTCTCCTTTCTTTATCTGCCGATCCTCATCCTCGTCATCTATTCCTTCAACGCCTCGCGGCTGGTGACGGTGTGGGGCGGCTGGTCGCTGCGCTGGTATCGCGAGTTCTTCGCCGACCGTGCCATGATCGAGGCGTCCTGGATGAGCCTGCGCGTCGCGGTCGCCTCGGCGACGATCGCCACGCTGCTCGGCACGCTGGCCGCGGTGGCGCTGTCGCGCGGCGAGCGCTTTCGCGGCCGCACGCTGTTCTCCGGCATGCTCTATGCGCCGCTGGTGATGCCGGAGGTGATCACGGGATTGTCGCTGCTGCTGCTGTTCGTGGCGCTGGACGCCGAGCGCGGCTTCTGGACCGTGACGATCGCGCACACCACGCTGACGATGTGTTTCGTCGCCGTCGTCGTGCAGTCGCGCCTCGGCTCGCTCGACCGCTCGCTGGAGGAAGCGGCGATGGATCTCGGTTGCGCGCCTGCGCGCGCCTTCCTGTCGGTGACGCTGCCGCTGATCGCGCCTGCGATTGTCGCCGGATGGATGCTCGCCTTCACGCTCTCGCTCGACGACCTCGTGATCGCGAGCTTCACCACCGGCCCCGGCTCGGCGACGCTGCCGATCCGGATCTATTCCGAGGTGCGACTCGGTGTGAAACCGGAGATCAATGCGATCTGCACGCTGGTGATCGCCCTGATCGCGGTCGTCATCGTCCTCGCCTCGCTCGCTTCAAAACTGTCGAGCTCGCAGGGCGAGAGCGCTGCGCCTCTGTAGAAGGATATTGGTCATGATGTTCGCCTACCAAATCCTGGTCCATACCCCGCTTTGGGTGTGGATCCTGCTGGCCTATCTGGTCTGGCAGGGCATCAAGTCGATGCAGCCGCGCAAGGCGCCGATCTGGCGCGCATTGATCGTCCCCGTCGTCTTCATCGTCTGGGGTGTTTCGAGGATCGGTTTCGGACATCAGGACAGTCAATGGCCGCTGGTCGCGTGGGTCTTCGCAGCGATCGTGCTGCTGCCGCTCGGCGTGCTGACACCGCGTCCGTTCGATGTCGATCACAAGACGGGAGAGATCATCCGACCAGGCAGCGCGTTCGCGCTGATTCGCAACCTCGTCGTGTTCACCCTGCAATACACGGTGAGCGTGATCTCCGCCATCGACGCAGGCGACCGAGCGCTCGCAATCGTCGTCGGCCGCGCCATCTCGGGCGCGACCGCCGGCTATTTCTTCGGTTCCATGATCGCGCTGCTGCTCGCCTATCGCAGGAAGCGCGCCCAGGATGTCTAGGACTTCACCGCACCCGCCGTCAGCCCGCCCACCATGTAGCGGCGGAAGGCGTAATAGACCGCGGCCGGCGGCAGCGCGTAGATGAAGCCGGTGGTCATCAGCAGCTCCCAGGGCGAATCGTCTGCGGCGAGGAAGTTGCCGAGCGCGACGGGGAGCGTGATCTCGCGGTCGTTCGAGAGCAGCAGGAACGCGTAGAGATATTCGTTCCAGGCCAGCAGCACCGCATAGGTGCCGATCGCGACCAGCGAGGGCATCATCAGCGGCAGATAGACCAGGCGGAAGATCTGCAGCGTTGTCGCGCCGTCCATCACCGCGGCTTCGTCCAGCTCGACCGGGAGCTTGTCGGAAGCCTGTTTCAGCACCCAGATCGCGTAAGGCGAGGCGATCGTCACCATCGCCAGGATCAGCGCCCAGTGATTGTTGAGCAGGCCGTAATTGCCCATGGTGCGATACATCGGCACGGCGAGGAACGCCGCGGGAATGAAGTAGGTGAACAGCGCAAGGTTCAGCACTACGCGCCCGCCGGGCACTTTCAGCCGCGAAATCGAGAACGCCGCAGACGTGGCGATGAACAGCGTCAGCACCCCCACGGCGGCCGCGATCAGCGTCGAATTCCAGAACTGAACGTAGAAGTCGCGCAGGAAATAGTGCTGCTGCCTGAACACGATTTCGAAATTGTGCAGCGTCGGATGATCCGGCCACAGCTTGCCCGAGAACGCGTCTTCCTTCGGCGAGATCGCGAACAGGAACATGTGATAGATCGGAATCATCGTCCAGAGGAAGACGGGAATGCCGATCAGCAGCAGCCGCGCTTCCGTCGCGACGTCACGGAGGGAGGGAAGCTTCATCGCGACAACCGTTTCATCATGAAGTACACGAGCGGCAGGACGAACGGCATCGCGCAGACGATGGAGGCCATCGCGAGCGAGAGCTGGTCGAGCCGGAGATAGCGGATACCGAGCGTCGACAGCACGTGCGTGAGGTCGGCCGGACCACCGCCGGTGAGCAGATAGACGCTGTTGAAATCGCCCAGCGTCCAGATCATCGAGAGCAGCGTGCAGGTGACGTAGAGCGTCTGCATCGACGGCCAGGTGATGAAGCGGAATTTCTGCCACCAGTTCGCGCCGTCGACTTCGGCGGCCTCGAACAGGTCCTGCGCGATCGCAAGGCGCCCGGTGATGAGGATCAGCGTCCAGAACGGCAGCGACTTCCAGATGTGCACGCCGATCGCCATGGTCAGCGCCACGGTCGGGTCGTTCAGCCAGTTCGGGCCGTCATCGCCGGTGAAGGCGAAGATGTAGTGATTGATGATGCCCCATTCGGGGTTGAGCATGAAGCGCACCGACAGGATGGTCGGAATCGACGGCACCGCCCAGGGCAGGATGAAGATCACCGAGAGCCATTTGATCCAGGTGCGCTGCTGCGCGAAGAAGCCGGACAGGAACAGCGCGATCAGCATCTTGATGTTGATGCCGATGACCAGGAAGATCAGCGTGTTGACCGCGGCGCGCGCGAAGATCGGATCGTTGTAGAGCGCGACATAGTTCGACGGCGCCCGCGCCAGCCACAGCCCGTAGCAGACGGGATAGACGACGAAGGCGAGGAAGACGAGCAGATAGGGCGCGAGCAGCACGATGCCCCAGACCTGCGCCGTGGTCAGCCGCGACGTCAGGGGTGGGGCGGGGATCGCCTGATCGCCAGAGAGCGTAATCGCCATTCTTTTCGGACTCTTCAAAGAGAAGCCGGCCGCGAAACGCGACCGGTGTTGTTCTTACACCTCTCCCCGCAAAGCGGGGAGAGGGACCTGCAGGACTAACCCGCGACCTGCTTGATGCGCGCGATCAGTTCGTCGACCGCCTTGTCGACCGGCACCTTCTCGCTGACCACCCGGTTCATCGCCTTGGCCCACACGTTCTCGTTGTTGAGGACCGTGAACTTCCAGTTTTTGGTGAAGTCGAACGGCGCAGTGCCGCCGGTGAACTGCGCGTGCACGGCCTTGCGGTGCTTGTCAGCCTGCCAGAACGGGCTTTCCTGGCTCGCCTTGGTGACCGGGAACCAGCGGCCCAGAGCACCCTCGATATACGGACGGACGTTCTCTTCCTGGAGCAGGAAGCTGATGAACTGCTTGGCCTCGGCCTTGTTCTTGGCCGCGGTGAAGACCAGCCCGGTCTTGACGTCGGAGCGGTAGCGAATGGTCGAACCGTCAGGCGCCTTCGGGAAGGACGCCGTGATGATGTCCTGCTCATAGGCCTTCTTGCCGGCGTCGCGCTGCTCCTGAGTGAGAGCCTGATTCTGCGAATCCTCGTACCATTTCGCCGCGATCGAGATCGTGAAGTTATGGGTCATCACGATGGTCTTGTTGTGGAAGGCGACGTTGTTGTCCGGATCCTTCCAGGTCGTCGAGGACGGCGGCGTGCAGCCCTTGATGTAGGTGTCGGTGTAGTCCTTCATCGCCTTGATCAGGTTCTCGCGAACCTTGGGATCATCGACGGTGAGCTTGCCGTCATCGTCGACCAGCTTGACGTGATAGGCGTCCATGAAGGTGTAGAACGACTGGAAAGCGTCGGTGGATTCAACGCCCATCGGCTGGCCGACGGCATAGATGCGCTGGCCGGTAGCCTTGCGGATCGCCGGCTGCACCTTGTCGCACCAGAAGCTCCAATAGCCTTCCCAGTCATTCGGAATGTCGCTCTGCTTGAAGCCGGCCTTCTCCAGCATGTCGTTCCAGATCTGGACGTGCATGCTCTGCTGCTTCAGCGGGAAGCCGTAATAGGCCTTCTTCTTGGCGACGTCGTTATAGAGGATCGACGCATCCAGCGTATTCTGCACGAACCGATCCTTGATCGGCTCCATGACGTCGGTGAGGTCCTCGAGCTTGCCCTCATAGGCCCACTTGCCCTGTACCTGCACGTCGTAGCTGTCGGAATAGGCGACGTCGGGCACGGTGCCGGCATCGAGCGCCGCGACGGTCTTCGGAATCATGTCCTGGATCGCGTACTGCGACAATTCGACCTTGATGCCGGTCTTTGCTTCGAATTTCTTGATCGTCTCGGCGAGCGCTTCGTCCTCGGACTTGTAAAAGCCCTTGACCCACCAAACCGTAATCGCCTTTTGCTGCGCAAAGGCGGGCGCGGCGGCTGCAAACAGCCCAACGGCAGCGACCGCTAGTGACACTGCGCCAATAACCTTGGATCTCACGTTTTTCTCCCTCAAACGGCCGGTGTTTTAACCGGTCGGATAAAACACTAGCCCATGGCCGCTATCCGATCTAGCGGCATGTTGTCAGACCTAGGTCGAGGGGTGCCGGGCGCTCGGAGATGCTTAACGCGCGCATCGATCCAATCGCTGCATCAATTTGCCCCGATCAATTCGCCTGATGCGTTCCGGCCTCGACTGACCATCCGCGCGCGACACAGAAGCTGCCCAGGAAAGACCTGACGGCTTGTATTCGCTGTCAGCACTCGGCGCAACGCGACGGTCGGCCGGCGCACCACGCCGAGGGAGGTCAAGAACAGGGAATGGATCGCGGAACCTGGTCCGAGGGGCCGATCATGCGTCGCTGCGCGGGGAGTTCTCAGCGTTTTCCTTTCGGGCCGATCGAAGCGGCATTCGAGCTTGCCTCGGTGGAGCGGGGCTTGTCGTGTCCACTCGTCCGGGACGGTGAGCGCCACGCCTCGAGGAGCATCTTGAGAAATTGGCTGGCATGAGGTGACAGCGTCGCGCCGCGCCTGCGCACAATACCGATCGTCCGCGACACCTCCGGCTCGATCAGCCTGATGGTGCGAATGATCGGATGACCGGCGGCGGGTGTCGCGAGCCTCGGCAACACGGCGATACCCAGTCCCTCTTCGACGAGGCCGAGCGAACCGGAGAGGTGAGCGACCTCATAGGACCAATTCAGCTGCAGACCCTGTCGCGCCAGCGCATTGTCGATCAATGCGCGATTGCCGCTGTTGCGACCGACGGTGATGACCCGGTGCGAAACAATCTCTGACCAGCTGACCTGTTTGCGTGATGCCAGCGGATGGTCATGACGGCAGGCCAGGACGAAAGGATCCTCGACGAGTTTCTCAAATTCGATTTCGGCATGCGAAGCACCGATGAAATTGATGCCGAAGTCGACTTCCCCGCGCGCGACCGCCTCCAATCCCTCATTGGCACCGATGTCCAGAATCCGGATGCGAATGCGCGGATACGCTTCGGCAAACCGGCCGATCGCACGTGGCAGGAAGTAGAACACCGCCGTCGGCACTGCGGCGACCGAGACCAGGCCCGAACTTCGTGCGCCGATATCATGGATGGCGAGTACGGAGGTCTCGAACTCGTCGATGAGGCGGCGAACCTTCGGAAGGAGGTCGCGGCCGGTCATGGTGAGATTGACGTGACGTGTCGAGCGTTCGAGCAAGGGCGCACCGAGGCTTTCTTCCAGCTTCTGAATGCGTCGACTGAGCGCCGGCTGAGACAGGTTCAGCGCCTTGGCAGTCCGCACGAAGCTTCCCGTCTCGGCGACGGTGATGAACGCCTTGAGGTCGAGCAGCTCCGCATTCATGGCTGGTCTCCTATTATACCGATTAACGCATTAATTCTTCATATATTTGCATTTTACAGAAGAGTTGCAAAGGAGGATGTTCGGTGCGCGGCAAAGACGTCGTCGAACGGAACAGCTCCATGAATGATCAGATTGCCATCCCCTGTGTGGTCATGCGCGGCGGCACCTCGCGCGGGCCGTTCTTTCTGGCGAGGGATCTCCCCGCCGATCCGAGGGCGCGAGATGCGGTCCTGTTGTCGGTCATGGGGGGCGGGCACGATCTTGGAATCGATGGGATCGGCGGCGGCAATGCCGTCATCAACAAGGTCGCGATCATCGGGCCGGGGTCGGTGCCCGGCGCCGACGTCGATTATTTGTTCGCCCAGGTGCGGGTTCGCGAGGGGATCGTCGATACCTCACCCAATTGCGGAAACATGCTGGCTGCGGTGGGACCGTTCGCGATTGAAGCGGGCCTGGTGACCGCCGCCGCAGAGCGCACCCATGTGCGTATCCACAATGTCAACACCGGCAAGTTGATTGATGCGACGGTTGCCACGCCTCGAGAGCAGGTGACCTACGAGGGCGAGGCGCGGATCGACGGTGTACCGGGAACGGCTGCGCCCATCGAATTGTCATTCCCGAACGCGGCCGGCGCACGCACCGGTCGCCTCCTCCCGACGGGACGAACGGTCGATCGCATCGACGGCATCGACGTGACCTGCATCGATGCGGCCATGCCGGTCATGCTGGTCCGCGCGGCGGATCTCGGCTGCAGCGGCCGGGAGGCACCCTCGGATTTCACCGACAGCCGCTTCCGCGCACGTCTCGAGAACTTGCGCATCGAGGCCGGTCGCCTGATGGGTTTTCCAAATCCGGCGGCAATGGTGATTCCGAAACCTGTCCTGATCGCGCCCGCAAGCGAGGCGACGTTGAACGTCAGGTACTTCATGCCGCACGACTGCCATAGCGCGCTGGCGGTGACCGGCGCCGTCGCGATCGCGACGGCCTGTGTCACGCCCGGAACGGTCGCCGCAGACATGGTGGGATCGCTCGCGCCGCCGGTGCCGATCACGCTGGCCCATCCTTCCGGCCAACTCGTGGTTCGGCTGGAGCCCGGACCGGTGGCGCGGGTGCAGCGGACGGCCCGGCGAATTTTCGAAGGGCACGTCTTCGCCCGCCGAGCGCACCTGCCCCAGTCGGTGCTGGCGGCCTGACGCCGGACTGCTCTTAGAATTTCAAGAATCAGACCAAGGGAGAAACGAGAATGCAGATGCAAGCGCTGGCTGAGCCCGCGAACGCCGAGCCGCGAAAGCCATTCTACCGGATTCTCTACGTCCAGGTGCTGATCGGCCTGACGCTGGGTGTGCTCACGGGCCATCTCTGGCCTGAATTTGGTGCCGCGCTGAAGCCCCTCGGAGACGGCTTCGTCAAGCTCGTCAAGATGATGATCGCGCCGATCGTGTTCTGCACCATCGTGAGCGGCATCAACAGCATCAGCGATTCCCGGGAGGTCGGCCGCACCCTGGTGAAATCCATGGCGCTGTTCTACCTGCTGACCGTGCTCGCCTTGCTCGCAGGGCTGATCGCGGTGTTGCTGATCCAGCCTGGCACGGGCATGCATGTGTCCGTCAATACGCTGGATCCGTCGGTGGCTGCGAAATTCACCAAGCAGGCAACCGCGACCGGGTTCGCCGATTTCATGCTGCACATCATCCCGCATTCGTTCTTTGGCGCCTTCGCCGACGGCGAAGTGCTGCCGGTCCTTCTGGTCTCCATCCTGATCGCCTTTGGCCTGAGCCGTGCCGGCGACGGCGGTGCCGTCGTGACGAAGGCGATTGAATCGTTCTCACAGGTTCTGTTTGTCTCCTTCGGCTTCATCATGAAGCTCGCTCCGCTCGGCGCTTTTGGCGCCATGGCGTTCACGGTGGGCCGCTATGGCATCCGCTCGATCGGCTCACTTGGGCTGCTGATCCTGACATTCTATGTCGCCTGCTCCGTCTTCGTGGTCGTCGTGCTCGGGACGCTGGCGCGGCTCAACGGCTTCAGCCTGTGGAAGACCATCCGCTACTTCAAGGAAGAGCTGCTGATCGTGCTCGGCACGTCATCGTCGGAGCCAGCGCTGCCTGGCGCGTTGCGCAAGCTGGAGCAGCTCGGGTGCCGGAAAGGGGTGTCGGGGCTTGTGCTGCCGATGGGCTACTCCTTCAATCTGGACGGCAGCGCCATTTATCTCACCCTCGCGTCGATCTTCATCGCGCAGGCCTGCGACATCCATCTGTCCTGGGGACAGATTGCGGCGATGCTTGGACTGATGCTGCTGACGTCCAAAGGGGCGGCCGGCGTCACCGGCAGCGGCTTCGTCGCGCTTGTCGCAACTCTCACCGTCATGCCGGATTTGCCCGTGACCGGCGTAGCGCTGCTCGTCGGCATCGACCGCTTCATGTCGGAGGCGCGGGCACTGACAAGCATGATCAGCAACTGCGTCGCGGCCATCACCGTCTCGCTGTGGGAAAACGCCTGTGATCGTGAGGTGTTGGCCCGTGAACTCGGGCAGCGCGGCACTCTCGACGTCGCGGTCGGCTCCGCGATGGGGGGAGCAAAAGCGATACAGGAGAACGGGAGTTGGATTTCGACGGCGAAATCCGCCGCTTGATGCCGTCTCGGATGAACCGGTCGTCCTGTTCTAAAGCGCGATGAGATCGGGTTGAATCTTCATCGCGCTTTAGCTCTTTGTTTGAGCATGATCACGATTTATCCTGATCGCATCGCGCTTTAGTTGGACTTCGCGTTTTCCTTCGCGTTCTCAGCCGTCGGCGATCCCTCCGGCGCCTGCCGCTTGCCGCCGGTGATGCGTTGCTTCAGAAGGTCGAGGAACGGAGATGCCGCTGGCGACTGCCGGATCAGGGCTTCGGGGTCGGGGAAGATCAGCGGATCGTCCCACGGACCCTGCACCATGAAGGGCAGTTGAAAGCCTGATGTCGTGTTCAGGCTCGCCACACCCTTCATATCGTATTCGCGCGTCGGCACCGACGCGGTGCCGGTCAGCGTGATCTTCGCCGCAGGTCCCTCGATGCGGATGTCCTCGGCCGTGGCGATCCCGTCGGCGAATTTCACTGCAATGGTGAGGTTGTCGTAAGGCGTCGAGCCGTTGCGGAAATTGCCGCCGCCGGACAGCGGCCGGCGCTCGAGCCGCTTCAGGAGCTGCTCGGCATTGAAGCCGGAGATGGCGCCGTCGTGCCCGGTCACGCTGGCGGTGCCGTCGAGCGACTGCACGAGGCCAAACGGGCTCGAGCCGGAGGCGACGAGAGACACGTTGATGTTGCCGCGGCCGGACAGCTTGTTGAGGCCGAACAGTTCGGTAGCGCAGGCCTGAAGGTCGACGTCGGTGAACTGGAATTGCGCCTTGATGTCGGCAACCGTGTCAGCGCGCGAGATGCCGAACGAGCCCTTGGCGATGCCGCCATAGACCTGGGCCTCGCCGACCGAGAGCGCCAGCGTGCCGTTGCGCAAATTGGCACCGATCGCGGTGCGGCCGAGCTTGGTCGGGCCGACCGTCAGCTTCGCCGCCGAGAGGCGCATGTCGAGGTCGGTGCTCGACAATCCGTTGAGATCGAACAGCTGCCTGTTCCAATCGCGCGCGCCGCTCGCGAGCAGGCGGAAGGTGGAGATATAAGGCGTGAAGTCGAGCGCGTCGGCAGCGAGCGTCGCCTGCAGAGTCTGCCGGCCGTTATTGACATAGGTCATGACGCCTTCGGCGGCGTTGCCGTCGAGCTCGACATTGACGTTGGTCAGCGCGATTGAGGCGCCAACGACATTGGCGCGGGCCTTCAGCGCGAAGCGGCCGAAGCCCCCGCTGCCGGGCTGCGGCTGGCCGGTCCAGCGCAGCGCGTTGCGCAAGGACGGGCTGTCGATGGTGAGCGTGCCCTCCATCATCGGGCTGGTGCGATTGGCGACGCTGCCGTCAAAGGCGAGCTTGAGCGGGCTACTTGCGATCCGCGCCCTCAGGCCGGAGCGCTCGCCCGAGAGCGCCGCGACGAAATCGGCAAAGCTGATCGAGCCGTCGACGCGTTCGCCGCGCCAGTCGAACTGCCCGGTTGCGGCGAAGGAGCGCGAGATCGAGGGCCAGGCCAGCGACAGGTCGATGTCCTCAAACTTCTCGGTGGCATTGGTGGCGACGTCCAGATAGTCGAGCAGGCCATCCTGGATCCTGATCTCGGAAAATGAGACCTGGTTGTCGGCGCCGGGCTTCATCGTCCGCGCAATGGTCTGGATGAACGGTGTCCAGTTGCTCTCGCCGTCCGGCTTCAGGCTGACATGGATATGCGGCCGCAGCAGCGTCAAGTCGGCGATCTCGAACCGTTGCAGCAGCAGCGGCAGCAGCCGAAGGTTGGCGGTGAGCACGTCGACATGGAGCGCGGGATCGGCGGTGCCGCCGCCCTTGAGGCCGACGTCATGGAAGGAGATGTAGCTCGCCGGCAGCACGGAAATGTCGATGTTACCCGCCACACTGAGCTCGAGCCCGGTGACGTCGCGGATCTGCGCTTCGACCGCCTTGCGCAGCGCGTCGCGGTTGATGAGCCAGGAGGTCGCGATCAGGGCGACCAGCACGACGCCGAGCAGCGCCGCAATCGGCGTCCCGAGGCGCTTCATTCCTTGGGCCATGGTCAATGGCATGTCCTGATCGGGTTGGTCGTTTGAGCTAGCTAAGGCGGGCCGGGAAACCTGCGCGCCCCGCGCCCAAGATCCTGTCCAAGTCCTGTTATGTTAAGTGCCGCAACTTGATGGGTTTTCTTGTCGCTTTCAAGGCCGCGGACGGTTCTGCCCACGGCGTGGGCAGCTTCTAGCACCGCCTCTCAGAACGGAGAACCCCGTATCATTGACGGCTTCGGACGATTTCGCCTAATAATCGCCACCAACAAGGGCGGGCGCGACGCCTCTCAGGTTTAAGTCGAGGGTTTTGCATGAACAAGGTCTATCCCGACGCTAAGTCGGCGCTTGAGGGCGTTCTCAAGGACAACATGATGATCATGTCCGGCGGCTTCGGCCTCTGCGGCATCGCCGAATCGCTGTCGGATGCGATCCGCGACTCCGGCGTGAAGGGTCTGACGGTCGTCTCGAACAATGCCGGCGTCGACGGCATCGGACTCTCTCGTCTGCTGGAGACCCGCCAGATCAAGAAGATGATCTCGTCCTATGTCGGCGAGAACAAGCTGTTCGCCCAGCAATTCCTCGCCGGCGAGCTGGAACTCGAATTCAACCCGCAGGGCACGCTGGCCGAGCGCATCCGCGCCGGCGGCGCCGGCATCCCCGCGTTCTACACCAAGACCGGCGTCGGCACGCTGATCGCCGAAGGCAAGGAAGTAAAGGAGTTCGACGGCGAAAAGTATCTGATGGAGCGCGGCCTGTTCGCCGACCTCGCCATCGTGCACGCCTGGAAGGGCGACACCGCCGGCAACCTGATCTATCGCAAGACCGCGCGCAATTTTAACCCGATGATGGCGACCGCCGCGAAGATCACCGTGGCCGAGGTCGAGCACCTGGTTCCCGCCGGTGAACTCAACCCCGATCATATCCACACGCCCGGCATTTTCGTGAAGCGCATCGTCGAGGTCGGCACGGCCAAGAAGCGCATCGAATTCCGCAACACCCGTCCGCGGCCCGCGGCTTAACTCGCAACCCCTTAGGAGAGTCATATGGCCTGGACCCGTGAACAGATGGCCGCTCGTGCCGCCAAGGAGTTGCGCGACGGTTATTACGTCAATCTCGGCATCGGCATCCCGACGCTGGTCTCGAACTACATTCCTGATGGCGTCGACGTCAGCCTGCAGAGTGAGAACGGCATGCTCGGCATGGGCCCGTTCCCCTATGAGGACGAGGTGGACGCCGATCTGATCAATGCCGGCAAGCAGACCGTGAGCGAGCTGCCGTCGACCTCGTATTTCTCGAGCGCGGATTCCTTCGGCATGATCCGCGGCGGCCACATGGATCTGTCGATCCTCGGCGCCATGCAGGTGGCACAGAACGGCGACCTCGCCAACTGGATGATCCCCGGCAAGATGGTCAAGGGCATGGGCGGCGCGATGGACCTCGTCGCCGGCGTCAAGCGCGTCGTCGTGGTGATGGAGCATTCCGCCAAGGATGGCCCGAAGCTCTTGAAGAAATGCAATCTGCCGCTGACCGGCGAGCGCGTCGTCGACATGGTGGTGACTGACTTGGCCGTCTTCACAATCGACAAGCACGGTGACGGCGGCATGGCCCTGATCGAGCTCGCCGACGGCGTCACGCTCGACGAGGTCAAGGCCAAGACCGAAGCCGAATTCCGCGTCGCGCTGACGAACACGTAAGGTCTTCGCGAAGGGGGCGCGCATGACGATCCGGTCTGCGCGTCCCGAGGACGCCGATTTCATCGCCAGAACTATCCTGCTATCGCAGCGCGGCTACCGGCCGCGCGGCTGGTTCGATGTTGCGCTGGGTTGGCCGGAGCAGCAGTGTCGCGACTTCATCGCGCGCATCGCGACCGCGCAGGCCGTGTCAATGTGGCACTATTCAAATTTCCTCGTCGCTGAGTGCGATGGCCAAGCTGCCGCTGCGCTCTGTGCCATGCCTGCGGTAGGCACCGGCCCCGCGGCGTGGGCTGCGATCGAGGAGGTCGGCGCGGCGACCGGGCTAACCGCGCCGGAGCTGGAGGCGATCCGCCGACGCGGCGCCTATATCCGCAATTGCTGGGTCCAGGGCGGCGAAGGCGATTGGATGGTCGAGCACGTCGCGACCGATCCCGCCTATCGCGGCCGCGGCCTCGTGCAGGCATTGATCGAATCCGCGCTGGCAAAGGGAAGGGCAGCCGGCTTCCGCCGCGCGACGATATCGTTCCTGATCGGCAATGAACCGGCCGAGCGCGCTTACACCAAGGCAGGCTTTGCGTTCGCGGACGAGAAGCGCGATCCCGCTTTCGAGGCGATCATTGGTGCGCCGGGCTTTCGGATGTTCGCGCGGATGATTTGAGCAAGCCGCGCGTGCCGTGCGGCTTGAGGGCCGGGCGCGCGCCTCAATCTCGTCATTGCGAGGAGCCCTTGCGACGAAGCAATCCAGACTGTTTCTGCGTAAAGATTCTGGATTGCATCGCTGCGCTCGCAATGACGGAGTATCCGGCTACGACCGCGCCGCCCACACCTTGCTCCATCTCGTCGAAACGTTCGCCACCCACGACCGCTCCTCGCGCACCAAACGAAAACCGAGATTGGCGGGCGGCACCCCCTGGGCGCAGCCGCCGGCGCGGGCGTCGCGGATGAAGTCGGTGACATAGGCGCGGTGCGCGCCTTCGGCGACGCGTACGCCGCAATTCACCGTCGATCTGCCGGCGTTGTCTGATGCATCGACGCGCGAGCGCACGAAGCAGGTTGAGGTCCACTCCCAGACATTGCCGGCGACATCGGACACGCCACGCTCGTTGAGGCCGAACTTGCCGAACGGATAGGCTGTGGTGTCGGAAAGATCGCGTTCGGATTCGCGCTCGTAGCGGCTGATCCAGCGCTTTGCCGGATTGTCCGCGTCCGCAGGCGCGCCGTCGTCCCTGAAGCGGGAGCCTGCCGCAAAAGCCCATTCGGCGTCGCTCGGCAGGCGGTAATGGTGGCCGGTTTTGCGCGACAGCCAGCTCGCATAGGCCTGCGCATCGTGCCAGCTCACCTGCACCGCAGGCCGGTCGGGCGCAATCGCGACGCCGCGATCGAGCGCGCGGCATTCGCCATGCTGCACGCAAAGCTGGTAGTCGGCGGAGGAGACCTGCTCGCGCATGATGTGAAGCGGCCGCGTGAATTGCAGTATGCGCAGCGGCGCCTCGGCCTGCTGCCCGGCGCGGGTGAAATCGCCGGCCTCGCGATAGGCGAAGCTGCCCGCGGCAATCTCGACGATCGCAGGCTCGCCCTGCGCGTCGCGCATCGTCATTTCGGAAACGATTGGCGCAACGGCCAGCGGTCCTGCGAAGCCGGCGGCGCAGGCGAGCAGCAATTTGAGCTTGAATGCAATCAGCATGGTCGTTCCCCGAAGAGGAGGGGCCGGTGACGACCGGCCCCTGGTCGCCTCTAGTTGGTGTTGGCGGCCGGTATGTCCGCAGGTGCCTTCACCTGGGTCATCAGGTCATCGTTCCACTTGCCCTCGATCTTGAAGTGCGCGGTGGCACCGAGGTCAGCGGCTTCGATCAGATTGTGCGTGACATAGGCGTAGATGCCGGGTTGCAGGAACTTGTACATCGCAGCTCCCGCCGAGCCGCCGCGGATGAACCAGGTCTCGAGTCCGGTCTCCGGCGGGTTGGAGAATTTTCCGGTCTCCCAGACATAGTCGCCGTGGCCGCCGATCAGGTGCGGACGGCTGTCGCGGTTGGCCTGCGAATGCACGATCAGGACGTTCTCGCCGACATTCGCCGTCAGCGCGTTCTTGCCAGTGAGCGCGCCGACCTTGCCGTTGAACACGACGTGCGAGGGGATGAGCTTCTTCATCACTTCTTCGGTGTCGGTGAAGGCTTCACCCGGCGAGTCGTAGGACTTGAAATTGCCCTTCTCGTCACGCGGCACGTACAGGTCCTGCTCGCCGACATAGTAGACCTTGTCGTATTTCAGTGCGTGACCCTTGCCGTCGTTGAGTCCGTCGCGCGGCAGCACCATCACGGCGCCGTTCATGCCGGAGACGACGTGCCAGGGAATCATCGGGCCGCCCGGCGCGCAGTGATAGACGAACACGCCGGTCCGCGTGGCCTTCCAGCGCAACACGACCTGCTCGCCGGGATTGATCAAAGTGAGCGCGGCGCCGCCGAGCGCGCCGGTGGCGGAGTGGAAGTCGATATTGTGCGGCATGGAGTTGGTGGCGGGATTGACCAGCGTCACTTCGACATAGTCGCCCTCATGCACCACCATCAGTGGGCCCGGCATCGAGCCGTTGAATGTCATGGCCTGGAAGTTGGTGCCCTTCTCGTCGATGACGACCTTCTTCTCCTCGATGGTGAGGGTGAACTCCATGATCTTGGGGCTCTGCCTGGTCGCCTGCTCGTGCGCATGCACGAAGGGCGGGGCAACCAGCTCTACCTTCTGCCGGGGCAGGTTGAGATCGCTGGCGGCGAAGGCGGGAGTTGCCAGCATCAGGGCGGTCGCGGCGGCGCTGATCAATGCGGCTCTGCGGGTAAACATCGGAAGCATCCTTCATCTGAAAAGCGTTTGATGACGGATGCAGTGTGCGCCTGTTGCGGCAAGCGTGTTTGTGCTGCGACAAGCTTTTGCCGGATTCGGCTCCGGTGAATCCCTTAACGGAGCCGAACCGCGTAGCCGGATGCATGGATTAGAGAAGCTCGATTGCGATCCAGACGGTGCCCCAGACCGCGAGCGACAGCGCGGCGAGCACGGCAGCTATGATGACCAGCATGGGCACGAGACGATTTGCGCCAGCGGCGGGCGCGACGGGGACGGGACGGAAATCGTCGAAGCGCGGGATGTGGCCGCGGATACCGGCGAGCCAGAGAACGAGATCGAGCGCAAACGACGCCATGGCCAGTCTCCCAGGAGTGATGATCAAATGCCACAATGACTGCGATCCAGCGCCGTGACTTTGAGCGAGCGCAAGGTGGCCTCGTGGAAAACGGGTCATTCTTTACCATCCAGGTTTGCCGCGACCGCGTGCAGCATCAATTTACCGATGGGTAAGACATGAGGACCGACCTCGCGGCGAGCTATGGCGAAGAGCGATTGCCGCGCTACACGAGCTACCCGACCGCGCCGCACTTCTCGGCGGAGATCGGTGCCGACACCTACGCGCGATGGCTGTCCGAGCTTCCCTCGGGCGCCAGTGCATCGCTGTATCTGCACGTGCCGTTCTGCCGCGAGATGTGCTGGTACTGCGGTTGCCATACCCAGATCGTCCGCCGCGACGAGCTCGTCGCGGCCTATCAACGGACACTCCTCGGCGAGGTCGCCCTGGTCGCCGATACCATCGGCCGCCGCATCAAGGTTGAGCACATTCATTTCGGCGGTGGTACGCCGACGATCATGGCACCGGAGGCCTTCGCGGAATTGATGGCGGCGATGCGCCACGCCTTCTTCGTGCTGCCCTCGGCCGAGATCGCGGTCGAGATCGACCCGCGGACGCTGACGTCAGAGATGGTCGAGGCCATGCGGCTCTCCGGCGTCAACCGCGTCAGCCTCGGCGTGCAGAGTTTCGATCCCGTCGTGCAGCGCGCGATCAACCGTGTGCAGAGTTATGAGCAGACCGCCTCCGTCGTCAACATGCTCCGGCAGGCCGGTATCGGGGGAATCAATTTCGATCTGATCTACGGCCTGCCGCACCAGACCATCGCATCCTGCCTGGATACGGTGCGTCGCGCGCTCGCGCTCGCCCCCGACCGCTTTTCGGTGTTCGGCTATGCACATGTGCCGGGCTTCAAGAGGCACCAGCGCATGATCAACGAGACCCATTTGCCTGACGGCCTCGCACGCCACGACCAGGCCTGCGCCATCGCCAACGCGCTGAACGAGGCCGGCTATGTGCAGATCGGCCTCGACCATTTCGCGAAACCTGGCGATGCCATGGCCGTGGCCTACGAGCAGGGGACGCTGCGGCGCAACTTCCAAGGCTATACCACCGACCAGGGCGAGGTGCTGCTCGGCTTCGGCGCCAGCGCCATCGGACATCTGCCACAGGGTTACGTCCAGAACGAGGTGCAGATCGGCGCCTATCAGCAGAGCATCGCCAGCGGTCGCCTCGCCACCGCGAAGGGCTATGGACTCAACGACGACGACCGGCTGCGTGCTGACATCATCGAGCGCATCATGTGCGAGTTCGGCGCCGATCTCGGCGACATCTGCGCGCGCCATGGCGCTGAGCCAAAGGCGATGCTGCGATCGGCGTCGCGTTTGAAGTCGCTGATCTCGGACGGCGTGGTGAGAATGGATGGCGACCGTCTCGCGGTCGCGAACGATTCGCGCTTTCTGGTCCGCAGCGTCGCCGCCGCATTCGATGCCTACCTGGATCCGGGCAGGCAGCTGCACAGCCGGGCGGTGTAGCCCCGTCATTCCGGGGGCGCGCGCCGCGCGAACCCGGAATCCATCGTGCCGCGCGTGACGTAGGGGAATGGATTCCGGGCTCGCGCCAAGTGGCGCGCCCCGGAATGACGAGTTGAGGAACTGGCGACAGCTTGCGCTTCCACAAAGAAACTGAGCCCCGCCCCGCTATCGTCTGTTCGGAATGGAGTTGTTCATGTCTTTCCGATCCGACGATCTGGTCGATGACATCATGCGCAACGCGCCGCGCACGATCCGCGTGTTCCTCGCCTTCAGGATGGCCTGTGTCGGCTGTCCGATCGCGACCTTCCACACCGTGGACGACGCCTGCCGGGAGCATGGCATCGACCGCGACAAATTCCTGACCGCGCTGAGCGATTGTGTGCCGGCCTGAGCTGGGTCGAAATCTGCGCCGGGGCGCACGTCAAGCCGCGCCGCTGTCCGGGCTCCGCTCCGCCAGCACGACGATCTTGTGCGGATCGCGCAGGATGATGCGTTGCCGACTGCTCTCGACCAGACCTTGGCTCTCCCAGCCGCTGAGGATGCGGCTGACCGTGTGCAGCGTGGTGCCGGTCATCTGTGCAATGTCCTGGCGGCTGATCGGGAAGTCGATCTCGATGCCGCGGTCGAGCTTCTTGCCGGATTGATTGGCGAGTCGCAGCAGCGCATGCGCGACGCGCTGCTCGACCTGCTGGGTCGACATTTCCAGGATGCGGGTGTGGCTCTCTTGCAGTCGCTTGCCGACGGTCTGCATCGTGTTGGCGGCCAGCGCGGGAAACCGTGCGACCAGACGCGGCCAGGCGGTCGTGGGCCAGACCAGGACGACGCTGTCCTCGACCGCGAGCGCGGTTGCCGGATAGTGCGCAGCTCCGATCGCCATCGCCAGCCCAAACGTCTCGCCGGGCGCGACATAGCGCACCACGATCTGTTCGCCGGTCGGCGTCGTCTTGGCCGCGCGGACATGGCCGTGCAGCAGCAGGAAGAACGATTGTGCGTCTGCGCCCTGCTCGAAAATGGCGGTGTTCCTGGGATAGCGCACGGAGCGGGCCTCGCGCAGGATCTCGTCGAGCTCATCAGGCTTGACACCGGCAAACAGCGGCAAGTGCGCAACCAGTGACGTGTCGACCTTGGCCATTCTGCCTCCTTGACATCAGGAGTGTGATGGCACCTGCAATCCTCTGGCAGTTTGCGATAGCGCAAAAACGCGCCAGCTGCGCAGCAGTATTTTTCCAGACACACGGTCTGAATCTGCTGGAGTTGTTCTCATGGCTGGTGCTCGATCCCGTCATTTTCAGGGCTTTCCGCTGTTTGCGAACAGCTTTCGGCCGTTCTTCCTGCTCGCCGCCATTCAGGCCGCACTATCGATCCTGATCTGGCTGCCGATGTTCTATGGCGAGCTGTCGGTGACGTCGGCCTTCGCGCCCCGCGACTGGCACGTCCATGAGCTGCTCTACGGCTTCCTGCCGGCCGTCATCACCGGCTTCCTGTTCACGGCGATCCCGAACTGGACCGGGCGGCTGCCGATCCAGGGCGCGTCGCTGGGCGCGTTGCTGGTGGTGTGGCTCGCGGGGCGTGCCGCGGTGGCGCTATCGGCCGAGATCGGCTGGCGGTTTGCGCTGGCCGTCGATGCGGCCTTCCTGACGCTGGTCGTCGCGGCTGCAACGCGCGAGATCATCGCGGGCGGCAATTGGCGCAATCTGCCGGTCGTGGGGCTCGTGCTGGTGCTGCTGTCGGGCAACGTCGCCTTCCATCTCGAAGCGCATTTTGACGGCGCGGCGGATATCAGCATCCGGATCGGCGTCGGTGTGGTCGTGCTGCTGATCTCGCTGATCGGCGGTCGCATCATTCCGAGCTTCACCCGAAACTGGCTGGTCAAGTTCAATCCCGGCCGCGTGCCGGTGCCGTTCGGACGGTTCGACGGCGTGGTGATCGGATTGAGCGCGCTGGCGCTGATCGCCTGGATCGCGGCACCACTGAATGCGGTCACTGGTGTCGCGCTGGCGCTTGTCGGCATGCTGCATCTGATACGGCTTGCGCGCTGGGCGGGTGATCGCACCACGCGTGAGCGGCTGCTTGTGATCCTGCATGTCGGCTACGCCTTCGTTCCGCTTGGCTTCATCCTCAACGCCCTGGCCGGCTTCGGCGTGCTGCCGCCGAGCGCCGGCATTCACGCCTGGATGGTGGGGGCGGCCGGAATCATGACACTCGCAGTGATGACGCGCGCGAGCCTCGGCCATACCGGGCAGGCACTGACGGCGTCGCCGGCAACACAAATCATCTATATTGCCATCATCGTCGCGGCACTGACGCGGATTGCTGCCGTGGTGCTGCCCGCACATGGCGATGTGTTGCTGCACCTCGCGGCCTGCGGCTGGATCGTCGCCTTCCTCGGCTTTGCCGTCGCGTTCGGCCCGCTGCTGACAGGCAGTCCTCGGCGGGCACTCGCCATCATGGGCGCGGCCGCCCCGGCACGCTGAGATCTAGCTTGCTGACGCCGATGTGGCGTCGGCCGCTTTTGGGAGTGGCCGCACGCCCTTGCGCCACTCCGTGATGGTGCAGCCGAAGCGGCCGCGAAACCAGCGTGCCATGGCGCTCTGCGCGGAGAAGCCCAGTTGCGCGGCGATATCCGCCAGCGGCCGGCCGGAGTCCTCGATCAGCTTGATCACGAGGTCGGCGCGTTGCGCATCGAGGATGGCCGAGAAGCTGGTGCCTGATGCGGCGAGGTGGCGGTGGATGGTGCGGCGGGTGCAGGCCAGATGCTCGGCGACGCGTTCGACCGTGCAGTCGCCGCTCGCGAGCAGGCCGCGTACGACCTCGTCGACTTTCTCCTCCCAGCCTGCGGGCCGGCTTTCCATCGCCTCGATTCGCTTGCGCAAGTAGCTGGCGATGAGGGGATGCGCGCTCGGGATCCGGCGCTCCATGTCGTGCGCCGACATCACGATCGCGTCCTCGTCCGCGTTGAAGATCACGCGGCAGCCGAAGAAGTCGCGGTAGCGCTTGCGGTCCTGCGGCGGCGGGTAGTGCAGATGCACTTCCTGCGGCCGCCAATCGCTGCCGAACAGCGACTGGATGATGCGGTGGATGCTGCCGAGCGCCATGTCGATCGATTGGCGCGGCGCGGTCGGCTGCCGCCCACGCAGATGCAAGATGATCGTCACGGTCTGCTTGTCCTTGACGATTTCGAGCTTCATGCCGTCGTGATGGATAGGAATGAAGCGGGAGAGAGCCTCGATCGCCTCGCCGACTGTCGCCTGTTCGCGCACGATCAGGCCGACCGCGCCGAAATTGGTCAGGCCGCCGCGCTCGGCCAGCCGCAAGCCAAAATCTTCAGCACCGGATTCCGCTGCCGATATCTCGAGCAGGCGACGCAGGGCCGGGACCGCAATGGGTGTATCGGGCTCGTCCAGGATGGCCAGCGGCAACCTGACCTTGCGCATCATCTGCCAGGGGTCGAGCCCGACCGACCGGGCCACGTCCGGGTAACAGCTCAAACCTGCGCTGCGAATGAGGTCGGTCATGCGACCATGTCCTGTCAGCCATTCCGCGGATGTCCCCAAATGTAAAGTTTCTGTCCCGATCCGTCAAATCCGGGAACCGGGTGCACCATACATAAGGGGAAAGCCAAGCACCGGCGCGAATGCCGTGCTGATGACGGCCGGGCGCGACGAGCCCCTTGGCGTCGCTGGCCATTTGACCAAGACATTGCTGGATCGGGATTATGCCGGGGAACATGTTTTCCAAGGGTGAAGTATTCGTCATTGAAACCGACGCTGCCTCTCGCGAACAATTGTCCAACGCGCTTCAGCAGAGCGCCTATGACGTGATCTGCTTCGCCGATGGCGCATCGCTGCTGTCGGAGGCTAAGGCGCGGATGCCGGCCTGCGTGCTGCTGGAGATGCCGGCCGATCGCTCCGCCCTCGACGTGCTCAAGCGTCTGCGCGAAGAAAACTGCATGGCGCCGGTGCTGGTGACCGCGGCGAACGGCAGCATCGCCATGGCGGTCGATGCCATCAAGAGCGGCGCGGCCGATTTCATCGAAAAACCGTTCCGCACCCACGATATCGTCGGCAGGATCGACGCCGCGATCGACGAATTTGCCCAGCCGGAATCGACCAGACATCGCTGGTTGCCGGGTTGCGAAGCTCTGACCGCGCGTGAGAACGACGTGCTCACGCATCTTGCCGCCGGCCTCACCAACAAGGAGATCGCCCGCCGTATGCATCTGAGCGCGCGTACGGTCGAGGGCTATCGGGCCAACATTTTGAAGAAGGCGGCCGCCCGCAACGTGACGGACCTGCTTCGCCGCATCTTCGGCCAAGGTTCGCCCAGCCAGGTCTGACGGGCGAGGTTCGCCTTTCGGACGAATTTGTGCCGCTGCGTGGTGACGCGCTCCGCGGCCATGGTGCCGCCGCGGCGGCGCCCCACGGAAACCCCAATCGAACCGGTTCCTTCCCTGCCGCGTCCAACCATGTTGGCGTGGCATTTGATCGCGCGTCCGGCTGGCGACGCGGCGATATCGGCAGGGAGAATTGTGATGCGCATCACCGCAAGATGTTTGGCGACGACGAGACTGGTCCTGGTGACCACAGCGCTCGCCTCGCCCTCATGGGCCGCCGATGTGGACGCCACATCGGCCATCGACACCGTCACCGTCTATCCTGATGGCGCCACCGTCACGCGCGTGATCGCGCTCGACCTCGCCTCAGGGGATTCGACGCTGGTCGTCAAGGACTTCCCGCTCTCGCTCGATCCGTCTTCGCTCCGCGTCGAGGGCGAGGCGGGTGCCAAGCTCACGATCGGCACGATCGATGCGCGGCCGCCGCGGGCGGCACCACCGGTGAATCTGCCCGAACTCGACAAGCGCATCGAGGCGCTCAAGGACGAGCGCGCCGATCTGCAAGGCACAATCGATGCGGCGGCCGCCCGGCGCAAATTCGCGCAGCGCTTTGCCGAAGCCTCTCCCGCCGGCCTTGGCGAGAAAGGCGAGGCGCGCCCGATCACTGAATGGCGCGCGGCCTTCACCGCGGTCGCCGAGGAAGTCGCGGCCGCCGAAACGGCGATCCGCGATGCCACGCGAAAACAGCGCGAGATCGATCGCCAGATCGCGCAGCTTGAGGCCGACCGGTCTGCCAAGCCGCCGGGCAAGCTCGAGGTGCGCATCGACGTCGCCTCGGCCGCCGCGACGAAAGCGACGCTGCGCGTGGCCTATACTGTGCGCAATGCACGCTGGCTCCCGCTCTATGACGCCCGGCTCGACACCGGCGCCAAGGATCGCAAGCCGCAACTCGAGCTGGTCCGCCGTGCCGAGGTCACGCAGTCGACCGGTGAAGACTGGTCGAATGTCGCGCTCGGCGTTTCCACGGTCCGGATCGCCCGCGGCGGCAGCGCGCCGGAGCTGGGTTCGCTGGTGGCGCAATATCCGCAGGTGCCGAAGCCGCTGGCGGCGGGTTCGGTCTCCGATCTAGCGCGGCCGGCCCCAATGGCGCGTCAGATGCAGTCTCCATCCTTCGCGAGCAAGGTTGCAGAGGCGGCCGAACCGCGCGAGCGGGTCGACGAGCAACAGGCAGTCGCCGAGATCGGCGATTTCCAGGCCACCTTCAAGATCCCCGGCCGCGTCAGTCTCGGTGCTGCCGAGGGCGCCAAGAGCCTGCGCATCGCCTCGATGAGCGTGGCGGCCGACCTCGCGGTACGCGCCGCGCCGGTGCAGGACCCCACCGCCTTCCTCGAAGCCAGCTTCAAGCAGACCGACGATACGACGCTGCTGCCTGGCAAGGTTGCGATCTACCGTGACGGCATCTTCGTCGGCCGCGGCAAGCTCGCAGCCTCGGCCAAGGACGACATCGTCCGGCTCGGCTTCGGCGCGGACGACAAGGTCAAGATCGAGCGCGCCGTGCTCAAGCGCAACGAAGGCTCAGCCGGCTTGATCGTGACGACCTCGAAGACCGACGAGCGCGCCTTCAAGACCACCATCCGCAACGGTCACGACTTCCCGATCCATGTCGCGATCGAGGATCAGCTGCCGGTCAGCGAGAATGACGAGATCTTGGTCGAGATGCTGCCCACGACCACGCCGCCCACCGCGAAAGACATCCGTGACAAGCGCGGCGTGTTGGAATGGTCGTTCGACGCCAAGTCCGGCGAGATCAGGGACATCAACTTCGCCTGGCGCGTCCGCTGGCCGAAGGACAAGACCATGGTGATCGTGCCGTCGGGCTAGCGGCCGCGCCACGAAGGAGATGTGCTCCCTCTCCCGCTTGCGGGGGAGGGAGAGGACCGAGGAGAGGAAAAATTATTCCTTCACCGCGCCGGTCAGCGACGAGACGTAATAATCCACGAACAGCGAGTAGAAGATCGCAACCGGCAGCGAGCCGAGCAGCGAGCCCGCCATCAGCGCGCCCCATTGATAGACGTCGCCGGTGACGAGCTCGGTCAGGATCGCGACCGGCACGGTCTTGTTGGCTCCGCTCTGGATGAAGGCAAGCGCGTAGATGAACTCGTTCCAGGACAGCGTGAAGGAGAAGATGCCGGCCGAGATCAGGCCGGGCACCGCGAGCGGCAGCGTGATCCAGCGCAGGATCTGCAGCCGCGTCGCACCGTCGACCAGCGCGCACTCCTCGAGCTCGTACGGGATCGACTTGAAATAGCCGATCAAAAGCCAGGTGCAGAACGGCACCAGGAAGGTCGGATAGACCAGGATCAGCGCGAGCGGGGAATCGAACAGACCGAATTGCACCACCACGGTTGCGAGCGGGATGAACAGGATCGACGGCGGGACGAGATAGGCGAGGTAAATGCCAAGGCCGACATAGGGGCTGCCGCGGAAGCGCAGGCGCTCGATCGCGTAGGCGGCAAGTGTGCTCGCGACCAGCGACAGCGTGGTCGAGCCGATCGCGACCATCATCGTCGTCCACAGCCAGCGCGGATAGGCAGTGTCGAACAAAAGATGCTTGATATGCGCCAATGTCGGCGAGGAGATCCAGAACGGGTTGTGCTCCCGGTAGTTCATCAGCTCCGCGTTCGGCTTGAACGAGGTGATCGCCATCCAGTAGAACGGAAACAGCAGGATCAGCACGAAGCAGCCGAGCGGCAGATAGATCATCATCAGCCGCCGCAGCCCGGAATCCCAGGCCATGGTGTCGGGCGCTGTTTGGGCGACGGAGGCTTGTGCGACAGCGTCAGTCATTGGCCTCTCCCTGCTGCCATTTGCGCCGCGCCAGGCCGAAATAGGAAAACAGCGTCGCGAACACCAGGAACGGGATCATCGACACCGCGATCGCCGCTCCTTCGCCGAGCTCGCCGCCGGCGATGCCGCGCTGGAACGCCAGCGTCGCCAGCAGGTGGGTCGAGTTGACCGGTCCGCCGCGGGTGATGGCGTAGACCAGCTGGAAATCCGTAAAGGTGAAGATGATCGAGAAGGTCATGACGATGGCGAGAATCGGCATCATCATCGGGAAGGTGATGTAGCGGAAGCGCTGCCATGAACTGGCGCCGTCGAGCATCGCGGCCTCATAGAGCGATGGCGAGATGGTCTGCAGGCCCGCCAGCAGCGAGATCGCGACAAAGGGAATGCCGCGCCAGATATTGGCGGCGATCAGCGAGAACCGCGCCGGCCAGGGCGAGCCGAGGAAGTCGACATTGCTCGTGCGCCAGTGCAGCACGTCGACCAGCAGATAGGAGATGATCGAGAATTGCGGATCGTAGATCCACCAGAACGCCAGCGCCGAGAGCACTGTCGGCACGATCCAGGGCAGTAGCACGATGGCGCGCAACAGGCTCTTAAACGGAAAATGATTGTTGAGCAGCAGCGCGAGCCAGAAGCCGAGCGCGAACTTCCCGAATGTCGCTATCCCCGTATAGAGCACGCTGTAGAACACCGCGTTCCACCACAGGGGATCGGTGAACAGATACTGGAAGTTCTCCAGGCCGATGAACTCGCCCTTGCGGCCGATCGTGGTGTCGGTAAAGGCGAGCCAGATGCCGAGCCCAAGCGGATAGGTCAGGAACACCGCAAGCAGCCCGATCGCGGGCGCGAGGCACATCACGATCAGGAACGGCTTGTAGTCGAACAGCCGGACGAGCCAGTTCGGCTGCCGGTGCACCAGCGCGGGAGAGGAGAGGGTGGTCACGGACATCAGTGTGTTGTCCTGTCTGTGAAGGTCACCACATCCGTCATTGCGAGCGAAGCGAAGCAATCCAGTCTATCGCTGCGGTGAAGTCTGACTTGCATCGTCGCAAGTGCTCCTCGCAATGACGGCCTATCGGCCGTCATTTCTGCCGCCGGAAGTAGCGCTTGCAACGCTGCTCCGCCTCCGCAGCCGCGGCTTCAGGCGTCGCAGCGCCGGTTGCGACCGAGGCGAACATCTGCACTGTGACATAGTCCGCGCGAACAGCACCGGTGGCGGTCGAAATCGGACCCTTATAGCCGGCGTAATAGTTGCTGTTCATCGTCTCCTTGAAGATCGCGACCTTGGGGTCGCCCTTCCACACCGCCGCATCGGCATAGGCTGCCAGCGGCTGCGACCAGTAGCCGCTGTTGGCGTTGAGCCACGGTTCGTACTGGTCCTTTTCCAGCATGTATTGCAGGAAGGCCTTGGCGGCGTTGGGATACGGGCTGTGCTTGAACACCATGGCATTCAGCGTCAGTCCGGACATCGGCGAGACCGGTGCAAGCCCCTTCGGCAGCGGCTGATGTTCGGAGTCCTCGGCGATGGCCGCGGTCGCCGGATCGTTCTTCAGCGAGAAGTACAGCGAGACGCCGTTGGAAGTCAGCGCGATTTCCTGCGAAGAATACGCGCGGTTGTTACTGACGTCATTCCAGGACGACGTGCCCGCGATGAAGGTTGGATAGAGCTCCTTCACGTAGTTCAGCGCCGCGATGGTTTCCTTGCTGTTGATGGTGACGTTGCCCTCTTCGTCCAGCAGTGCGGCGTTGTGCGCCCACATCATCCAGTCCGCAAAACCGTTGCCGTCGCCGACGGCATTGCCCAGCGCAAAGCCGGCGGGCTTGCCGGCCTTCTGCAGCTTCTTGCAGAGGTCCAGGAATCCGGGAAGGTCGTCCGGTGCCTTGTCGAATCCGACGGATTTGAGAACGGACTTGCGATAGATCAGCGGCCCGCCGGAGGCTCCAAAGGGGAGTCCAATCCAGGAATCGCTCTTGGCCTTCTTGCCGTAGATCTTCGCCAGGTTCTGCCAGCCGCCATACTTCTTGCCGAGATAATCGGCGACGTCGGTCAGTTCGATCAGCTTGTCGATATAGATGTGCGGTGCGTCGGAGAAGCCCATGATGACGTCGGGGCCGGCGCCGGAATTGGCCGTGACCGCGGTCTGCTGGTTGATGTCCTCCCAGCCGACGAAATCGACCTTGACCTCGACCCCGGTCTCCTTGGTGAACTTGGCCGCATTGGCGCGGAACACGTCCTCGTCGGCCTGCACGAAACGCACCGGCCGCAGCATGCGCAAGCTTGCGCCCTTCTCGATCTCGCGCTTGGGCGCCGCAACGTCGGCGGCCTTGATATTTGACGTTTGCGCCGCAGCACCGGTGGCGGCGAACGTCGCAGCGGACAGGCCCAGCGCCAAGGCATCACGACGTGTGATGTCGTTCCTCATCAGTTCCTCCCTATGATGTCTCCCTTCCCGGCGTTGATCGCCGGTGAAGGGCCATGCGGTTTCCCTGCGCGTTTGCCGCGCGGGACCGCCTTAGCTGTTCGGGCCGCGGTCCATGCTGACGGGCTGCCAGCGGCGGAGCGCGGTGTCTTGCAGCACCGACGGGTTGACACAGCTTACCGGCCACATGCCCTGCAGCACCAGTGACAATTCGTAGCCCACCCGGCGCTTGCGCGCCTCGTCGAACCGTGCCGAGGCCGAGGCGACATGGGCGGTCAGCGTCACGTTCTCCATGCCCAGGATCGGGTTGTTGTGCGAGGGCGGTTCCTTCTCCAGCACGTCGAGCGCGGCATGGGCGATCCAGCCCTCCTGCAGCGCCTTGATCAGGCTTTCCTCGTCGACTGTGGCACCGCGCCCGGTGTTGATGAAGATCGCGCTCTTCTTCATCTGCCGAAAATGCTTCTCGGTCAGCATGTGATGCACTTCGGGCCGGGCGGGGGCGTGCATCGAGACGAAGTCGGATTGCGACAGCACCTCGTTCAGCGTCGCCGGGATGACGCCGTGGTCCCACATCAGGGTTTCCTGGATGAAGGGATCGTAGGCCATCATGCGCAGGCCGAATGGAGCTGCGCGCTTGGCGACCGCACGCGCGACGCGTCCGAACGAGATGAAGCCGAGCGTCTGGCCCATCAGCCGCGGAATCTTCAGCAGCGCCGGCCGCCCCTCGGTCCATCGCCCTGAGCGCACCATCTTGTCCTGCTCGACCAGGCGGCGGAAGCCTGACAGCAATAGCATCATGGCGTGGTCGGCGACTTCCTCGATGAAGGTGTCGGGAATGTTGGTGACGGGAATGCCGCGTGCAGTTGCTGCCTTCACATCGACGCTGTCGACGCCGACCGAGCCGAGCGTGATGACCTTGCAGTCCTGCAAGCTGTCGATGATGTTTTTGGTGATCGGGATGCCCTTGGCGTAGATCGCGTCGGCATTCTTCGCGGCGGCGATGAACTCGGCCTCATTGGCCGGCGCCTCGACGATCTCGGCATCGATCGGATCGAGCGCCTCGCGCTCGTACGAATAGTCGCTGCCGGCGACCGTGAAGCTCGCGCCCTTCGGCGTCACCACCCTGTATTTCGGCATTTCCAGCTCCGATTTTGTTTGTCGGTTCTTGTTGCGACCCGCCGTCGGACGGGCCTTTACGTCTTTTACGCGAAATCGGCGTGAGTGCGTACAATTCCCGGTTGTCGCTGCGGCGATTATTTGGCGTTTTCCGCGGCAGCGTCCGGGCTTCTACGGAGACCTGTAAGGAACTTGCTAAGGGGTCCCCCACTAACAGTTAATTCAATTTCGAACGATCGACTCGCGTGCATCCCTTTTTCCGGAGCCTATCCCGTGAAGTTAAGCAATCTGAAGATCGCCCCCAAGCTTGGCATCCTTGTCGGCGTCACCTTGTTCGGCCTTTGCATCGCCGGGTTTCTCGCCGGCTATCTGATGAAGTACGAGATGGTGAATGCGCGCATCGACCAGGCCAAGGCGATCGTCGATTTGGGGCGCAACTATGCAGCCGCGCTGAAGAAGCGCGTCGATGCCGGCGAGCTGATGAAGGATGCCGCCATGGCCGAGCTTCGCCGCTACGGCAATGCGATGACCTACGACAACGGTGCGGGCTATCTGTTCGGCACGACCTATGACGGCATCACCCAGCTCGCGCCCGATCCGAAGCAGATCGGGCTGAACCGCATGGACGTCGTGACCAACGGCCGCAGGCTGTCGCAGGAGTTGATGGATGGCGTCAAGGCCAACGGCTCGATCCTGCTCTACTATGAATATGTGAAGCCCGGTCAGGAAACGCCGATCCGCAAGATCGGTTATGCGGTCGCCATTCCCGGCTTCGACATGTATCTCGGCACCGGCGCCTATCTCGACGACATCGACGCCAAGATGGGCCCGGTCTACTGGATGCTCGGCCTTGCCATGCTTGGCATCCTCATCGTCGCCGGCAGCGTCGCCTGGCTGCTCGGCCGCAGCATCAGCCGCCCGCTCGCGCTGCTCGGTGCCCGCATGAAGGATCTCGCCGACGGCAAACTTGACGGCGACATCCCCGGCGTTGGTCGCGGCGATGAGGTCGGCGCGATGGCCTCGACCGTCCAGATCTTCAAGGACAACGCGGTCCGCATCCGCGAGATTGAGAAGAGCGAAGCGGACGCCAAGGAGCGCGCCGCGGTGGATCGTCGCCGCGCGATGGAAGATATCGCCAACGACTTCGAGCGCAGCGTCAACGGCATCGTCCGCTCGGTCTCCTCGGCCGCGGCCGGCATGCAGTCGACGGCGCAGTCGATGACTGCGACCGCCAGCGACGCCTCTTCGCGCGCAGCGACCGTCGGCGCCGCCTCGCAAAAAGCCTCCGGCAATGTCGGCACGGTCGCCGCGGCTGCCGAGGAGCTGTCGAGCTCGGTGACGGAGATCTCCCGCCAGGTGACGCGCTCGACCGAAGTTGCGAGCCGCGCCGTCAGCGATGCCGAACGCACCAACGCCACGGTGCAGGAGCTATCGACCGGCGCCGAGAAGATCGGCGAGGTGGTCAAGCTCATCCATTCGATCGCGGCGCAGACCAATCTGCTCGCGCTCAACGCCACCATCGAGGCGGCGCGTGCCGGCGAGTCCGGCCGCGGCTTCGCCGTCGTCGCCTCCGAGGTCAAGGCCCTGGCCAACCAGACCGCCAAGGCGACCGAGGAAATCTCCGCCCAGGTCGCGGCGATGCAGACCTCGACCAGCGATGCGGTCGCGGCCATCGGCGGCATCACGCAGACGATTGCCGAGATGAGCGAGATCACCGCCGGCATCTCGGCCTCGATCGAGCAGCAGGGCGAGGCGACCCGCGAGATCGCCCGCAACATCCAGTCGGTCGCGGCCGGCTCGGCCGAGATCAACGCCCATATCGGCAGCGTCACTTCCGCCGCGGAAGCGACCGGCACCGCCGCCGGCGACGTACTGACCAACGCCCGCGAGCTGGATCACCAGTCCGGCGCGCTGCGCGGCGCGGTGGACGGCTTCCTCGCCAAGGTCCGCGCGGCATAAGATCTTGCGCTGAATTCGTAGGGTGGGCAAAGACGCGAAAGCGTCGTGCCCACCTTTTCTTTTTGAGTTCACGATGATGTTCAGGTGGGCACGCTTCCGCCTTCGCTCTGCGAGCTACGGTGGACAAGTCGCTTTGCCCACCCTGCGAGAGCCTTCTCTTGGCGCGGAATTACTTCACCGCCGTGAGGCGATGACGACGCCGGCGAGCACCAGTGCGTAGCCGATCAGGTGAAATGGCTGGAGCCTTTCGCCGAGCAGCAGGATCGCCATCGCCGAGCCGAATACCGGCACCAGATGGAAGAACGGCGCGGCGCGATTCGGTCCGATCAATGCGACGCCGCGGTTGAAGAAGAGATAGGCGAGCGTCGAGGGGAAGATCAGGATCCAGCCGAGCGTCAGCAGCGTCACGGTGTCGAACTGCAGCACCCTGCCGCTCCATCCCTCCCAGATCGCCGTCGGCAGCAGCATGAAGGCGCCGCAGCAGGTGGTGAAGGACAGGAAGGAGAGTTGATGAACCTTCGGCCGTCGCGGGATGAAGGCGGAGTAGAGTCCGAACGCCACCAGCGAGGAGGCGAACATGATGTCGCCCCGGTTGAACGAGATGCTCGCCAGCGCCGCCAGGTCGCCGCGCAGGATGATGATGAGGACGCCGGCCAGCGAGATCGCGATGCCGGCGAACTGCCCGGCCGTCAGCCGCACGCCAAACAACACCAGCGACCACAGCGCCACGAACAGGGGACCCGCCGACTGGATCAGCAGCGCGTTCAGCGCCTCGGTATATTGCAGCGCCCAGTACGAGATCGCGTTGTTGAAGGCAAAGCCCACCAGCGACAGGAACAGCATCAGCGGCAGGCTTTTGCGCAACGCCGGCCAGTCGCGCTTCAGATGCGGCCAGGAGAACGGCAGCAGGATCAGGAACACGCCGAACCAGCGGATCGTCGTCACCGTCAGTGGCGGCACATGCGCGCCGACATGGCGCGCGATCACGATGTTGCCGGCCCAGAACAGCGAGCTCAGGCTGAGCAGCAGATAAGGCTGGTTGTTGAGCCAGCTGGCCGGATTCGAGGCCGCTGGCGCGGGCGATGCAATCGTCATTGGCGTTGCGTACGACCTTGCGCCGGATGGTCGTCATGACACAAGTCCCGTCGCCGCAATGCTACAATGCAGGCAAACCTTACGGAGGTGCCATTGGCGGTTAATATGTTGAACATCGAGGGCCTGGAACGGCTCGACCGGCATGCGCCGGTGGTGATGCTGAACTTGATGCGTTTCCACGCCCGTTCGCGCGACGGCGACGGATCCGGCTGGGATGCGTATTTGCGCTACAGCGCGATCACCGTGCCGATGATCAAGGCGCGCGGCGGCACGCTGCTGTGGACCGGCGAGGCCAGGGCGATCGCGCTCGGCCCGCACCAGGGCAATGCGTGGGATTTCGTCGCGCTGGTGTTCTATCCGTCGGTCGCAGCCTTCCTCGACATGATGACGTCGGAGGCTTACGAGCTCGATGCCGACCCGCATCGCCTCAACGGCTGCGCCGAGCACGTCATCATCGCGACCAGCGAGGCCTACAGCAAGTTCAGGGCAAGCTAGCTCGCTTGCTTCCGCGATGCCACGAAAACGCCCGACAGCACCAGCGCGAAGCCGATGAAGTGAAAGGCCTGCGGCAGTTCGCCGAGGAAGACCATGGCCATGATCGAGCCGAACACCGGCACGACATGGAAGAACGGTGCGGCGCGATTGGCGCCGATCAGGCGGACGCCGCGGTTGAAGCAGAGATAGGCGAGTGTCGAGGGAAACACCGAGACGTAGAACAGGGTGAGCAGGTTCGGCCCGTCGAGCTTCATGACCGGGCGCGCCGATATTTCCCAGATCTCCAGCGGAATGAGACACGCGGCACCGGCCCCGAAGGTGAAGGCGAGGAACGACAGGCCGTGGATCGGCGGTCGCTTCAACGTCAGCACCGAATAGAGCGCGAAGATGATCAGCGCGACGATGAAGATCAGGTCGCCCTTGTTGAAGGCGATGTTCGACAGCGTGGTGAGATCGCCGTGCAGCAGGATGATCAGCACGCCGCACATCGAGAGAGCTACGCCGAAGGCCTGCGCGCCCGTGAGCCTGATTCCGAGGATGACCAGCGACCACAGCGCCACGATCAGGGGCGCGGCCGACTGCAGCAGAAGTGTATTGAGCGCCTGGGTATGCTCCAGCGCCCAATATTGCAGGGTATTGAAGGCGCCGATGCCGGTGATCGACAACGTGATCATCAGGCCGAGCTTGCTGCGGATGGCCGGCCAATCCCGGGCGAGGTGCTTCCAGGCGAACGGCAGCACCAGCAGGAAGGCGAACAGCCAGCGCAGGAACGACAGCGTCACCGGCGGGATGTGGCCGGCGGCGAGCCGCCCCACCACCGCATTGCCGGCCCAGCACATCGCGGTGATGCTGAGCAGGAGATAAGGCTGATTGGCGATCCAGCTATGGCCCGATGATTCGGCGCTGGTGGTCTGGCCGGTGGCGGTCATTGTAATTGTTATGGCCCCGCGTCATGCACCGAGGCTTCCGGCCCGGCGTTCGGGCCGGCTGATCGCCCGGCACCTCTCAAAGACACGGAAATGCGCCCGATATCAATGCCGCGCGGCGCATCGCCATCATGCGCAGGGCGGTGCAACAGGAACCTCAGCCGGTCGGTCCCGTGCGGATCGCGAATGGCTTCAAAAGTTCGGCGCAGGCGAGATAGACGACGACGAGAAACGCGATGCCGGCCATCATGATCGGCGGCGGCGCGACGAAGCCGAACCAGGTCCCGAGCGGCGTGAACGGCAGGGCTATCGCGGCGAACAGGGCGATCAGCGAGGAGGCCGCAAGCACCGGATCGGGCCAGTTGTGCCAGGGCCGTCCATAGGTGCGGATAACGAAGATCACCAGGATCTGCGTCGCCATGGATTCGACGAACCAGGCTGTGCGGAACTCGTCCGGCGAGGCCTTGAACAAATAAAGCAGCGCGCCAAAGGTGAGAAAGTCGAACACCGACGACAGCGGCCCCATGATCGCGGCAAAGCGCACCAAGCGCGACATGCTCCACACCTGCGGCTTCGCGGTTGCCTGCGCCGAGACGCGGTCGAAGGGAATGCCGAGCTCGGAGAGATCGTAGAGCAGGTTGTTGAGCAGGATCTGCGTCGGCAGCATCGGCAGGAACGGCAGTGCGATCGAGGCCGCCGCCATCGACAGCATGTTGCCGAAGTTCGAGCTCGCGCCCATGCGGACATACTTGAGGATGTTGGCGAAGGTGCGCCGGCCTTCCTCGACGCCGTCGGCGACGACTTCGAGATCCGACGCCAGCAGGATCATGTCGGCAGCGGCCTGCGCCACTCCGGTGGCGCCGTCGACCGACAGGCCGACATCGGCAACCTTCAGGGCCGGTGCGTCGTTGATGCCGTCGCCAAGGAAGCCGACCACCTCGCGGCCGGCCTGGAGCGCCTTCACGATGCGCGATTTCTGGTCCGGTGCGAGCCGGCCGAACGCATCGGCCGAGCGCACCTGCACGGCAAGCGCCTCGTCGCTGAGCTCGGCGATGTCGGCTCCCGACAGCACGCGCTCGGCGTTGAGCCCGACCAGGGCGGCGAGCCGCTTCACCACAACGGGATCGTCCCCCGACAGGATCTTCAGCCTCACGCCGCCCGCTGCGAGCCGGGCGATCGCGGCCGCGGCCGTCGGCTTCGGCGGATCGGCGAAGGCGCAGAGACCTTCGAAGACGAGGTCGGTCTCGTCGTCGGTCTCGACCTCACGCAGCGCGCCGCTCCACGCCCGCGACGCGATGGCCACGGTGCGCAGGCCCTCGGTGGCAAGCGCGTGGACATGGGCCATTGCCGCCTCGCGCGCATGTTGGTCCATCGCGCACAATTCCAGCACGGCCTCCGGCGCGCCTTTGACGATCAGTCGCGCGCCTTCGGGGCCGGTGGCGAGCACCGATCCCAGCCGGCGCGAGAAATCGAAAGCCTGCCGTCCGGCGAGTGTCCAGCCTTGGCAAGGCTCCGGCCGGCCGGCGACGAGGGCGGCATCGAGCGCGCCACGGTCGCCGCCGAGCGAGGCCGCAATGGCGCCGAGCCGCGCGGCGCGCGCATCGTCCTTGCCGGCGGCATCGAGGCTTCTGGCGAGCGTGATCTCGGCCGATGTCAGCGTGCCCGTCTTGTCCGTGCACAGCACGGTCATGGCGCCGAGGTCGTGAATGGCGGCGAGCCGCTTCACGATCACCTTGCGGCCGGCCATGCGCAGCGCACCGCGCGACAGCGTCACCGTCGTGATCATCGGCAGCAGTTCCGGCGTCAGCCCGACCGCAAGCGCAACGGCGAACAGCAGCGAATCGAGCACGGGACGGCCGAACACGACGCGGATGGTGAGCACGACCAGCACCAGCGCCAGCGTGGCGCGCGCGATCACGAGGCCGAATTCGCGCAAGTCCCGTTCGAAGGGAGAGGGCGCCTGCGCCTCGGCGAGCGCGGAGGCCGCCGCGCCGAACACGGTGTCGCGGCCGGTCCTGACCACGAGCGCGATCGCCTCGCCGGTTTGGGCGACGGCGCCGCGGAACAGCGCGTTCGAGGTGTCGTCGGGGCCGGCGCATGGCCCGGCGCGTTTCTGCACCGGATAGGGCTCGCCGGTGAGCGCGGCTTCACCCGCGGTGAAGGCGGTGCTCTCAAGGATCAGCGCGTCAGCCGGGATGATGTCGCCGGCGCGGACGCGCAGCAGATCGCCGGGCACGAGGCGCTCGACATCGATATCGACAAATGCGCCGTCGCGGCTGACCTCGGCCTTCAGGGCCACCGAGCGCCGGAGAATCTCGGCGGCGCGGACCGCGTGTCCCTCCTGGATGGTATCGAGGCCGATCGAGAGCGCGAGGATCAGGACGATGATGAGCCCGCCGATCTCGTCGCCGGTCAGCATCGAGATGATGCCGGCCACCAGAAGGATCAGCGCCAACGGTTCGAGCAACCGGCGCAGGATCGCGCGCGCCGCGCCCTCGATCCGCGGCGGTGCGTCGGTGTTCGGTCCGAAACGGTCGAGGCGTTCGTCGGCCGCCGCCGCGGACAGACCGTGCAAGGAGCAGCCGAGCTGCGCGCTGAGCGCCTCGGCCGAGAGGCGCCAGAAATGGCTGGCCTGGTTGCTTGATGGCTGGGTCACGGCGTGTCTGAAAAAGGGGCCTGCTGACCGGGGAAGGTAAGCTGCGGAGGTGACATCAGTCCCCTTGGCACGACCAGGCGCCGGCATGATTGATACCGGTCAATCCGTCGCCCGCGCGGGCCGCCCGATACGGCCGTGAAGGTTGCTGGATTTTAAGGGGATATCAAAGGCTTGGGACACGCCTTGGGCCCGAAAAAAGCCCCGTTCTTGCTTGCCTAGAGGGGCCGCTTCCTTTATCCGGTGGAGCTGCCTCGCGTGCGAACGGCCTTCGGCCGGGAATTGGGCTGGGCGCATCTAAAATTCTCGAAGGATTACCCGCGAATGGCCAATGTTGTCGTCGTCGGCGCCCAGTGGGGCGACGAAGGAAAGGGCAAGATCGTCGACTGGTTGTCGGAGCAGGCGGATATCGTCGTCCGCTTCCAGGGCGGCCATAACGCCGGGCATACGCTGGTCATCAACGGCGCGACCTACAAGCTCGCGCTGCTGCCCTCCGGCGTGCTGCGAGAGGGCAAGCTGTCGGTCATCGGCAACGGCGTGGTGTTCGATCCCGCCGCCTTCCTCGACGAGATCACCAAGCTCAGGGCGCAGGGCGTGGCTGTCAGCCCGGACAATCTGCGCGTCGCCGAGAACGTCACCCTGATCCTGCCGCTGCATCGCGAGCTCGATGCGCTGCGCGAATCCTCCAACGCGGCGACCGCGATCGGCACCACGCGCCGTGGCATCGGCCCGGCCTACGAGGACAAGGTCGGCCGTCGCGCCATCCGCCTGATGGATCTTGCCGACCTCAACACCCTGCCGCACAAGATTGACCGGCTGCTGGCGCACCACAATGCCTTGCGCCGAGGGCTCAACCTGCCTGAGTTCGACGGCAAGGAGATCCTGAAAGAGCTGAGCGCGCTGGCGCCGCAACTGCTGCCCTATGCAGAGACGGTGTGGCGCCTGCTCGACATCGAGCGGCGCGCCGGCAAGCGCATGCTGTTCGAGGGCGCGCAAGGCGCGTTGCTCGACGTCGACCACGGCACGTATCCTTATGTCACCTCGTCCAACACCGTCGCAGCGCAGGCCGCGACCGGCGCTGGCCTTGGACCGGGCGCGGTCGGCTATGTGCTGGGTCTCTGCAAGGCCTACACGACCCGCGTCGGTCAGGGCCCGTTCCCGACCGAGCAGGACAACGCGATCGGCCGCAAGATCGGCGAGCGCGGCCGCGAGTTCGGCACCAACACCGGCCGTCCGCGCCGCTGCGGCTGGTTCGACGCGGTCCTCGTCCGTCAAGCCGTCCGCACCTGCGGCATCAACGGGCTGGCGCTCACAAAACTCGACATTCTCGACGGCTTCGACACGATCGATGTCTGCGTCGGTTACAAGCTCGACGGCAAGGAGATCGACTATTTTCCGGCCGGTGAAGGCGCGCAGGCCCGGGTCGAGCCGATCTATGAGACCATCGAGGGCTGGAAGGAGCCGACCGCCAATGCGCGGTCCTGGGCCGACCTGCCGGCCCAGGCCATCAAATATGTCCGCCGGATCGAGGAATTGGTGGGGTGCCCGGTCGCACTGCTTTCCACCAGCCCCGAACGCGAGGATACTATCCTCGTGCAAAACCCGTTTGAGGCTTAACGATCTCTTACCAGGACGCGGGTATAGTTGAGTTGAAATGGCTGATTACTATCCGCTGATCGCCCGCGCTATTGCCGCCCTGGACCCCAACGCTCCCGGCGAAAGCCGGCGCGCGCTGTATGAACGGGCGCGCACGGCGCTGATCGCGCAGCTGCGCAGCGTGCAGCCGCCGCTGTCCGAATCCGAGATCACCCGCGAACGCCTGTCGCTGGAAGAGGCCGTCCGCAAGGTCGAATCCGAGGCCGCGCAGCGCGCCCGCGAGGCCTCGCGCCCCGGCGGTGGTGCCCGCGCTGGCGGTGGCAGCGGCGATGCGTTCCGCCGGGCCAGCGCCCGTGCGACCGAAACCAACCAGCCG